>NZ_JBICWR010000016.1:0-198859 GCF_043199855.1 Streptomyces sp. NPDC048521
CAACGGCTCGATCCGGTCCCACATCGCATCAGTGATCACTAATCGGACAGGCATATCCGATCAACTGACTTACCGACCAAAGAGACACGCGCTAGTCGACCCATGCGTGAGGGGCGGCACCCGGGATCCTGGGTGCCGCCCCTCACGCATGGGTCACTGGGCGTCGGGTTCGTCGATCAGGTAGTGGTTCTCGTCGAAGATCTCCAGGACGACGATGACCATGATCGCGCCGGCCACCATGTACTCCAGCATCACGCCGGGGGCCACGTACGCCTTGCGCAGGTGCTCGTCCGGGCCGAGCTGGGCAGTCGAGTTCTTCCGGAACGGGTCGCGCGCCAGTACGCGTACCGCCCTGTCCAACTGCGCTCGGCGTTCCGCGGGCAGGGCGTCGTAGGTCGCACGGGCCTCGACGGTGAACTGGACGCGGTACTCGCTCATGGCCCCAGTCTGCCAGCCGTCCGGCGGTACCGTCGGTGTCATGACGATCAGAGCAGTGGTCTGGGACGTGGACGACACCCTGTTCGACTACACGACCGCGGACCGTGAGGGCATGCGGGCGCACCTGGTGACCGAGGGGCTGCTCGCCGGGTACGACAGCCCCGAGCAGGCCCTGGTGCGGTGGCGCGAGATCACCGACCGGCAGTGGGCGCGGTACGCGGCGGGGGAGTGCTCCTTCCAGGACCAGCGGCGTGACCGCGTCCGCGTGTTCCTCGGCGCGGAACCGACCGACGACGAGTGCGACGCCTGGTTCCAGCGTTACATCGGTCACTACGAGGCCGCCTGGAGCCTCTTCCCGGACGTCCTGCCCGCCCTGGAGGCCCTGGCCGCCAGCCACCGGCACGCGGTGCTGTCCAACTCCAGCATCACCGTCCAGGAACACAAGCTGCGCACCCTCGGCCTGCTCGACCGCTTCGAGGTCGTACTGTGCGCCGCCGAGCTGGGCGTCTCCAAGCCGGCGGCCCGCGCCTTCCTCGCGGCCTGCGAGGCGCTGGGCCTGCCACCGCACGAGGTGGCGTACGTCGGCGACCACCCGGAGATCGACGGACGGGGCGCCGCCGAGGCCGGGCTGCTGTCCGTGTGGATCGACCGCGGCGCCGCCTACGCGCGGGCCGTCGGGCAGGTGGTCGCGCACCGGATCTCGACCCTCGCCGAACTCCCGGCGCTCGTCCGCGCGGATACCCGTTTTGGAGCCCCGTCCACCTTCGGGTAATGTTCTTCCTGCGCCGAGGGGAGCAGGCCGGAAGGTCGGAGCCCCGAGGAGCAGACTAGAACGAGATCCCCGCAGCGGGCTTGAGTTCCAGTGGCCTATGGTGTAATTGGCAGCACGACTGATTCTGGTTCAGTTAGTCTTGGTTCGAGTCCAGGTAGGCCAGCTCGCAGAGCTTATCTGCAAAGCCCCCGTTGTGTAGCGGCCTAGCACGCTGCCCTCTCAAGGCAGTAGCGCCGGTTCGAATCCGGTCGGGGGTACTGATCCTGATCCGTTCGGGATCGCTAGGGCCCCCGTTGTGTAGCGGCCTAGCACGCCGCCCTCTCAAGGCGGTAGCGCCGGTTCGAATCCGGTCGGGGGTACTGACTGGTCTAAACCATCATTGGTCTATGGTGTAATTGGCAGCACGACTGATTCTGGTTCAGTTAGTCTTGGTTCGAGTCCAGGTAGACCAGCTCGGACCTGCGGAAACGCAGTGTCCATGCCCCCGTTGTGTAGCGGCCTAGCACGCCGCCCTCTCAAGGCGGTAGCGCCGGTTCGAATCCGGTCGGGGGTACCACAGGAAGGCCCTTCGCTTCGGCGGAGGGCCTTCGTCGTGCCCGGCGCCGGCTACCCGAAGCCGTACCGCCGCGTCGACTCCTCCTCCTGGGCCAGCCGGTGCAGCGCCTGCAGCAGTGGCTCGTTGAGGATCGCCCCCAGGATCGCGAACTCGATCCGCTCCGCCTCCGACGGGTGCGTCTCCATGTTGTCCAGGTCGAGGACGGCTGTCCGGTGCATCAACTCGGCGTAGGGCGCGAGTTGTTCGGCGCCCCAGCCGTAGCCGATCCGGCGGAACGCGGCCACCGCCACCACCAGCGAGCGGTACGCGGGGGAGATGCTCGAGAGCAGCTTGGCGTTCTGCCAGCCGAGCCGGTCCAGGAGCGCGGCGACCTCCTGGTGCGCGGCCCGGATGCACTCGTCGTCCTCGTCCGGCTCCGGCACCTGCGGCAGCGCCCACAGTGCCGCGCCCAGGCGCATCGAGCGGCCCAGGGACTCGTCGTCGACGTGCCCCAGCACCTCCCGGACCGTGGCCACCGGAATCCGGCCGACCTGGATCATCGCGCGCACCAGCCGCAGCCTGCGCAGGTGCTCCTCGTCGTACTCGGCGGTCGTCTGGTTGATCTGGCGGCCCGGCGGCAACAGCCCCTCGCGCAGGTAGTACTTGATCGTCGCGGTGGACACACCACTGCGCTCGCTCAGTTCGGCCAGCCGCATCTCTTGCGCTCCTTCTTGGATAACGGCACTATCCAAACACCGGGAGTTGGATAGCGCCGCTCACCTACGAGGGGGATCTCATGGTGTCCCGTACGACCGCCGACGCGCAGGGTGACGTCGTCGTCCTGCTGATCGGCATGCGCATCAACCGTTTCCGGGCCGTGCGCCTGTGGCTGCCCGTGATGCTCGCGATGGTCCGCATGCTGCGGGAGCTGGAGAAGGACCCCGCCCGAGGGCTGCGCGCCAAGGTGCTGCTGACGGCCTCGCCGCGCACGTACTACGTCGTGCAGTACTGGGAGTCCAAGGAGAAGCTCTACGCCTACGCGACCGCGCCGGACGCGTTCCACCACCGGGCGTGGGCCACGATCAACCGCAAGGAGCGCAGCGGCACGCTGCGCGGGCAGGTCGGGATCTGGCACGAGACGTACGTCGTGCCGGAGGGGTCGTACGAGTCGATCTACGCGGACATGCCGGCGTTCGGTCTGGCTGCCGCACACGGCCAGGTACCGCTGGAGAAGCGGGGCCGGTACGCCAAGGACCGGTTCGCCCACCGGTCGCGGCAGGCGCCGGTCACCGAGAAGACCGGCTGACACGGGGGACGGGGGAGCGAGGAGGGCCTGCCGCGGCGTTGGGGCAGGCCCTCCTCAATGTTCCGGACGGTGCGGGGCTCAGCCCGAGCGGCGCAGGGCCTCGGACAGGCGGGCCGCGGCGTCGATGACCGCCTGGGCGTGCATCCGGCCCGGGTGGCGCGTCAGGCGCTCGATGGGGCCGGAGACGGACACGGCGGCCACCACACGGTTGGAGGGGCCGCGTACCGGCGCCGAGACGGACGCGACGCCCGGCTCGCGCTCGCCGATGGACTGGGCCCAGCCGCGCCGCCGTACGCCCGACAGGGCCGTCGCCGTGAAGCGGGCGCCCTGGAGGCCGCGGTGCAGGCGCTCGGGCTCCTCCCAGGCCATCAGGATCTGCGCCGAGGAGCCGGCCTTCATCGTGAGGGTGGAGCCGACCGGGACGGTGTCCCGCAGGCCGGACAGGCGCTCCGCCGCGGCCACACAGATCCGCATGTCACCCTGGCGCCGGTACAGCTGTGCACTCTCGCCGGTGACATCGCGGAGGTGGGTGAGCACGGGGCCCGCCGTCGCGAGCAGGCGGTCCTCGCCCGCCGCCGCCGCAAGCTCCGCGAGGCGCGGTCCGAGGATGAACCGGCCCTGCATGTCGCGTGCCACCATGCGGTGGTGTTCCAAGGCCACGGCCAGGCGGTGGGCCGTGGGTCGTGCCAGTCCGGTGGCCCCGACCAGACCCGCGAGGGTGGCCGGACCGGACTCCAGGGCGCTCAGGACGAGGGCCGCCTTGTCCAGAACGCCGACGCCGCTACTGTTGTCCATGCAACGATACTCACGTCTCACTCTGTGAAACGCAAGTTCAATTTTCCGTGGAACGCGCCACCCTGGAACCACACAGCGGCCCGCAGACCAACGGGCCTGGCGGTGGGCGCCCGGAATCACGACTTCAGGGGCCCCGAAAAGGGCAGCCGCCGCTTCCTCAAGATCTCTAGTTGGGCCGGTGGACGTTTGCCGGCCGGAGGGAAAGCGATGGGTAGGACACTCGCGGAGAAGGTCTGGGACGACCATGTCGTCCGGCGCGCCGAGGGCGAGCCCGACCTCCTCTACATCGATCTGCACCTGCTGCACGAGGTGACCAGCCCGCAGGCCTTCGACGGGCTGCGCAAGAACGGCCGTCAGGTGCGCCGCCTCGACCTCACCATCGCGACCGAGGACCACAACACCCCCACCCTCGACATCGACAAGCCCATCGCCGACCCGGTCTCCCGGGCCCAGCTGGAGACGCTGCGCAAGAACTGCGCCGAGTTCGGGGTGCGCCTGCACCCGCTGGGCGACGTCGAGCAGGGCGTCGTGCACGTCGTCGGCCCGCAGCTGGGTCTGACCCAGCCCGGCACGACCGTCGTCTGCGGTGACTCGCACACCTCCACGCACGGTGCCTTCGGCGCGCTGGCGTTCGGCATCGGCACCTCCCAGGTCGAGCACGTGCTGGCCACCCAGACGCTGCCGCTGGCCCGCCCCAAGACCATGGCGATCACCGTCGAGGGCGAGCTGCCCGACGGCGTCACCGCCAAGGACCTGATCCTGGCGATCATCGCGAAGATCGGTACGGGCGGCGGCCAGGGCTACATCCTGGAGTACCGCGGCTCCGCCATCGAGAAGCTCTCGATGGAGGCCCGGATGACCATCTGCAACATGTCGATCGAGGCCGGTGCCCGCGCGGGCATGATCGCCCCCGACGAGACCACCTTCGCCTACCTCCAGGGCCGCCCGCACGCCCCCGAGGGCGCCGACTGGGACGCGGCGGTCGCGTACTGGAAGACACTGAGGACGGACGAGGACGCGGTCTTCGACGCCGAGGTCGTCATCAACGCCGACGAGCTGTCCCCGTTCGTCACCTGGGGCACCAACCCCGGCCAGGGCGCGCCGCTTTCGGCGGACGTCCCCGATCCGGCTTCGTACGAAGACGCTTCGGAGCGCCTCGCCGCCGAAAAGGCCCTGGAATACATGGGGTTGGAGGCCGGACAGCCGCTGCGCTCCATCAAGGTGGACACCGTCTTCGTAGGCTCCTGCACCAACGGCCGCATCGAGGACCTGCGCGCCGCCGCCGGGATCCTGAAGGACCGCAAAGTCGCCGACGGCGTACGGATGCTGGTCGTCCCGGGCTCCGCGCGGGTCGGTCTGCAGGCCGTCTCCGAGGGCCTGGACGTGGTCTTCAAGGAGGCCGGCGCCGAATGGCGGCACGCGGGCTGCTCGATGTGCCTCGGCATGAACCCCGACCAGCTGGCCCCGGGCGAGCGCTCCGCGTCCACCTCCAACCGCAACTTCGAGGGCCGGCAGGGCAAGGGCGGTCGTACGCACCTGGTGTCGCCGCAGGTCGCGGCGGCCACCGCCGTCCTGGGCCACCTGGCCTCCCCGGCCGACCTGACCGACGTCCCCGCGCCCGCTGGAGTCTGAGAACCATGGAAGCCTTCACCACCCACACCGGCCGGGCCGTGCCGCTGCGCCGCAGCAACGTCGACACCGACCAGATCATCCCTGCTCACTGGCTCAAGAAGGTCACCCGGGACGGCTTCGAGGACGGGCTGTTCGAGGCCTGGCGCAAGGACCCGGAGTTCATCCTCAACCGCCCCGAGCGGCAGGGCGCCACGGTCCTGGTCGCCGGTCCCGACTTCGGCACCGGCTCCTCCCGCGAGCACGCCGTCTGGGCGCTGCAGAACTACGGCTTCAAGGCCGTGATCTCCTCCCGCTTCGCGGACATCTTCCGGGGCAACTCGCTGAAGAACGGCCTGCTCACGGTGGTCCTGGACCAGAAGATCGTGGACGCGCTGTGGGAACTGACCGAGAAGGACGCGACTGCTGAGGTCACTGTGGACCTCGAGGCGCGTGAGGTGCGGGCCGAGGGCATCACCGCCTCCTTCGAGCTGGACGAGAACTCCCGCTGGCGGCTGCTGAACGGCCTGGACGACATCTCCCTCACCCTCCGGAACGAGGATGAGATCGCCGCCTTCGAGGCCAAGCGTCCCGCCTACAAGCCGCGGACGCTGCAGGTCTGATCCACCCGCCCTGAGCGGGTCGGGTTTCGGCCACCTCAACACCCCCTCTGTACCCCCGGTCGCCACGATTGGGGGTACAGCCGTGTCTGCACCCGAACGGCCCTGCCCGGCTCCGGCAGCTCGCTCAACTCCCCACGTTAAGAGGGATGTTGTGCGGGTACGTGAGTGCTGTGTTCGCGTTCTCCGCAAGTGCCTAAAAGGCCGTTTGCGGCGGCAGTTGCACCCTGCGCAGGCGACAACTCGCCCCAGATGGCACAATCTGTGCATGGAACACGACGGCCAACTCCAGCTCTATACGGCGGTCGCGAACCAGCTCAAGGAAGCACACCGAAGGGTGCGCGCACTGCAAGTCCCGGAGGGCGTACGGATGGCGCTGACCCGGAAGCTGCTGGTCATTACGGCCGCGGCCAAGCACGATCTCGCCGACGCGGCAAGGCGGCTCGAGCGGTTCACCGCGGACCTCGACGCGGGTCGGATCCCCGACGAGGACCGCTGAACCGTCCGAGGCGGCCGAGTCCGTTGCGGCACAAGGGTGATTAGCCCGTTTCGTGTTTGATTTGCGGTATATATCTGCCTAACGTGCGAAAAAGCTTGAACACTTTCGTTCTGGCGATGTCTCCGAAGGGGAAGACGTGAACAAGGCGCAGCTCGTAGAAGCGATTGCCGACAAGGTGGGTGGCCGCCAGCAGGCCGCCGACGCTGTCGATCATGTCCTGGACGCCATCGTCCGCGCGGTCGTCGCGGGCGAGCGGGTCTCGGTCACCGGCTTCGGGTCCTTCGAGAAGGTGGACCGCCCCGCCCGTTACGCCCGTAACCCTCAGACGGGCGAGCGGGTTCGGGTCAAGAAGACCTCCGTTCCCCGCTTCCGCGCCGGTCAGGGCTTCAAGGACCTGGTGAGCGGGTCGAAGAAGCTGCCGCGCGGCGGCGAGGTCGCCGTCAAGAAGGCGCCCAAGGGCAGCCTGTCCGGCCCGCCGCCCACCATCGCCAAGGCTGCCGGCAAGAAGGCCGCCGCCAAGAAGACGGCGGGTGCGGCGAAGAAGACCACGGCGAAGAAGGCGGCGGCCAAGAAGACCACCGCCACCGCCAAGAAGACGACGGCGCAGAAGGCGCCCGCCAAGAAGACGACGGCGACCGCCAAGACCACCGCGGCGAAGAAGACCACCGCCAAGAAGGCGACGGCCCAGAAGGCCCCGGCGAAGAAGGTCACCGCCAAGAAGGCCCCGGCCAAGAAGTCGACGGCCCGCAAGACCACCGCCAAGAAGACCACCGCCCGCAAGGCGACGTCGTAAGGCCGCCAGGGCATTCACGCGCCGGGCCGGACTCCCCTCGGGAGCCCGGCCCGCGGCGTGTGTAAGGGCAGTTACAGGGTCTGAAGGGTTACGAGGGTGATCCGCAGGCCCTCAGCGGCACCCTCGGTCTCGATCCGCACACGCTGACCGGGCCGCAGCAGCCTGAGCCCGCCGGCGTCGAACGCGGCGGAGTCGTACGGCACGGGGGTTCCGTCGTCGAGGAGCACCTGTCCGCTGCGGGTCTCGGGGTCGTAGGTGTATGCGGTGGCCTGCATGGCGGCCAGCGTAGTGCCTCCGCCGGATCGCCGCCGGGCCGCGGGCCGTCCGCGGGCTGCCGCTGCGTACCGCGTGCTCGCGCCGTGTACCGCGCCCCCGGGGCAACCGCCTGGCCGGCACCCGTATCGGGCGCCTCAGGACCCAGGAATCAGCAACCCCGCCGACACCGCCGCCGTATGGGGCCCCACCCCCAGCGCCAGCGCCGCTCGCAGATCCGCGCCGGTGTCCACGTCCTGCCGTACCGAATCGACATCCGCCAGCACGAGTTCGGCCGCACCCGAGGTCCGGTGCCGGGAACGGGAATCAATGCCGAACGCCGGTCGCAATTCCCGGCCCGGGCCCGCGGCCAGCAGAGTCGTACCCAGCGCCGCCGCATCCGCGAGAAAGGCCCGCGGGAATTCAGCCGCGGCATCCAGCACCCGCCCCAGTTCCAGCGGTCGCAGCGCCGGCAGATCGGCGTTCAGGGTCGCGACCGCCGCGAAGGGGCGCTTTTCCCGTACGACGGAGGCGCCGTGCGCCAGAGCGGCGTTCAGGCCGCCCGCGGGGGTGTCCGGGACGATCCGCGCGCCCAGGGCCGCCAGCTCGCGGGCGGCCAGCCCGTCGTCCGTGACGACCGCCACATCCGCCACCGCCGTACAGGCCAGCGCGGCGGCCACCGTGTCCTGTGCGAACGCGAGGGCCAGCCCCGGGCGAACCCCGTCCGCAGCGGTGTCCGCGAGCCTGCTCTTGGCCCGCGTGAGGGGCTTCAGGGGGATGACCAAGGTCCACTGCACCGGCGTACCGTCCCTCTCTTGTCCGGCCCATTGTCACCTGGGGCATCTGGCGGTCCGGGTGTCGGGGCGTACGGTGTCCTCGACAGACCGGCGGCCCGGGGCCACACTTGTGCGGCCCCCCGCCGGGGTGGCGTCCCTAGAGGAAGGTGTCCTTGTGCCCCGCCGCAGAATCGGCTTCTGGTACCGCTTTGCCGCGGTGATCTGCAAACCGCCGCTGGTGATTCTGATCAAGCGGGACTGGCGTGGAATGGAGAACATTCCGGCCGAGGGCGGATTTATCACCGTGGTGAACCACAATTCCCACGTGGACCCCTTCGCGTACGCGCACTATCAGTACAACACCGGACGGGTTCCGCGATTCCTGGCGAAGAGCGGGCTTTTCAAGAAGGGATTCGTCGGCGCCGCCATGCGCGGCACCGGGCAGATCCCCGTCTACCGCGAGAGCACGGACGCGCTCAGCGCCTTCCGGGCCGCGATCGACGCCGTGCAACGCGGCGAGTGCGTCGCCTTCTACCCCGAGGGCACCCTCACCCGCGACCCGAACGGCTGGCCCATGACCGGCAAGACCGGCGCCGCCCGCGTGGCCCTGCAGACCAAGTGCCCGGTGATTCCGGTCGCCCAGTGGGGCGCCAACGAACTGCTGCCGCCGTACGCCAAGAAGCCCAACCTCTTCCCGCGCAAGACCCACCACGTGCTGGCGGGCCCGCCCGTGGACCTCTCCCGCTTCTACGACAAGGAGATGACCCCGGACCTGCTGAAGGAGGCGACCGAGGTCATCATGGCGGCCATCACCCGCCAGCTGGAGCAGATCCGCGGCGAGAAGGCCCCGAAGACGCCCTACGATCCGCGCCGGGAGCGGATCGAGCAGCGGCGCCGCACCCAGGCGCAGACCAGGGAACGCACCGAGGCGCCGACCGGCAAGGAACAGGAGACCGGCACGTGAGCAAGCCTGTCCGGGCGGCCGTCATGGGCACCGGCTCATGGGGCACCGCCTTCGGCATGGTCCTCGCCGACGCGGGCTGCGAGGTGACCCTGTGGGCCCGCCGGCCCGAGCTGGCCGAGGCGGTCAACTCCACCCGGACCAACCCCGACTACCTGCCCGGCGTGGAACTCCCGGAGAACCTGCGCGCCACCTCCGACGCGGCCGAGGCACTCGGGGACGCGGACTTCACCGTCCTCGCGATCCCCTCCCAGACCCTGCGCGCCAACCTCGCCGAGTGGGCCCCGCTGCTCGCGCCCGGCACCGTGCTCGTCTCCCTGATGAAGGGCGTCGAACTCGGCTCCGCCATGCGCATGAGCGAGGTGATCGACGACGTCGCCAAGGTCGGCGCCGACCGGATCGCGGTGGTCACCGGACCCAACCTGGCCCGCGAGATCGCCGCCCGCATGCCCGCCGCCGCGGTGGTGGCCTGTACCGACGAGTCCGTCGCCCAGCGCCTCCAGGCCGCCTGCCACACGCCGTACTTCCGGCCGTACACGGAAACCGACGTGGTGGGCTGCGAGCTGGGCGGTGCCGTGAAGAACGTGATCGGGCTCGCCGTCGGTATCGCGGACGGCATGGGGCTCGGCGACAACGCCAAGGGCTCGCTCATCACCCGGGGCCTGGCCGAGACCGCGCGGCTCGGTGTCGTGCTCGGCGCCGACCCGCTGACCTTCTCCGGACTCGCGGGCCTGGGCGACCTGGTGGCCACCTGTTCCTCGCCGCTGTCCCGCAACCACACCTTCGGCACCAACCTCGGCAAGGGCATGACCCTGGAGGAGACCATCGCGGTCACCAAGCAGACCGCCGAGGGCGTCAAGTCCTGCGAGTCGGTGGCGGATCTGGCCCGCCGGCACGGCGTGGAGATGCCCATCACCGAGACGGTCGTGGACATCGTGCACGAGGGCAAGCCGCCGGTGGTCGCCCTCAAGGAGCTGATGTCGCGCAGCGCGAAGCCCGAACGACGCTGAGCGACGCCCTCCTTTCGGCGGCCCGTCGACGCTGTATCCGGGGTCTACCAACGGGTACTCTCAACGCGATATGAGCACCGAGAACCTCCCCCAGAGCCCTGAGCAGCCGTCGCGCAAGCCGCGCGTGGCCGTCGTGTTCGGCGGACGCAGTTCCGAACACGGGATCTCCGCGGTCACCGCGGGCGCCGTCCTGAGCGCCATCGACCGGGCGAAGTACGACGTCCTGCCGATCGGCATCACCCGGGAAGGCCGTTGGGTGCTGACGGCCGACGAGCCGGAGCGGATGGCCATCGCCGACCGCCGCACCCCGGAGGTCGCGGACCTGGCCGAGTCGGTCGAGGGCGGCGTGGTGCTCCCCGTCGACCCCGGCAGCCGCGAGGTCGTCTACAGCGAGCCCGGCTCCGTGCCCAAGGCGCTCGGCGAGGTCGACGTGGTCTTCCCGGTGCTCCACGGGCCCTACGGCGAGGACGGCACCCTGCAGGGGCTCCTGGAGCTGTCCGGGGTGCCGTACGTGGGCTCCGGTGTACTCGCCTCGGCCGTCGGCCAGGACAAGGAGTACATGAAGCGGGTGTTCACCTCCTTCGGGCTCAAGGTCGGCCCGTACGTGGTGATCCGGCCCCGCGAGTGGGCCCAGGACGAGTCCGCCGCCCGCAAGAAGATCGTCGACTTCGCCGGCGAGCACGGCTGGCCGCTGTTCGTGAAGCCCGCGCGCGCGGGTTCGTCCATCGGCATCACCAAGGTCGACGACCTCTCCGGCCTGGACGAGGCGATCGCCGAGGCCCAGTCGCACGACCCGAAGATCCTGATCGAGGCGGCCGTGCGGGGCCGCGAGATCGAGTGCGGCGTCCTGGAGTTCGAGGACGGCCCGCGCGCCTCCGTCCCGGCCGAGATCCCGCCGCCGGACGCGCACGCGTACTACGACTTCGAGGCCAAGTACATCGACTCCACGCCCGGGATCGTCCCGGCGCCGCTGAGCGAGGAGCAGACCGCCGAGGTGCGGCGGCTCGCGGTCGAGGCGTTCGAGGCGGCCTCCTGCGAGGGCCTGGTCCGTGCGGACTTCTTCCTCGACGAGGACGGCGAGTTCGTCATCAACGAGATCAACACCATGCCCGGTTTCACGCCGATCTCGATGTACCCGCAGATGTGGCAGGCCACCGGTGTCAGCTACCCGGAGCTGATCGACCGACTGGTGCAGGCGGCGCTGCGCCGCTCGACCGGGCTGCGCTGACCGGGCGGCACGGTGTTCACCGCATGGAGGCGATCCCCTTCGGGATCGCCTTCCTGACGGCGGCCGCGAGGTCCGTGAGGACCGCGGTGCCCTCCTCCTGCGCGGACATCCCCTCGGGCAGGCTCACCTGCACATAGGCCACGCGGTTGGCCGTGGTGAACCGCCAGGTGCCGTCGCCCTGCTTCTCCATCAGCCAGTCGACGCCGTTCACCCCGCCCGCGAGCGCGTCCGGGTCGCCCCCCTCGGCCACCTTGGGATCGATCATCTTCGGCGGCCGTACGACACCGCAGCGCAGTATGATCGCCGGGTTTCCCCAGCCCGCCGTGTAGGCGGACCGGGGCTCGGGGTCGTTGCGGCTCCGTCCGTCGAGCTTCCCGGGCAGCACCCGGTGCAGATCCCGGCACACCTTCGCCGTCTTCGCGTCGGGGCTGGGAACCGCCACCGTGGCGCTGTCGTCGCTTGCGGAGCAGCCCGCGACCGCGACCAGCAGCGCGGGCGCGAGCAGGCCGAAGGGCCGGTGACGGAAGATGTTCACCGGCCAAGGGTAGACGGGGGCTACAGATGCACGACCGGACAGGTCAGGGTGCGGGTGATGCCGTCCACTTGCTGGACCTTCGCGACCACCATGCGGCCGAGGTCGTCGACCGTGTCGGCCTGGGCGCGCACGATGACGTCGTACGGTCCCGTCACGTCCTCGGCCTGGATCACTCCAGGGATCTTGCTGATCGTCTCGGCGACGGTCGACGCCTTGCCGACCTCCGTCTGGATCAGGATGTACGCCTGTACCACGGAACCTCCAGGGCGGCCACGAGGATCATGTGGGGAAAAGGAACGCCACGGTATCGCGTCGCCGCTCCCCACGGGGAGACCTGCGGGAACCGGGCTTGCGCGCCAGGGTGCGGGCACGACGGAAGTTGACGGTCGCCTCGACCGCGACGAGGGTCGTCCCGACCGCGGCGACGGTCACCTCGACGGTATCGGGGACACTGATGACGCGCGACCGGGCACGGCACGGCAGAGAAGGGGAGCGAAGGGAAATGAAGGGCACTGTTGGTGAGCTCGGGGAGTTCGGGCTCATCAGGGAGCTCACCTCCCGTCTCACCACCACTTCGGCGGTCCGGGTCGGCCCCGGCGACGACGCCGCGGTGGTCGCCGCGCCCGACCGCCGGGTGGTGGCGAGCACCGACATCCTGCTGGAGGGGCGGCACTTCCGCCGCGACTGGTCCACGGCGTACGACGTCGGACGCAAGGCGGCGGCGCAGAACCTCGCGGACATCGCCGCCATGGGTGCCGTACCGACCGCGCTGCTGCTCGGCCTGGTCGTCCCGGCCGAACTCCCGGTCACCTGGCCGAGCGAGCTGATGGACGGCCTGCGCGACGAGTGCCAGGTCGCGGGCGCCGCCGTGGTCGGCGGGGACGTCGTACGCGGTGACACGATCATGGTGTCGATCACCGCGCTCGGCGATCTGCGCAACCAGGAGCCGGTGACCCGCGCCGGTGCCCAGCCCGGCGACCTCGTGGCCGTCACGGGCTGGCTGGGCTGGTCCGCGGCCGGTTACGCGGTGCTCTCCCGGGGCTTCCGCTCACCGCGCGCCTTCGTGGAGGCCCACCGGCGCCCGGAGCCGCCGTACCACGCGGGTCCGGCCGCCGCCGCCCTCGGCGCCACCGCCATGTGCGACGTCAGCGACGGGCTGATCGCCGACCTCGGGCACATCGCCGAGGCCAGCAAGGTCCGCATCGACATCCGATCCGGGGCCATCGACATCCCGACGCAGATGAACGACATCGGGCAGGCCGTCGGCGTGGACCCGCTGCAGTGGGTGCTGACCGGCGGAGAGGACCACGCGATCGTGGCGACCTTCCCGCCGGACACCAAGCTGCCGGCCCGCTGGAAGGTCATCGGCGAGGTCCTCAACCCCTCCGCGCTGCCCCAGGTGACGGTCGACGGGGCGCCCTGGACCAGCAAGGGCGGCTGGGACCACTTCGGGGACATCGAGTCATGATCCCCAGGGTTCTCACGGTGGCGGGCTCGGACTCCGGCGGCGGCGCGGGCGTCCAGGCCGACCTGAAGACGATGCTGGCGCTCGGCGTGCACGGGATGAGCGTGATCACGGCGGTGACCGCGCAGAACTCCCTGGGTGTGCAGGGCGCCTGGGAACTGCCCGTGGAGGCGGTACGGGCCCAGTACCGCAGTGTCGTGGACGACATCGGCGTCCAGGCCGTCAAGACCGGCATGCTGGCCTCGGCCGAACTGGTCGAGGCGGTCGCCGAGTTGATCTCCGGCACGGACGCGCCCGCCGTGGTCGACCCGGTGGGGGTCTCCAAGCACGGTGACCCGCTGCTCGCGGCCTCCGCCCTGGACTCGGTCCGCACCACGCTGCTGCCGGCGGCGACCGTGGCCACCCCGAACCTGGATGAGGTGATCCAACTCACCGGGGTACGGGTCGAGTCGGAGGACGATCTACGACGGGCCGCGGCGGCCGTGCTGGCGTACGGGCCGCGCTGGGTGCTGATCAAGGGCGGCCATCTGCCCGGGGACGCCGTGGACCTGCTCACGGACGGCTCGGTGGAGCACTGGCTGCGGGCCCCGCGCCACGACAACCGGCACACGCACGGCACGGGCTGCACGCTGGCCTCCGCGATCGCGTCGGGGCTGGCGAAGGGGCTGTCCGTGCCGGAGGCGGTCATTCAGGCCAAGGAGTACGTCACCGGGGCGATCGCGGCCGGCTTCGCGCTGGGGGCGGGAATCGGGCCGGTGGACCACGGCTGGCGGTTCAGGTCGCCGGAGTGATCGCGTGAGTACACCCAGGTGACCCTGTGGGCACAGCCAAGTGATCTTGTGGTGCGGCCAGGTGGTCGTGATCCGGCCAAGTGATCGTGAGTCCGGCCAGGCGCTCGTGGGTCCGGCCAAGTGATCTTGCGGGCACGGCAAAAAGCCGGCCCACCCGGAGGTGGACCGGCTCAGTGCAGCGAACCAGGCAGTGGCCGCGCGCTCAGCTGTAGCGTCAGCGCGAGACCTTGCCGGCCTTGATGCACGAGGTGCAAGCGTTCACGCGCTTCGGCGTCCCGCCCACCACGGTACGCACACGCTGGATGTTCGGGTTCCAGCGGCGGGACGTACGGCGGTGCGAGTGCGAGATGTTGTTGCCGAAGCCCGGCCCCTTGCCGCAGACGTCGCAGTTGGCAGCCACGGGTCACTCCAAAGACTTCAGATGCACTTACGGTTGATCCCGGCATGCCGGGATCGAGATCCTAAGACCTGAGATCTTGAGTGGCGCTGCCAGGGGGAATGGCCCGATCGGATCGGGCAACCGGAGCAGCATACAACGGCTGCGCCCGTACAACGAAACTACCATGGCAGCTCAGGCCCCCGCTCCCGGCCCTCTTCCGGTGCACCCCGCCTCGGGGTCTACGCTGCGTCCCACGTCCAGCCGGCTCAGGGAGGCGCAGGTGGCGCAGGTGCCGCAGACATTCTTCGATGCTCTCGCGGTGCGCACCTGGTGCGGTCTGGCGCTCCGGGCACTGGGGCGGGCTCGCGAGGAGATCGACGCGATCAACGTCTATCCGGTGGCCGACGGCGACACCGGAACCAACCTGTATCTGACCCTGGAGTCGGCGGCGACGGCCGTGGAGGCCGTGTTCGCCGGGTACGAGACGGGCTCCGGGGAGCCGTCCCTCGCGGACGCGGTGCGCGCCATGGCGCACGGGGCGCTCATCGGGGCGCGGGGCAACTCCGGGACGATCCTCGCGCAGCTGCTGCGGGGAATGGCGCAGGTCCTCGCCGACGATTCCGGCCGTGAGGCGCCGCACATCGACGGTACGGGGCTGCGGCTGGCCCTGCGGCGGGCCGCCGACTCCGCGCGGCAGGCCGTGGCCCATCCCGTCGAGGGCACCGTGCTGACGGTCGCCTCCGCCGCCGCCGACGCGGCCGAGGGCGCCGAGGGCGACTGCGGAACTGTGGCGCGGGCTGCCTACGCGGGCGCGCGGGCGGCCCTGGCGGCGACTCCCGGCCAGCTGGCCGTGCTGGAGCGGGCCGGGGTGGTCGACGCGGGCGGCCGGGGACTGGTGGCGGTGCTGGGTGCGCTGGTGGAGGCGTTCACGGGGGAGACCCCGGGGGCGGTGCCCGGCCGGCAGGCTTCCACGGGCGCTCCGGACGCCGCGTCCGTCACCGTCACCGTCTCCGACGCGCGTGCGCACGCGTGCGTGCCGGGCGGTGGTGCGGCTGCGGGGACCGGACCGCACGTGCGTGCGGGGGCCGTTCCCGAGGACGTCGCGCACGCGCGCGTGGCCGCCCCTGACGCCGGCCTGTGCGCCGACGGCGCCGAGGCGGGTGGCCCCGCCTTCGAGGTGATCTACCTGCTGGAGGCCGACGACGCGGCCGTGGCCCGGCTGCGCGCGCGGCTCGACGCCCTCGGGGACTCCCTGGTCGTCGTCGGCGGCGACGGGCTGTGGAACGTCCATGTGCACGTGGACGACGCGGGCGCCGCCGTGGAGGCGGGTGTGGAGGCCGGACGGCCGTACCGGATCCGGATCACGCACTTCGGGCTCGGCGACGTCCACACCGGCGCCGAGCGGCCGCCGCGCGAGCGTGCCCAGCGGGCCGTCGTCGCCGTCGTACCGGGGGAAGGGCTGGCCGCGCTGTACACCGAGGCCGGGGCGACCACCGTCCTCGCGCGCCCGGGGGAGCCGCCCGCCAGCGGCGAGCTGGTGCAGGCCGTACGGCGCGCCCACGCGCACGAGGTCGTGCTGCTGCCCAACGACGCCGAACTGCGCCACACGGCGGCCGCGGCGGCCGAGCAGGCCCGTACCGAAGGGATCCGCGTGGCCCTGATCCCGACCCGCTCGGCGGTCCAGGGCATCGCCGCGCTGGCGGTGCACGAGCCGGAGCGCCGGTTCGACGAGGACGTCGTCCAGATGACCTCCGCGGCGGGCGCCACCCGGTACGCCGAGGTCGTAGTCGCCGAACACCAGTCGTGGACGACGGCCGGCGTCTGCCAGGCCGGGGACGTCCTGGGGCTGATCGACGGCGACGTGGCGGTGATCGGCGCGGACGTCACCGCCACCGCCGAGACCGTCCTGGACCGCATGCTCCAGGCCGGCGGCGAGCTGGTCACCCTGGTCGTCGGCGACGAGGCACCGCACACCGCCGCCGAGCACCTTCAGACCCGGGTGCGCGATGCCTACCTCGCGGTGGACACCGTGGTCTACCGGGGCGGCCGACAGGGCGCGCTGCTGCTCATCGGCGTGGAGTGAACGACGGCCGCGCCCAGGCCTCGGCCTGACCCTCCTGGGGGCGCGCTTGCGTCTCACCGTGCGCGGCCTGGGCACTCACGCCGCGCCCTGGGGCACGCCCACGCCCCGGACCGTGCCGCTGGGGCGTGCTCATGCGTTGCCCTGCGTGCCGCCCTGGGCGCGCTCACGCCTCGCCTGCGTGCGGCCTGGAGCACGCTCATGCTGCGGCCTGACCACCTGGGGTGCGCTTTTGCCTTGTGTCCTGCGTGCGGCATGGGCAGGCTCACGCCTTGCCCGCGCGCCGCCTGGAGCGTGCTCAGGCCCGTGCCGCGGGGGGGCGTGCTCATGCGTTGCCCTGCGTGCGGCCTGGAGCACGCTCATGCTGCGGCCTGACCACCTGGGGCGCGCTTTTGCCTTGGTCCTGCGCGCCGCCGGGGGCAGGTTCAGGTGTCGGCCTGTGTCGCCTGGAGCATCTGGGTGGCCTCCGCGCGTCGGGCCTGCGCGGTCTCGTCGTCGTCGCCCGTACCTTCGTAGGCCGCGAGTACCGCACGCGCGCGTGCCGCCGCCTCGGCGGGACGCCCTAGGTCGGTCTCCAGCCAGCCCGCGGCGAGTTCGGCGCCGGTACGGCCGTGCAGCCCGTCGGCGCCGAGCATGCCGAACAGCGCGGCCGCCCGGTCCATCTGGACCAGGGCCGCCTCGAACGCGGCCCGGATCACGTCGTCTTCGGCCTCCTCGGCCGCCGAGCGGGCCAGCAGGTCGCCGAACTGTCGGTGAGTGTTGCCCAGTTCGCCGGTGAGCTGGTCCCGGGCCACCGGGTCCGGCGCGGACTCCAGGGCCTGCTCACACGCGCGCACCGCGTCCGTCATCAGCTGCCGCGCGCTCTCCGCGCCGGACTCCCCGCGCAGCGCCAGCCAGCCGCGGGCACGCAGCGAGCGGACCAGGAACTGCGGGTTGCCGAGCGCGCGCCACAGCTCGCCCGCGCGCGCGTAGGCCTGCTCCGCCTCGTCCGTCAGCCCGGCGTTGCTCAGCGACTCGGCGGCGAGGTGCGCGAGCGTGGCGTGGTCCTGCTGCTCGGGCCAGTGCCGGGCTACGTCGGCGGCCCGCAGCCGGTGTTCGGCGGCCGCCCGGTGCTCACCCAGCTCGCCCAGGCAGTCACCGAGCCACCAGCGGGCCTGGACGACCGCCCCGTCGCCGTGCGTCTCGGCGCTCAGGTCCGCCAGCGCCGACTCCAGCACCTCGGCGGCCTCCGCGTACCGCCCCTGGCGCAGCAGGAAGCCGCCCAGCTGCTGCCGCGCCCAGGCGCCCAGCGTGCCGCCCTCGCCGGCCTCGTCGGCCCAGTGCGCGGCCTCCAGGGCGTGCTCCGCCGCCTCCACGGCCTCGCCCCGGCCGCCGACCACCTCGGCGAGCTGCAGGTGCAGCTGCGCCCGCCCGATCGGCTCCACGTACGGCCCGCCGTGCTCCAGTGCCGCGCGCAGCGCCCGCTCGGACCCGGCCAGATCACCGGCCGAGTGGGCGAGGGCGGCGACCTGCACCTCGTACTCGACCGCGAACCACGGGAGCCCCGCGGCCACGTACTCGGCGGCGGCCCGCCGGAACAGCTCCGCGGCCCGCCCGGCGTCCCCGGCGTGCGCGGCCAGCTCGGCGAGCATCGCCCGTGCCTCGGCGGCCCGTGCCGCCAGCCGGACCTCGTCCCCGGCCCGCCCGTCGACCAGGGCCAGCACTTCGCGCACCGCCTGCTCGGCCTCCGTGAGCGCCGCCCGGGCGGCCGGGCCGGCTGTGTCCTCGTGCACCCGCCGCATCAGGATCCGGGCCCGGCTCATCACCACCGACGCCGTCTGCCGTACCCCGGTGGCCTCGTCGGCGTACAGCGCGAGCACCTCGTCGTACAGGCTCGCCACCATGGCCTCGGCCGCGTCCACCGCACCCCCCAACGCGCGGACGTACGCCCCACGCGCGCGTGCCGCGAGCGCCTCGCCGGGGTCGCCCGCCTCCGCGTACAGCGCGGCCGCCCGCTCGAACAGCTCGACGCCGTCGGGGCCCAGGCCCATCGCCTCGTGGTCGGCGATCTCCGCCCGGTCGCGCGGTTCCAGGTCGGCGTCCCGCGCCGCCTGTGCGACCGCCGCCCAGGCCTCCAGCGCGTGCGGCCGCAGGGTGTCCGACAGTCGCCGGGCCTCGGCGAGCAGGGCCGCCAGGTCGGGCTCGGCGGGTACCTGCGGCGCCGGGGGAGCGGCCACCGGCGCGGGCCCGGGGCGCACCGTGCGCACGCCCAGCGCAAGGCGTTCCACCAGCGGGCGTTGTGCCATGCGCGCGCGGACCCGGTCGCCGACGTACGAGGTGCCGTTGCGGCGGTCGAACCGCTCGGCCAGTTCCATGGCCTCCGCGCGCGCGTGCGCGGCGAGTTCCCGCGCCGTCCACGTCCGCCCGGCGGGCCCCGGCACCCGCCGCTCGCCGAGCCCCAGCCCGGTCAGCCGGTCCATCAGCAGCGTCACGACGGCCATGAAGTCGAGCCGGCTGCGCGGATGCCCGGTGTCCGTGAAGTACGCCGGCCGCTCGGCGAGCAGCTCCAGGCCGCGGGCCTCGTTGCCGGTCAGCGCGCAGAACTCCACGTGGTCCGCGTAGGCGCCGCGCATGCTCTCCATGGGGCGCACCAGCCGGAAGCCCCGCAGGTGGTTCGCGCGGGCCTCCTCCACCCGGCCGAGGCGCAGCAGCGGGGTCAGTGAGGAGGCGAGGACGGTGTGCGGCTCGTGCGCGCAGCTGTACTCGCCCGCCAGCACCGGCTCCCACAGCGCGAGGGCATCCGCGTCCCGGCCCCGCCTGACCTGCCAGGTGCCCTGCCCGTGCAGCTCGCAGGCGTGGCAGTCGGCCATCCGGTCCCGGTCGGCGGCCAGCCACGCGGCGTACGCCCGCTCGGCCCGCGCCAGGTCGCCGATGTGCGCGGCCACGCTGAACTCGGCGCTGCGCACGGCCCGTTCGGAGTGCCCGGCGAGCCGGTAGCGGTGCTCCATCTCGCCGAGCCACTTCTCGATCGAGGCGAGCGGGATGTGCGGCTGGTCCAGCATGCCCACCGACATCCACTTGAAGACCCAGTGCAGCGAGTGCGTCTCGTAGTCGTCGAAGTCCTCGGGCCGTTCGTCCCACATGCGCAGCAGCCGCGCGAACGGGACGAACATCTTGTCCTTCTCGGAGCTGTAGTTGTAGACCTTCAGCTGGTGCCCGAGCGCCTC
The DNA here is from genome assembly GCF_043199855.1 of Streptomyces sp. NPDC048521. Lineage (NCBI taxonomy): Bacteria > Bacillati > Actinomycetota > Actinomycetes > Kitasatosporales > Streptomycetaceae > Streptomyces > Streptomyces sp. NPDC048521. Next base: position 20,050 of record NZ_JBICWR010000016.1, read on the forward strand.
GATCACGGCGAGCGGGATGTCCAGCTTCTCCGCCTCGGCGAGCAGCTGTTCCGCGCGCGCGTTGCGGGCCGGGCCCTCCGGCTGCTCGGAGTTCTCGGCCATCGCCCGGCGCAGCGCGTCGAAGTCCGTGATCTCAGCCATCAGTGACCGTTCCCCCCATGCGTGGCCCACTCCAGCAGGCCGATGAACGCCCGGTTGAGCAGCGCCGAGTCGGCCGGCCTGAGCGGACGCTGCGCCCTCAGCAGCGCCTGCCCGTACAGCGACTCGGTGGCGGTGCCGATCAGCTCCGGGTCTCCCAGTGAACCGATCCGCCGGATCAGCGGATTGAGGTGGTTGAGCACCAGACGCGCGCGCGGGGCGCTGCCGCGCAGCGAGCCCAGGATGCCCGCCCACAGGTCGTCGGCCCGCTCCTCGGCCTCGGCCCGCGCCTGCTCGTGCCGCGCGGCCCGGTCGTCCAGGTGCAGCGCGGGCACGGACAGCGGGTGGAAGGCGCGCAGCACGACGTCACAGCCCAGCGGGTCGAGCTTCGCCCGCGCGGCCGCCAGGAAACCCGACAGCGCCAGCTCCTCGGCCGGCTCCACCGCGTCCAGGTGCGCGGTCACGGTGTCCGCGTCCAGCTCGGCGACGACCGTCCCCGGCCGCACCCGCGGCAGCGCCTCGATCAGCTCGCTGTCGTAGGTGTAGCCGCCGTTGACGACGCCGACGCCCTGCGCGGAGGCGATCGGCGCGACCTGCCGGTACTCCTCGACGGTCCGCGTGAAGTGCACCACCGGGTGCCGCTGAGCGAACTCCTCCAGGGACAGCTGCCCGTCGGTCGTCTCGAACGGCAGCCACGGCAGCATCGTGCGCAGCATGTCGCCGTCGTGCCGGGCGAGGGACTTCACCCCCAGGTGGTGCACGGCGAGGAAGGCCGCGAGCCGCTCGGGATCACCGGCGGCGAGCCCGGTCAGCCAGGACCGGATCCTTTCGCCGAGCGCGTCCCGCACGGCGGCCAGGGTCTCGTCCTCGTACAGCGACTCGCGCGAGGCGGTCGGCCGCAGGCTGTCGGTGTCCAGCACGCAGCGCACGAAGAACGCCCAGTCCGGCAGCAGCTGTTCGGCCCGCTCGGTCAGCAGCATGCCCTTCAGGTGCACCCGGTGGGTGGCCCGCTGGGCCGGGCTGACCGCCGAAGGCAGCACATACGCCACCCCGCGGACCCCGGCCACCGGCACGTCCAGGTCGATCGAGTCCAGCGGGGTGAACCCGAACAGCTCGTGACAGTGCCGGGCCAGCGCCACCCGCCGGGTGGCCGGACTCGGGTACGGGCGGTCCCAGGGTGCCGGCAGATCGGTGATCCGCTCCTCGCCCACCCGGACGTCGTACGGCAGCAGCGAGCCGAAGTCCCGGGCGAGGGTGCGGACCCGCTCGGGCGACAGCCACTCGGCCGCCCCGGCCCGCGCGGTCAGGTACACCGTCGTGCCCGGCTCGGGGCGCTCGGCGCCGGGCAGCGTGCGCACGGTGTACGACCCGTCGTCCCGGGCGGTCCACTCCACCGGCGGGGCGTCGGGCGTACGGGCGCTGCGGCTGACCACCCGGATCCGCTCGGCGACCACGAAACAGGCGAGCAGCCCGATGCCGAACTGGCCGAGGAAGCCGGACCGGGCCTCCTGCAGCCCCTCGGCCCGCTTGGAGCTGCGGCCGATGGTCGCCAGCAGGTCGTGCACGTCCGACTCGGTGAGCCCGACGCCGCTGTCCTCCACGCGCAGACCCCCGTCCGCCGCGTGCAGCCGCACCCGTGCCGGGGCGTCGGGCTCCGCGGCCCGCCGGGCGGTGACGGCGTCCACGGCGTTCTGCAGCAGCTCGCGCAGATAGACCTTGGGGCTGGAGTAGAGGTGATGGGAGAGCAGGTCCACCAGACCGCGCAGGTCGACCTGAAACGTATGAGGTGGGTGAGGTGACTGGGATGTCTGGGATGACTGCGAGCTCTGGGAGTCCATCGTCACTGCGCCGGAGGGGGGAGTGCGTACGGCGCGGGGTCGGGCGGTCCCGGATGGGGCGGTGACCGCGAAGGATGGCCGGAGCGCGCCATCCTAGAGCTGAACAGCAAGCCTGACCAGGGGTTTCCCGGATCTGTCGGACAGCACCGGACGAATCGCGGGGGCGGCGCCCGGCGAATCCGCAGGGCAGCGTGTGCGGCATTGTCAGTGCCGTGGTGTGCAATGGATCTCGTGCCCGCACTGGAAGAACCGCTGAAGCAACCCCTGAAGTCAGTGCTCGGCCCCGCCACCGCGAAGGTGATGGCCGAGCACCTCGGCCTGCACACCGTCGGCGACCTCCTGCACCACTACCCGCGCAGATACGAGGAGCGCGGCCAGCTCACCCACCTCGCCGACCTCCCGATGGACGAGCACGTCACGGTGGTCGCCCAGGTAGCCGACGCCCGCCTGCACAGCTTCGCCTCGGCCAAGGCCCCCCGGGGCAAGGGCCAGCGTCTCGAGGTCACGATCACCGACGGCAGCGGCCGGATCCAACTGGTCTTCTTCGGCAACGGCGTCCACAAACCCCACAAGGAGCTGCTGCCGGGCACCCGCGCGATGTTCGCCGGCAAGGTCTCCGTCTTCAACCGCCGCCTCCAACTCGCCCATCCGGCCTACGAGTTGCTGCGCGGCGACGGCGAGGAGGCGGTCGAGACCTGGGCCGGCGCCCTCATCCCGATCTATCCCGCCACCGCCAAACTGGAGTCCTGGAAGATCGGCAAGGCGGTCCAGACGGTGCTGCCCAGCGCCCAGGAAGCCCTGGACCCCCTCCCGGACTCCCTCCGCGAGGGCCGCGGCCTGCTCCCGCTCCCCGAAGCCCTCCTCAAGATCCACCGCCCGCACACCAAGGCGGACATCGCCGACGCCCGCGCCCGTCTCAAGTGGGACGAGGCCTTCGTCCTCCAGGTCGCCCTGGCCCGCCGCCGGCACGCCGACACCCAGCTCCCGGCCGTACCGCGCGCCGCCAAGCCGGACGGCGTCCTCACGGCCTTCGACGACCGGCTGCCCTTCACCCTCACCGAGGGCCAGCAGAAGGTCTCCGAGGAGATCTTCGACGACCTCGCCACCGACCACCCGATGCACCGCCTGCTCCAGGGCGAGGTCGGATCCGGCAAGACGCTCGTGGCCCTGCGCGCCATGCTCGCCGTGGTCGACGCGGGCGGCCAGGCCGCGATGCTCGCGCCCACCGAGGTCCTCGCCCAGCAGCACCACCGCTCGATCACCGAGATGATGGGCGAACTGGCCGAGGGCGGCATGCTGGGCGGCGCCGAGCACGCCACCAAGGTGGTCCTGCTCACCGGCTCGATGGGCGCCGCCGCCCGCCGCCACGCCCTCCTGGACCTGGCCACCGGCGAGGCCGGCATCGTCATCGGCACGCATGCCCTGATCGAGGACAAGGTCCAGTTCCACGACCTGGGCCTGGTCGTGGTCGACGAACAGCACCGCTTCGGCGTGGAACAGCGCGACGCCCTGCGCGGCAAGGGCAAGCAGCCCCCGCACCTCCTCGTCATGACGGCCACGCCCATCCCGCGCACGGTGGCCATGACGGTCTTCGGCGATCTGGAGACCTCGGTCCTCGACCAGCTCCCGGCCGGCCGCTCCCCGATCGCCAGCCATGTCGTCCCGGCCGCCGACAAGCCCCACTTCCTCGCCCGCGCCTGGGAACGGGTCCGCGAGGAGGTGGCGGGCGGCCACCAGGCGTACGTCGTCTGCCCCCGCATCGGGGACGAGGAGGACGACCCGAAGAAGGCGAAGAAGTCCCCCGAGGCCGAGGCCGAGGCGGAGAAGCGTCCGCCCCTGGCAGTGCTGGACGTGGCCGACCAACTGGCCCGCGGCCCGCTCCAGGGCCTCAAGGTCGAGGTCCTGCACGGCCGTATGCACCCCGACGACAAGGACGCCGTCATGCGCCGCTTCGCGGCCGGCGAGACGGACGTCCTGGTCGCCACCACGGTCATCGAGGTCGGCGTCAACGTCCCCAATGCCACGGCCATGGTGATCATGGACGCCGACCGCTTCGGCGTCTCCCAGCTCCACCAGCTGCGCGGCCGCGTGGGCCGCGGCTCGGCCCCCGGCCTCTGCCTCCTGGTCACCGAGATGCCCGAGGCCAGTGCGGCCCGTCAGCGACTGAACGCGGTCGCCTCCACCCTCGACGGCTTCGAACTCTCCCGCATCGACCTCGAACAGCGCCGCGAGGGAGACGTCCTCGGCCAGGCCCAGTCCGGCGCCCGCTCCAGCCTCCGGGTCCTCGCGGTCATCGAGGACGAGGAGGTCATCGCGGAGGCGCGACAGGAGGCGGCGGCGCTCGTGGCGGCGGATCCGGAGCTACAGCGTCTTCCCGGCCTGCGCACCGCCCTGGACGCCCTGTTGGACGAGGAGAGGGAGCAGTACCTGGAGAAGGGATGAGGGAGACTTCCCACGGCGCGCGGGACAATGTGGACGTGCGGCTCCGCCGCGTGGGCGCGACCAGCCACACTGAACGCGAAGGCACTCATGACCAAGGACCGAAGATGACCCGCGTGATCGCCGGCGCAGCCGGCGGACGTCGACTGGCCGTCCCGCCGGGCACCGGCACCCGCCCCACCTCCGACCGCGCACGCGAGGGCCTCTTCTCCACCTGGCAGTCCCTCCTGGGCGGCCCGCTGGACGGCGAACGAGTCCTGGACCTGTACGCGGGTTCCGGCGCCGTCGGCCTGGAGGCACTGTCCCGGGGCGCGAGCCACACCCTCCTGGTCGAGGCCGACGCCCGCGCGGCCAGGATCGTCCGCGAGAACGTGCGGAATCTGGGCCTGCCCGGCGCGGAGGTCAGGGCGGGCAAAGCGGAACAAGTCATCCGGACGGCACCCCCCGCCGAGCCGTACGACCTGGTCTTCCTGGATCCCCCGTACGCCGTCACGGACGACGATCTTCGGGAGATTCTGCTCACACTCCGCTCGGAAGGCTGGCTCGCCGAGGAAGCCCTCGTCACCGTGGAGCGCAGCACCAGGGGCGGCGAATTCCGCTGGCCGGACGGCTTCGAGGCGATCCGGTCCCGTCGCTACGGCGAGGGAACGTTTTGGTACGGTCGCGCCGCCTCTACGTGCGAAGACGCACGATGACCGGACCGGAGAGCGAGGGATCACAAGTGCGCCGCGCCGTCTGTCCCGGGTCGTTCGACCCGATCACCAACGGACACCTCGACATCATTGCCCGAGCCTCCCGTCTGTACGACGAGGTCTATGTCGCGGTGATGATCAACAAGTCCAAGAAGGGCCTGTTCGAGATCGAGGAGCGGATCGAGCTGATCCGCCAGGTCACCGCCGAGTACGCCAACGTCCGCGTGGAGGCATTCCACGGCCTCCTCGTCGACTACTGCAAGCAGCGCGACATCCCCGCCATCGTCAAGGGCCTGCGCGCCGTCAGCGACTTCGACTACGAACTCCAGATGGCCCAGATGAACAACGGCCTCACCGGCGTCGAAACCCTCTTCGTGCCCACCAACCCCACCTACAGCTTCCTCTCCTCCTCCTTGGTCAAGGAGGTCGCGGCCTGGGGCGGCGACGTCTCCCACCTCGTCCCGCCGCTGGTCCTGCAGGCCCTGAACGAGCGCCTGCGCAAGGACTGATGGGGCTACAGTCGTCCCGTCCGTCTCCATCCCGGCTGTAGAGAGTGGCGAGCACAGGTGGACGTGCAGAAGAAGCTCGACGAGATCGTCTCCGCGGTCGCCGGCGCCCGGGCCATGCCCATGTCGGCGTCCTGCGTGATCAATCGCGCCGAGCTGCTCGCGATGCTGGAAGAGGTGCGCCAGGCGCTGCCCGGCTCCCTCGCGCAGGCGCAGGAGCTGATCGGCGACCGTGAGCAGATGGTCGAGCAGGCCCGGCTCGAGGCCGAGCGGATCATCGAGAACGCGCACGCCGAACGCGGCTCGCTGATCTCCGACACCGAGATCGCCCGCCGCTCCCAGGCCGAGGCCGACCGGATCCTCGCCGAGGCCCGTCAGGAGGCCGAGGAGATCCGCGCCGAGGCCGACGACTACGTCGACTCCAAGCTCGCCAACTTCGAGGTCGTCCTCACCAAGACCCTCGGTTCGGTCGGCCGCGGCCGCGAGAAACTCCTCGGCACCGGCCCCGGCCTGGACGAGAACGGCTACGAGGACGAGGACGCCCCCGAGCGCAGCCAGGACCCGGAGACCCTGCGCCACAACGCCGACGCGTACGTCGACGCCAAGCTCGGCGCCTTCGAGGCGGTCCTCGCCAAGACCCTGGACGCCGTCGGCCGGGGCCGGCAGAAGCTGCACGGCCGGATCGCCACCGACGACCTGGGCGCGCTCGCCGACGACACCACGACCTACCAGCACTCCAGCGACGCCGACTACCTCGCCGACCTCGCCGCCCTCACCGACACCCCTGCCGAGCGCCCGGCGCAGGCGCAGCAGCCCCAGCAGTCCCCGCCGCAGCCGTCGTACGAGCCGCAGCCCGCCTACGGCTACCAGCAGCAGCCGGACCCGTACGCGGGCTTCCCGCAGCAGCCCGACTACGCCCAGCAGCAGGACCCGTACGGCTACCAGCAGGCCGACCCCTACGCCTATCAGGGCTACGACGCCCAGCAGGCCGCCTACGACCACCAGCAGCCCCAGCAGCCCCAGCAGCCCCACGTGCCGCAGGAGCAGTCGCAGCCGGGCTACGCGCTCGACGAGACCAGCCTCTTCGACACCGGCATGATCAGCGCGGAGCAGCTGAGGGCGTACGAGCAGGGCCGGGGCCTGTAGCCGCGTACCCGAGCCGTACCGGATTGGGTCCTGAGCGGAAGGTCCAGTATCCTGGCTGTTCGGTCGCGCGTATGCCCGCGATCACCGCTGCCCGGAACACCGACGGGCGGCGTCCCTTCGAGTTCGAAGATCGAAAGCAGGAATGGCCTCCAACGCCCGCCTAGACCACCGCAACCCCCTCGTGTTCGACACGCACGAGCTGGGTCGGCGTCCTGGCGCGCTGCAGCGCCTGACCCGCACGATCGACGCCCCTCGGGACCTCGGTATCCAAGGAGTCATCGGAGTGCCGGAAGGCGCCCCGGTGGAGCTCGAACTCCGGCTCGAGTCGGTCATGGAAGGGGTGCTCGTCACAGGCACCGCCCGTGCACAGGCCGAGGGGGAGTGCGTAAGGTGTCTGGAGCCGGTCGAGCTGGAGCTCGAAGCGGACTTCCAGGAACTGTTCTCGTACCCTGACGCCGACGACCGGGGCCGCGTGATCGCGGAACCGGGCGACGACGCCGAGGACGACGAGGACAGGTTCTTCCTCGAGGACGGACTGTTCGACCTCGAACCTCTGCTGCGCGATGCGGTGGTGCTCGCACTGCCGATGCAGCCGGTGTGCCAGGAAGACTGCCCGGGCCTGTGCTCCGAGTGCGGAGCGCGGCTCGCGGACGACCCGGAGCACCATCACGACGCCGTCGACATCCGTTGGGCGGCTTTGCAGGGACTCGCCGGTTCACTCGAAGACGGCGAGAAGGACGAGATGAGCGGCGCCGAAGCGGGCGTCGACGAGAAGCAGGAGAAGTAGCCGTGGCTGTTCCGAAGCGGAAGATGTCGCGCAGCAACACGCGCCACCGCCGGTCGCAGTGGAAGGCTGCGGTCCCCACCCTGGTTGCGTGCGAGCGCTGCCACGAGCCCAAGCAGCAGCACATCGCGTGCCCGTCTTGCGGCACCTACAACAAGCGCCAGGTCCTCGAAGTCTGAGCGGGCTGGTGAGAGGCACTGTGTCCAGTCCCAAGAAGGCGGAAGACGCCAAGGCGGACGGTACCGCCAAGAAGAAATTGGACAACCAGGCCTCGTCCCACACGCTTCTGGAAGGGCGGCTCGGCTACCAGGTCGAGTCCGCCCTTCTGGTGCGTGCGCTGACCCACCGTTCCTACGCGTACGAGAACGGCGGTCTGCCGACGAATGAGCGGCTGGAGTTCCTCGGGGACTCCGTGCTCGGCCTCGTCGTCACGGACACGCTGTACCGCACCCACCCCGACCTGCCCGAAGGCCAGCTGGCCAAGTTGCGGGCCGCGGTGGTCAACTCGCGTGCGCTGGCGGAAGTGGGCCGCGGCCTCGACCTGGGCGCCTTCATCCGGCTCGGCCGTGGTGAAGAGGGCACGGGCGGCCGGGACAAGGCGTCCATCCTCGCCGACACCCTTGAAGCGGTGATCGGTGCGGTCTATCTCGATCAGGGCCTCGACGCGGCGTCCGAGCTGGTGCACCGGCTCTTCGACCCGCTGATCGAGAAGTCCTCCAACCTCGGAGCCGGCCTGGACTGGAAGACCAGTCTCCAGGAGCTGACCGCGATCGAGGGGCTCGGCGTGCCCGAGTACCTGGTCACGGAGACCGGCCCCGACCACGAGAAGACCTTCACTGCTGCCGCCCGCGTCGGAGGCGTCTCGTACGGCACCGGCACCGGCCGCAGCAAGAAGGAGGCGGAGCAGCAGGCCGCCGAGTCCGCCTGGCGGTCCATCCGGGCCGCGGCGGACGAGCGAGCCAAGGTGGCCAAGGAGCCCATCAAGGAGACGGCCGACGAGGCCGTCAAGGGCGACCCGTCGTCCGCCACCGCCTGACCCACAGCTGTACCCGAGCGCCCGCTCCCGGAGCTTTCAGCGGTTCCGGGGCGGGCGCTCGGATCGTCCACCGCTCTGTACGGGGGTCCCCATGCCCGAGTTGCCCGAGGTCGAGGTCGTCCGGCGCGGCCTGGAGCGGTGGGTCGCCCACCGCACCGTCGCCGAGGTCGAGGTGCTGCACCCGCGCGCCGTACGCCGGCACATAGCGGGCGCCGACGACTTCGCGCACCGGCTCAAGGGCCACCACATCGGCACCCCCCGCCGGCGCGGCAAGTACCTGTGGCTGCCGCTGGAGGAGACCAACCAGTCCGTCCTCGCCCACCTGGGCATGAGCGGCCAGTTGCTGGTGCAGCCGCACGAGGCGCCGGACGAGAAGCACTTGCGCATCCGCGTCCGGTTCGCCGACTCCGTCGGTACCGAGCTGCGCTTCGTGGACCAGCGCACCTTCGGCGGCCTGTCGCTGCACGACAACACCCCCGAGGGACTGCCCGACGTCATCGCGCACATCGCCCGCGATCCCCTCGACGAGCTGTTCGACGACGACGCCTTCCATGTGGCCCTGCGCCGCAAGCGGACCACCATCAAGCGGGCCCTGCTGGACCAGTCGCTGATCAGCGGCGTCGGCAACATCTACGCGGACGAAGCGCTCTGGCGCGCCCGCATCCACTACGAGCGCCCGACGGCGAACTTCACCCGCCCGGTGACCGCCGGGCTCCTCGGCCACGTCCGGGACGTGATGCACGCGGCCCTCTCCGTCGGCGGCACCAGCTTCGACAGCCTGTACGTCAACGTCAACGGCGAGTCGGGCTACTTCGACCGTTCCCTGGACGCCTATGGCCGTGAGGGACTGCCCTGCAAGCGCTGCGGGACACCGATGCGCCGACGCCCGTGGATGAACCGGTCCAGCTACTTCTGCCCGAGGTGTCAGAGGGCGCCGCGCGTCTCGTCGTAACGCGCGCGGGCCGCGAGGACGTCGTCCATGGCGCCCTCCACGCAGTGGATGAGGGCGAGCAGGCGTTCGGCGACCTGGCGGCCGAGCGGGGTCAGTTCGTAGTCCACGCGGGGCGGGTTCGTCGGCTGGGCCTCACGGTGCACCAGTCCGTCGCGCTCCAGCGCGTGCAGGGTCTGGGACAGCATCTTCTCGCTCACCCCGTCGACACGGCGGCGCAGCTCGTTGAAGCGCAACGAGCCCTCGTACAGCGCGCCGAGCGTCAGTCCGCCCCAGCGGCCCGTGACGTGCTCCAGCGTGCCGCGGGAGGGGCAGGCCTTGGCGAAGACGTTGTAGGCGAGGTCCTCGTGGTCCTGGGTGGTGACGGTCATATCGCCAAGGGTACGCGGACACAGCGCTACCCGACAGGTTGCACTAACCGCGAGTTAGTTTCCCCGGAGGCCGGCGCGAAGCCCCGCCTCGGCCAGGACCGTCAGGACGAGCCGGCCGCCGGCATCACGGACTCCGGTGTCAGCCGCGCGCCAGCAGATCGATCTTGATGGGAGCCGCAGCTTCGAGGTCGATGGTGTCGCCTTCTTCCTCCGAATGAGGGTCGTGCGGATGATCGACCGGCAACACGATCAACATCGTGTGGGGCCTCGGAAGCCATCCCACGTCTGCCGGTGGGTCGAAGCGGCCGATGTCGATGATCCTCACGAGGCTCTCGGGGATGCCCACCAGGCAGGAGTCGCCGACCTCCAGGTGCCCTGAAGGTGGGTCGATCTGAAAGAGCCCGCCCCACCCATCGTCAGGCGTGGTACGAGGAATCGTCCTGTGGCCGTTCCAACGGATAGCGGAGTCCGGATCAATCTGTGCCCACGGCCACTCGACCGAGATCTCATACGGGGTCACGTGGACGACTCGTGCACGTGCTGACGGGCAGCTGACCCGCAAGACGTCCCCGACCTCGAACTGCTCTCGGTAGATGCCCTCGCTCATGGCGTGCTCCTCGCCCCCCTTGACGGCCCGGCCACGGTCCAGGAGGGTGCTCAGCCGTCTGACCTGCGGTTGTCTCAGTAACCGAAGTCCTGTGTCCACCAGGGCCCGCCCGAGCCGAGGTGGACGCCGACGCCGAGGGTCTTGAAATCGCAGTTCAGTATGTTGGCGCGGTGACCCGGGCTGTTCATCCAGGCCTCCATCACCGCCGCGGCGGTGGCCTGGCCGCGGGCTATGTTCTCGCCGCCGAGGTCGGTGACGCCCGCCTTCGCGGCCCGGTCCCACGGCGTGGCGCCGTCCGGGTCGGTGTGGTCGAAGAAGCCCCGCGCTGCCATGTCGTCGCTGAACGCCTCGGCGAGCCCGGTCAGCGAGGAGTTCGCCGCGAGCGCGCTGCAGCCGACCTTCGCCCGCTCCTCGTTGACGAGCTTGAGCACCTCCGCCCCGGCGGCGGCCTCGGCCGACACGGTCCCCGGTGCGGAGGTCGCGCTCGGCGCCTTGCTCGCCGTACGCGACGGGGTGGTCGTGGGCCTGGACGGCGTCGCCCTGGGCGTCGGCTTCTCGGTGGCCGTCTTCGACGGGGTGGGCGTGGGCGAGGCCGACTTCGAGGCGGAGGCGGAGGCGGAGGGGGAGGCCGAGGCGGACGCGCTCGGGGACTTCGGGCGCTCGGTGTCCCGGCCGGCGGTTCCGGAGCCGGCGCGGCTCTCGGCACTGCCCGAGGTACCGCCCTGCTCGCCGGCCGAGTTGCCGGGGGAGTCCGCTGCCTGCACCTGTTCGCCGCCGGTGGTGTGCGTACCGCCGCCGAACTGGTAGTTCTCCAGGCCCGGCACCACGCCCGTGGCCACCGCGGCCGTGCCGAGGGCGACGGCCGCCGACACGCCGATCAGGCCCCCGCGTACCGGACGTCCGGCCTTCTTCCGGCGCCGGTGACCGGAGGACGGGCCGTCGGCCGGGGTGAACCCGCCACCCGCGGGAGCGGCCGGTGCCGGGCCGTCGCCGTCCGCCGCGAACAGGTACGCCTGCGCCTTGGCATCGGCTTCGGCGTACGCCTCCGGGTTCAGGTACGGCGCGATGCCCACGGGCGCCTGCCCACGTGCGGACGAGTGCGGCGGGTCGTCGCCGGCCGTGGCGGAGCCATGCGCGGGCGTGATCCCTGTGGCGCGGCCCGTGGCGGCGCGGCCGGCGGCTGAGCGTCGGTGGCGTCCCATGTCCTTGCCCTCTTCCTCGTGCTCGCGGTCGACCGGCGCCAGCGCGGTGAGTGGCCCCCTGGGGTCAACCCGACTCACTCGATCGAGTGAGTTTCATATGAGATGCATTGGGTGGGGACGGTACCGCATGCCGCTGGGGCGCGACGTGTCCGGAGCGACACCGGCCGGTTAGGTTGCACCCATGAGCGAGGAAGTACGACTGGTCGCCTGGGTCCGCGGACACGTGCAGGGCGTGGGTTTCCGCTGGTTCACGCGCGCCAAGGCGCTGGAGATCGGCGGCCTGAGTGGTTTTGCTCTCAATTTGGCCGACGGCCGGGTCCAGGTGGTCGCGGAAGGGCCGCGCGAGGACTGCGAGGGGCTGCTCGACTGGCTCGGGGGCGACGACACACCCGGGCGCGTGGACGGTGTCACCGAGATCTGGGACACACCCCGCGGCGGCTACGACGGCTTCGCCATCCGCTGAGCCGGTTCCGTACGCGACGGCGGGGCCGGGGCGTGGGAGGTGCCGCGGGCACGTGCGGAAAGCGGAAACGACCTGGTGGTTGCCAAGAACGGCATGGCGTGGCAGGCTCCGCTGGTACAGCTGATCGCCACGCCCTGAGGGCCCCCGGACGAGTCGCAGCGCCGCCGCTTTCCGGCCGCGCGCCCCGGTTTGCCCGCCAATACGGGGCGTGATCGTGTTGACCGTCAAACTTTTTGGTGAGACGCTGAAAGCCCCGCGCACCTTAGCTGTTTGGCATGGAGCAACAGCAGAGCAACACCCGGATGTGCCAAGCACCGCGGGTGCGAATCCCTCACGACCCACACCGCATCGGTCGGTCACTCATTGTGGAGGACCATCCATCATGGCAAAGGCGCTTCTCGGTTACGTCGGCGGCTCCGACCCTCGACTCCTCGCCGAGATGCGACGGCTGCAGCAGCGCGTCCAGGACCTGGAGTCCGAGCTCGTACGGATCCAGGCGGAGAACGAAGCGCTGTCGGCTGCCGCCTCTCAGGACAGGATCATGGAGAGCATCGACGCACACCAGGCGGAGCCTGCGCTCACCTGATCACTGCATCGCTCCACGACAGCAGTCGCAGTGGTTGGGCTGCCCGTATCAACCGCTCAGTTGAAACAGACGGCTGAGACCCGGCCGTCAGAGTTGCAAGGGACGCTTCGGCGTCCCTTCTTTCTTCCCCCGCGCATCCTTTCACTCTCTTCAACGTCTGGTGTGCCCTGCATGTTCAAGGGCGAAACCGTGCGGTTGCGAGTGTCCGTGGAGTGAGATACCGGCGGCGGGTAGAGTCCAGCGGCGTGCACCTCAAGGCCCTGACCCTCCGCGGGTTCAAGTCGTTCGCCTCCGCGACCACGCTCCGGTTCGAACCGGGGATCACGTGTGTCGTCGGCCCGAACGGCTCGGGCAAGTCCAACGTCGTGGACGCGCTCAGCTGGGTCATGGGCGAGCAGGGCGCCAAGTCCCTGCGCGGCGGCAAGATGGAGGACGTCATCTTCGCCGGCACCACCGGGCGTCCACCGCTCGGCCGGGCCGAGGTGTCGCTGACCATCGACAACTCCGACGGGGCGCTGCCCATCGAGTACGCCGAGGTCACCATCACGCGGATCATGTTCCGCAACGGCGGCAGCGAGTACCAGATCAACGGCGAGACCTGCCGTCTGCTCGACATCCAGGAACTCCTCTCCGACTCCGGCATCGGCCGCGAGATGCACGTCATCGTCGGCCAGGGCCAGCTCGACTCCGTCCTGCACGCCGACCCCATGGGCCGCCGCGCCTTCATCGAGGAGGCCGCGGGCGTGCTGAAGCACCGCAAGCGCAAGGAGAAGGCGCTGCGGAAGCTGGACGCGATGCAGGCCAACCTGGCGCGCGTGCAGGACCTCACCGACGAACTGCGCCGCCAGCTCAAGCCGCTGGGCCGCCAGGCGGCGGTGGCCCGCAGGGCCGCCGTCATCCAGGCGGACCTCCGGGATGCCCGCCTCAGACTCCTCGCCGACGACCTCGTACGCCTGCGCGAAGCCCTGCGGGCCGAGATCGCCGACGAGGCGGCCCTGAAGGAGCGCAAGGAGGCCGCCGAGCTGGAGCTGAAGAAGGCACTCCAGCGGGAGGCCCTGCTCGAGGACGAGGTACGCCGGCTCACGCCCCGCCTCCAGCGCGCCCAGCAGACCTGGTACGAGCTGTCCCAGCTGGCCGAGCGCGTGCGCGGCACCGTCTCGCTGGCCGACGCCCGGGTGAAGAGCGCCACCTCCGCACCCGCCGAGGAGCGGCGCGGCCGTGACCCGGAGGACCTGGAGCGGGAGGCCGCCCGCATCCGCGAGCAGGAGGCCGAGCTGGAGGCGGCCCTGGAGGCGGCCCAGCGGGCCCTGGACGACACGGTCGCCCACCGCGCCGAGCTGGAACGGGAGCTGGCCGTCGAGGAGCGCCGGCTGAAGGACGTGGCCCGGGCCATCGCCGACCGCCGCGAGGGCCTGGCCCGGCTGTCCGGGCAGGTCAACGCGGCCCGCTCGCGCGCGGCCGCCGCCCAGGCCGAGATCGACCGGCTGGCCACGGCCCGCGACGAGGCCCAGGAGCGCGCGGTACGCGCCCAGGAGGAGTACGAGGCACTGAAGGCGGAGGTCGACGGCCTGGACGCCGACGACGCCGACCTGGCCGAGCGGCATGAGACGGCCAGGCGGCAGCTCGCCGAGGCCGAAGCCGCCCTGAGCGAGGCCCGCGAGGCGGCCACCGCGGCCGAGCGCAAGCGCGCCGCGACCCAAGCCCGCCACGAGGCGCTGGCGCTGGGCCTCAGGCGGAAGGACGGCACCGGACTACTGCTGGCGGCCCAGGACCGGCTCTCCGGGGTCCTGGGCCCGGCTGCCGAGTTGCTGACGGTGACGCCGGGGTACGAGGTCCCGCTGGCGACAGCTTTCGGGGCGGCGGCGGACGCGATCGCCGTATCCACCCCCGCGGCGGCGGCGGAGGCGATCCGGTTGCTCCGCAAACAGGACGGAGGACGGGCGGCGCTGTTGCTGGCAGGGGCTGTGGAGCCGACGCCAGGGGCAGCGCACCAAGGGGGCGCGGGCGGCCCCGACGCACCCGCGGACGCCGGACTGCCCGCGACCTCCCTCCCCGCGGCGCGCGCCGTCGACCACGTGCGCGGCCCCGCCGACCTCATGCCCGCCGTCCACCGCCTCCTGCGGGGAATTGTGGTGGTCGACACCCTGGAGGACGCCGAGGACCTGGTCTACGCGCACCCGGAACTCACCGCTGTCACCGCGGAGGGCGATCTGCTCGGGGCCCACTTCGCGCACGGCGGATCCGCCGGGGCGCCCAGTCTGCTGGAGGTGCAGGCCTCCGTGGACGAGGCCGCCGCCGAGCTGGACGGACTGGCGGTGCGCTGCGCGGAGCTGGCCGAGGAGCAAGCGGAGGCGGCCGAGCGGCGCACGCGGGCGGCCGCCCTCGTCGAGGAGCTGGGGGAGCGGCGCCGGGCCGCCGACCGGGAGAAGTCGTCCGTGGCCCAGCAGCTCGGGCGGCTCGCCGGGCAGGCGCGGGGTGCCGCCGGGGAGGCCGAGCGGTCCGCGGCGGCCGCCGCACGTGCGCAGGAGGCGCTGGAGAAGGCCGTACAGGAGGCCGAGGAACTGGCCGAGCGGCTGGCCGTCGCCGAGGAGATGCCGGTCGAGGAGGAGCCGGACACCTCCGTGCGCGACCGGTTGGCGGCCGATGGCGCCAATGCCCGGCAGACCGAGATGGAGGCCCGGCTCCAGGTCCGTACCCACGAGGAGCGGGTCAAGGGGCTGGCCGGGCGGGCCGACGCGCTCGACCGGGCCGCCCGCGCGGAACGCGAGGCACGCGCGCGTGCCGAGCAGCGCCGGGCCCGGCTGCGGCACGAGGCGTCCGTCGCGGAGGCCGTCGCCTCCGGCGCCCGCCAGCTGCTCGCGCACGTCGAGGTGTCCCTCGCCCGGGCCGAGCGGGAGCGCGCCGCCGCCGAGGCCGCCAAGGCGCGGCGGGAACAGGAACTGGCCGCCGCCCGCACGGCCGGACGCGAACTGAAGGCCGAACTCGACAAGTTGACGGATTCGGTCCATCGCGGCGAGGTACTCGGCGCCGAGAAGCGGCTGCGGATCGAGCAGCTGGAGACGAAGGCGCTGGAGGAGCTGGGTGTCGAACCGGCGGGGCTGGTGGCGGAGTACGGGCCGCACCAGCTCGTGCCGCCCTCGCCCCCCGCCGAGGGCGAGGTGCTGCCCGAGGATCCCGAGCACCCGCGCAACCAGCCGAGACCCTTCGTGCGCGGCGAGCAGGAGAAGCGGCTCAAGGCGGCCGAGCGGGCGTACCAGCAACTGGGCAAGGTCAACCCGCTGGCGCTGGAGGAGTTCGCGGCGCTGGAGGAGCGGCACAAGTTCCTCAGCGAGCAGCTGGAGGACCTGAAGAAGACCCGCGCCGATCTGCTCCAGGTGGTGAAGGAGGTCGACGAGCGCGTCGAGCAGGTCTTCACCGAGGCCTACCGGGACACGGCCCGGGAGTTCGAAGGTGTCTTCAGCCGACTCTTCCCGGGCGGTGAGGGGCGCCTCGTGCTGACCGACCCCGACAACATGCTCACCACGGGCGTGGACGTCGAGGCGCGGCCGCCGGGCAAGAAGGTCAAGCGGCTCTCCCTGCTGTCGGGGGGCGAACGGTCGCTGACGGCCGTCGCGCTGCTGGTGTCGATCTTCAAGGCCCGGCCGAGCCCGTTCTACGTCATGGACGAGGTCGAGGCCGCGCTCGACGACACCAACCTCCAGCGGCTGATCCGGATCATGCAGGAGCTGCAGGAGGCGTCGCAGCTGATCGTGATCACGCACCAGAAGCGCACGATGGAGGTCGCCGACGCGCTCTACGGCGTGTCCATGCAGGGCGACGGTGTGTCGAAGGTCATCTCTCAGCGGCTGCGCTAACGCTCCCTCCAGATCAATCAGCTCCACGTTCACTTCTTGAACGTGGAGGGCTTTGGCTTATCTGAAAAGTCACAGCTGTCGAGGTATTGACTTCGAAACTTGAAGGCATAGTCTCTGCAACGTTGCTTTTACCTTCAGGTGTAAGTGGTGTAATCGTGTGCCCCACTGGATACCTGTAGGGCTTACCCCCACCGGCAGCGTTGCCGTGGCCCGAGGAGATACACGTGACCAGCACAGCGCAGGCACCTCAGTCAGGAGCCAGGACGGCTCATCCCGATCATCTCGGGCACGTCATCTTCATCGCGGCGGCTGCCGCGATGGGCGGTTTCCTCTTCGGCTACGACAGCTCCGTCATCAACGGCGCCGTCGAGGCCATCCGCGGCCGCTACGACATCGGCTCCGCGGCGCTCGCGCAGGTCATCGCGATCGCCCTGATCGGTTGTGCCATCGGCGCTGCGACGGCCGGCCGCATAGCCGACCGGATCGGCCGCATCCGCTGCATGCAGATCGCCGCCGTCCTCTTCACGATCAGTGCCGTCGGTTCCGCGCTGCCCTTCGCCCTGTGGGACCTCGCCTTCTGGCGCATCGTCGGCGGCTTCGCCATCGGCATGGCCTCCGTCATCGGCCCCGCCTACATCGCCGAGGTCGCCCCGCCCGCCTACCGCGGCCGGCTCGGTTCCTTCCAGCAGGCCGCGATCGTCATCGGCATCGCCGTCTCCCAGCTGGTCAACTGGGGCCTGCTGAACGCCGCCGGCGGCGACCAGCGCGGTGAGCTGATGGGCCTGGAGGCCTGGCAGGTCATGCTCGGCGTCATGGTCGTCCCGGCCGTCCTGTACGGCCTGCTCTCCTTCGCGATCCCCGAGTCCCCGCGCTTTTTGATCTCCGTCGGCAAGCACGACAGGGCCCGCCGGATCCTCGAAGAGGTCGAGGGCAAGGACGTCGACCTCAAGGCACGCGTCGCCGAGATCGAGACGGCGATGAAGAGCGAGCACAAGTCCACCTTCAAGGACCTGCTCGGCGGCGGCTTCTTCTTCAAGCCGATCGTCTGGATCGGTATCGGCCTGTCGGTGTTCCAGCAGTTCGTCGGCATCAACGTGGCGTTCTACTACTCCTCGACGCTGTGGCAGTCGGTCGGCGTCGACCCGGCGGACTCGTTCTTCTACTCCTTCACGACGTCGATCATCAACATCGTCGGCACCGTGATCGCGATGATCTTCGTGGACCGCGTCGGCCGCAAGCCGCTCGCCCTCATCGGCTCCGTCGGCATGGTCGTCGGTCTGGCGCTGGAGGCCTGGGCGTTCAGCTACCACCTGGTCGACGGCAAGCTGCCGAACACCCAGGGCTGGGTCGCCCTGATCGCCGCCCACGTGTTCGTCCTCTTCTTCGCCCTCTCCTGGGGCGTGGTCGTCTGGGTCTTCCTCGGCGAGATGTTCCCGAACAAGATCCGCGCCGCCGCGCTGGGCGTCGCCGCCGCCGCGCAGTGGATCGCCAACTGGGCCATCACCGCGAGCTTCCCGTCGCTGGCCGACTGGAACCTCTCCGGCACCTACGTGATCTACACGGTCTTCGCCGCGCTCTCCATCCCGTTCGTCCTGAAGTTCGTCAAGGAGACGAAGGGCAAGGCGCTGGAGGAGATGGGCTGAGCCTCCTGGCGAGGTCCCCGATCCCGGGGAGAAGGGCCAAGTCCCCGCTGCCCCTCTCCTCGCACCGTCCGCCGCCCCCGGCCCGGCCACTGCCCGGACCGGGGGCGGCGGTGTCGTACGCGGCCTGCCCGCCGGGTCAGTCGCCGAGCGCGGGCGGTGGAGGAGGGGCGGCGGAGCCTGCGGCGTCCCGCCCGCCGGCGGATGCAGCACCAGGCTGTCCAGGCCCAGCGCCACGCACTCCCGCGGGGTGAGGACGCGGTACACACCCTCCGCGCGCAGCTCCTCCACCGTCGTGGCCGCCGACCGCACGGCGGAGCGGATGTCGCCCGGCTGCCAGGAGGCGTACGTCCGTGCCTCGCGCAGGAAGTGCTCGCCGTACTCGGCCCACGCCCGGTCCGGGTCCACGGCGAGGTGGAGGAGCGCGGTCCCGGCGGCCGGCGTCATCGTCCAGCCCCCGGTGCCGTACTCGGTGAGCTTCTCCGTGTAGTACGCCTCCAGCTCCGGCAGGTGCGCGCTCGGGAAGAACGGCAGGCCCAGCAGGGCGGCCCGGCGGGCGTCGGCCTCGGAGGAACCGCCGACCAGCAGCAGGGGGTGGGGATCGGTGAACGGCCGCGGGGTGAGCCGCACCCTGCGGCCCCGGTACTCGTACCGCGCGCCGGACCACGCCTTCAGCAGCGTCTCCAGCAGCTCGTCCTGGAGCCGGCCGCGTCGCTCCCAGTCGACGCCCGAACAGGGCGTACTCCTCGGGCCGGTAGGCGATCCCGGCGACGGTCACCAGCCGCCCACCGCTGAGCAGGTCCAGGACGGCGATGTCCTCGGCCGGCCGCGGCGGGTCGTGCAGCGGGCCGATCACCGCCGACACCGTCACCGCGATCCGCCGGGTGGCCCCGAACACCGCGTCCGCGAAGGCGAACGGCGACGGCAGCCCGTTGTCGTCCGCGCCGTGGTGCTCCTCGGTCTGCACGGTGGTGTCCCGTGCTCGTCCGCGTACGCCGCCATCTCCAGGGCGGCCCGGTAGCGGGCGGCGAGGCAGGCGGGAGTGGCGCAGGGCTCGACGACATCGAAGCCTACGACCGTGACGGGCACGGAAAGTCCCCCTCCGGTGTGAGCGGTGGAGGGGGACGGTAGCTGACGTGGCGTCAGATCTCTAGGACGCGCTACCCAGGCTCGCGGTCGCGGGTTGCCCGGCGGTCTCCGTCACCTGTGCCGGGGTCCCCACCGCCGGCTTCGGCAGTGCCAGGTACAGCAGGCCCGAGATGACGATCGTCGCGACCCAGCCGAGGCCGTACTCGCCGATGACGTTGCCCTTCGAGAGGGGGCCGGTGAACCAGTCCGAGGTGGTGAACATCAGGCCGCCGAGCAGGCCGACCGCCCAGGCGGCCACGGCCGCGGGGGAGAAACCGCCCCGGTACCAGTAGGCGCTGGTGCGGGTGGTGTCGGCCATGGCCCGGCCGTCGTACTCCGTGCGGCGCAGCATGTCCGCGCCGAAGACGCCGACCCAGGCGGAGAAGGCGACCGCCAGCAGGGACAGGAAGGCGATGAACGAGCCCATGAAGCTCGTCGCCACCAGCATCAGCACTCCGCCGAAGATCAGCGAGATCACGGCGTTGACCGAGACCGCCCAGTGCCGCGGCACCTTGAAGCCGAGGGTCTGCGCGGTGAAGCCCGCCGAGTACATCGACATCGAGTTGATCAGCAGCATGCCGATCAGCGCGATGAACAGGTACGGCACCGCGATCCACGTCGGCAGGATCTCGCCGAGGAAGGACACCGGGTCGGTCGCCGAGGCCAGGTCCGGCGTGGACACCGCCATCACCGCCCCCATCAGCACCATCGGCAGGACGACGACACCGGCGCCACCCACCGCCGTCCCCACGATCGCCCTGGAGGAGGCCGTGCGCGGGAGGTAGCGGGTGAAGTCCGGGGCGGACGGGATCCAGCTGACACCGCCGGCCGCGATCATGCCGATACCGGTGATCACCGCGGCCGTGGAGCCGGCGCTGTGGTCCATCACCTTCGACCAGTCGGTGTTCGCCACCAGGTAGGCCAGGACCAGCACCGAGAAGACGCCGAAGAGGTAGGTCGCGTACGTGTTGCACTTCTGCACGGCGTTGATGCCGAGCCCGGAGATCGCGAACGTCGCGACGACGAACAGCAGCAGCATCACCATGTCCAGCACGCTGTTCGCCTTCAGACCGAACAGGATGTCCAGGATGGTGAGCATCGCGTAGGCGCCGGTCACCGCGTTGATCGTCTCCCAGCCCCAGCGGGCGACCCAGATCAGCGAACCCGGCAGCACATTGCCCCGCTGCCCGAAGACCGCGCGCGACAGCGCCATGCCGGGTGCTCCGCCCCGCTTGCCGGCGATGCCGATGAGCCCGACCAGGCCGTACGACACGACCGGCGCGGCCACCGCGACGACGAGCGCCTGCCAGATGTTCAGGTGGTACGCCACGACGAGGCTGGCGCCCATCGTCAGCAGCAGCACGCTGATGTTCGCGCCCACCCAGGTGGGGAACAGTTCACGCGTCTTCGCGGTGCGCTCGTGGTCGGGGACCTGTTCGATGCCTCGGGTCTCGAGAGCGCCTTCGGTCTCGACGGTTTTGCTCATGAAAGAGGTGCCAGACATGGGGGGACAGGGGGGACGTGGGGACTCTACGCGCGTCAACAGACTCCCCACCATCGTACTTTGCTCCGACTCCTTGCTTTACGTGCTGTTTGTCTCTTAGAGGAATCCACAAACAGGGTCTCGTCGTGGCCCATGGCTGATACTGGACGGGTTATGGAAATCGTCATCCTTGCTGTAGTCATCGCCGTGGTCGTGCTCGGCGCGCTCGGCGGGCTCATCGTCGGCAGCCGGCGCAGGAAGCCGCTGCCCCCGCCGCCCCCCGCAGCACCCGACATCACCGCGCCCCCGGCCGAGCCGCATGTCGGCGACGAGGCCGAGACGCCGCGCGACGAACCGCGCCGGACGATCGAGGAGGTGGATCTTCCAGGCGGCCCCGCCCCGGTCGTCGTGGAGGAGCCTCCCACTGTCGAGGCTCCCGAGATCGAGATCCCGGAGCCCACCGCGGGCCGGCTGGTGCGACTGCGCGCCCGCCTGTCCCGCTCGCAGAACGCGCTCGGTCAGGGCCTGCTCACGCTGCTGTCCCGCGAGCACCTCGACGAGGACACCTGGGAGGAGATCGAGGACACGCTGCTCACCGCCGACGTCGGCGTGCAGCCCACCCAGGAGCTGGTCGAGCGGCTGCGCGAACGCGTGAAGGTGCTCGGCACCCGCACTCCGCAGGAGCTGCGCGGCCTGCTGCGCGAAGAGCTGCTCAAGCTGGTCGGCACCGACCTCGACCGCACCGTGAAGACCGAGCCCGAGGACCGCAAGCCCGGCATCGTGATGGTCGTCGGTGTCAACGGCACCGGCAAGACCACCACCACCGGCAAACTCGCCCGGGTGCTGGTGGCCGACGGCCGCAGTGTCGTGCTCGGCGCCGCCGACACCTTCCGGGCCGCCGCCGCCGACCAGCTGCAGACCTGGGGCGAGCGCGTCGGCGCCTACACCGTGCGCGGGCCCGAGGCCGGTGACCCCGCCTCCGTCGCCTTCGACGCGGTGAAGGAGGGCAAGGAGATGGGCGTCGACGTGGTGCTCATCGACACCGCCGGACGGCTCCACACCAAGACGGGCCTCATGGACGAGCTGGGCAAGGTCAAGCGCGTCGTCGAGAAGCATGCGCCGCTGGACGAGGTGCTGCTCGTCCTGGACGCCACCACCGGCCAGAACGGCCTGGTGCAGGCCCGCGTCTTCGCCGAGGTCGTGGACATCACCGGTATCGTGCTGACCAAGCTGGACGGTACGGCCAAGGGCGGCATCGTCGTCGCGGTCCAGCGCGAGCTGGGTGTGCCGGTCAAGCTGATCGGGCTCGGCGAGGGCGCGGACGATCTCGCGCCGTTCGAGGCGGAGGCGTTCGTGGACGCGCTCATCGGCGACTGAGACCACATCCGGATCTCCGGAGGTGATGGGCACCTGGGAACGTTCCGAGGTGCTCGGCCGCGAACGTTCCGAGAGGCTCACGCAAGAAGCGCCCGCCCCGAGGTGCAGCGGGGGACGGGCGCTTCGCCTTTCCCGGTGCCGTCAGGCCCGGGCCCGCGACCGGTGCGCCACGTAGGCCAGCGTCCCCAGCAGCAGCCGGGCCGCCGGGGGCCTGGTCGCCGAGTCCAGCGCGGGTGGGCGCAGCCAGCGCACCGGGCCGAGTCCGCCCCGGTCGGAGGGCGGCGCGGTGATGTACGTACCCGGGCCGAGGCCGTGCAGGTCCAGCGCGGAAGGGTCGTCCCAGCCCGTGCGGTAGAGCAGCCGGGGGAGTTCCGCGGCGGCGCCGGGAGCGACGAAGAAGTGGGCGCGGCCGTCCGGGGTCGCGGTCACCGGGCCGAGGGGGAGGCCCATCCGCTCCAGGCGGACCAGGGCGCGGCGCCCGGCGGCTTCGGAGACCTCGAGGACGTCGAACGCCTGGCCGACCGGCAGCATCACCGCGGCGCCGGGGAACTCCGACCAGGCCTTGGTCACCTCGTCCAGCGTCGCCCCGGCCGACACCAGGGGCGCGAAGTCCAGCGGATGGGCACCCGGCGCCGGGCAGTCGGCGCGCCCGCACGAACAGGCGCCCGCGGCGGCCCGTGCCCCCGGCGCCACGTCCCAGCCCCACAGCCCGGTGAACTCGGCGACGGCGGTGCACTCCGACGAGCGGCCGCGCCGACGTGTGCCGGAGCGGATCTCGCGAATGCCGCCGATCGTGAAGCCCATGCCCCCTCCAACGGGTCCAGCGCGCCGGTGGTTACGCCACGGAGCGAGACGGAAGCGGAACGTAACGCTACGGCTCCGCCTGCCCACCGCGCCGCAAGGCCAAGGCGGCGCATCGAAGCGCTTCGGGTGGCGCACAGGAGGGAACGCGCCCCCTCATGCATCACTCCGCCCACTTGCGCGACGTCCTATGTCAAGTGAATCGCGCGGAGGCGACCATGAGTTCATTCGAAGGGGTGGCGAATGGTGGCGTTTCCGGGATCCCCGTGGCTGAGGCGGTGATCGTAGGATTACTGTGAGTGTGCGAGTCCTGGGGGCACATGCACTCATGGGTATGCCGGAGGCAAGTCGTCAGCTCGTTCGAAGGGTGAGAACCGGCGGACGGGAGGCCGTATTTACCGGCATTCTGATAGGGCTTGGCGCACTCGGCGACAAGTGGTCTCAGGGATGGGGGCGTTCCAGTGGGCGGCAACGGCGGTAGCGGGACGAACGCTGACAAGCGCCCCAACGAGCTGCTCGGCTCGTGGTTCGTGCGCAGCGGCTGGTCCAAGGGCGAGCTGGCCCGCCAAGTGAACCGCAGGGCACGCCAGTTGGGCGCCAACCACATCTCCACCGACACCTCGCGCGTACGCCGCTGGCTGGACGGGGAGAACCCGCGCGAGCCGATCCCGCGCATCCTCTCGGAGCTGTTCTCCGAGCGCTTCGGCTGCGTGGTCTCCATCGAGGACCTCGGCCTGCGCGCCGCCCGCCAGTCACCCTCCGCGTCCGGCGTCGACCTGCCCTGGACGGGCCCGCAGGCGGTCGCCCTGCTCAGCGAGTTCTCGCGCAGCGACCTGATGCTCGCCCGCCGCGGCTTCCTCGGCACCTCGCTCGCGCTGTCCGCCGGCCCCTCCCTCATCGAGCCCATGCAGCGCTGGCTCGTGCCCACCCCCACCTCCCCGGTCCCGCCCGACCCGGAGCCTCTCGACTCCCGCAGGCCGGGCCGGCTGTCCAAGCCCGAGCTCGACCTGCTGGAGTCCACCACGCGGATGTTCCGCCAGTGGGACGCCCAGTGCGGCGGCGGTCTGCGCCGCAAGGCGGTCGTCGGTCAGCTGCACGAGGTCACCGACCTCCTCCAGGAACCCCAGCCCGAGGCCACCACCCGCACCCTCTTCAAGGTCGCCGCCGAACTCGCCGAACTCGCCGGCTGGATGTCGTACGACATCGGGCTGCAGCCCACCGCGCAGAAGTACTTCGTCCTCGCCCTGCACGCGGCCAAGGAGGCCGGTGACAAGCCGCTCGGCTCCTTCATCCTCTCCAGCATGAGCCGCCAGATGATCCACCTCGGCCGGCCCGACGACGCCCTGGAGCTGATCCACCTCGCCCAGTACGGCAGCCGTGACTGCGCGAGCCCGCGCACCCAGTCCATGCTGTATGCGATGGAGGCCCGCGCGTACGCCAACATGGGCCAGCCCGGCAGGACCAAGCGGGCGGTCCGCATGGCCGAGGACACCTTCGCCGAGTCCGACGAGTGGGACGAGCCGGACCCGGACTGGATCCGCTTCTTCTCCGAGGCCGAGCTGTACGGCGAGAACTCGCACTCCTTCCGCGACCTCGCCTATGTCGCCGGCCGCAGCCCCACCTACGCCTCCCTCGCCGAGCCGCTCATGCAGCGGGCCGTGGAGCTGTTCGCCAAGGACTCCGAGCACCAGCGGTCCTACGCGCTCAACCTGATCGGCATGGCCACCGTGCACCTGCTGCAGCGCGAGCCGGAGCGTAGCGCGGAGTATGCCTCGCAGGCCATGGAGGTCGCCCGGAAGGTCCGCTCCGAGCGTGTGAACACTCGTATTCGAAAGACGGTCGACACGGCCGTACGCGACTTCGGCGATCTCGCCGCCGTCGTCGACCTCACCGACCAGCTGGCCGTAGACCTGCCCGAGACCGCCGAGGCGGTCTGACCCGCTCGGCCCACCATGCCCCGGCCGCGGCCGGTCCTCCCGAACTGCCCGACTCGGCTCCCCCACGCCAGGTCATCGGAAGGCCCGCCGCGGCCGGCCTGTTTCTCCGCAGGAGTCCACCGGAGAAGGTTGCGCCACGATAACGATGCCGCGGCCCGACATCTGGCACTTCATCGACGCGTAACACGCAAGGCGTCTTCGTCACCCCGGCGAAACAACCAGGGGCGTCCACCGAAACCGCGCTGCGCCAATCTCATGGCGCATAACCGGCCCACCCCTCACCCGACCGGACCGCTCAGGCACCGCCCGCACGGGGCCGTACCAATCGACGAGGAGACGCCGATGGCACCAGCCATCACGCTTGCCGCGGAGGCACCCAAGCTGTCATCCGCGAATACAGGCTTCATGCTCATCTGTTCCGCCCTGGTGCTGATCATGACCCCGGGTCTTGCCTTCTTCTACGGAGGCATGGTCCGCGTCAAGAGCACCCTCAACATGCTGATGATGAGCTTCATCAGCATGGGCATCGTCACGATCCTGTGGGTGCTCTACGGCTTCTCCCTCGCTTTCGGCACGAGCAACAGCCTCATCGGCTGGAACTCGGACTGGCTCGGTCTCAGCAACATCGGGCTGACGGAGCTGTGGGACGGCTACACCATCCCGATCTTCGTCTTCATGGTCTTCCAGCTGATGTTCGCGATCATCACGCCGGCCCTGATAAGCGGCGCCCTCGCGGACCGCGTCAAGTTCTCCGCCTGGTCGCTCTTCGTCGTCCTGTGGGCCACGATCGTCTACGTCCCGGTCGCGCACTGGGTCTGGGGCGCCGACGGCTGGGCCTACAAGCTCGGCGTGATCGACTTCGCCGGTGGTACCGCGGTCCACATCAACGCCGGTGCGGCCGCCCTCGGTGTCATCCTCGTCATCGGCAAGCGCGTCGGCTTCAAGAAGGACCCGATGCGCCCGCACAGCCTCCCGCTGGTCATGCTCGGTGCCGGTCTGCTGTGGTTCGGCTGGTTCGGCTTCAACGCCGGCTCGTGGCTCGGCAACGACGACGGTGTCGGCGCGCTGATGTTCGTCAACACGCAGGTCGCGACGGCCGCCGCCATGCTGGCCTGGCTCGCCTACGAGAAGGTCCGGCACGGTGCGTTCACCACGCTGGGCGCCGCCTCCGGCGCGGTCGCCGGACTGGTCGCCATCACTCCGTCCGGCGGCGCGGTCTCCCCGCTCGGCGCGATCGCCGTCGGCGCCATCGCCGGTGTCGCCTGCGCCGCGGCCGTGGGCCTGAAGTTCAGGTTCGGCTACGACGACTCGCTCGACGTCGTCGGTGTCCACATGGTCGGCGGCATCATCGGCTCCCTGCTCATCGGCTTCTTCGCCACCGGCAAGGGCCAGTCCGCCGCCACGGGCGTCTTCTACGGCAACCACTCGTTCGACCAGTTGTGGAAGCAGTGCGCCGGTGTCTTCGCGGTTCTCGCCTACTCCCTGATCGTCTCCGCGGTCCTCGCCTTCCTGCTCGACAAGACCATCGGGATGCGCGTCACCGAGGATGAAGAGGTGTCGGGCATCGACCAGGCCGAGCACGCCGAGACCGCATACGACTTCAGCGGCGCCGGCGGCGGTGTCATCGGCTCCGTCGTCGGCCCGGCCCTGGCCGCCGCGCAGAACAAGAAGGTGGACGCATGAAGCTCATCACCGCCGTCGTCAAGCCCCACCGGCTGGATGAGATCAAGGAGGCCCTGCAGGCCTTCGGCGTCCACGGGCTGACGGTCACCGAGGCCAGCGGCTACGGTCGGCAGCGGGGCCACACCGAGGTCTACCGCGGTGCCGAGTACACCGTCGACCTGGTCCCGAAGATCCGCATCGAGGTGCTGGCCGAGGACGACGACGCCGAGCAGCTGATCGAGGTCATCGTCAAGGCGGCCCGGACCGGCAAGATCGGTGACGGCAAGGTCTGGTCGTTGCCGGTCGAGACGGCCGTACGGGTCCGCACCGGCGAGCGCGGCCCGGACGCGCTCTGACACGGCAGAGAGACAGGAGTCGCTGGGTGACGGGTACGGATGTGCGGAAAGAAGCGGATGACTCGGGACCCAGCGGCTACGCGGCGGCCCGGCTGCGCCTCCTCTCGGAGGGGGCGCGGTCCGGGCCGCCGCGCCGTGCCGCCCTCGCCGGACTGACCGACGACTGGCTCGCCGGGCTGTTCGCGGCGGCGGCCGGGGGACTCAAGGGCGTCTCCCTGGTCGCCGTCGGCGGCTACGGCCGCGGTGAGCTGTCCCCGCGCAGCGACCTCGACCTCCTGCTGCTGCACGACGGCTCCGACCCCGACGCGGTCGCCGCCCTGGCCGACCGCCTCTGGTACCCCGTCTGGGACCTCGGCCTCGCCCTGGACCACTCCGTCCGAACCCCGGCAGAAGCCAGGAAGACGGCCGGAGAGGATCTGAAGGTCCAGCTCGGCCTCCTGGACGCCCGCCACCTCACGGGCGACCTCGGCCTCACCGCGGGTCTGCGTACCGCCGTCCTCGCCGACTGGCGCAACCAGGCCCCCAAACGCCTCCCCGAACTCCAGGAACTCTGCGCCGAACGCGCCGAACGCCAGGGCGAGCTGCAGTACCTCCTGGAACCCGACCTCAAGGAGGCCCGCGGCGGCCTCCGCGACGCCACCGCCCTGCGCGCCGTCGCCGCCTCCTGGCTGGCCGACGCCCCGCGCGAGGGCCTCACGGACGCCCGTCGGCGCCTGCTCGACGTCCGCGACGCGCTCCATCTGGCCACCGGCCGCGCGACCGACCGCCTCGCCCTGCAGGAACAGGACCAGGTCGCGGCCGAGCTGGGCCTGCTGGACGCCGACACTCTGCTGCGACAGGTGTACGAGGCGGCGCGCGTGATCTCGTACGCCAGTGACGTCACCTGGCGGGAGGTGGGGCGCGTGCTGCGCTCGCGCGCCGTCCGCCCGCGGCTGCGCGCCATGCTGGGCGGCGGCAAGCCGGTCGCCGAGCGCTCCCCGCTCGCCGAGGGCGTGGTGGAACAGGACGGGGAGGTCGTGCTCGCGCGCGCCGCGCGCCCCGAGCGCGACCCCGTACTCCCGCTGCGCGCCGCGGCCGCCGCCGCGCAGGCCGGCCTTCCGCTCTCCCTGCACGCCGTACGGCGCATGGCCACCACCGCGCGCCCGCTGCCCACGCCCTGGCCCGCCGAGGCGCGCGAGCAACTGGTGACCCTCCTCGGCTCCGGCCGCCCGACCATCGACGTCTGGGAGGCCCTGGAGGCGGAGGGCCTGATCAGCCGCCTCCTGCCCGACTGGGAACGGGTCCGCTGCCGCCCGCAGCGCAACGCCGTCCACCTCTGGACCGTCGACCGGCACCTGATCGAGACCGCGGTCCGCGCCTCCGAACTGACCCGCCGGGTCAGCCGCCCCGACCTGCTCCTCGTCGCCGCCCTGCTGCACGACATCGGCAAAGGCTGGCCCGGCGACCACTCCCTGGCCGGAGAGATCATCGCCAAGGACGTGGCCGCGCGGATCGGCTTCGACCGCGCCGACGTCGGCGTGCTCTCCACCCTCGTACGGCACCACCTGCTGCTGATCGAGACGGCCACCCGGCGCGACCTGGACGACCCGGCCACCGTCCGCTCGGTCGCCGAGGCGGTCGGCACCCAGAGCACCCTGGAGCTGCTGCACGCCCTGACGGAGGCCGACGCGCTCGCGACCGGCCCCGCCGCCTGGTCCTCCTGGCGCGGCTCGCTCGTCGCCGACCTGGTCCGGCGCGTCTCGGCCGTCCTCGCCGGGGACGCCCCCGACGAGCCCGAGCCGGCCGCGCCCACGGCCGAGCAGGAACGCCTCGCCATCGAGGCCTTCCGCACCGGCGGCCCGGTCCTCGCCCTGCGCGCGCAGGCCGAGCCGATCGCCGACGAGGAGTCCGCCGGCGATCCGGAACCCCTCGGCGTCGAACTGCTCATCGCCGTACCCGACCAGTCCGGGGTGCTGCCGGCGGTCGCCGGTGTCCTCGCCGTGCACCGCCTCACCGTCCGCACCGCGGAGCTGCGCACCCTGACCCTGCCCGACGACGTCGACAACGGCTCGGTCCTGCTGCTGAACTGGCGGGTCGCCGCCGAGTACGGCTCGCTGCCGCAGGCGGCCCGCCTCCGCGCCGACCTCGTCCGCGCCCTGGACGGCTCCCTGGACATCGCGGGCCGCCTCGCCGAACGGGACGCGGCCTACCCCCGCCGCCGCGGCTGGGTCGCCCCGCCCCCCCGGGTGACGGTCGCCCCGGCGGCCTCCCACCACGCCACGGTGATCGAGGTCCGCGCCCAGGACGCCCCGGGCCTGCTGCACCGCATCGGTATGGCGCTGGAGAAGGCGGGGGTGCGGGTGCGCAGCATGCACGTCAGCACGCTCGGTTCCAACGCCGTCGACGCCTTCTACGTCACGACCGGCACGGGTGCGCCGCTGCCGGCGGGGGACGCCACATCGACGGCCAGGACGCTGGAGGAGACGCTGCGCGGATGACCCTGCCCCGGTGACTTCGACGCCGGGATACCCTGGAGGGCGATTCCCTGAAGACCGTCACCGACCCCGAGGACCGCGAGCGCCGTGTTCGACACTCTCTCCGATCGCCTGTCAGCGACTTTCAAGAACCTGCGCGGCAAGGGACGGCTCTCCGAGGCGGACATCGACGCCACGGCGCGCGAGATCCGTATCGCGCTCCTCGAGGCCGACGTGGCCCTGCCGGTGGTCCGCGCGTTCATCAAGAACCTCAAGGAGCGCGCGCTCGGCACCGAGGTCTCCAAGGCCCTCAACCCGGCCCAGCAGGTCCTCAAGATCGTCAACGAGGAACTGGTCACCATCCTCGGTGGCGAGACCCGGCGGCTCCGCTTCGCCAAGCAGCCCCCGACCGTGATCATGCTCGCGGGTCTGCAGGGTGCCGGTAAGACCACCCTGGCGGGCAAGCTCGGCCGTTGGCTGAAGGAGCAGGGCCACTCCCCGCTGCTGGTCGCCGCCGACCTCCAGCGCCCGAACGCCGTCAACCAGCTGAGCGTCGTCGCCGAGCGCGCCGGTGTCGCCGTCTACGCCCCCGAGCCGGGCAACGGCGTCGGCGACCCGGTCAAGGTCGCCAAGGACTCCATCGACTTCGCGCGGTCCAAGGTCCACGACATCGTGATCGTGGACACCGCCGGCCGCCTCGGCATCGACCAGGAGATGATGCAGCAGGCCGCGGACATCCGCGACGCCGTCTCCCCGGACGAGATCCTGTTCGTCGTCGACGCGATGATCGGTCAGGACGCGGTCAACACCGCCGAGGCCTTCCGCGACGGCGTCGGCTTCGACGGCGTGGTGCTCTCCAAGCTCGACGGTGACGCCCGCGGTGGTGCGGCCCTGTCCATCCGGCAGATCACCGGCAAGCCGATCATGTTCGCGTCGAACGGCGAGAAGCTGGACGACTTCGACGCGTTCCACCCGGACCGGATGGCCTCCCGCATCCTCGACATGGGTGACCTGCTCACCCTGATCGAGCAGGCGGAGAAGACGTTCAGCCAGGAAGAGGCCCAGAAGATGGCCTCGAAGCTGGCGTCCAAGAAGGGCCAGGACTTCACCCTGGACGACTTCCTGTCCCAGATGGAACAGGTCAGGAAGATGGGCAGCATCAGCAAGCTGCTCGGCATGCTGCCCGGCATGGGACAGATCAAGGACCAGATCAACAACCTGGACGAGCGGGAGGTCGACCGCATCGCCGCGATGATCAAGTCGATGACTCCGGGCGAGCGCCAGGACCCGACGATCATCAACGGCTCCCGCCGCGCCCGTATCGCCAAGGGTTCCGGTGTCGAGGTCAGCGCGGTGAAGGGCCTGGTCGAGCGGTTCTTCGAGGCCCGCAAGATGATGTCCCGCATGGCCCAGGGCGGCGGCATGCCCGGCATGCCGGGGATCCCGGGCATGGGCGGCGGCCCCGGCCGGACCAAGAAGCAGCCGAAGAAGGCCAAGGGCAAGCAGCGCTCCGGCAACCCGATGAAGCGCAAGCAGCAGGAGCTGGAGGAGGCCCAGCGCCGCGAGGCCGCCGCCCAGGGCGGCAACGCCTTCGGGCTGCCGCAGCAGGGCGGCCAGGACTTCGAGCTGCCGGACGAGTTCAAGAAGTTCATGGGCTGAGCCGGTACAGGAAGTACAGGGGCCGAGCCGGTTCGAGGACTTCACGGCCGGAGCCGGCCCTCCGCACCGCGTCAGGGGCGCCCTTCTCCGGAAGGGCGCCCTTGCGCTGCCGCTCCGCGGACCGAGACGCCGACGGGGGCGGACGCGTACCGGATCACCCGGGGTCACCCGCGGCGACGTCTGGGCAGCACCCGCGCCGCGAGGCGGACGCTCGGGCCAGGGGCCATGCGACGGACGCTCAGGGCACGCGGGCTATCAGGTAGCGGAAGACGTTCGGCATCCACACGGTCCCGTCCTGCCGCCGGTGCGGATGCAAGGCCTCGGCCAGCTCCTTGTCGACCTGCTTGGCGTCGGTCGCCGCGATCGCCGCGTCGAACAGGCCGGTCGAGAGCAGCCCGCGCACGGCGCTGTCGAGGTCGGCGTACCCGAACGGGCAGGCGACCCGGCCCGAGCCGTCCGGTTTCAGCCCGGCCCGCTGGGCGACCTCCTCCAGGTCGTCCCGCCGGGCCGGCCGCCAGCTGCGCGCGCTGCGCAAAGGATCGGCCAGTTTCGTGGCCACCCGCAGTACGGAGGAGGTGGCGCAGCGCTCCGGTGGGCCCCAGCCGGCCAGGACCACGGCGGCCCCGCGCCCCGCGAGCGGCAGCGCGGCCGCCAGCTGTCCGCCGAGCCCCTCGGAGTCGCCCGCGAGGCAGCCGATCGGCTCGAAGACGGTCACCAGGGTGTACGCGGCCGTCTCCGTGCCGGCCGTGTCCTCCGGCGCCCCGTCGACGAGTTCCGTCACCGTACGCGCGCGCGTGCCGCGGCCGCCGTATCTGCCGCGCGCGGTGTCCGGCAGCAGGCGCTCGCGCGCGAGGGCGAGCCGTTCCGGGGAGGAGTCGACGCCGGTCACCGCGGCCGCGCCTCTCGCGGCCGCCATCAGAAGGGCGAGCCCGGAGCCGCAGCGCAGGCCCAGCAGCCGGGTGGCGGGGCCCACGTCGAGCCGCTCGTAGACCGCTTCGTAGAGCGGGACCAGCATCCGCTCCTGGATCTCCGACCAGTCACGCGCGCGTGCGCACGGGTCCACGCGGGGTGCGGAATCCGCGTGAGACCGGTGCTGTCGCACGAGCGTAGGTGTCATAGGTAAGCGCCCCAATCCGCCGACAGTTCGCCGCTGCGCCCGGTTGCGTGGCCCCCGTGCCGTGCGCGCGCACTTCCCACGTATGCCAGGTAACTCCCGGCTCGCTGTGCCGTCCAGGGGTCGTGGCGTCCGGTTTGCGGTCAGGGCGCGAGTGTGGCGAGATTTCACATGCCGGTAATCCAGGGGCCCGTACGGTGTCCGCTCCAGGTGGACGGGGCGGTGCCGGGAGCGGCGGCCGCACGCGGTAACGTCACGACCGTCACGGACGCTGACCAAGGTGAGGCTTCGCGCCGAGAGCGACCGAAACCCGTCTTGCGCACGCGCCGACCACCGTCGCACTCACGTACCACACGCCCGTCGTACCGCGGACTACGCACCAGCTTGGTACGAGCTGTGAGGCTTCTCCGCAGATCAGCGCACCCGCCCTCGTCAGGACGCATCAGCGGCAACTGACGGGTACGTGCAAATTATTTGGGATGCCCCGGAATAGGAACACAGCGGCACCCCCGCTCGTTGTCATTACGTGAGCACGACACAGACACCACCTGTTCTCGCCGCAGAGCTGGCGCAGGCGTGGGCCGACATTCAGCGGTACCACCCCGAGCTGCCGGACCTTGCCGCGCCAGAGTCCCTGATCGGGGAGTCGTCGTCCGCGTGCGGGCACGAACTCTCCTTCGAGCGACTGCTCCATGAGGCAGTCCACGGCATCGCAGCCGCCCGTGGGGTCCGCGACACCTCCCGGGCCGGTCGCTACCACAACCGCCGTTTCCTCGCGATCGCCGAGGAGCTGGGCCTGGACCACCCCGAGGAGCCGCACCCGAGCAGCGGCTTCTCCCTGGTCACGCTCAACCCCGAGGCGAAGCGGCGCTACCGTCCGACCATGGAGCGGCTGCAGCGCGCGCTGAAGGCCCACACGGTGGCCACCTCGTCCGACACCTCCCGTACCTTCCGCGGCCCGGCCGCCCGGCACGGCTCCTCCGGTGGCGGCGTCCGCGTCAAGGCCGTCTGCGACTGCGGCCGCAACGTCCGGGTGGTCCCGTCGGTCCTGGCCCAGGCTCCGATCGTGTGCGGTGGCTGCGGCAAGCCGTTCCGGATCCCGGAGGTCGTGGGAGCGGCGTAGTCGCGTCACCGCGGGAGTGCCGGCATCTCGTGGGTGCCGGTGCGGTGGAGCGACGGTGAGGTGCCAGTGGCAGCGGCACCTCGCGGCGCCGAGCGGCGCACCCGACGTACCTCACCCCCACGCCGGGTGCCCCATCGGCATGCCCAGCCGCAGCCCACCCATCCTTGGCCCGAAGCGACCCGCAGCGTGTGGCACAATGGCTAGCTGTACTCGACAGCCGCACAGGACCCCTCTCTCCTCCGGCTGACGCGTCCATCGGGCATTCGGGTACCGCAACCCCACGCGGCAGCTCGCCGTGCCCAACCACGTCAAATCCAGGAGAACCCACTCCCGTGGCAGTCAAGATCAAGCTGAAGCGTCTGGGCAAGATCCGTTCGCCTCACTACCGCATCGTCGTCGCCGACTCCCGTACCCGCCGTGACGGCCGGGCCATCGAGGAGATCGGCAAGTACCACCCGACCTACAACCCGTCGGTCATCGAGGTGGACGCCGAGCGTGTGGCGTACTGGCTCGGTGTCGGCGCTCAGCCGACCGAGCCGGTCCTCGCCATCCTCAAGAAGACCGGCGACTGGCAGAAGTTCAAGGGCGAGCCGGCTCCCGCGCCGCTGCTCGTCGCCGAGCCCAAGCCGGCCCGTCCGTCGTTCGAGGCTCTCGGCGGTGACGACGAGGGCAAGGGTGAGGCGATCACCCAGAAGAAGAAGGCTGAGAAGAAGGACGAGGCCGCTGCCGAGTCCGAGTCGACCGAGGCCTGAGCAGCATGCTCGAAGAGGCGCTTGAGCACCTCGTGAAGGGCATCGTCGACAACCCTGACGATGTGCAGGTCGCCTCGCGCGACCTGCGCCGCGGACGCGTGCTGGAGGTCCGGGTCCACCCCGACGACCTCGGCAAGGTGATCGGCCGCAACGGCCGTACCGCGCGCGCTCTGCGTACCGTCGTGGGCGCCATCGGCGGCCGCGGTGTCCGTGTCGACCTCGTCGACGTGGACCACGTCCGCTGACGCTTCATCGCAACCGGCTCGGGCCGGGGAGGGCCACTGGGCCGTCCCCGGCCCGCAGTCGTATGACAGGAGATCTGTACACGTGCAGCTGGTAGTCGCACGGATCGGCCGCGCCCACGGCATCAAGGGCGAGGTCACCGTCGAGGTACGTACCGACGAGCCGGAGCTTCGGCTCGCCCCGGGGGCCGTCCTGGCCACCGACCCGGCCTCCACCGGGCCCCTCACCATCGCCACCGGCCGCGTCCACAGCGGCCGCCTCCTCCTGCGCTTCGAGGGCGTCACCGACCGCAACGCCGCCGAGGCCCTGCGCAACACCCTGCTGATCGCCGACATCGACCCCGAGGAACTCCCCGAGGGCGAGGACGAGTACTACGACCACCAGCTCATCGACCTCGACGTGGTCACCGAGGACGGCACGGAGGTCGGCCGGATCACCGAGATCTCGCACCTGCCCTCCCAGGACCTCTTCATCGTGGAGCGCCCGGACGGCAGCGAGGTGCTGATCCCCTTCGTGGAGGAGATCGTCACCGAGATCGACCTGGAGGAGCAGAAGGCCGTCATCGCGCCACCGCCGGGCCTGATCGACGACCGCGCGGAGATCGCCTCGTCCAGGGACGACAGCGCATGAGGCTCGACGTCGTCACGATCTTCCCCGAGTACCTCGAGCCGCTGAACGTCTCCCTCGTCGGCAAGGCACGCGCGCGTGGGCAGCTCGACGTCCAGGTGCACGACCTGCGGTCCTGGACCTACGACCGGCACAACACGGTCGACGACACGCCGTACGGCGGCGGCCCCGGCATGGTCATGAAGACCGAGCCCTGGGGCGACGCCCTGGACACGATCCTGGCCGACGGCTACGAGACCGGGGCCCGGGCCCCCGCGCTGATCGTCCCCACCCCGAGCGGCCGCCCGTTCACCCAGGAACTCGCCGTCGAACTCTCCGAGCGCCCCTGGCTGGTCTTCACACCGGCCCGCTACGAGGGCATCGACCGGCGCGTCATGGACGAGTACGCGACCCGCATGCCCGTCTACGAGGTCTCCATCGGCGACTACGTCCTCGCCGGCGGCGAGGCGGCCGTCCTCGTCATCACCGAGGCCGTCGCGCGGCTGCTGCCCGGCGTCCTCGGCAACGCCGAGTCCCACCGCGACGACTCCTTCGCGCCCGGCGCGATGGCCAGCCTCCTCGAAGGCCCCGTCTACACCAAGCCGCCCGTCTGGCGCGGCCGGGACATCCCCGACGTGCTGCTCAGCGGCCACCACGGGAAGATCGCCCGCTGGCGCCGCGACGAGGCCCTCAGGCGTACCACGGCCAACCGGCCCGACCTGATCCAGCGCTGCGAGCCCAAGGCCTTCGACAAGAAGGACCGCGAGATGCTCTCCATCCTGGGCTGGGAACCGGACCCCGAGGGGGAGCCGTACGGCCGATTTTGGCGCCGGGCCGAGGGCGTGGAAGAATAGGCCGCTGCTGTGCGTCCGTCCGGCGTGCGCCCCTGCCACAGGGGGAGACGACGCCCGCCCCGACGCGCACGGCACACCTCATGTACACCTAGCTCCCGTTGATGACCTGTGGCATCAGCGAAGAAAGCAGACGAAATGTCTCACCTGCTCGACACCGTCGACTCCGCGTCGCTGCGCAGCGACATCCCGGCCTTCCGCCCGGGTGACACCGTCAACGTCCACGTGCGCGTCATCGAGGGCAACCGCTCCCGTGTGCAGCAGTTCAAGGGCGTTGTGATCCGCCGCCAGGGCTCCGGTGTCCGCGAGACCTTCACGGTCCGCAAGGTCTCGTTCTCCGTCGGCGTCGAGCGCACCTTCCCGGTGCACACCCCGATCGTCGAGAAGATCGAGCTGGTCACCAGGGGTGACGTGCGCCGCGCCAAGCTGTACTACCTCCGTGACCTGCGCGGCAAGGCCGCGAAGATCAAGGAGAAGCGCGAGAACTGAGCGCTTCCCCGGCGTCACAGCGGGGCCGGATAGCATCGGGCCCCGATGGACACCGAAGCACAGCCGACGGAACGCGACCGCTCCTCCCACCCGGAGTCTCCGGGACCGGGGGGACGGTCGCGTTTCGCGTTGGTGGCGCAGGCCGCCGCCTGGCTGCCGGGCGGCCGGATCACCCTCGGCGTCTTCGCCTGCCTCGCGTTCCTGCTGCTCCTCAACGCCTTCGTGGTGCAGCCGTTCCAGATCCCGAGCGGATCCATGGAGCAGGGGTTGAGGGTCGGGGACCGCGTTCTCGTAAACAAGTTGGCGTACCGTTTCGGTGCTCAGCCCAGCCGCGGCGACGTGATTGTGTTCGACGGCACCGGGTATTTCGGGGACGCGGACTACGTCAAGCGCGTTGTCGGGGTGGGGGGAGACCACGTGGTCTGCTGCGACAAGGAGGAGAGGATCGAGGTGAACGGCCGGCCGGTCGACGAGACGTCGTTCCTCTATCCCGGGGACAGCGCCTCCAGCGTGCCCTTCGACGTCGTCGTGCCCGCGGGCCGCCTCTTCGTCCTCGGCGACCACCGCAGCGACTCCAGCGACTCCCGTGACCACCTCGGCTCGCCCGGGGGCGGCATGATCCCCGTCGAGGACGTCATCGGCCGGGCCGACTGGATCGTCTGGCCGCAGGACCACTGGACCCACCTGACGCGGCCGTCCGCCTACGCGCGCGTGCCCGCCGCCTCGGCGGAGGGTGCCCATGGGTAACCGCGGCAAACCGCGCGGGGTGCCCAGCACGCCCGCCGACGACCTGCTGCCCACCGGGACCCGCCGCACCGCCGCGCCCGGCGGTGGCCGCACGCGCGCGGAGCGCCGCAAACTGCAGCGCAAGGTCAAGCGCAAGCGCAGGCGTTCAGCCGTTCGGGAGATCCCTCTTCTGGTCGGTGTCGCCGTCCTCATAGCGCTGGTCCTGAAGACCTTCCTCGTCCAGGCGTTCGTGATCCCGTCCGGCTCCATGGAGCAGACGATCCGGATCGGCGACCGTGTGCTGGTCGACAAGTTCACCCCGTGGTTCGGCTCCAAGCCGCAGCGCGGGGACGTCGTCGTCTTCCACGACCCGGGCGGCTGGCTGGCGGACGAACAGACCGCCAAGAAGCACGACCCCGTCGTCGTCAAGCAGGTCAAGGAAGGGCTCACCTTCATCGGACTGCTGCCCTCCGACAACGAGAAGGACCTCATCAAACGGGTCATCGGGGTCGGCGGCGACCACGTGAAGTGCTGCGACGCGCAGGGCCGCGTCACCGTCAACGGCGTACCGCTCACCGAAGGCGACTACCTCTACCCGGGGGACGCGCCCTCCACCACCCCCTTCGACGTCACCGTCCCCAAGGGCCGGCTGTGGGTGATGGGCGACCACCGGGGCAACTCCGCGGACTCCCGTGCCCACCAGAACACGCCCTACGGCGGCACGGTCTCCGAGAACTCGGTGGTGGGCCGGGCCATGGTCATCGGCTGGCCGATCGGCCACTGGACGCGGCTGGAGGAACCTAAAACCTTCGCAAGCGTCGCCGACTCCGTGTCGGGTGCGGCCGCCGGTCCCCACCCGTCGCATAGGGTTGCCTCCGAGAATCAGAACGGAACGACCCAGCTCCCGACCCCTGCGGAACTCCCGCTCGTTATGGGAGTGGTGGGCCTGCGCCGTATCCGGGGCAGGCGGCGGCACGGAGTAAGGAGTTGGCGTGGGGGATGTGGCGGTTGGCGCACGTTCGGGACACGACGGCGAGGAGCACCGCGGGCACCCCGTGGAAGCGAACGTTCCCGTACCGGACGGCGCCATGACCTCCGGAAGTGACCCGGCGGCCGGCGACGACGGCACGCCGGAGGACCAGCAGCAGGCCCGCACCGAGGACGCGGGCGCGGGCGAGGGCGCACACCGGCCGAAGCAGCGCTCCTTCTGGAAGGAGTTGCCGATCCTGATCGTCATCGCCCTGGTCCTGGCGCTGCTGATCAAGACGTTCCTGGTGCAGGCGTTCTCGATCCCGTCCGACTCGATGCAGAACACCCTCCAGCAGGGTGACCGCGTCCTGGTCGACAAACTGACCCCCTGGTTCGGTTCCAAGCCCGAGCGCGGCGAGGTCGTCGTCTTCCACGACCCGGACAACTGGCTGGCCGGCGAGCCCGCGCCCAACCCGAACGCCGTGCAGAAGGTGCTCAGCTGGATCGGCCTGATGCCGTCCGCCGAGGAGAAGGACCTGATCAAGCGGGTGATCGGCGTCGGCGGTGACACGGTCCAGTGCAAGGGCACCGGCCCGCTGACGGTCAACGGCAAGGCGCTGAACGAGCCGTACGTCTACCCCGGCAACACGCCGTGCACCCAGGACGACGTCGGCGGCCAGTTCAAGGTGAAGGTGCCCAAGGGCTTCATCTGGGTGATGGGCGACCACCGCCAGAACTCCCGCGACTCGCGCTACAACCAGTCCGACAAGAACCACGGCATGGTCCCCGTCGACAAGGTCGTCGGCCGCGCCATCGTGAAGGCCTGGCCGATCACCCGCTGGGGCACCCTGCCGATCCCGGACACCTTCGACCAGCCCGGCCTCGACCAGCAGTCCTCCGCGTCCGCGTCCCTGACGGTGGCCCCCGAGGGCGTGGCCGTCGCGGCGCTCCTGCCGGTCGTGGTGTGGCGTCGCCGCCGTACGAACCGGCTGGAGCCCAAGACCGAACAGAAGACGTCCACCGGGCAGCGCTGACCCGCCGACCGGGCCACCCGACCCGGCCGGGCCGATCCGTCCCTGCACCCACTGAGATGCCCCGCCGTGCGCCCGGCTGGCCCTTGTCACGTGTCACGTGCCGGGCTGAGACGGCTCGTCGACGCGGGGTCTGGTGCGCCCGCCTGTGGTGTCCCGCCGTGCGCCCGGCTGAGATCTTCCGCCGTACGCCCGGCTGGGAGGCCCTGTCATGCGCCCGGCTGTGATGTCCCGCGGTGCGCCCGGCTGAGACGGCTCGTCGATGCCGGGCTCTGATGCCCAGCCGTGCCCCCGGCTGGGAGGCCCTGTCATGTGCCCGGCGCAGACGGCCCGTCGACGCCGGGTTCGGATGCCCCGCCGATGCCCCGCCGATGCCCCGCCGATGCCCGGCCGAGCCGGGCCGCCGACCCTCGGCGCGATCTCCCGCCGTACGCCCGCTGAGACGACTCGTCGTGCACGCGGCTGAGAGCGGGGCCCTCCGCGAACCCGTGACCCGGTGGGGGTGACCTCGGGCGCGGAACAGGGGCTGCCCCCGTTCGGTACCGCCGGGTAGGGTGCGGGTCCATGGGTGGCGAGAGCACGACG
Organism: Streptomyces sp. NPDC048521; assembly: GCF_043199855.1. Classification (NCBI taxonomy): domain Bacteria; kingdom Bacillati; phylum Actinomycetota; class Actinomycetes; order Kitasatosporales; family Streptomycetaceae; genus Streptomyces; species Streptomyces sp. NPDC048521. Next base: position 59,646 of record NZ_JBICWR010000016.1, read on the forward strand.
CGTACGGCCCCGCACAGCGGTGGCACAGGCACGGCACAGGCCGGCGGCAGCCGGATCGGGCAGCGGCTGTCCGGGCTCGCCGTGGCGCTGGGCCTGGTGCTGTTCCTCGGCGGATTCGCCTGGGCAGCGGTGATCTACCGGCCGTACACCGTGCCGACCAGCTCCATGACCCCCACCATCGACGCCGGCGACCGCGTACTCGCCCAGCGCGTCGACGGCGGCGATGTGCGCCGCGGTGACGTGGTCGTCTTCGAGGACAAGACCTGGGTCAGCAACGCCAAGGTGGTCAAGCGCGTCGTCGCGGTCGGCGGCGACACCGTCTCCTGCTGCACCGACGGCAAGCTGACCGTCAACGGCAAGCAGATCGACGAGCCGTACCTGCCCAAGGGCAGCCTCGCCGAGATCAAGAACTTCCCGACCGTGACCGTCCCGGAGGGCCGGCTGTTCCTCCTCGGCGACGAACGCCAGGGCTCCCTGGACTCCACCGCCCACCTCACGGACGCGGCCCGGGGAACTGTCGCCGACGACGCCGTCTCCGCCCGCGTGGACGCGGTCGTCTGGCCGTGGAGGGGCATGCTCAAGCGCCCCACCGGTTTCGAGTCGCTCGGTGCCCTCTCCCAGCCCGGCCCGCTGCCCACGATCGAGCTGCTGATCGTCGCCGGTGCCGTCCTCGTCCTCGGCGGCGGCGCCTACGGCCCGATCGCCAAGCGCCTGGGCGGCTCCCGCGCCCGCGCCGCGCGCCAGGAGGCGGCCGGTGTCCGCTGAGCCCACGCGGACGGGCGAGGACTCGTACGAGGGTGGCCTGCGCAAGGTGGCCCGGGTGATCCTCCTCGACACCGAGGACCGCATCCTGCTCCTGCACGGGCATGAGCCGGACGACCCGGCCGACGACTGGTGGTTCACCCCCGGCGGGGGTCTGGAGGGTGGAGAGACGCGCGAAGAGGCCGCGCTGCGGGAACTCGCCGAGGAGACCGGCATCACCGATGTCGACCTCGGTCCGGTGCTGTGGCGGCGCAGGTGCTCCTTCCCGTTCGCGGGCCGCCGCTGGGACCAGGACGAGTGGTACTACCTGGCCCGTACGGCCCAGACGGCCACCGTGGCGGCGGGGCTGACGGAGCTGGAGCGGCGCAGTGTCGCCGGAGCGCGCTGGTGGACGTGTCAGGAACTGACCCGGGCACATGAGACGGTGTATCCGACCAGACTCGCCGAGCTGCTGCAGCGGCTGCTCGACGAAGGTCCCCCGGCCAGGCCCGTGACCCTCGACACGGAAATCGTCTGAGGGATCCCGGGACTGGCGCACAATGGTGGGATCGCACGGCTGAAGGGGAACATGCCATGAGCGCCGAGGACCTCGAGAAGTACGAGACCGAGATGGAGCTGAAGCTCTACCGGGAGTACCGAGACGTCGTCGGTCTGTTCAAATACGTGATCGAGACCGAACGGCGCTTCTACCTCACCAACGACTACGAGATGCAGGTGCACTCGGTGCAGGGCGAGGTGTTCTTCGAGGTGACCATGGCCGACGCCTGGGTCTGGGACATGTACCGGCCGGCTCGCTTCGTCAAGCAGGTCCGCGTCCTTACGTTCAAGGACGTGAACATTGAGGAGCTGAACAAGAGCGACCTGGAGCTTCCGGGCGGCTGACGCCGATCCGTTCCAGACGGGTGACGGAGTTTTCCACAACCGCTGAGTAGCCCACCAAGATCAACTTCTTGCGGTGGGATGCGTGACCGTTGGCGCCGGAGGTGGTGCCGACATGAGCAAGGCACGCAGTGCACTCGGCAAGTACGGCGAGGACCTGGCCGCGCGGCGGCTGGCCCGGGCCGGGATGACGGTCCTGGAGCGCAACTGGCGCTGCGGACGGTCCGGCGAGATCGACATCGTGGCGCGGGACGGTGACGCACTCGTCGTCTGCGAGGTCAAGACCCGCAGGGGCGGTGCCTACGAGCATCCGATGGCCGCGATCACCCCGGAGAAGGCCGAACGGCTGCGGGGGCTGGCCGAACGCTGGATCCACGCCCACGGGGGAGCGCCGCCGGGAGGCGTCCGCATCGACCTGATCGGTGTCCTGCTGCCCCGCCGGGGCGCCCCGTCCGTCGAGCATGCGCGGGGGGTGGCCTGAATGGGATTCGCCCGTACGTGTTCGGTGGCCCTGGTCGGCGTCGAGGGCGTGGTCGTCGAGGTCCAGGCCGACCTCGAACCAGGCGTCGCCGCCTTCACCCTGGTGGGCCTCCCCGACAAAAGCCTGACGGAAAGCCGCGACCGGGTCCGGGCGGCGGTGGTGAACTCGGGCGGCGAGTGGCCGCAGAAGAAACTCACCGTCGGACTCAGCCCGGCATCGGTGCCCAAGGCCGGCTCCGGCTTCGATCTGGCCGTGGCCTGCGCGGTGCTGGGTGCGGCCGAGCGGATCGATCCCCGGGTCCTCGCGGACATCGTCATGATCGGGGAGCTGGGGCTGGACGGCCGGGTGCGGCCGGTGCGGGGCATCCTGCCCGCCGTCCTCGCCGCTGCCGACGCGGGCTACGAGCAGGTGGTCGTACCTGAGTGCGCCGCCGCCGAGGCCGCGCTGGTCCCCGGAGTGTCGGTGCTCGGCGTCCGCAGCCTGCGGCAGCTCATCGCCGTCCTGACCGAGGAACCGGTCCCCGAGGAGGAGCCGGACGAGCAGGGGCGCCCGGGCCCCCTCCTGGCCGGTCTGCGCGTGCCCGGCACGGGCGCCGCCACCGGCATGCACAGCCTGGGCGCCGCACAGCACGACCACGATCACGACCTGGCGGATGTCGTGGGTCAGACCTCGGCCCGTACGGCCGTGGAGGTGGCCGCCGCCGGCGGGCACCATCTGTTCCTGGAGGGGCCGCCCGGCGCGGGCAAGACCATGCTCGCCGAGCGCCTGCCCGCCGTGCTTCCCAGGCTCACCAGGGAGGAGTCGCTGGAGGTCACGGCCGTGCACTCGGTGGCCGGGCTGCTGCCGCCGGGCAAGCCGCTCATCGACGTCGCTCCCTACTGCGCCCCGCACCACTCGGCGACGATGCAGTCACTCGTCGGCGGCGGACCCGGCATCGCCCGCCCAGGGGCCGTCTCCCTCGCCCATCGGGGTGTGTTGTTCCTCGACGAGGCGCCCGAGTTCCACAGCCAGACCCTCGACGCCCTGCGACAGCCGCTGGAATCGGGGCACGTCGTGATCGCACGCAGCGCGGGCGTGGTCCGGTTCCCGGCGCGGTTCCTGATGGTGCTGGCGGCCAACCCCTGCCCGTGCGGGCGCTTCTCGCTACGCGACTCCTTGTGCGAATGTCCTCCGTCGGCGATCCGCCGCTACCAGTCGCGGCTGTCCGGCCCGCTGCTGGACCGGGTGGACCTGCGCGTCGAGGTCGATCCCGTCGGCCGGGCCCAGCTCACCGAGCCAGGCGCCCGGGGTGAGTCCACCGCGACCGTGGCCGACCGGGTGCGGCAGGCCCGGCAACGGGCGGCCGCCCGCCTCGCCGGAACCCCGTGGCGCACCAACAGCGAAGTGCCGGGCAGGGAACTGCGCAGCCGGTACCACGCCGTCGCCGGCGCGATGGACGAGGCCGAACGCAGCCTCGAGCGGGGCGTGCTCACCGCCCGTGGGATCGACCGGGTACTGCGCGTCGCCTGGACGGTCGCCGACCTGGTCGGGCACGAGCGCCCGGACGCGATGGACGTCGCCCTGGCACTGCAACTGCGCACCGGCGTGCCCCGAGGGGTGCCGATGGCCATCGGGGCGCTGACGTGACCGGAGGCGAGGAGTCCGACGGCGAACTGCTCGGCCGGGTTTTTCTCGCTCGGGTCATTGAGCCGGGGGACGAGGTCGGTGGGCGGTGGGTGCGGGGGTTCGGGGTGGAGGAAGTGGCGAGGCGGCTGCGTGAGGGTGGGGAGCCGTTGCCCGGGGTGAGCGGGGTGCGGTGGGCCGGACTGGTCGCGCGGGCCGGGCAGGCGGAGCCGGAGCGGGATCTCGCGGTGGCCGAGGCCGCCGGGGCGCGGTTCGTGTGTCCGGGGGACGCCGAGTGGCCCGGTCAGCTCGACGATCTCGGGGACGCGCGCCCCCTCGGGCTGTGGGTGCGGGGACGGCCCAACCTGCGCATGTGGGCGCTGAGGTCCGTCGCCGTGGTGGGCGCCCGCGCCTGCACCGAGTACGGCACCCACGTGGCGGCCACCCTCGCCGCGGGGCTCGCCGAGCGGGGGTGGGTCGTGGTGTCCGGCGGTGCCTACGGCATCGACGGTGCCGCCCACCGAGGCGCCCTCGCCGCCCACGGAGCCACCGCCGCCGTCCTCGCCTGCGGTGTCGACCGGGCCTACCCGCGCGGCCACGCCGCACTGATCGGCAGGATCGCGGAACAGGGACTGGTCGTCGGCGAGCTGCCGCCGGGTGATCACCCGACCCCGAGCCGGTTCATCCTCCGCAACCGGGTCATCGCCGCGCTGACCCGGGGCACGGTCGTCGTGGAGGCGGCCTGCCGCAGCGGCTCGCTGGCCACCGCGCGGGCCGCGCAGCGTCTCGGACGGTTCACCATGGGCGTGCCGACACCTCTTTCCGGGGGTGCCGCTCTGGCTCCGATCCGGTTCCGGCTGGCCATCGCCGCCTGAGCCCACGGACGGCCCTCCCGCCGCCCAGAAGACCGCCCCGGGCTCCGAGTGCCCGGGGCGGTCTTCTGTGTCCAGGGAGAGCGACGGAGACCCCACGACGGGCCCCGGCTCGATCCGGCCATTCCAGTGGATCGCTGTACAGACCGGCAGATTCCGCCCTTATGATCCTCGCCATGACTACACAGAACCCCAACCACCCTTGCGCCTGCGGCAGTTACGCCTTCGAGGTGCTCATTCATGAAAACGTCGGCGGCGACAAGGTGTGGCAGCAGAAGACCACCGGCTGTGCCGCGACGACCCAGAGCACCTTTGCGCCGGGGCATGACGCCAAGCTCAAGTCACTGCTCATCGCCGCAGGCGTCGGCGGCCACCAGGTGCGCCAGACCACGCGTGACACGGTGATCGTCAAGGACGCGCTGAGGGTGGCCGCCGACCTGGGATGGGAAGACCTCGTCCGCGAGGCCATCGCCAAGGGGGCTCGCTAGCCCCGCCGACGCGGCAGCTCGCCCGGCGTGCCCTCGCCCTTGCAGCGGTAGCACTGGCACAGTGGCCACCGCCCATCGATCAGAGGTTGGTTCGGAAGGGCGTCGATCGACCACTCCCGCGCGCTGACCTCGCGCGTTTCACCCGTCTTGGCGTCGTACCTCAGCACCCGAATGCTTAACCCGGCCATCTGGCCCCCTCACAACGCTGTGACCACTAGGTATCGCGGTATCACGGTATCGCGATCTCGCGTTATCGCATAAGACTGCGGTAGCGCGGGGTACCGCGGGGTCATACGTTCGCGGGGTGAGTGAGCTTGATCGTTCCCGCCCGGTATGGCGGCAGGTGGCCGAGATCATCAGCAAGCGGATCGCCGACGGGACCTATCCGCCCGGCAGCCGCGTGCCGGGCATCGTCGAGCTGTCCGCCGAGTTCGGCATCGCGGCCAGCACTGCCCAGAAGGCTCTGGCGCACCTCCGAGGGACCGGCGAGGTGCGCACCGAGCTGGGCCTGGGCACGTTCGTCAGCGAGTCGAAGTAGGCCGGCTAACGTCGACCGGTCCGAAGATCGGCCAGTGCTGTCGGCTCCTGACGCTAACCTGAGTCGTGTTGATACAGGGTCACTTCACACGAACGGGGCGGGTGCGATGACGGGGAAGGTAAGCGGGGTCGCTTACGAAATCGCAGGCGCCATCGGTGCGCAGTTGGCTCGGCAGGCAGCGGAAGCCCTCGCCTCGCGTGTGTGGCGGACCATCAGCCAACCCCGGGGTGAGCAGCAGGTCGAACGGGTCGTTCAGATCCAGAATGTCTTCGTCGATCAACCCAAGGGTCTTGCCGAGAAGCGGCAGGACTTCCAGTTCGCCGTCCTGAACCACACGCTGAAGCAGTCTGAGTGGACCTTCCGCCTGTGTGTGGGGTTCATGGCTGGCGGTGCGGCGATCGTCTTGACGGGGGCAGCGCTGGCGTTGGTCCACGCAGGGAAACCCGACCGCAATTACGTACCGCTCATGACCGGCTTGACGGGTCTGTTGATGTCAGGCGGCGGTGGCGGCGCGCTGGCGCTCCACTCGAAGCGGGCCAAGGCCGACCTGGCCAAGGCGGCCGAAGACAACGAGAAGAAGATCGACATCGACCGCAACCACAAAGCAGCGATGGCGTTCATTGACCGCGTCCAGGACCCGCAGACCAGAGACCGGCTGAACTCGGCTGCCGCCTTGAAGGCGCTTGGCATGGACGCGCAGCCGGAGACGATGGTCAACCGACTGCTTCCCGACCAGCAGCCCAAGCAGATCGAGCCGGGGGAACCGACCCCCTGACGCTGTGGGCTGGTATGCCGAAGCCCCGGAGGGGCGAGACCCTCCGGGGCTTCGTGCGTCAGAGGACGCCCAGGGCCGAGAGCACCGCCAGGCATAGCAGGAGACAACCTGCGAACGCGGCGCCGCCGTACAGGACGGCTTGGCTGACCGGGGAGCCGGGGGAGTGGCTGAGGAAGCCAGCCACCATGGCCACGATGACGGACAGCAAGGCGCAAAGGAGAATGACCAGCACCTTGACACCGAACGTGAGGTTCAACGGTCCGAGTACCTTTCCCATCTGGGTGGTCGGACCGGGTGTCAGACCTCAGCCCGACCACCACGTGACACACGTGAGGTCTAGCTGAGGCCCACCGACGTCTGGGGCTCATTGGGGTTGGCCTGGCCAGAGCCGCCGGGTAGCCGTTCTCCCTTTTATGCATGGCGCCGAAGCGACACGCAGCCGCAATGCGACCACTAACCTGGGACGTCGGACCCAGGCTCGCGAAGTCACCCGTGGTGGGGGCACTGCCCCCGGTTCATCGCCAACTCTAGCGAATCGCACCAAAGTTGGCGGATCAAACGGCACGAAGCCCGGGATGGTATCTCCCGTGGCCTCTCGCGCGCTGGCCGGCTCCCGTGCCCCGGGGCGGGCTCTCGCGAGGCGGGAGACCCCACGGGAGGCCGGGACGGGCCTACGCGGACGGCTGGGACTGCGATCCCTCCCGCTGGGCTGCTTCCCTCCGGGCGCGCTTCAGCTCCTGCCACGCCTCCCAGGCGCGACGGATCGATGCGAAAAGCTCGGGCAGCTGATCCACGAAGCCCTTGAGGGCGTAAAGAAGGATCGACAGAACGCCGAAAACGGCGAGGATGGCGAGCGTCATGGCCCCGTCCAACGGTCTCGGTACCTTCCGTTCGGGTGACCGAGCCGTGGCTCATGCGCGGGGCATTCGTCAGCTCGGCCACGATGAAGTGGCTCGAACTGAGAAGCCCCGCGTCCGACGTATCGCCGGGTATCTCAGGCGGCAGCACCGAAGCCCTGCCGTAGATCATTAAAGTAGTATCAGGTAGTGCTAGCCGTTGATGCCTAGCAGATAAGCCCAGATCGTGTACCGCTACGGCTGGCCGACATCGGATGAGTGGACCCTTCAGTGGCCCACCCGGCAGCCCGCCCACTGACTAGTTCGCACTCGAAGGTGCGGACGCCGCCAAGAACGGAAAAGCGATCTTGCTTGTTGACCCAGGTTAGGGAGTTCGCAGCTCCGCCCACCTGGGGCAACGCCGACGAGCATAGCGCACCAATCGCCAACGTGGGGCTTTAAACGGGGAATTGGGTCGTGAGCTGCCAAAACGGTGCTGCCCCGCTGCGCGATGCGCTGCGGGGGGCAGGAGTGGCGACGCAAGTCGGCCAACCTACGCGGCGGCGGGCGGCTCCTTGTCGTCCGCCGGGACCGTCACGGGCGGCTCCTCGGTGTCGTCGGGCTTGGCCGCCTCGTCATGCTTCTTCTTGAAGCGTTCCCACGCATCGCGCGCCCGGCTGGCGGAGTCGAAGACGTCGGGGAGCTGATCAAGGATGCCCTTGATCGCGAAAAGCAGCACAGAGGCCACGCCAGCGATGGCGAGAATGATGATGATGGCGGTGCCGTCCACCGATCCTTACCTTCCCTGTCATGGGCCGGATCGGTGGGTCTGCGCGCAGGCAGCCTCGATCCGAACCCTTCGGTTCGGACCGAGACACCCGCGCGGACGCACGAAGCGCAAAAGTGTTCTCGGGTCGGGCTGACGCGGTGCCAGCCCGGGTCGTGCAAGTCGTACATCTTTGGGAAGTCTGACCTTCGCCTTCACGGCTTGGTGCGTCCAAGCCCCCTTGTCGGACTGAGAAGGGGGCTCACCAGCTCCAGCGAGGTGGCCGTCCTGGTTTCTGCGGTTGAGTACAGAGCACCCAGGTGTGCACGGGACTGTTCCTCCCGATGGGCCTAGGTTAGCGCATCCCGGTGTGATCTTGGTCAAGATGTAAGTAACACCCGTCCAGGCGCAGTTGCCCCGGGACAGCGTCTCCGAGGGCCTCGTGCAGGTGGGTACGGCCGGACGCCCCGGGCGGGCACGAGAGGCCGCCGGAGACCCCACGGGAGGCCGGGACGATATATGCCCGGTGCCGCTGGCCAGAGTGCCGGACGGGTGAGCGTCGGGTCGGCGGCCTCCGGGTCAGCCGGCCATAACCTCCCGTGCTTGGCGATCACGTCTCGTGACAGCCGCGGAGACCCGCCAACCGGGTCAAGGGACTTGCTCCACACGCAAATAGACGCAGTGCGAACAGGCGTGTTCTCCTGGGAGTACGCCGGGCGGCACAGCCCCCGGCCAGTTAGGGCCCCCTGTCTGCATCAGGGTGAGGCCGAAGATCCCGCCGTGTCCGGCACCCCCTGTAACTGCTCTGACGGGACTTTGCCATGCCTGCACGCACCTTCAGCCCTGACGCGCTGCGCCAGATCCGGCGGCAGCGCGGTGTCACTCAGCACAAGCTCGCCGCGTCGCTCGGCGTCCACAACACGGCCATCTCCGCGTACGAGAACGGCCGTCGTCGCCCTGACGTCGAGACGCTGGCCACGATCGCCGATGTCCTCGACGCCCGGATGGACGACTTCGTGACGGTGTCGGCGTGATGGACGTCAAGGACGCGCGCCCCATGACGGAGTCCGAGCGCAAGCGGCTCCTCCGTCTCCTGTTCGGCAAGCAGCCGCAGAAGTAACCCACCCCCCAGACACAGCTCAGCCCCCGGGTCCTGGCGACCAACCTGACCGGGGGCTGTGTGGAGAGGTACCACGATGAGCTACACCACGAGTACAGCACCCAGTTTGGATCTGGCGCAAGCGGGTGCTGACCTGGCCACCAACCCTTACCAGGCGTACGAGATGTACCGCGTGGCTGGGTGGCTCGGCACGTTGCCGATCCCCTACAAGAAGAAGACGTTCCCGCCGTCCGGCTTCACGGGCGAGCAGGGCAAGTTCCCGACCGACGCCCAGTGCACGGCGTGGCTCAGCGAGTACAAGGCGGCGAACATCGCCCTTCGGGTTCCTGAGGGCTTGATAGGCATCGACGTCGACCAGTACGTCAAGGATGGCAGGCAGAAGCGCGGTGCCGACAAGCTGCGTGAGATGGCGGAACGCGAGGGCCTGAGCCCCCTTCCGGCCACCTGGTCGAGCACTCGCCGCGACCCGGACGGACCGGCACGCATCCAGTGGTTCCGGGTGCCCAAGGGCATCAAGTTCGACGGTCAGCCGGTGGAAGACGTCGAGATCGTCCAGTACGGCCACCGGTACGCGATGGTCTGGCCCTCGGTCGTACCGGGCGACGAACCCGGCGAGTGGACCCAGTACGCCTGGTACGACTCGGAGGGCGGAGAGGCGAGCCGGATTCCCGCGCCCGACGAGATGTCGTGGCTCCCGGCGGACTGGGTGGAGGCCCTTCGCGAGGCCGAGCAGCGGCCTTCGCGCGGCTCCACGTCGAGCGGCGGCAAGTCCACGTCGAGTCTCGCGGAGCTGCTGGCACTCCCCGCCGACGACCCCGGTAGGAACAACGCCTGGCTTGCCAAGGTCGCCGGCCACCTTGCCCGACTGCACGAAGACGACCGCGACACCTACTGGTTTCGGTTGGAAGAGGCCGACCAGGCGTCCACCGACCCGCACCATCCGACCAAGTTCCGCAAGACGGCCAACAGCGTCTGGAAGACGCATCAGAAGAACCGGGAGACCCGCAAGATGACGTCCAAGGCCGAGTCCCTGGAAGCCGACCGCGTTACCGACGACGGCACCTACGACGAGGGCTTCAACGATGACCGCGTCACCGGCTACTACGAGCCGACGCACGTCGGTCTGGCCCGCCGCCTGAAGGACGAGTACGGGGCCAACCTCCGCTATGTCATCGGGCGCGGCTGGCTCGGCTGGAACGGCCGGAAGTGGGTCGAAAACAACTCGATGGTCTTCCGGGCGGTGCACGACATGACGGACCGCATGCTGGCCGACGCCAAGAGGATCGAGGAGGAGGACCAGCGTTCCAGCGCGGTCAGGTTCGTCCGGTCGATGCAGCAGACGCGGAACATCCGGGGCATCATCGAGCAGGCCAGCCACATGGTCGGCGTCCAGGTCTCCGGCGCAGTCTTCGATGCCGACCCGTACAAGCTGCTCGTCGGCAACGGCGTGGTCGACCTGCGGACGGGCGAGCTGCTGCCGAACCGGCGCGAGTTCATGATCACCAAGGGCACGACGGTGGACTACGACCCCCGCGCCGAGTGCCCGAGGTGGGAAGCCTTCCTGAAGTGGGCGTTCAAGGGCGACGCCGACCTCGTGGACTACGTGCAGCGGATGGTCGGCGACATCCTCATCGGGCACAACGACGGACAGCGCGTGTACTTCCTGTACGGGCCCGGCGGCAACGGCAAGTCGCAACTGATCGACGTGATCGGCGGCGTCATGGGTGACTACTACACCGTGGCGCTGCCGGACCTGCTGACCGCTCAGGCGGCGGCCACCCACACCGAGGCGGAGGCGAACCTTGCCGGGTCGCGCATGGTGGCGATCTCAGAGACCCGCAAGGGGCAGGTCCTGGATGAGTCCCGCGTGAACCGGCTGTCCGGTGACAAGCGCCAGCGTGCCTCTCGGAAGGGTGAGAAGGCGTTCGAGTTCCCGACCACCTTCACGCTGGTCATGTACGGCAACGTCCGACCGACGATTCCCTTCACCGAGGGCGTCAAGCGCCGGTTCAAGGTCTTCAAAATGGACGCCAAGGTCAACCCGGCTGAGCGCGTGGACGACCTGTCCGGCCTGCTGCTGCGCGAGGAGGGTCCGGCCATCCTGGCTTGGGCCGTCCGGGGCGCGGTTCGGGTGGCCTCGGGCGAGAAGATCGGCGACCCGCCGTCCATCAAGAAGGAGCTGACCGCCTGGGAGCGGGAAACCAACCCGGCCGGGGACTTCGTCGAGGCGTACTTGATCCCCGATGCTGACGCCAAGGTCACTAACGATGACCTCTGGGACGCTTACGGACTGTGGAAGGCCAACGGAAACCGAGACTTCGCCAAGAACGTCTCGCAGCTCGGTGGCTACATCATGGACTGGGCGGCGTCGGAAGACATCGAGTACATCACCCGCCCCAAGAGCCCCGTGGCGAAGGTGAACGGAAAGCCCAAGCGCGGAATTAAGGGCTTGGCGCTGAACGTCCCGAGTGCCTGAGCCACCCGCCTGCCAGCAGCAGCCCCCGATCAATTCGGGGGCTTGCTCGTATGGCAACCCAAGAAGTACGGCCGGTATACGGTATACATCCGGTATACGTATTCTCCCCGGTAGATTCCCGAAAGAAAAACTGGAGCTTCTACCCTGGGAGGGGTGTATACCGGCCGCTACCGTATACCGCCGCCGCTGCCAGCAGGCGAGTGGCCATGAGGCCGCTTTATCGCGTTAGGAGGGCCGAGGCCCGGGACGGTATCTCCGAGGGCCTGGGAGACCGCCCCACGGCCCGAGGTGCCGCAGGCACCGGGCGAGGCCCTCCCGGATACCGCCGGAGGCCGGGACGACACCAGGGTGCGACAGCAGGAGGCCCCCGGCAGAGCTGGCCCGGCCGGGCACTGACGACCGGTGACAGCCGAGCACGAGAGGTGATGGCCGGCGGGGACCGCACCCCCAACACGCGTGAGCCCTGACCAAATCCCCACTTGGTCAGGGCTCACGTCTTCCCGGGCGGTCCACGGAGAGTGGGGAAGTGGTGGACCCAGACCTTCCCGCGTCCCGAATCGAGACCGCCACCAGAAAAGCAGCGCGGCGGGTGGTCTGTCCATCTGGTGATTGCCGGGCGAGCAATTTTGCGTTGAAGTCAATTGGTCTTACCTGGCTGGTATCACCGCTGATTCCATAGGGGCATGGACGCCGGAAAGAAGCTGCGGCGGTTCCGTGAGCAGATCGGCATGTCACAGCGGGCAATGGCTGATGTTCTCAACACCACGCACGTGGTCGTGGGGCGTTGGGAACGCGGAGTCTTCAAACCGAACGTGCACAGTCTCGCCAAGATGGCCGCACTCATGGGCTGCACGATAGACGAATTGGTGAAAGACGAGGTGACCGAATGAGCCAGCCGGTCATCACCGAGGAGTGGCGCAAGATCCCGGGGTTTCCGTCCATCTACGAGGTGTCGAACTTCGGGGAAGTGCGGAGCTGGGGTTTTGTGGCCAAGGGGCGCACGTTGAAGACCACGCCGGACCGGTTCAGTGGATATCCGAAGGTTCAGCTTTACAGCGAGGGCGGCAAGCTCATACGGATCTCGGTCCACAAGTTGGTGGAGCTGGCATTCCCGGAGGGTGAGTAATGAGCTTTGAGATCGCCGAACCGGGATGGGTGGCCATCGCGAGGGATGACGTGACCGGCAGGGTCAGCCTGAAGCGGGTGGGCTTCTTCGAGGTGGACGACGAGGGCATAACGCCGCTGGTCAAGGACCACGACGGGGTGTTCTTCCCGCCGGGACCGGAGACGGTCGAGGTCATCAAGACGGACGCCCTGCACACGGCCAAGCTGGCGTGGATGCACAAGCTGGTGGGGATGGCCGAGCGGGCAACGACCTCGGCGGAGTTCGACGCAGTCGAGAGGCTGGCGGATTTCGTAATGAACTGGGAGCCCGGCCATGGCCGCTGACCTGATTCCATTTCAACCCGAGCCGGAACGCGGCAAAGATGGTTCAGCCGAGCTACCAGTAGACCTCACGTACGAAGAGCAAATCGTCCTCGACCTTTGTCGCGAAGGCAAGGGGCGAAATGAAATCGCCAAACTGACAGGCATTTCGACCTGGACGGTCAGTCAAATCGCTTCAAGGCACGGTCATTACTTTGGCAGGTCGCCGCAGGTGGTGGCGGCCCAGGCGGCTCGTGACGCTCAGCTCAAGGAGCGAAAGCAGCGGCTGGCTTTGCAGCTCCTCGACAACGCTGAGCTTTACGCCGACGCGTTGGCCGGGGTCGGCTCACCCAAGGACGGCCAACTCGTGGCCAAGGCGTTGCGAGACATCCTCGAATCTCACGAGTTGCTCAGCGGCGTCTCCGAGGGCGAGGAAATGCAGGGCACCAAGGACTTCCTTCTGGACCTCCGCGAGCAGATGGGCAAGGTTCGGGACGAATTCGAGGCACGACATGGCGTTCCCTTCGATAGCGACGAGGCGCGCCGAATTATCGAGCAGGAGGAAAACAGCGATGAGTAACCGTAACTTCAGCCAGGCCGTGCAGGGACCGATGACGCCGGACGGGCCGAGCGTGGAGGACCTGCGGGCGGAGATGTACGGCGGACAAGTGGCCGGGCGGTTCCACCACCGGGAGAGCCGGACCCCGCTGGACTCGGCGGTGGTCCAGGGCGAGTCGATCCCGGGCGACGGCACCATGACCGAGGACCAGGCCGCCGAGATCCGGAAGGCCGCCGGGATCGGGGCCGACAACGCCCACGCCGGGCAGGCCGCCAAGTCCTACAGCGACCGGCGAGACCCGATCTCGGGCGGCGTGATCCGGACCTGGGAGGACGGCCGGACCGAGACCGTGGACGAGGTCCGCCCGGCCAGCCGCTGGCGCGGGTAGGCCGCAGCCAGATCGGTGCGCGGAATGGGCGTCAGCCCGCCTGTTCCGGGTGCCGCTCGTCTGGTCCGGACCGGGTCCGCCGGATCGGTCAGCCGGACCGCCGGATCTTGCCGACCAAGCAATTCCGAGGCCCGGACCAGAGGCCGAGATCGGACCCGGGCCCGGACCAGATCCGCCCGATCTTGTCGACCCAGCAAGCCGGGTCCGCCGGACCCAGACACAGATGAACCCCGGACCTCACCGCCAAGCGAATTCCGGGGTTCACCTTCCGCTCTGACCTCCACCGACTGAGGCCACTGCCGCCCTTCCAGGAAAGCACGGGCGAGCGGTGGCCGGAAGGGATTACCGATGGCCACCGCCAAGGCGTTCCGGCCGGAATTCAAGACGCGCGACGGACGCAAAGTCAGCTTCGGCGCGAATTACACCCACGACACCACGGCAAAGCGCAGGGCCGGGCTCACCAAGGCTGGTCGGCCGAAGGTCGAGACCGTGGGCGCTGGCACGGTCGTCAGGCGACCTCGCCGCTGGCTTCCCTGGGCCGTCTTCGGCGTGAACTCGGCCGTGCTGGGCGGCACATGGGTGGTGGCCGAGCTGGGTCCGGCGGTGGGTGGCGTGGTCATCGGCGTTGCGCTGTGGGCCGGGTACCGCGTCGCGCGTTGGACGGCAGGGGAGTGGGCCTACTTCGCCACCAAGTCCCGGCAGATCAGGGGCGGCCAGCAGGTGGCCGAGTTCGCCAGCGAGGGCCTGCCTCCGCAGACGCGCATCCCGGGCGACACGGTCAGTCGACCCTGAGCCGGCCATCACGGCTCGTGACTGTAACTGTAACTGTGACTGTGGCAGAGACCCCCTCCCACCCGGTACGTGCCCGGGCACGGGGGGTATGCCGGGGTATTCCAGTTACAGTCACAGTCACAGTCACAGTTACGCGCGGTGACAGAAGGCGGCCATCACCTGCCGTGAATGGCGGTGTGCGAATAGGTGTGGTCCCGCCCATGCCGCGCACCCTTTTAGATTCGGCTAAATTTCAGAAATTGTGCGGTGCGCAAATCCCGTGATTTGATTTTCTCGCAATTCCGGAACGGCCGGAATTCGGGAATAGGGGAGACTGGAAATGGCCGCCAAGACCGCCGCGAAGAAGACCGAGACCACCGAGCCCACCGCTTGCGAGTGCAGCCGGTACGACGCCCTCCCGGCGGACCTGACCGAGGCCGACCTGGAGTCCGGTGACTTCGAGATCCTCACGACCGGCTGCACGGCGACCACCAAGCGCCAGTTCGCCCCCGGCCACGACGCCAAGCTGAAGTCGGCCCTCATCCGCTGGGGTGCCCTCGGCCTGGACATCCGGCGCAACGAGGATGGCGTGGCCACCAGCGCCAGCCCGGCCAAGCACGCCAGCCGCTACGCCTTCGCCCACATGGTCACCGCTGGCGTGAAGCGCGCCCAGGACAAGGCCGCCGAGAAGGCCCGCAAGGCCGAGGAGCGCGCCACCCGCGAGGCCGCCCCGAAGACCCCCAAGAAGGTCACCGCCAAGGTCGGCCGCGCCACCTTCACCGGCCACATGGACGGCGACCACTTCGTCTACGAGGTGAAGGGCAAGGAGCGCCGGACCCTCAAGTTCCAGGCCGCCTGACCGACCCGCAGCGCCGGGCGGTCGGCGCAGGCCGCCCGGCTCCGAGAGGAGCCCAAGTGTTCAAGATCCAGTGGCGCAACTCCAAGGGGCGGCTGATCACCGCCACCACGGCCGACATCGGCACGGTCCGCAGGTACGTCATGCAGGCCACCTCCGACGTGCCCGACGTCACCGTCAACCAGATCCGCATCCAGCAGGTGGTCATGGACGAGCTGACCGGCGACGTGGTGTGGGCCGACTGCACTGCCGACTTCACCCGCTGACCCTCAACATGAGCCGGCCAGGTTGGGGGTGCCTCCCCAACCTGGCCCGTGAATCGATCGGACGATCCATGTACCAGCGAAACACAGACGCCCTGGACGTGGCCATGGGTGTCGTTGACCGTGCCGTCCAGCCGGTCAGGCTCCGGGCGGTCGCCTATGCCCGCGTCTCCACCGAGGAGCAGGCCAAGGGCTACGGCGTTCAGGCCGCCCTCAAGAAAATCACCCGCTACATCGGGCGCAAGGACTGGGACCACGTCGGTACCTACACCGACGAGGGCATCAGCGGCAGCCTGGAGGCCGCCGACCGTGAAGACCTGAAGCGGCTGATGGCCGACGCCCACCGCACACCCCGCCCCTTCGACATCGTCGTCGTCAGCGAGGGCCGCGCCATCGGCCGAACCGGTCGGGCGTTCTGGCGGTGGGTCTGGGCCCTGGAGGACATCGGCGTCTATGTCGGCGTAGTAGAGGACGACTACGACAACAGCACGGCCGAGGGTCGCAAGAAGATGCGCCGTGACGCCGACTACGCCGAAACCGAGTGGGAGACCATCCGCAAGCGCACCCAGGGCGGTCTCCAGGAGAAGGCTGAGGACGGGGGGTGGCCGGGTGGCACCCCGCCTTACGGCTATGAGATCGCCTGCCAGGGCCAGAAGGGCAAGTCACACCTTGTCCAGTGCGCGGCAGAGGTCAAGATTCTGCGGCTGGCCTGGAGGCTCGTAGTAGAGGACGGCGTCACCAACACGCGCGACCTGGCCGCCCGGCTGAACGCCATGGGCCACCTCACCCGATCGGGCGTTCCCTGGTCTCACTCGAACCTGCGCGCCAAGCTCCTGTCCGAGTCCACCGTGAACGCCCGAGTGATCTTCCGGAACCCCAACCGCACGCATGCCGGGCACGGGGCGAAGTTCGGCCGGGACGGCAAGCCGCTCAACGGCGAGACTGTGATCATCAAGCTCGATCCGATCTTCACGCCGGACGAGGTGGCCGCCCTCACCGCAGCCCTCGGCCAGACCTCCAAGGGCAAGGGCAAACCACAGCCGAAGCCCTACCCGCTGTCGAAGCGACTGTTCAACGAGCACACGGGCTGCAACTCGCATCACGTCGGCATGGCGCGCACCAGCCGGGAGGGCCGCTGGTACCGGTGCACCGGCCTCGCCGCGAAGTACCCGGGCGATCCGACCTGCACATGCAAGATGGTGGACGCCGACGCGATGGAGGCCGCTGTCTGGGGCGAGGTGGTCGGCCTGTTGGGCGACCCCAACCGCCTCAAGGCGATGGCGGCTGAGTGGGTCGGCATGGCCGAGGGCGACCAGGTGCAGCACGCCGACCGCATCGCCGAGTTTGATCGACAGATCGCCGACCTGGACAAGGCCATCACGACGATGGTCACCGAGTACGCCAAGGCGGGTCTGCCCGCGTCGGCTGTCGCCGCTGCCAGCGCTGCCCTTGTAGAGGAGCGACGCCAGCTTGCCGATCTGCGGGACGAGGCTGCCCAGTGGCTGGAGGAGACCGAGGCCACCGCCCAGCGCGCCCGCGACCTCGAAGCGCTGGCCACGATGGCGCGCACCCGGCTGGCCGACATGGACCCCGCCCACCAAGCTGAGGTGCTCGCCCTGCTGGACGTGCGCGTCACGATCACCGGCCCGGTGCCGAAGCCCAAGCTCGGGCTGTCGTGCTCGATGGCAGAGTGGTTCAAGGCCGCCGGGCGCAAGGTGCCCTCCGAGCTGACCGACGACATGTGGGCGCTGGCCGAGCCGATCGTGAAGGCGTGGGAGCCACCGAACCACAAGCTCAGGCCCGGTCGCCTGATGCTCGATGCGATGTTCTACAAGGCGCGCACCGGGTGCCGCTGGGAGGACCTGCCGGAGCGGTTCGGCGCGTGGAAGGGCATCCACTCCCGTTATAAGACGTGGCGAAACTGCGGCGTCTGGGACGAGATCATGTCGGCCCTGCCCGTGGACGGCCCCGGCTACCGCCCCATCCCTGAGCTGAACCTGGTGCCGCCCTTCCGGGTGGAAGGCCGCGTGGACCCGCGTGTCCTGACCGGCCCGGATATCCAGGAAGAAGCGGTGTCCGGAGAAACAGGTGTGCCCGGCCCGGTCACCAGCGCTCTGTCCGCCGGCGTGCACGAGTTGCTGCGCGGGGAGGCCGCCCTGGTCACCGATGCCGCGGAGGTGGTCGAACTCGTGGGCGATATGGGTGAGCTGGCCCCGCCCGCCGGGGCCCGGTCCTCCCGCGGGACCTGCTGGAACCGGCCTCCCGGACCGTCCTCGCCGCCCTGCCCGGCGGGCGAGCGGCTCCTGCCGAGGAGATCGCGCTCGGCGCACGGACCACGCGGGACGAGGCGATCGCGAGACTGTACGAACTCAGGGCACTTGGTTACGTCGAACGCCATGGCGATGGCTGGAAGTTGACACGCCAGGCGATGACCTCTCTCCGGGACGGTCACCGCTCATGTTGACCGAGCGTGTTCGGCCGTCCGGGCGAACGCCCGACGCCCTTGAGGTTTCCCGGAGTTGGCCCCTCCGGCCGGTCACGCAGAGCGAGCCCCGGGACGTGGTCACGGGGTCGACCGGGGCGCCCCGCGCAGGGGTGGAGCCTCGCTGTTCGCACATCGCGACGCCTCAGTCACGCTACGCTCACGAAGGCGCCGACACAGACCGCGCCAACTCGACATGAGACCGACAGCTCACCCAGGTAGCCCACTTCCTCCCACGAACCCCACCTCCGCCCACCTCACGGCACTTCACAGCACTTCACGGCAGAACGGCACAAGGCGACGAATGCCCCAGCACACCTCCGGGTCCGACCGGGCGGCGCTCCCCCCAGCCGCCCGCGACGGTGGCAGCGTGCGGCCGCCCGCTCCCTCGACGCTCGACGAGCTGTGGCGGTCGTACAAGGCGACGGGGGACGACCGGCTGCGGGAGCAGCTGATCCTGCACTACTCGCCGCTCGTCAAGTACGTCGCGGGCCGGGTGAGCGTCGGCCTGCCGCCCAACGTGGAGCAGGCGGACTTCGTGTCCTCCGGGGTCTTCGGGCTGATCGACGCGATCGAGAAGTTCGACATCGACCGGGAGATCAAGTTCGAGACCTACGCGATCACCCGGATCCGCGGCGCGATGATCGACGAGCTGCGGGCGCTGGACTGGATCCCCCGCTCGGTCCGGCAGAAGGCGCGGAACGTCGAGCGTGCCTACGCCACCCTGGAGGCCCGGCTGCGGCGGACGCCGACGGAGGGGGAGGTCGCCACCGAGCTGGGCATGGAGGTCGACGAACTCCACGCGGTTTTCAGCCAGCTGTCGCTGGCCAACGTGGTCGCCCTGGAGGAGCTGCTGCATGTCGGCGGTGAGGGCGGGGACCGGCTCAGCCTCATGGACACGCTGGAGGACACCGCCGCCGACAACCCGGTCGAGGTGGCCGAGGACCGGGAACTGCGGCGGTTCCTCGCGCGGGCCATCAACACCCTGCCCGAGCGGGAGAAGACCGTCGTCACGCTGTACTACTACGAGGGGCTCACCCTCGCCGAGATCGGCAATGTGCTCGGTGTCACCGAGAGCCGGGTCAGCCAGATCCACACCAAGTCGGTGCTGCAGCTGCGGGCCAAGCTGGCGAGCTTCGGGCGCTGAGTCCTCCCTTCCGGGATGGCGTGTCCGTAAAGTGGTCGACGTGCCAAGGATTCGAGCGGCCTCCGTGGCCGAGCACCGGTCGATGCAGCGAGCCGCCCTGCTGGACGCGGCTCGTTCCCTGCTGTCCGAGGGCGGGACGGAAGCCCTGACCTTTCCCGCGCTGGCCGAGCGGACGGGGCTGGCGCGGTCGTCCGTGTACGAGTACTTCCGGTCGCGGGCGGCCGTGGTCGAGGAGCTGTGCGAGGTCGACTTCCCGCTGTGGGCGGCGGAGGTGGCCTCGGCCATGGAGCGCGCGGACTCGCCCGAGGGCAAGGTCGAGGCGTATGTGCGGCGGCAGCTGGCGCTGGTCGGGGACCGGCGGCACCGGGCGGTCGTCGCCATCTCCGCGAGCGAGCTGGACGCCGGGGCGCGGGAGAAGATCCGGGCGGCCCACGGGGGGCTGGTCGCCATGGTCGTCGAGGCGTTGGGGGAGATGGGGCACGAGCAGCCTCGGCTGGCGGCGATGTTGCTGCAAGGGGTGGTGGACGCGGCTGTGCGGCGCATCGAGCTGGGGGCGGCGGAGGATCCCTCGGCGATCACGGACGCTGCTGTGACCATGGCTCTGCGCGGTGTGAAGGGCTGAGGCCGGCTGGGCCGGGCGCGCGCCGGGTCGCTTGCCCGCGCCGACGGGGTGCGGCCTTCTTTCGGGATGGATGCCACCCCCAGCGGCACGACAGCCCGCAATTACGCCGCGCCTGCCCGCAGCCTCGTAGGCGCGCCTGCCCGCAGCTACGCGGGCCGCGACTGCCCTCGAGCTGTGCGGCGTGTTTCCCCGCAGCCGCGCGGACCACGGCTCCCCGTAGCCGCGTGGGTGATTTCCCGCCAGCCGCGCGGGCCACGGCTCCCCGCAGTTGTGCGACAGCCGGCCCGCGGCTACGCGGGCACCGGTACGCCCAGCACCGGCAGCAGTCTCGACGGGCCCCTGTGCAGCAGCCACGGTGGGAGCAGGGACAGCGGGTCCAGGTAGGCGTCGCCTCTCAGGAGGCCCCAGTGCACGCACGTCGCCCTCCCGCAGTGCGAGCCCGTCGGTTCCACCACCCCCACCACCTCGCCCGCCCCCACGTCGTCCCCCTTCTTCACCGACGGGCTCACCGGCTCGTACGTGGTGCGCAGGTCCGTGCCCGCGAGTTCCACCGACACCACGCCCCGCCCCGCCACCCGGCCGGCGAAGGACACCCGTCCGGCCGCCACCGCTCGTACCGGGGAACCGGCCGGTGCCGCCAGGTCCACACCCCGGTGGCCGGCGCCGTACACCGTCGCCGGTGGCTCCCAGCCCCGTAGCACCGGCGGACGGACGCCCACCGGCCAGGCGCGGCCGATGGCCGGGACCGGGGCCCGTGAGGCGGGCGGCGGCACCGGGCTCGGGGCGTCCGCCCAGGCCAGACGGGCCTCCGCCCTGGCTCGAGGGGCGTCCGCCCAGGCCGGAGGGGTGACCGCGGCCGTGGCCAGGGCCAGCGGCACAGCCGCCCACACCGAGACACATCGCATCACTCGTCGCATGCGAGAACCGTCCCGCACCCGCACCGAACACGGCCGGACCCTGTGGACCACTCCCCGGTTGTGGACAGCGGCGTCACCCGTTGCCTCGCCGGTCCCGTACACTTCTTCTGGCGATCCGGGTCACCGGGTCGACTTCGCACGCCCCGGTACGGACCCGGCAAGGGTTCGTGCCAAGCGCCTCTCGGTCCTTAGTGGCACGGCGCACCACGGGCGTCAGGCGCGGCCGCCGTCCGGCGGGCGCGGCACAACCGAGAAAACCAAGGAGATACGGCCATGGCCGTCGTCACGATGCGGGAGCTGCTGGAGAGCGGCGTCCACTTCGGTCACCAGACCCGTCGCTGGAACCCGAAGATGAAGCGCTTCATCTTCACCGAGCGCAACGGCATCTACATCATCGACCTGCTCCAGTCGCTGTCGTACATCGACCGCGCCTACGAGTTCGTCAAGGAGACCGTCGCCCACGGCGGCACGGTCATGTTCGTCGGCACGAAGAAGCAGGCGCAGGAGGCCATCGCCGAGCAGGCCACCCGCGTCGGCATGCCCTACGTCAACCAGCGCTGGCTGGGCGGCATGCTCACCAACTTCTCGACCGTCTACAAGCGTCTGCAGCGCCTCAAGGAGCTCGAGCAGATCGACTTCGAGGACGTGGCCGCCTCCGGCCTCACCAAGAAGGAGCTCCTGGTCCTCTCGCGTGAGAAGGCCAAGCTGGAGAAGACCCTCGGTGGTATCCGCGAGATGCAGAAGGTGCCCAGCGCCGTCTGGATCGTGGACACCAAGAAGGAGCACATCGCCGTTGGTGAGGCCCGGAAGCTGAACATCCCGGTCGTCGCGATCCTCGACACCAACTGCGACCCCGACGAGGTCGACTACAAGATCCCGGGCAACGACGACGCGATCCGCTCCGTCACCCTGCTCACCCGTGTGATCGCCGACGCCGTCGCCGAGGGCCTCATCGCCCGTTCCGGCGTGGCCGCCGGTGAGAAGGGCGAGAAGGCCGCGGGCGAGCCGCTCGCCGAGTGGGAGCGTGACCTGCTCGAGGGTGAGAAGAAGGACGAGGCTCCGGCTGCCGAGGCCGAGAAGCCGGCCGAGGCCGCTGCCGAGGCCCCGGTTGCCGAGGCCCCGGTTGCTGAGGCCCCGGCCGCCGAGGCTCCGGCCGCCGAGGCCGAGCAGGCCTGACGCCGATCCGTCAGCGTTCGACGGCGGGGGCGGGACATGACTCCGCCCCCGCTGTTCACCCGTAGGTCGGCACGACGTACGCGGTCCGCGTGCACATGTGGACCGCAGACCGTGCGGATCTGAAGATCTTCCAGACTTCGAGAAAGACTCACAGACTCATGGCGAACTACACCGCCGCCGACGTCAAGAAGCTCCGTGAGCTGACCGGCGCCGGCATGATGGACTGCAAGAAGGCGCTGGACGAGGCCGAGGGCAACGTCGAGAAGGCCGTCGAGGCGCTGCGCATCAAGGGCCAGAAGGGCGTCGCCAAGCGCGAGGGCCGCTCCGCCGAGAACGGCGCCGTGGTCTCCATCATCGCCGACGACAACTCCTCCGGTGTCCTGGTCGAGCTGAAGTGCGAGACGGACTTCGTCGCCAAGGGCGAGAAGTTCCAGGCCGTCGCCCAGACGATCGCCGAGCACGTCGCCAAGACCTCCCCGGCCGACCTCGAGGCCCTGCTCGCCTCGGAGATCGAGGCCGGCAAGACCGTCCAGGCGTTCGTGGACGAGGCCAACGCCAACCTCGGCGAGAAGATCGTCCTGGACCGCTTCGCGCAGTTCGCCGACGGCTACGTCACCGCCTACATGCACCGCACCATGCCCGACCTGCCCCCGCAGATCGGTGTCCTGGTCGAGTTCGACAAGCCGAACGCCGAGGTCGCCAAGGGCATCGCCCAGCACATCGCCGCCTTCGCGCCGAAGTACCTCTCCCAGGAGGACGTCCCGGCCGAGGTCGTCGAGTCCGAGCGCCGCATCGCCGAGGAGACCACCCGCGCCGAGGGCAAGCCCGAGGCCGCGATCGCCAAGATCGTCGAGGGCCGGGTCAACGGCTTCTTCAAGGACGCCACGCTGCTCGGCCAGCCGTACGCGCTGGACAACAAGAAGTCGGTCCAGAAGGTGCTGGACGAGGCCGGTGTCACCCTGAAGCGCTTCTCGCGCATCAAGGTCGGCATCTGAGTCCGTACCGCGATCGACGCGCGACCCGCGGAGAAATCCCGATAGGGTCGACAGCAGTCGTCCGCGCACACCGCCACACCCGGGCGTGGGGCGGACGGCAGCAGATCTGACGAGGAGGCCATTGCCGCGCATGGGAGCGAAAAGCGACCTTACCGGCAATGGCCTTCTTCGCATGTGCAACACGTGAAAGAGGCGGGATCTCCCATGACCACGAAGGCCCAGAAGAGCGACGACGGCAAAGTACGCGGCCGGTTTCTGCTGAAGCTGTCCGGAGAGGCCTTCTCCGGTGGTGGGGGCCTGGGCGTCGACCCGGACGTGGTGCACAAGATCGCCCGCGAGATCGCGGCCGTCGTCCGGGACGGTGCCGAGGTCGCGGTCGTCATCGGCGGAGGCAACTTCTTCCGCGGCGCCGAACTCCAGCAGCGCGGCATGGACCGCGCCCGCTCCGACTACATGGGCATGCTCGGCACCGTGATGAACTGCCTCGCCCTCCAGGACTTCCTGGAGAAGGAGGGCATCGACAGCCGGGTGCAGACCGCCATCACCATGGGCCAGGTCGCCGAGCCGTACATCCCGCTGCGCGCCGTGCGCCACCTGGAGAAGGGCCGCGTGGTCATCTTCGGCGCCGGTATGGGCATGCCGTACTTCTCCACCGACACCACCGCCGCCCAGCGCGCCCTGGAGATCGACGCCGAGGCGCTGCTCATGGGCAAGAACGGTGTGGACGGGGTCTACGACTCCGACCCCAAGACCAACCCCGACGCCGTCAAGTTCGACGCCCTCGGCTACGGCGAGGTCATCACCCGGGACCTCAAGGTCGCCGACGCCACCGCCATCACGCTGTGCCGCGACAACAAGCTCCCGATCCTTGTCTTCGAGCTTCTCGCGGAAGGCAATATCGCCCGTGCCGTCAAGGGTGAGAAGATCGGCACGCTGGTGGGCGACCAGGGCAGCCGGGACTGACCGGTACACCCCTGACGCCCGGGGCGCGCCACCTGTCCGGGGGACGGACGGGACGTGCCCTGGCCGGGGGATGGACAATGTCCTGCCGGTCGGGAACCGTGCAGGAAGAAGACGCGACGCAGCCGGCCGCCGCCCGATAGAGGAACCGCAGCCGGGCCTCACTCAAGACACGCAGGAGCAAGTGGTGATCGAAGAGACCCTCCTCGAGGCCGAGGAGAAGATGGAGAAGGCCGTCGTGGTCGCCAAGGAGGACTTCGCCGCGATCCGCACCGGCCGTGCGCACCCGGCGATGTTCAACAAGATCGTGGCCGACTACTACGGTGCCCCGACGCCGATCAACCAGCTGGCCTCGTTCTCCGTGCCGGAGCCGCGCATGGCGGTCGTGACGCCGTTCGACAAGAGCGCGCTGCGCAACATCGAGCAGGCCATCCGCGACTCCGACCTGGGCGTCAACCCCAGCAACGACGGCAACATCATCCGTGTGGTGTTCCCCGAGCTGACCGAGGAGCGCCGCCGCGACTACATCAAGGTCGCCAAGGGCAAGGCCGAGGACGCGCGCGTGTCCATCCGCTCCGTGCGCCGCAAGGCCAAGGAAGCCCTCGACAAGCTCGTCAAGGACGGCGAGGTCGGCGAGGACGAGGGCCGTCGTGCGGAGAAGGAGCTCGACGACACCACGCACAAGTACGTCGCTCAGGTGGACGAGCTTCTGAAGCACAAGGAAGCGGAGCTGCTCGAAGTCTGATGAGCGACTCTTCCTGGGGGGCGCCGCCACCGGCGGGGCAGGCCGGGTACTGGGCGCCCACCGAGGGCGGGCCCGCCCAGCCTGCCCAGGGGTCCGCCCCGGCGGGCCCCTACGATGCGCCTGCGGCGCAGCAGACTCGCCCCATGCCCATCGTGCCCGAGATACCCGCGTACGGCGGAGACCAGGCCGACGATCGGGGGGCCGCTCGGCTGGGCGGTCCCTTGTTCCGAGACGAGACCTTCCAGGACCGGCCCGTCCCGGCCGAGACCCAGAATCCGGAGCCCATGCCCGACGCCCCGCAGCCGGCGCCAGCGCCGCAGAAGAAGAGCGCGGGCCGCGACCTGAGCGCGGCCATAGGGGTCGGCGTCGGACTCGGTGTGGTGATCGTCGCGTCCCTGTTCGTCGTCAAGGCCGTGTTCGTCGGCGTGATAGCGGTCGCCGTCGTCGTCGGCCTGTGGGAACTGACCAGCAGGCTGCAGGAGCGCAAGGGCATCAAGGCGCCGCTCGTGCCGCTCGCGGTCGGCGGTGCGGCGATGGTGGTCGCCGGCTATGTGCGCGGCGCCGAGGGCGCGTGGGTCGCCATGGCGCTGACGGCCCTCGCCGTCCTCGTCTGGCGCATGACCGACCCGCCCGAGGGCTACCTCAAGGACGTCACGGCCGGCGTCTTCGCGGCGTTCTACGTGCCGTTCCTGGCCACGTTCGTCGCGTTGATGCTGACCGCCGACGACGGCCCCTGGCGGGTTCTCACCTTCCTGTTGCTGACGGTCGTCAGCGACACCGGCGCGTACGCGGTCGGCTGGCGCTTCGGCAAGCACAAGCTCGCCCCGCGCATCAGCCCCGGCAAGACTCGCGAGGGCCTGCTGGGCGCGGTGCTGTTCGCCATGGTCGCGGGCGCGCTGTGCATGCAGTTCCTGATCGACGACGGCCTGTGGTGGCAGGGCCTGCTGCTGGGCCTCGCGGTCGCGGCCAGCGCCACACTCGGCGACCTCGGCGAGTCCATGATCAAGCGGGACCTGGGCATCAAGGACATGGGCACCTTGCTTCCCGGACACGGCGGCATCATGGACCGGCTGGACTCGCTGCTGCCCACCGCGCCGGTGGTCTGGCTGCTGATGGTGGTGTTCGTCGGCTCCGCGTGAGCGGGTGTCGTACGACTTCCGGGCTCCCGTCCTGACACAGGGCGGGGGCCCGTCGCCTTACCCGGGCCCCGGATGACGCAGCACAAATCGCAGCAGGCGCCGGCCGGCGGCAGACTCCCTCAGAGGACGGCGTGTCCTGTGCCGCCCGGTGACGCAGCAGGGAGTGTGCCCGATGCCTCTCGACCCAGCCCCGGACCCCGCGGCAGCCACGGCCCCCGCCACGACTGCCGACCCCACCCCTGCCGCCTCTCCTCCGCCGGTGAGGTTCTGGCCCGTCGACGACCTGCCCGCACTCGACCCCGACCCGTTCCTGGACGAGCTGCTGCGCGACGAGCCGGTCACCCGGATCGAACTGCCGCACGGCGACGGGCACGCCTGGCTGGTCACCCGGTACGAGGACGTCCGCTTCGTCACCTCCGACCCGCGTTTCTCCCGGGAACGGCTCGTCGGCCGTGACGTGACCACCATGCGCCCGGTGCCGGTGGCCTCGCAGACGGCGGGCCTGCAGTACATCGACCCGCCCCGGCACAACCAGCTGCGCCGGGTCGTCGCCCGCGCCTTCACCGGGAGGAGCATGCAGCGGCTGCGGCCGCTGGCCGAGCGCAGGGCCGCCGAACTGCTCGACGGGATGGAGCGCGCGGGCGCACCGGCCGACCTCATGGAGCACCTGCACGGCCCCTTCCCGATCGCCGTCGTCCGGGACTTCCTCGGCGTGGAGGAGAAGGACTGGCACCGCTGGGCGGCGACGGGCGAGGCCCTGCTGTCCGCGGGCGCCGAGTCCGAGGAACGCGCCAAGGAGGCCGGGCAGGCCACCCGGGCACGGATCATCGAACTGCTCCAGCAGCGCCGTGCGGAGCCCCGCGACGACCTCGCCGGAGTGCTGGCGCAGGCCGCCGCGGCCGGCGAGATCACCGACGACGAGGCGATCTCCCTCGCCACCGCCGTCCAGGTCAGCGGCGGCCACGCGGTCCGCAACAACAGCGGTTCGATGATGTACGCACTGCTCACCCACCCCGAGCACATGGACCGGCTGCGCCGCGAGCCGGAGCTGCTGCCCCGGGCCGTGGACGAGCTGTTCCGCTACGTCCCGCACCGCAACGGCGTCGGCATCCCCCGGATCGCCGTCGAGGACGTCGAGGTGGGCGGCCACCTGATCCGGGCCGGTGACGTCGTCTACAACGCCTACGTCGCCGCCAACCGCGACCCCGAGGTCTTCCCCGACCCCGACGCCCTGGACTTCGACCGCGAGAACCCCGCCCACCTGGCCTTCGGTCACGGCCCGCATCACTGCCTGGCCGCCATCATGGCCCGTATGGAGGCCGAGGTGATGATCGGCTCCGTGCTCACCCGCTTCCCCGGCATCCGGCTGGCCGTGCTTCCCCAGGAGGTCGAGTTCCAGCGCCAGGGCCTGATCCGCGGACCGAGAACGCTGCCCGTGACCTGGTGACGGAACCTTTCGGGCGCCCACGGCGTCTGTCGGAGCGACCGAGGCCGCACGACCGGCCTCCGGCGTGACCGCAAAGGTGGCGAACATGATCGTGCTCCTGCTCGGCGTCCTGCTGCTCGTCATCGGCGGATGTGTCTGCGTGGTGTGGGCGGAGCGCGGCGGGCCGCGCTGGGCCAGGGCCGTTGCCACGGTGACGCTCGCCGCGGGCGAAGCGGTACGCCGCTCCCAGCGGAAGGGCCGCCGCGGCCAGAGCACGCTCGACGACGGAAACTAGAATCAGACATTCCTCTTGATCACGACGGATTGGGTGTAAGAGCGTACGCGAATACATCGCGTGCTGCGGATTGCGCCGATTTCGGTGATGGATTCTCAGCCGCTCCTTGGTTTCCTCAAGATGGGAAAATCACCGGGATGAAAGCGATATCGCGGTGCCGCCTTTCGACCGTTGCCGCTGCTGCGGCGTGCCTGGTCATCGGAACCGCCACGTCCGCAAGTGCAGGCACGAACTCGCCCGTTTCTGATACGAGCAACGGTGACGGCTATGCGTACTTCGTGGCCGACGGCGACAATTTCCTCATCCACGACAGCCTGTGCGACGGCGACACCGTCTGGGCGCAGCTGACGTGGTACAAGTCCGGGGACGGATGGCATTACCGGACGGTGCGCAATACCTCCGGATGCAACACCACGGACACGAGGCATCCGTGGAACATCCCCGAGGGCGCGGACGTGTGGGTGAGGGCCTGCGGCAGCGTGGAGGACAACTACTCCAACAGCGGCGCCGGCTACCTCGGCGCCGGTCACGACTGCGACTTCACCCAGGGCGGCCAGCACGGCATCGCCTGAGGTACCGCCCCTGCCCCACAGGAACCGATCTGGGCACTGGTTGAGCCGTGCCTAAGCCCGGACACCCGGCAGCGAGCGGCAGCAACAAGCCCCCTACCTGCGCCTCGGCGCGGTTAGGGGGCTTGGTGTAGTGGAGGTGGATCACCGCAATCACTCACGCACCAGGTGCGGCCAACCTGGTCGGAGCTATCGCCTACAGATCTTCACGGTGCTGTAGGTGCAGTCCGTGTAGCTGGTCCCGTTCGGATAACGGATGACTCTGCAGGTGCGCTCCTTGATGGTCCTGCAATTCCTGTTCCGGTTGTTGTTCCGGTAACCGTCCCGGTCCCTATTCCCGTAGCTGTCGCGGTCCCTGTTCCCGTAGCCGTCCCGGTTTCCGTGTCGGTTACTGTTGTTCTGGTTACTGTTACCGTATCCGGAGCCGTCGTCGTCTCCGCTTCCGCCCTGCTGCGGGGCCCCTGCGGTTTGAAGGCTGCAGACTTGGGCTGGCGCAGTAGCTTGGGCGACGGCCGGCGAGACCCCGAGAAGACCACCAGCAAGCAGCACAGGGCTAAGCCCGATGGTCAGCTGCCGGCCAGGGGAGACGCGGCGCTCTGCACCCATCATTCTCACCTCGAACAACTCGGCCGATGACTACCTGACATTCGCTTTAGTCGCTTGCGTGCTCTACGTCAAACGCAACGCCTAAACTGAAGCGTTCGAAAGTGAAACGTCTGCTTTGGAGCTGCTCAGGCCGGCCACCGTCGGGTTCCAGTAACCCGAAGGGAGTCGGCGGCGACAGGTGACGACCACCAGCGACAGGTCTCCGGACCGGCAGCCCCAGGTCACCCAAGTCGATCTGCGACACTGGTACAGCCATGCCTAAGCCCGGAGAACTCATTTTCGTCGCCCCGCGCGGAGCCAAGAAGCCGCCGCGGCACCTCGCCGACCTCACGCCCGCCGAGCGCAAGGATGCGGTGGCCGACATCGGCGAGAAGCCGTTCCGTGCCAAGCAGCTCTCGCAGCACTACTTCGCGCGGTACGCGCACGACCCCGAGCAGTGGACCGACATTCCCGCCGGGTCGCGCGGCAAGCTGCAGGAAGCGCTGTTCCCGGAGCTGATGACCGTTGTACGGCACCTGTCCACCGACCAGGGGACCACGCGCAAGACGCTGTGGCGGCTGTTCGACGGGACGCTCGTCGAGTCCGTGCTGATGCGGTACCCGGACCGGGTCACCATGTGCATCAGCTCGCAGGCGGGGTGCGGCATGAACTGCCCGTTCTGCGCGACCGGGCAGGCGGGCCTCGACCGGAACCTGTCCACCGCCGAGATCGTCCACCAGATCGTGGACGGGATGCGGGCCCTGCGGGACGGGGAAGTGCCCGGCGGCCCCGCTCGGCTGTCCAACATCGTCTTCATGGGGATGGGGGAGCCGCTCGCGAACTACAAGCGAGTGGTCAACGCCATCCGCGCGCTCACCGATCCCGCCCCGGACGGGCTCGGGCTCTCGCAGCGCGGGATCACCGTCTCGACCGTCGGGCTGGTGCCGGCCATCCACCGGTTCGCCGACGAGGGCTTCAAGTGCCGGCTCGCGATCTCCCTGCACGCCCCCGACGACGAGCTGCGCGACACCCTCGTCCCCGTGAACACGCGGTGGAAGGTGCGCGAGGTACTGGACGCCGGGTTCGAGTACGTGGAGAAGTCCGGGCGCCGGCTGTCGATCGAGTACGCGCTGATCCGGGACATCAACGACCAGGCCTGGCGCGGTGACCGGCTCGGCCGGCTGCTCAAGGGCAAGCCGGTGCACGTCAACCTCATCCCGCTCAACCCGACGCCCGGGTCGAAGTGGACCGCGTCCCGGCCGGAGGACGAGAAGGCGTTCGTCGAGGCCATCGCCGCGCATGGTGTGCCCGTGACGATCCGGGACACCCGTGGTCAGGAGATCGACGGAGCCTGTGGTCAGCTCGCGGCCACCGAGCGGTAATCTGACCACGTCCACACATCTTCATATTCCGACAGGGGAGCGCCACAGCGCTGAGAGTGCGGCAACCGGGCCGCAGACCCTCTGAACCTCGCCCAGGTCATTCTGGGTAGGAAGTTCGGTCATCACTCAAGCTGTTGCGCCCTGCCCGGGCCTCCTCGCGGAGCCCGGGCGGGGCCGCGTCTCTTCCTGGTCAACCCCAGGAGGACATCCAGTGCACAACAAGACCTTCATGGCCGTGGCGGCGGGACTCGGCCTGGTGGCCCTGCCCGTGCTGACCGGGTGCGGGTCGAGCGACGCCAAGGGATCCACGGACTCCAAGACCGTCACCCTCGTCAGCCACGACTCGTGGGCCGTCTCGAAGAACGTCGTCAAGGACTTCGAGAAGCAGTCCGGATACAAGGTCAAGGTCCTCAAGGACGGCGACGCCGGGCAGGCCGTGAACAAGGCCATCCTGACCAAGGACAACCCGCAGGGCGACGTCTTCTTCGGCGTCGACAACACCCTGCTGTCCCGGGCACTCGACAACGGGCTGTTCCAGCCTTACCAGGCCAAGGGATCCGACACGATCCTGCCGGAGCAACGGGTCGACCAGGACAAGCACCGCGTCACGCCCGTCGACACCGGCGACATCTGCGTCAACTACGACAAGGCCTGGTTCAGCGAGCACAAGCTGACCCCGCCGCAGTCCTTTGCCGACCTCGCCGAGCCGCAGTACAAGAACCTCCTCGTCACCGAGAACGCGGCCACCTCCTCGCCCGGCCTCGGCTTCCTGCTCGGCAGCGCCGCGAAGTTCGGCGACGACGGCTGGCAGGACTACTGGAAGAAGCTCGAGGCCAACGGCGTCAAGGTCGTCGACGGCTGGGAGCAGGCCTACTACCAGGAGTTCTCCGGCTCCTCCGAGGGCAGGAAGGCCGGCGGCGACCGGCCGCTCGTGGTGTCGTACGCCTCCTCCCCGCCCGCCGAGGTGATCTACGCCAAGAAGCGGCCCAGCACCGCCCCGACCGGGGTGTCGTACGGCACCTGCTTCCGGCAGACCGAGTACGCCGGACTGCTGAGCAACGCGAAGAACACCGAGGGCGGCAAGGCGTTCCTCGACTTCCTGCTCACCAAGGAGTTCCAGGACGACATGCCGCTGAACATGTTCGTCTACCCGGTCGTGAAGGGGGCCGCCGTGCCGGCCGAGTTCACGAAGTACGGGCCGGCCGCCAAGAATCCCGAGACCATGGCTCCCGACAAGATCGCCGCCAACCGCGACCAGTGGGTCAAGTCGTGGACGTCGCTCGTACTGAAGTAGCCGAGACCCGGCGGGGAAGCGCGGCGCGGCTCGGGCTGATGGCCCTGCCCGTCGCGTTCTTCGCGCTGTTCTTCGCCTGGCCCGTGGCCGCGATCGTCGCGCGCGGACTGAAGGTGGACGGCGCCTGGCAGTTCGGGCGGATCGCGGACGTCGTGACACAGCCGGACATCCGGCACGTGCTGTGGTTCACCACCTGGCAGGCGCTCGCCTCCACCGCGCTCACCCTGCTGTTCGCCCTGCCCGCCGCCCATGTCTTCGCCCGCCTCGACTTCCCGGGCAAGCAGCTGCTGCGGGCCGTCGTCACCGTCCCGTTCGTGCTGCCGACCGTCGTCGCCGGCAGTGCCTTCCTGGCCCTGGTCGGGCGGCACGGGCTGCTCGACGAAGTGTGGGGAGTACGGCTGGACACCACGGTGTGGGCGATCCTGCTGGCCCATGTCTTCTTCAACTACGCCGTCGTCGTACGCACGGTGGGCGGTCTGTGGGCCCAGCTCGACCCCCGGCAGGAGGAGGCCGCCCGGATGCTCGGCGCCTCGCCGCTCGAGGCCTGGCGGAAGGTCACCCTGCCCGCCCTCGCGCCCGCCGTGGCCGCCGCCGCGCTGATGGTCTTCCTGTTCACCTTCACCTCCTTCGGCGTCGTGCAGATCCTCGGCGGCCCCACCTTCTCCACCCTCGAAGTGGAGATCTACCGGCAGACCTCCGAAGTCTTCGATCTGTCCGCGGCCGCCGTCCTCACCCTCGTCCAGTTCGCCGCCGTCGGCGCGATCCTCGCCGTGCACGCCTGGACCGTACGGCGGCGGGAGACCGCACTGCGCCTGGTCGACCCGAAGGTGACCGCCCGCCGGCCGCGCGGGGCCGGGCAGTGGGCGCTGCTCGCCGGGGTCCTCGCCACCATCGCCCTGCTCCTCGTGCTGCCGCTCGCCGTGCTCGTCCGGCGCTCCCTCGACGCACCCGGCCTCGGCTACTACCGGGCGCTGACCGACTCCGACGGCGGTACGTTCCTGGTGGCACCCCTGCACGCCGTGTGGACCTCCCTGGAGTACGCCGTCGCCGCCACCGCCGTCGCCGTGCTGATCGGCGGTCTCGCCGCCGCCGCGCTGGCCCGCCGGGACGCGGGACGGCTGGTACGGGGGTTCGACGCGCTGCTGATGCTGCCGCTCGGCGTGTCCGCCGTGACCGTCGGCTTCGGCTTCCTGATCGCACTCGACAAGCCGCCGCTGAACCTGCGCCAGTCCTGGATCCTGGTGCCGCTCGCCCAGGCGCTGGTGGGCGCCCCCTTCGTCGTACGGACCATGCTGCCCGTGCTGCGCGCGGTGGACGGACGACTCAGGGAGGCGGCGGCCGTGCTGGGGGCCTCGCCCTGGCGGGTCCGGCGCGAGGTGGATCTGCCGATGGTGCGGCGGGCCCTGCTGGTCGCGGCCGGGTTCGCGTTCGCCGTCTCCCTGGGCGAGTTCGGGGCGACCGTGTTCATCGCCCGGCCCGACAACCCGACGCTGCCGGTCGCCGTGGCCCGGCTGCTCAGCCGCCCCGGAGACCTCAACTACGGCCAGGCGATGGCCCTTTCGACCATTCTGATGGTGGTGTGCGCCGTCGCGCTGCTCGTTCTGGAGCGGCTGCGCACCGACCGGACGGGGGAGTTCTGATGCTGCTGAGCCTCGAGGCCGCGACCGTGCGGCTCGGCGGGCGGGCCGTGCTCGACGCGGTCGGCCTCGATGTCGCCGACCACGAGGTGGTGTGTGTGCTCGGGCCCAGTGGCAGTGGCAAGTCGACGCTGCTTCGGGCGGTCGCCGGGCTGCAGCGGCTGGACTCGGGCCGGGTGCTGCTCGACGGCCGCGACCAGGCGGGTGTGCCCGCGCACCAGCGGGGTGTCGGCCTGATGTTCCAGGACCACCAGCTCTTCCCGCAGCGGGACGTCGGCGCCAACGTGGCCTTCGGGCTGCGCATGCACGGTGTCGGCAAGGGCGAGCGGGACAGCCGGGTGAGCCAGTTGCTGGAGCTGGTCGGGCTGCCGGGGGCCGCCCGGCGGGCTGTGGCCGGGCTGTCCGGCGGTGAGCAGCAGCGCGTCGCCCTCGCCCGGGCGCTCGCGCCCCGGCCCCGGCTGCTCATGCTGGACGAGCCGCTCGGCCAGCTCGACCGCTCGCTGCGGGAACGGCTGGTGGTCGAACTGCGGGAGCTGTTCGGCCGATTGGGGACGACCGTGCTCGCCGTGACCCACGACCAGGGCGAGGCGTTCGCGCTGGCCGACCGGGTCGTGGTGATGCGGGACGGGCGGATCGCGCAGTCCGGGACGCCCCTGGAGGTCTGGCAGCGGCCCGCCGACGCGTTCGTGGCCCGCTTCCTCGGCTTCGACAACGTGATCCCGGCGACCGTCGCCGGTACGGCCGCCGACAGCCCCTGGGGCAAGCTGCCGGTGCCCGACGGCTCGGCACAGGGCAACCGCACGCTCCTCGTCCGGCCCGCCGGGGTACGGCTCGTGGCCGCCGACGAGGGCCTGCCCTGCACGGTGTCCGCCCGCACCTTCAAGGGCACCCATGTGGCAGTCCACCTCCAGCCCCAGGACGGCCCGCGCCTGGAGGCGGCCTGCGCGCTCCGGGACGCGCCGGAGGTCGGGGACACGGTCGGGGTGGAGTTCGACGCGGCGGAAATCGTCGTGCTCGACTGATCATCCTCGCCCTAGGGTGGGGCCATGACGTTACTCCCGCATGACCGGTACTGTAATGAAATCGCCCATCAGGTAGGGCAGTTGAGGGACCTGGTGACCTCCGGCGTCGACCTCTCCGCCACCGTGCCGACCTGCCCGGACTGGTCGCTCGAACAGCTGGTACGCCATATGGGCGGCGCCCTGCGCTGGGTGGACGCCATGGTGCGCAGCCGGGCGCAGGAGCGGATCGAGCGCGAGCAGGTGCCGCTCGGCGCGGGGCCGGAGACCGAGGGCGATGCCGCGGCGCTGGCCGCCTGGCTGGCCGAGGCCGGTGACCTCGTCGTCGGCGCGCTGCGCGAGGCCGGCCCGGACACCGAGGTGTGGTCGTGGACCGGCAAGGCCGACTCCGGCTTCTGGGCCCGCCGGATGGCCCACGAGATCACCGTCCACCGCGCGGACGCCACGCTCACCGTCGGGCAGCCCTACGAGGTCGCGCCCGACATCGCGGCCGACGCGCTGGACGAGTGGCTGCAGCTCGTGCAGTGGGTGCAGCGGAACGCACCGCACCAGGACGCGAAGGAGCTGCGCGGGCCAGGCCGCAGCATCCACCTGCACGCCACCGACACCGAGCCCGCCCTGAACGCCGAATGGCTCATCGAGCTGGGCGAGAACGGGGTCACCTGGCGCCGGGGGCACGAGAAGGCGACCGTGGCCCTGCGCGGACCGCTCACGTCCGTCCTGCTCGCCTTCTACCGCCGGCTGCCGCTGGACAGCCCCGGCCTCGAGGTCCTGGGCGACCGGGAGCTGCTGGACTTCTGGCTGAACCGAACCACGTTCGGCTGACGCCGGCCCGGCCCGGACACGACGGTGGCCGGTGCCTGAGGATGGCTGGGCGGCGGCCGTGGCTTGTTTCGGGGATGGCCGGGGGTGGCCTGCGGCCCGTCTCGGGGTGGTGGGGGGAGGGCTGGGGCCGGTTTGGGGGTGGCCGGGTGGCGGCCGTGGCTTGTCTGGGGGATGGCCGGGGGAGGGCTGCGGCCCGTCTCGGGGTGGTGGAGGGACGCCTGGGAGGGAACCACCGGGGATGACGGGCGATGACTGCGGCCCGGCCCTCGGGATGGTTAGGGCGATGACTGCGGCCCGGCACTGAGGACGGTCAGGGCGGCGATCGCCACCCATCCCCACGATGGACCGCGGCCCGTCCCCTGGGGATAGGAGGACGGGCCGTGGTGTCGTGCGGACGGGCGTCAGGCGTTGTTGCGTGCCCCACGACGGCGCATGCCGAAGAAGACCGCGCCACCACCGACGACGACCAGGAGGGCCGCGACGCCGGCGATCAGACCGGTGTTGGAGTTGGCACCGGTCTCGGCGAGGTTCGAGTCACCGGCCGCCGGGGACGGCGCGTTGCTCGGCGCGCCCGCCGGGGCGGAGCTGGACTCGGAGGCCGACGGAGTCGGGGAGGCCGACTCGGCCGGGGCGGACTTGGACGGCGACGGCGTCGTGGGAGCCGTCGGCGTCGGCGTCGTGGTCTCCTCGGTCTTGCAGGCGGTGGACGGGGTCACCAGGTCGGGCTTGATGTCCTCGTCGACGATGGTGCTGGCCTTGACGTGCACGCGGTAGGTCGCGTTCGGCTTCCAGTCCTCCGGGAAGGTGACCGGAGTGCCCTCGGCCGAGCCCTTGACCTGCTGCTCGCCCACCTTGGTCTCGACGCCGCCGTCACCCTTCAGGAACACGGTGACGGTGGCCTCGACCGCGGAACGGTCGGTGTCGGTGACGACGATGACACCCTTTTCGCCGTCGCACTTGGCTTCGGCCTTGAAGTCACGGATGTTGCACGCGAGCGCGGAGCTGGACAGACCCAGCACCACCGCGGCCGACGCGGAGGCAACACCCAGGATGCGCACGGAACGACGTGCGCTACGGCGAGTTATGGACACGTTTGTCCTTTACAGAGCATAACTGCGGGGGGCTTTGGGGGAGTTGGGACGTCGGACGAGCTGAGGTCCCAGCACCCCCGGGAGGCTCACAGGTTTATAAGCGCTCCATAAGTAGTGTCAATGCATATGCCCCCCGTAGCCGTTGGCTTTGCCTGCTTATTAACCGCCGAGACGTTTGATCGCGTCCGGAGCCTGCTCGATCCGGTCGACGAGGGCGATGCGGGACTCCATCGACCGGCCCTGGGCCAGCGACCGCAGCAGGGGCCACGTCGGCAGCTCCCGCGTCCAGTGCGCCTCGTTCACGAGCACCATCGGCGTCGGCTCGCCGCGCGACTCGTAGTAGTTGGGCGTCGCGTTGTCGAAGATCTCCTGTACGGTCCCGGCGGCGCCCGGCAGGAAGACCACTCCGGCGGTGGAGCGGGCCAGCAGACCGTCCTCGCGGGTGGCGTTGGCGAAGTACTTGGCGACGTGCGCGGCGAACGCGTTCGGCGGCTCGTGGCCGTAGAACCAGGTGGGGATGCCCACCGACTCCCCGCCGCCCGGCCAGCGTTCGCGTACCTCGAAGGCGGCCCGCGCCCACTGCGTGACGGACGGGCGGAACGACGGTGTCCTGGCGAGGATTCGGAGCGCCTCGTCGAGCATGTCGTCGGCGAGGGGAGCGGCGTAGGCGCCGAGGTTCGCCGCCTCCATCGCGCCCGGTCCGCCGCCGGTGGCGACGGTGAACCCGGCGCGGGCCAGCTCGCGGCCCAGCCGGGCGGCACCGGCGTAGGCGGCGGTCCCGCGCGCCATCGCGTGGCCGCCCATGACACCCACCACCCGTGCGCCGGTGAGGAGTTCGTCCAGCGCGTCGGAGACGGCGTCGTCGTGGATCGCCCTGAGCATCGAGGCGAAGACGTCACCGTCGGCCTTCGTCCGCTGGAACCAGGCATAGGCCTGGGCGTCCGGTGTCGCCTCGTACCCCTCGTCCAGCGACTCGAACAGTTCGTCGGGGGTGTAGGCGAAGCCGCGGTACGGGTCGAAGGGGAGGCCGGGTATCGGCGGGAACACCAGGGCTCCGGCCGACCGGACATGGGCGGCGGCCTCGGGGCCCATCGGGCAGCCGAGGAAGACGGCACCCGTGGCGTCGAGGCGGAGCAGGACATCGGTACGGGCGGTCAAGTCGACGGCCTGAATGCGGAATCGGGCGAGGGAGCCGTGCGTGGCGGCCACCTCGTCGAACTCGGCGAGGGACTCGATCTCGCGGTCACGGGCGGCTCGGTGCGGCTGGGCGGGTGTCGGTTGCACCCGCCCATGCTGGCACGGCTGTTCGGTCGAGAGGGATCAGCCCTGGATCGCGGCCGGATCCATCCACATGACCTCCCAGGTGTGGCCGTCGAGGTCGTCGAAGGCGCGGCCGTACATGAAGCCGTGGTCCTGGGTCGTGCCGCTCGCCGTGCCGCCGGCCGCGATCGCCTTGTCGACCAGCTCGTCGACCTTCTCGCGGCTCTCGGCGCTCAGACAGATCAGCACCTCGCTGGTCGTCGTCGCGTCGGCGATCTCCTTCTTGGTGAAGGTCGTGTAGAACGGCTTGGTGAGCAGCATCGCGACGATGGTGTCGCTGATCACCACGGAGGCCGCGTTCTCGTTGCTGAACTGCGGGTTGATCGTGTAGCCGAGTTCCGTGAAGAACTTCTTCGAGGAGTCGAGGTCGTTCACGGGCAGGTTCACGAAGATCATCTGCTGGTACATGGGGGTCTCTCCCGTCGGGCTGTTCCATCCGCGGTGCATCGCGGTCGGTGGGTAGACCGGCGGCCCTCGGCGAACTCATCGGCGGCCGAAGATTTTTTTCGTACCGGACTGCTCAGCGTGCCGGCGGCAGTGCCGCGAGTGCGGCGATCACCAGGGTGAGCGGGCCGAACAGGGCCAGCAGGGCGGCCGCGCGGAGGGCGGCGGCACCGCGCAGCATCGTGGGCGGCGCGCCGAGGCGGAGCAGCGCCGCCGTGGTGTCGGCACGGCACTGGCGGGCCTCGACGGCCGCGGTGAGGAGCGTGGCGACCGTGCAGCCGCCGACCAGGAGCGCGCCGAGGGCGGTCAGCGGGCCGAGGGCGCGTGCCGGGCCGTCGTCCAGGGCGGTCATGGCGTACCCGGCGGAGGCCACCGCGCACACCACGCCGAGGGGGCGGCCGATCCGGCCGGCCTCCGCCATGAGGACCCGGCCGGCGAGCAGCCGGAGCGCACCGGGACGCGCCGACTGCAGGAGCCGGCCGCACAGGTGGGTGAGGCCGGGGGCGCCGAGGACGAGACCGGCGGCGGTGAGCAGCCGGCCGAGCAGGACGGTGACGGCCTCGCCGGGGAGGCTGGTGAGGGAGGGGACGGGTGCGGAGCGGCCGGCGTACGCCTGTACGGCGAGACCGGCGGCAAGCAGGGCGATGCCCCAGGGGAGCCCCGCGGGGCCCTGGCCGGCCGGGACCGGGGTGGGCGCGGTCCAGTCGGCGTCCGGGGCCGGGAGCTCGGGGTCGGCCGGGCTCGCCGGCACTGGTGAGTCGCCGTCTGTCTCCGGGACGGGCGCGTCGTCGCGCTGCTCGGTTCGGGTACGTCGGGTGCCGGACGCGGCCGGGAGGCGCGCACCGAACCTCCCGTACGCCCCGAACGTCTCGCGCCCTGGTGCGTTGCCGTAGGCCCCGAAGCGGCCGAATCTGCGGGTGTCCGGGGTGGGGCGGGGATCTGTCGGGCGGAGGGCGAGGGCCACCGTCGTGGAGGCGATCACCGGGAGCAGGGTCAGCAGGGTGAGGGCCGCCGGGACGGGCAGGGGCCGGTCCGCGGCCAGGAAGTCCGCCGCCGCGCCGTCGAAGGGCATGCCCGTCAGGTCGCCGCGCAGGTGGAGGAAGAGGAGCAGGGCCAGCAGGGAACCGAGGGCGCAGGACAGGGCCGTGGTGAGGGCCGAGAACGCCATCAGGCGGGCCGGGCCGAGGCCGACGGCGGAGAGTCCGGAGCGGGGCCGGGCGCCGGGATCGGTGCGGGCGACCGCCAGCGCGAAGTACACCGTGGCGGCCACGGGCACCGCGCACCAGGCCAGGCGCAGCGCCGCGGCGTCCGCCGCCTCGGGGTGGTGCATGGCGTAGCCGAGGCAGGCGAGGAGGAGGAAACCGGTGCCCGCCGAGGCCGCGGCCACCAGCAGGCGGCGCAGCTGCACGGCGGGCCGGGCGGCACGGGTCAGGCGGAGAGCGAGCACGCGGCCCGGCCTTCCGGGTCGGGGGCGTCCGGCAGGTGCACGGTGCGCACGCGCCGGCCGTCCAGCAGCGCCACCGTGCGGTCGGCGAGGGCGGCGGTGTCGGGGTCGTGCGTGGCGAGGACCACGGTGATGCCGTGCGAGCGGGCCGCCGCGGTGAGCGTGCGCAGGACGTGGCCGCGGTCGGCGCGGTGCAGCGGTGCCGTCGGCTCGTCGGCGAAGAGGACCGTGGGCCTTGGGGCGAGCGCGCGGGCGATGGCGACGCGCTGGCGTTCGGCGTGCTGCAGCTCGTGCGGGCGCCTGCGGGACTTGTCGCCGACGTCCAGGCGTTCCAGCCACTCCAGCGCGGCCACCTTGGCCCGGCGGCGGCTGCTACCGCGCAGCATCAGCGGGAGCGCGGCGTTCTCCCAGACGTTCAGCTCGGGGATCAGGACCGGCTCCGGGTCGATCCAGCCGAAGCGGTCCCGGCGCAGCCGCTCCCGGGCCATCGGGCCCAGGGTGTGCACAGGCGCGCTGTTGAACCAGACCTCGCCGTCGCGCACCGGCACCTGACCGGACAGACAGCGCAGCAGGGTGGTCTTGCCGCTGCCGCGCGGCCCGCTGACGGCGAGGATCTCGCCCTCCCGCACGCCGAACGAGACCCCGGTGAGTCCGGGGGAGCCGTCGGGGTGCATGAAGTGCAGGGAGCGTGCCCAGAGCACGTCGTTGTCCGGCGGGGCCTCCATGGGCGTACACCTCGGTTCTGATCCGTTTTCCCGTGCCTCGTTCCCTCGTGCGGGGGAACGAGGGCTGGGCCGATCGGTCACTGGCACGCTAGGCAGGTCTCGGCCGGGAGCCCGGACAGCACACGGCCCCGGGCCGCCGTTCTCACTCGAACGGGCGGCACCGGGGCCGGGTTGATCATCCAGTCGGATGATCAGAGCTTCGTCCACGCCTCCGTGAGGGTGGCGCGCAGGATCTGCTCGATCTCGTCGAAGGTCTCCTGGTCGGAGATGAGCGGCGGGGCGAGCTGGACGACCGGGTCGCCGCGGTCGTCGGCACGGCAGTACAGGCCGTTGTCGAACAGCGCCTTGGAGAGGTAGCCGTACAGGACGCGCTCGGTCTCCTCCTCGTCGAAGGACTCCTTGGTGTTCTTGTCCTTCACCAGCTCGATGCCGTAGAAGAAGCCGTTGCCGCGGACGTCGCCGACGATCGGCAGGTCGTGCAGCTTCTGCAGGGTCTGCAGGAAGGCGCCCTCGTTGTCGAGCACGTGCTGGGTGAGATTCTCGCGCTCGAACAGGTCGAGGTTGGCGAGGCCCACCGCGGCCGACACGGGGTGACCGCCGAAGGTGTAGCCGTGCAGGAAGGTGTTGTCGCCCTTGTAGAACGGCTCGGCGATCCGGTCGGAGACGATGCAGGCGCCGATCGGGGAGTAGCCCGAGGTCATGCCCTTGGCGCAGGTGATCATGTCCGGGACGTAGCCGAACTTGTCGCAGGCGAACATCGTGCCCAGGCGGCCGAAGGCGCAGATGACCTCGTCCGAGACGAGCAGCACGTCGTACTTGTCGCAGATCTCGCGGACCCGCTGGAAGTAGCCGGGGGGCGGCGGGAAGCAGCCGCCGGCGTTCTGCACCGGCTCCAGGAAGACCGCGGCGACGGTGTCCGGGCCCTCGAAGAGGATCTGCTGCTCGATCTGGTCGGCGGCCCAGCGGCCGAAGGCCTCCGGGTCGTCGCCGTGGATGGGTGCGCGGTAGATGTTGGTGTTCGGCACCTTGTGCGCGCCCGGCACCAGCGGCTCGAAGGGGGCTTTAAGAGCCGGCAGGCCGGTGATCGACAGGGCGCCCTGCGGGGTGCCGTGGTAGGCGACCGCGCGGGAGATGACCTTGTACTTGGTCGGCTTGCCCTGCAGCTTGAAGTACTGCTTGGCGAGCTTCCAGGCGGTCTCGACGGCCTCGCCGCCGCCGGTGGTGAAGAAGACCTTGTTCAGGTCGCCCGGGGCGTAGTCGGCGAGGCGCTCGGCCAGCTCGACGGCCTTCGGGTGGGCGTAGGACCACACCGGGAAGAAGGCCAGCTCCTGGGCCTGCTTGAAGGCGGTCTCGGCGAGTTCCGTGCGGCCGTGACCGGCCTGGACCACGAACAGGCCCGCGAGACCGTCGAGGTAGCGCTTGCCCTTGTCGTCGTAGATGTAGGTGCCCTCACCCCGGACGATGGTCGGGACGGGGGAGTTCTCGTACGAGGACATGCGGGTGAAGTGCATCCACAGGTGGTCGTACGCGGTCTTGCTGAGGTCCTTTGAACTCACGGTTATCGGGTTCCCCACATGTAGGTCTGCTTCTTGAGCTTGAGGTAGACGAAGCTCTCGGTGGAGCGCACGCCGGGCAGCGCCCGGATGCGTTTGTTGATGACGTCCAGCAGGTGGTCGTCGTCCTCGCAGACGATCTCGGCGAGGATGTCGAACGAGCCCGCGGTCATCACCACGTACTCGACTTCCGACATGGCCGTCAGCGCGTCCGCGATCGACTCGACATCGCCCTCGACGTTGATCCCGACCATCGCCTGCCGGCGGAAGCCCACGGTGAGCGGGTCCGTGACGGCGACGATCTGCATCACGCCCTGGTCCAGCAGCTTCTGGACGCGCTGGCGCACGGCCGCCTCGGACAGGCCGACGGCCTTGCCGATCGCCGCGTACGGCCTGCGGCCGTCCTCCTGGAGCTGCTGAATGATGGCGAGGGAGACGGCGTCCAACTGGGGGGTGCCGTTCCTGGACTCGCGGGAGGAGTCCCTCTGGTCTGCGCTTCGACTGGCCACGAGCTCACTGTGCACGACGTCTCGACAGTTTCGCAAGCCCCGATCGATGAAATTCGTTGTTTGAGAGGCTGTAGCTTGCGGATTTCGCAGAACCGGTGGCGATGGGGGTGTTGAAAACGTGGGTGTGCCGATTAGGGTGGGTGTCTCAGTGACCGGACAGCCGGACCGGCTGGCCACGCTGCACAGCTTGAACCCTCGAACCAGATCAGGAGGCCGGCAGTGAGCACCGAGCTGCGTCGTCTGCGCAACTACATCGACGGTGAGTTCCGGGACGCCGCCGACGGACGGACCACCGAGGTGGTCAACCCCGCGACGGGCGAGGCGTACGCGACCGCGCCCCTGTCCGGGCAGGCGGACGTGGACGCCGCCATGGAGGCCGCCGCCCGCGCCTTCCCGGCCTGGCGCGACACCACGCCGGCCGAGCGGCAGAAGGCCCTCCTGAAGATCGCGGACGCGTTCGAGGAGCGCGCCGAGGAGCTGATCGCGGCCGAGGTGGAGAACACGGGCAAGCCGGTCGGGCTCACCCGCTCCGAGGAGATCCCGCCGATGGTCGACCAGATCCGCTTCTTCGCGGGTGCGGCCCGGCTGCTCGAGGGCCGCTCGGCCGGCGAGTACATGGAGGGGATGACGTCGATCATCCGCCGTGAGCCGGTCGGCGTCTGCGCCCAGGTCGCCCCCTGGAACTACCCGATGATGATGGCCGTGTGGAAGTTCGCCCCGGCCATCGCCGCGGGCAACACGGTCGTCCTGAAGCCGTCCGACACGACCCCCGCCTCGACCGTCCTCATCGCCGACATCATCGGCTCGATCCTGCCCAAGGGCGTCTTCAACGTCATCTGCGGCGACCGTGACACCGGCCGCATGATGGTCGAGCACCCGACTCCGGCGATGGCCTCCATCACCGGTTCCGTCCGCGCGGGCATCTCGGTCGCCGAGTCCGCCTCCAAGGACGTCAAGCGGGTCCACCTGGAGCTGGGCGGCAAGGCCCCGGTCGTCGTCTTCGAGGACACCGACATCGCCAAGGCCGTCGAGGACATCTCCGTGGCGGGCTTCTTCAACGCCGGACAGGACTGCACGGCCGCGACCCGCGTCCTCGTCCAGGAGTCCATCCACGACGAGTTCGTGGCCGCGCTCGCCAAGGCCGCGTCCGAGGCCAAGACCGGACAGCCGGACGACGAGGACGTCCTCTTCGGCCCGCTGAACAACCCGAACCAGCTCAAGCAGGTCGCCGGCTTCATCGAGCGCCTGCCCGCGCACGCCAAGGTCGAGACCGGCGGCCAGCAGGTCGGCGACAAGGGCTACTTCTACGCCCCGACCGTCGTGTCCGGCGTCCAGCAGGACGACGAGATCATCCAGAACGAGGTCTTCGGCCCCGTCATCACCGTCCAGTCCTTCAGCGACGAGGACCAGGCCGTCGAGTGGGCCAACGGCGTCGAGTACGCCCTCGCGTCCTCGGTGTGGACCAAGGACCACGCGCGCGCGATGCGCATGTCGAAGAAGCTCGACTTCGGCTGCGTGTGGATCAACACCCACATCCCGCTGGTCGCCGAGATGCCGCACGGCGGCTTCAAGAAGTCCGGCTACGGCAAGGACCTGTCGGCGTACGGCTTCGAGGACTACACGCGCATCAAGCACGTGATGACGTCGCTCGACGCCTGACCACCAGTGCAGTGACGCGGCCCCGGACAGGACACCTCCCTGTCCGGGGCCGCTGCGTTCTGACTCCGCCCCCACGAATCACGGCTCGTCCTCGGCGAACCGGCGGCCGGCCGGTGCCTGAGCGGCCGTGATCGACAGGCGCCGGACAGGCCCGGACTCGCTCGTCCTCCCG
This sequence comes from Streptomyces sp. NPDC048521, assembly GCF_043199855.1. Taxonomy (NCBI): domain Bacteria; kingdom Bacillati; phylum Actinomycetota; class Actinomycetes; order Kitasatosporales; family Streptomycetaceae; genus Streptomyces; species Streptomyces sp. NPDC048521. The sequence goes on from NZ_JBICWR010000016.1 coordinate 103,635, forward strand.
GACTCCGAGGAGTTCCGGCGGCAGGAGGCGGTCAGGGCCCCGCCCTCGAGGTGTGAGGGTGGGGCCCTGATCTGTACGGGGGCGTCCCGGCCGGCTCAGCCGGTGGTGGAGCCTCGGCGGCGCATCCACCACACCAGGCCCGCGCCGGCGGCGATGACCGCGGCGGCGATGCCCGTGATCAGGCCGATGGGGGTGTCGGAGCCGGTGTGGGCGAGGTCGCCGTCGGGGTCCGTCGGGTTCTGGGTGGGTGCCGGCGTGGAGCCCCCGGAGTGGCCGGCCGACGGATGGGGCGTCGGGGTCGCGGTTCCGCTGTGGGTGGGCCGTGGAGTCGGCGTCGGGGACGTCGGCGTGGGGGTCGGATCGGATCCGCCTCCGCTGGTGTCGCCGGAGGAGTCACCCCCGAGGTAGAGGATGTCGGTGTCCCGGTAAGAGGTGTCGTCCGACTTCATGGACGTCCGCGTGGTCGTGTCCAGGGTGCGGTTCTCGACGTTGAATCGCGTGCGGCTGATGTTCCGCTTGGGCTGCTTGGAGAAGTCGACGCCGCCGACGATGTACACCTGGACACCGTGGTCGGTGTCGATCTGGTAGGTGAACTCGCCCTCGGTGTAGATCTTCCGGTACCGCTGGAAGAGTTCGTTCTTGTCCCAGTCCTGGTGGGGGGCGCGCAGCGGCCACCGCTTGACGTCGTCGCTGCCGATGATCGACCGGAAGTCGGTCGGCTTCTTCGCGTCCTGCTGCCGGATCCATTCCGCGGCGACCCGTGAGGTGTAGACGCGGCGCAGGTCGGCGTACTGCGGGGCCGTGTTGATGGTCTTCTCGACCTCGGGCACGATCATCGAGTCGATGACCTTCTGCGCGGCCTTGATCTCCGCCTCGTCGGGGTCGCAGACCGGCTCGCCCGGACCCTGGGTGACGGTCTTCTGCGCGGTCGACTTCAGCGCCAGCGGGGCATCCAGGATGTAGATGCCGCCGTCCTGCTCGCGCACCTGGGCGGGCTTGGGCTCGATCCAGTTCCGCAGGCCCGGCATGCACGGGTAGCCGTTCTGCTTGGGCAGGGCCGCCCAGTAGCGCTGGCCGAGGTCGGTCTTGGGGTCCATGGCCCGGTAGAAGTCGTGCTTCATCTGGAGATCGGCTTCCAGCAGGACCCGGCCGGCGTCGGTGGAGGCGAACTTGGAGTCCATGATGCGGTCGGGCTCGTCGGGGTTCAGGTTGACCCAGAACTTGTCCGGCGTCAGCGCCAGCCAGGTGAACATCGCGTCGGACGCGAGCTGCATCTTCGCCTGCCCGCCCCAGCCCGGGTTCTCGTCCGGCTCGGGCACCATGTCGGCCTTCATGGAGTACTGCATGCCCTTGCCCTTGGCCAGGCCGCCGACATAGCGCAGTTCCAGGGTGGTGAAGTCCACGCCGCCCGGGCCGCCGCGCGGGAGGGTGCCGCGGGCGTCGAGACGTCGGGCCTCGGCCTGGATCTGTTTGGCTTCGTTCAGGGTGCGGCCCGACCCGTTGACACGGTCGTTGAGCGGTCCGCGGGTGCCGCAGGTGCTCGCGGCCGCGAACGGTACCTGTCCGGCCGGTCCGCCCTGGCAGCCGGGCGCGAACCAGGTGTCGTAGCGGGAGTAGCCACGGATCGGCTTGGTCTGCGGGATCGGGTTGTACTGGCGCTGGAAGCCGCGGACCTGGTTCGTCCTGCCCGGCCGCATCTGCTCGACCTCGCGGTTGAACGTGTCGATCAGTTTGCGCTGGCCCTGGGAGAAGTTCTTCGCGCCGGTGTAGCGGAAGGTGTGGTCCGGCATGGACTTCGCGACGATCCGGTCCTGGCCGAGCTGCTTGCTCCTCAGCTCGCTGTTGGACTTGAACTCGTTGAACTCCTTGGTGCGCCGGTTGTACGCGTCGTACTTGCGCCAGCCGATCCGCTTGCCGTTCTCGTCGAAGATGTCGACGTAGACCTCACACAGCCAGTCCGGACCGACGAGCTGGAAGTCCTTGACCAGACGGGCTTCGAACGCGGCGCCCTTGTTGAGGTTGATCTCGTTGCGCAGGTAGATCTTGTCGAACCAGCGCTCGAAGCTCTGCGAGCGCGCCTTGGACAGGTAGCGGGCGTAGATCTCCATCGCCTTGTCGGCGGGATCCCCCGACGCCTTGGCCTGCGCCTCCCACGCCTGGACGTTCTTCTCCGGATCCGGGTCCTTGGACAGCGCCTTCGTCTTCTCCGCCGCCGTGGGGGCCTTCAGCCCGTCGAACGCCTTGCCCGGGAGCGGGTAGTTGAAGTTCTTCGGGTCCCCGTTCCACTTGTCGAAGTTGGTCCCCGCGCTCGTGGGGAAGCCGGTGTTCGACGGAGTCCGGTCGTACGTTCTGCCCAGGTGCTTGGTGTCGCACCGCTTCCCGGTCCCCGGCCTCAGTTTGGCCGAGGTGGGAACAGCGGATGCGTCCTCCACCGGGACGCCGGGCAGCCCGGTGAGAGTCACTGCCCCGGCAAGACCGAGGGCGGCCGTGAAGCGCGCGACCAGCCGCCACCGTCTCGGTATGCGTAGCGATCTGTTCAAGATGGTCCGTCTTCCCTCGTTGTGGGGGGCGTTGAGGGGTGAAGGGGCAGCGCATGAGGCCCCCGTGACGTGAGCGCTGCCCGCCCCACCATAGACCTCCACACCGGTAGGTAAGAAAGAGATAAGAAAGTGTCGGAGCGTCAATTTGCTTGTACCGGCGGCGAGTTGTCAGTCCCCGGGAATGAACAGCCCCTCCATGCGGCGGGTCGCGGCCTCGGTGTGCCGGACCCGGAACACGCTCGCCTCGGGCTGGGGCCAGGGCCACGGGTCGGCCTCTCCCAGGGCCAGGGACACGAAGTCGGCCCACTCCACCTCTTCGGGCTCGGCGTCCAGGTCGACGTCGATGTCCGTCAGCGTCCGCTCCGCGATCCCGAGCGCGGCGGCGACCGCGTGAGGATCGCCGGTCAGCTCCCACGGGCCCATGCCGGGCCAGCCGGAGGCGTGGAACATGGCGCCGTCCGGCAGCCACACGATGTCCTCGGTGTGGGACTCGCCGCAGTCGACCTCCACCCGGCCGACGATCCGTGCATCCGGGTACCGCTCCCGTAGCCTGCCCACCTCGTACAGCAGCGGTGTGTTGTCGCCGTTGTCGGCCAGCGCAGGGTCACTGATCCCCAGCACGTTCCCCCACGCCCCGGCCAGGACCACATCGAGATCCGCCCGCTCCGCCGGGTACGGCACCTCGTTCGCCGGCCGGACGCCCAGTTCCTCGAGCACCGCGTCGACCGTGCCGAAAGAGCGGGCGAACTCGCGTGCACGGCCGGGGTCGTTGGCCGGAAGGCTTCGGGCGTCCAGCCGGAAAGGGGGCTGGAGGACGGTGATGTCACAGCGGCCCATCCCGCCGTGCACCATGCGATCCGGCGGCGAGGTCCAGTAGTTGTCGATGTCGCTCATGCCGCACACCGTATTGGCCTCCCATTTTTGAACATGTTCAATTACGGGCGTACGCTCCTGCCATGAGCGACAGAGCCGCCCTGCTCAAGGGCATTCGCGTCTGGCTGGTCTTCTTCGTCGTGTGCCTCGTCCTCAGCGGGGCCACCGCCTTCCCGCTGGTCCACGAACTGCGCTGGACCGAGAACGCGTTGCGGGCACTGTCCGTGCCGGAGCACCTGCCCGGGCTGATGGAGTGGATCTCGCGGGTGCGGGACGGTCTGGACACCGCCGACGCCGAGTACCCCTTCCTCCTCTACGGCACGGACTGGCTGGCCTTCGCCCACCTCGTCATCGCGGTCGCCTTCTACGGCCCCTACCGCGACCCCGTGCGCAACATCTGGGTGATCGAGTTCGGGATGATCGCCTGTGCCGGGATCATCCCGCTCGCCCTCGTCTGCGGCCCCGTCCGGGGAGTTCCCTTCTGGTGGAGCCTGATCGACATGTCGTTCGGGATCATCGGAGTCGTCCCGCTGTACGCCGTACGCAAGAAGATCAAGCGCCTGGAGGCTCTCGACGCCGAGCGGGTCGTACCGGTCCCCGCGGTGTGAACGACCCCTGCCGGGGACCGCGTCGGCAACTGCTATCGCCGCGATCCCCGCTCCGCCCACAGGACGTCGACCCGGTTCGTCGTGATCGAGTCGACACCCAGGTCCAGCAGGCGGCGCATGGAGCGGCGGGTGTCCGGGGTCCAGGCGGACAGGAGGTAGCCGTCGTGGTGGACGCGGGCCGCCAGGTCCCGGCTCACCAGGGAGAAGCGGTAGTTGAGCGAGCGGGGGCGGATCGCGGTCAGCAGCGCGGGCCGGGGCGGGGCGAGGGACGTCCAGGTCAGGGCGATCTCGGCCGCCCGGTCGGCGGCGCGGACGGCGAGCATCGCCTCGGCGCCCGCGCAGTAGTAGACGCGGTCCCCGGCCCCGCACTGCCGCACCACGTCCATGACCCGGTCCACGAGTCGGCGGTCGGCCCGCCCGCACAGGTCCACCATCACCCGGCTGTCCCCGGTCGCGGCCAGTGCCTCCGCGAGCGTCGGCACACCGCCCGCCGTGAGTCCGCGCAACTCGTCGGCGGACAGCGCTCGCAGCGGCCGGTCGAGTTCCCACAGCCGCTCCAGCGTCTCGTCGTGCAGCAGCACGGGAACGCCGTCACGGGTGAGCCGTACGTCGACCTCCACCGCGTCCGCGCCCTGGTCGAGCGCGGAACGCAGCGAGTCGATCGTGTTCTCGCGGAAGCGGTAGGGGTCGCCGCGGTGGGCCACGGCGGTCACGGTCTGCATGGCCCCATTGTGGTGTGCGTCAGACCGTGAGCCACGCGGCGGTGTAGGTGTCGATCTCCGCCGCGATCCGTGCCTTGCCCCGCGCGTCCAGGAAGGACGCCTCGACGGCGTTCTTCGCCAGGTTGGCGAGGCCGCGCTCGTCCAGGTCGAGCAGGCGGGCGGCCACCGCGTACTCGTTGTTGAGGTCGGTGCCGAACATCGGCGGGTCGTCCGAGTTGATCGTGACCAGTACCCCGGCGCGCGTGAACTCCTTGATCGGGTGCTCGTCCAGGGTGCGGACCGCGCGCGTGGCGATGTTGGACGTGGGGCAGACCTCCAGCGGGATGCGGTGCTCGGCGAGATGGGCGAGCAGCTCGGGGTCCTGCGCCGAGCTGGTGCCGTGCCCGATGCGCTCGGCCCGCAGCTCGTTCAGCGCGTCCCACACCGTCTCCGGGCCGGTCGTCTCACCGGCGTGCGGGACGGAGTGCAGCCCCGCGGCGATGGCCCGGTCGAAGTACGGCTTGAACTGCGGCCGGGGAACGCCGACCTCGGGCCCGCCGAGCCCGAACGACACCAGGCCCTCCGGGCGGATCCGGTCGTCGGTGGCCAGCCGCGCGGTCTCCTCCGCGGACTCGAGTCCGGCCTCGCCGGGAATGTCGAAGCACCAGCGCAGGACGGTCCCGAACTCGGCCTCGGCCGCCTTGCGGGCGTCCTCGATCGCGGCCATGAACGCCGCCTCCTCGATACCACGCCGGGTGGAGGAGAACGGGGTGATGGTCAGCTCGGCGTAGCGCACCTGCTGGCGGGCCAGGTCGCGGGCCACCTCGTACGTGAGCAGCCGCACGTCCTCCGGGGTGCGGATCAGGTCGACGACCGACAGATACACCTCGATGAAGTGCGCGAAGTCGGTGAAGGTGAAGTAGTCGGCCAGGGCCTCGGGATCGGTGGGGACCTTGGAGTCGGGGTGGCGCGCGGCCAGTTCCGAGACGATGCGCGGGGAGGCGGAGCCGACGTGGTGGACGTGCAGCTCGGCCTTGGGCAGTCCGGCGATGAAGGTTCGCAGATCGCGGTCGGCCGTGCCCACGGCGGGTACGGAGCTGCTGGCGGTCATGGGGTCCTCCCCGGGACGGGCGCCCGCCGGAGCGAGGTCCGGTGCGGGGCGCGGTGATCGGCTGATCGATGACGCGGGATCATCGTAGGCCCCGGTCCACGCCGTTCCGAGCGGCCCGTAGCATGACGGGACGTCCAGCAGAGGGGGCTTCCAGCATGTCCGACGAGGTGCCGCAGTCCACACCACCGGAACAGAGCACCGGGGGAGTGCCGACGTCGCCTCGAGTGTCCCTGGACAAGGCGACGACGGCCCCGGCACCCGGCCGGACGCAGGATGCCGTCCAGGGTTCGGTCCAGGACGCCGCGCAGGTGCGGGATGCCGTCCCGGCGCCGGGACGGCCGTACGCGCCGGTGCAGGACTCGATACCGGCGGCCCCCCGGGACGCGGCGGTCCCGGCCCAGGCTCCCGGCTCCGTCGTCCAGGACCAGCAGACGCTGACCTCGCTGCCGGCGGCCCCCGGCGTGCCCGCCGAGGGCGTGCCCGCGCGGTGGGCCGGCCCGGCCGAGTCCGGCGCACCCCCCGCGAACCCGTTCGCGCCGCCGGCCGACCCTGCTCCGGCGAACCCCTACGCCCCACCCGCAGTGCCCGCGAACCCGTACGCCCCGCCGACTGCCCCGGCGGCCACCGGCAGTCCCTTCGCCCCGCCGGCGCCGCCCGCCGCGCGGCACGGGGGAACGGAATCCGTGCCTCCGCCGCCCATCGCGCCCGACGGGCCGGGACAGGTGCCGTACGGCTATCCGGGCGGGCCGTCGGGGTACGGCTACCCGGGGCAGCCGGGGCCGCAGCCGACGTACGGCAGCCCCTATCCGGCCCCGAACGGCTACGGCTGGCCCGGTATGCAGCCGGCCCCGAGCGACGGCATGGGAACGGCCTCCCTGGTGCTGGGAATCCTGGCGTCGCTCGGCTTCCTGCTGTGGCCGGTGGCCCTGGTGCTGGGCATCCTGGCGATCATCTTCGGCGCGATCGGCCGCGGTAAGGCCGGTCGGGGCGAGGCCACCAACCCGGGCGTGGCCCTGGCCGGCCTCATCTGCGGAGCCACCGGCATCGTTCTGGTACTCGCCCTGTTCGCCTTCATCATCGCCTTCCGTACCTGAGGCAGCACCGGACGGTCCGCTGCGCGGGCTGAGGCGTGACCGCGCGTGTCCGGCATCCCCAGACAGAGGGGTGACCGCGCGACCGGCACTGAAGGTCTGAGGGTGACCGCGCGACCGGCAGCCATTGTCTGAGGGGTGACCGCGTGTCCGGCATCCCCAGACATGAGGGGGTGACCGCACGACCGCACCCAAGGTCTGAGAGTTGACCGCGCGACCGGCAGCCAAGGCTTGAGAAGTGACCGCGCTCGTCCCGTGCCCCGAACCCAGAGGCCGGACTGCGCGATCTGCATCCAAGAGCCAAGGTCTGCACGCGCGGCCGTCACCAAGACCCGGCGCGGAGTCGCGCGCGTCCGGCGCCGGAGCGGGACGCGTGCGCTGTCCGCGGGTCTGGGCCGATGCGTCCCCCAGCCGGCTCTGGCCCGGACCCCCACCGCCGCTGCCCGCCCACTTCGGACTCCCCGGGTCCGCCCACCTCGGGCTCCCCGGGTCCGCTCACTTCGCGACTCCCCGGGTCCGCCCACCTCGGTTTCCGGGTCCGCCCGCCTCGGTCCCCCGGCCCGCCCCCTCAGGCCCCCGCGCCCGCCAGTCTTTCCCGGGCCTCCATCAGGGCGAAGCCCAGGAGATTGGGGCCGCGCCAGCGTTCGGGGTCCGATGCCGCCTCGTCGTCCGCCGCGAGGCCGATGCCCCAGATGCGGTCCACGGGGCTCGCCTCGACCAGCACCCGGTCACCGGTACCCAGCAGGAACATCCGGAGGTCGTCGTCGGCCGCGAACTTGTGCACGCTGCCCTCGACCACGATCCGGAAGCGCTCCCGCTCCCATATCGCCCCGTCGAAGCCCCGGACCAGCCGCCCCGCCTTCTTGGCCTGGGAGGGGTGCTCCGCGGCCAGCACCCGGCGCTCCGCCTCCGCGTCACCGAACAGCCGGGCCTTGCCCGCCATCATCCAGTGCTCGGCCGTCGCGTACGCCACACCGTCCACCACGAACGGTGACGGCCACCACTGGCTCAGACAGCTCGCGCCGATCCTGCCGTCCGGCCGCGGCCGGTGTCCCCAGAAATGCAGGTACTTGATCCGGGCCCCCGCCCGGACCTCCCTGATCAGGGGCTCCACCCCGTCGATCTTTGCCATGCACGCGAGTGTGGCACGCACCACTGACACTCCGTCCGCCCTTTTCCGCCGTGACTCGACACCTGGTCGACAGATTCCGTCGCGTAACCAAAAGGCAACAACGGAATCACTTGTTGGAGTCCTATAGCTCTGTCAGGATCGGCACTCAAATCGAGCTGGAGCTACGCCACCCTCCCCCCGGGACGGGGCGAACGGCGGAGGAGAGCGACATGCACAACCCGGGCACCGCCACCCCGGAACGATTCCCCGCGCAGGACCGGTTCGCGGACGGCGCGCAGTTCATCGCCGGCCGCCTCACCCAGGGCGCCTCGGGCCGTACCCACGCCGTGGTCGACCCCGCCACCGGTGCGGAGGTGTACACCTACGAGCTGGCCGGCACCGACGACGTCGACGCGGCCGTCGCCGCCGCGCGCGAGGCCTTCCCGGGCTGGGCCTCCGCCACCCCGGGCGAGCGCTCGGACGCCCTGCACCGGTTCGCCGCCGTGCTGGCCGACCGCGCCGAGGAGTTCGCCCGCGCGGAGTCCCTGCAGTGCGGCAAGCCGCTGAAGCTCACGCGCGAGTTCGACGTGCCGGGGACCATCGACAACACCGCCTTCTTCGCCGGTGCCGCGCGGCATCTGCAGGGGCAGTCCGCCGGTGAGTACTCCGGTGACCACACCTCGTACGTCCGGCGCGAGCCCATCGGTGTCGTCGGCTCCGTCGCGCCCTGGAACTACCCGCTCCAGATGGCCGCCTGGAAGATCCTCCCGGCGATCGCCGCCGGAAACACCATCGTCCTGAAGCCGGCCGAGCTGACCCCGCTCACCTCGCTGCTCTTCGCCCGGGCCGCCACGGACGCCGGTATCCCGGACGGGGTCGTCAACATCGTCACCGGTGCCGGGAAGGAGGCCGGGGAGCACCTGGTCGGCCACCCGGACGTGGCCATGACCTCCTTCACCGGCTCCACGCCCGTCGGCAAGCGCGTCGCCGAGATCGCCACCGCCACCGTCAAGCGCCTCCACCTGGAGCTTGGCGGCAAGGCCCCGTTCGTCGTCTTCGACGACGCCGATCTGGAGGCGGCCGTCCACGGCGCCGTGGCCGGTGCGCTCATCAACACCGGGCAGGACTGCACGGCCGCCACGCGCGCGTACGTGCAGCGCCCGCTGTACGAGGCGTTCGTGGAGCGGACCGCCGCCCTGATGGAGACCGTACGGCTCGGCGATCCCTTCGCGCCCGGTACCGACCTCGGGCCGCTCATCTCGCACGCCCAGCGGGACCGAGTCGCCGGCTTCGTGGACCGCGCGCGCGCCTATGCGCGCGTGGTGACCGGCGGCGAGGCGCCGAAGGGCGACCTCGAGGACGGCGCCTACTACCGGCCCACCCTGATCGCCGGCGCCGCGCAGGACAGCGAGATCGTCCAGTCCGAGATCTTCGGACCAGTACTGGTCGTACTGCCGTTCGACGGTGATGATGAAGGCATCCGGCTGGCCAACGACACCCCGTACGGACTGGCCGCCTCCGCCTGGAGCCGCGACGTCTACCGGGCGAACCGTGCCACCCGTGAGATCAAGGCGGGCTGTGTGTGGATCAACGACCACATCCCGATCATCAGCGAGATGCCGCACGGCGGCTTTCAGGCCTCCGGCTTCGGCAAGGACATGTCGGCGTACTCCTTCGAGGAGTACACGCAGGTCAAGCACGTAATGTTCGACAACACCGCGGTGGCCCGCAAGGACTGGCACCGCACCATCTTCGGGGACCGATAGAGCCGACGGAACCGGCCGCCGACCACCGGCCGGCCGCCACCCATCCCTCCCGAAAGGGCACCACGCGCATGGAGCAGTACGAGCCCGACCGCCTGACCCCGGCCCAAGTGGCCGCCATGCGGCGCAGTCTGCGCAACGGCAGGGCCGCCATGACCCGCCGCTCGCTGCTGCGGGCCTCCGCGGGCGGCGCGCTCGCGATCGGCGGACTCGGGGCGCTGAGCGCCTGCGGGATCCCCGCGGCGGGCAAGACGCAGGGCGGCACCTCCGCGGAGGACCACTCGGCCCAGGAGAAGAAGGTGAACTTCTCCAACTGGACCGAGTACATCGACGTCGACGACAAGGGCAAGCACCACCCGACGCTCGACACCTTCCGCAGGCGGACCGGCATCACGGTCAACTACACCGAGGACATCAACGACAACAACGAGTTCTTCGGCAAGATCAAGCCGCAGCTCGCCGCGGGCCAGGACACCGGCCGCGACATCATCGTCCTCACCGACTGGCTGGCCGCCCGGCTGATCCGCCTCGGCTGGGTGCAGAAGCTGGACCCGTCCAACCTGCCGCACGCCTACACCAACCTCTCGCCCCAGTTCCGCAACCCCGACTGGGACCCCGGGCGGGCGTACTCGTACCCCTGGCAGGGCATCTCCACCGTCATCGCCTACAACAAGAAGGCGCTGGACGGCATCGAGGTGAAGTCGGTCTCCGACCTGCTCGACAACCCCAAGCTCAAGGGCCGCGTCGGCTTCCTGTCGGAGATGCGCGACTCCATCGGCATGACCATGCTCGACATGGGCAAGGACCCGGGGAAGTTCACCGACGACGACTTCGACGCGGTGATCGCCCGCCTCCAGAAGGCCGTCGACAAGGGGCAGATCCGCCGCTTCACCGGCAACGACTACACGTCCGACCTCACCAAGGGCGACTTCGCGGCCTGCGTCGCCTGGGCCGGTGACGTGGTCCAACTCAAGGCGGACAGCCCGGACGTGGACTTCGTCATCCCGGACAGCGGATACATGACGTCGACCGACAACATGTGCGTTCCCAACAAGGCGCGTCACAAGACGAACGCCGAGCGGCTCATCGACTTCTACTACGAGCCCGAGCCGGCCGCCGCGCTCGCCGCCTACATCAACTACGTGACGCCGGTCGACGGCGTGAAGCCCTACCTTGCGAAGATCGACAAGGACGCGGCGAACAATCCGCTGATCGTTCCCGACAAGGCCATGCAGGCGAAGTCCCATGCCTTCCGCTCCCTGAGCCAGAAGGAAGAGACGGCCTACGAAGAGAAGTTCGCGAAGCTCACAGGGGCGTGACGACGATGAAGACGACACCAGACAACAGCGGCGACGTCCGCCTCTCCGGCATCTCCAAGACCTACGGCGCCTTCACCGCCGTGCACCCGCTGGACCTGACCGTGCCGCAGGGCTCCTTCTTCGCCCTGCTCGGCGCCTCCGGCTGCGGCAAGACCACCACCCTGCGCATGATCGCGGGACTGGAGGAGCCCTCCTCGGGGACCGTGCGCCTCGGCGACCAGGACGTCACGCACCTGCCGCCGTACAAGCGGCCGGTCAACACGGTGTTCCAGTCCTATGCCCTCTTCCCGCACCTGGACATCTTCGAGAACGTCGCCTTCGGCCTGCGCCGGCGCGGCATCAAGAGCGTGAAGAAGCAGGTGGAGGAGATGCTCGAGCTGGTCCAGCTGGGCGAGCAGGCGCGTAAGAAGCCGCACCAGCTCTCCGGTGGCCAGCAGCAGCGTGTCGCCGTGGCCCGTGCGCTGATCAACCACCCCAAGGTGCTGCTCCTCGACGAGCCGCTCGGCGCCCTCGACCTCAAACTGCGCCGCCAGATGCAGCTGGAGCTCAAGCGCATCCAGACCGAGGTCGGCATCACCTTCGTCCACGTCACGCACGACCAGGAGGAGGCCATGACCATGGCCGACACGGTCGCCGTGATGAACGCGGGGCGCGTGGAGCAGCTCGGCTCGCCCACCGACCTGTACGAGAACCCGCGGACGACGTTCGTCGCGAACTTCCTCGGTACCTCCAACCTCATCGAGGCCGAGGTCGACACGAAGAGCGGCGACGACATCGTGCTCAAGGCGGGCGGCGGCAAGCTGGTGCTTCCCGAGGCCCGCTGTTCCGCCCCGACGACGGCCGGCGGCAGGGTGCTGGTCGGCATCCGCCCGGAGAAGATCTCGCTCACGCACGCCGACGACGCGGGCTCGATCCCCGAAGGCCGTAACCGCCTCACCGGCAAGATCGCCGACGCGAGTTTCATCGGTGTCTCCACGCAGTACGTCATCGACAGCCCGGTCTGTGACGAACTCGCGGTGTACGTGCAGAACGTCGAGCGGGACGGCCGGCTCGTCCGCGGCGCCGACGTCGTCCTGCACTGGAGCCCGGCCCACACCTTCGGCCTGGACGCGGCCCAGGACATCGACGCCGGTGTGGAGACCGTCGAGGAAGAGGCCGCATAGACATGTCGACGCTCACCGAGGCGCCCCCGCCTCTCAGTCCCGCCGCGCCGGAGAAGAAGCCCCCGCGCAAGCGCGGCCGGTTCACCCCGTACTGGCTGCTGCTGCCCGGCATGCTGTGGCTGATCGTCTTCTTCGCGCTGCCGATGATCTACCAGGCCTCCACCTCCGTCCAGCAGGGCTCCCTGGAGGAGGGCTACAAGGTCACCTGGCACTTCGCGACCTACTGGGACGCGCTCGCCGAGTACTGGCCGCAGTTCCTGCGCTCGGTGCTCTACGCGGCCTCCGCGACGATCCTGTGCCTGCTGCTCGGCTATCCGCTGGCCTACATGATCGCCTTCCGCGCGGGCCGCTGGAAGAACCTGATCATGATCCTGGTGATCGCCCCGTTCTTCACCAGCTTCCTGATCCGCACCCTGGCGTGGAAGACGATCCTCGCGGACAACGGCCTGGTCGTGCAGACGCTGAACTCGCTGCACATCCTGGACCTCACCAGCTGGATCGGCTGGACGGCCGGCGACCGGGTGCTGGCTACCCCCCTCGCGGTCGTCTGCGGCCTGACGTACAACTTCCTGCCGTTCATGATCCTGCCCCTGTACACCTCGCTGGAGCGGATCGACGGGCGGCTGCACGAGGCGGCCGGCGACCTGTACGCCAAGCCGTGGACCACCTTCCGCAAGGTCACCTTCCCGCTGTCGATGCCGGGCGTGGTCTCCGGCACGCTGCTGACCTTCATCCCCGCGGCCGGCGACTACGTCAACGCCGAACTCCTCGGCTCCGCCGACACCCGCATGATCGGCAACGTCATCCAGACACAGTTCCTGCGGATTCTGGACTATCCGACGGCGGCCGCCCTCTCCTTCATCCTCATGGCCGCGATCCTGGCCATGGTCACGATCTACATCCGCCGCTCCGGGACGGAGGATCTGGTCTAAATGCCCTTCGTCACCTGGCTCAAGCGCCATCTCGTCATCATCGCCGGCCTTGTCACCCTCGCCTACCTGCTCCTGCCGAACGTCATCGTCACGGTGTTCTCCTTCAACAAACCGAAGGGACGCTTCAACTACGAATGGCAGCAGTTCTCGACGGACGCCTGGAAGGACCCGTGCGGCGTCGCCGACATGTGCGGCTCACTGTCCATCAGCCTCCAGATCGCCGTGTGGGCGACGATGGGCGCCACACTCCTCGGCACGATGATCGCTTTCGCGCTGGTCCGCTACCGCTTCCGCGCGCGCGGTGCCGTCAACTCGCTGATCTTCCTGCCGATGGCGATGCCCGAGGTCGTCATGGCCGCCTCGCTGCTCACCCTGTTCCTCAACATGGGTGCCCCGCTGGGCTTCTGGACGATCCTGATCGCCCACATCATGTTCTGCCTCAGCTTCGTCGTCACCGCCGTCAAGGCCCGCGTGATGTCGATGGACGCGCGACTGGAGGAGGCCGCGCGGGACCTGTACGCCGGCCCGGTGCAGACCTTCCTGCGGGTCACCCTGCCCATCGCGGCGCCGGGTATCGCCGCGGGCGCGCTGCTCTCGTTCGCGCTGTCCTTCGACGATTTCATCATCACCAATTTCAACGCCGGCTCGACCGTCACGTTCCCCATGTTCGTGTGGGGTTCGGCGCAGCGCGGAACGCCCGTGCAGATCAACGTGATCGGCACGGCCATGTTCCTCGTCGCCGTGCTGTTCGTCCTGACCTCGATGGTCATCACCAATCGCCGTAACAAGCAAAAGGCATAAGCCCCTGTAGGGAGTTGAAATCATGGCCCCAAGCGCCATGAGCCGTGGCAAAGACAACTGGATCTCCTCTCTTTCCGAAGCCCAGCCGGTCCCGTACTGGCTGGAAGACCCCGGCAAGCCACCCGCCGAGCCCGCCCTCACCGGCACCGAGACCTGCGATCTGCTGGTCGTCGGCGGCGGCTACAGCGGACTGTGGACCGCGCTCAACGCCAAGGAGCGCGACCCGCAGCGCGAGGTGGTCCTGCTGGAAGGCCGCGAGGTGGGCTGGGCCGCCTCCGGCCGCAACGGCGGCTTCTGCGCCGCCTCCCTCACCCACGGGCTGCCCAACGGGCTCACCCGCTGGCCCGACGAGATCCACACGCTGGAGGAGCTGGGCCGGCGCAACCTCGACGAGATCGAGGCCGCGATCGCCCGGTACGGCCTCGACTGCGACTTCGAGCGCACCGGCGAGATCGATGTCGCCACCGAGACCTACCAGGCCTGGGAACTGCGGGACTGGCACCGGGAGTTGACGGAGAAGGGCCTCGCGGACGGCATCGAGTTCCTGGACGCGGATGCCGTGCGCGAGCAGGTGAACTCGCCCACCTTCGAGGCGGGCCTGTGGGACCGCAGGGGCGTGGCGATGCTGCACCCGGCGAAGCTGGCGTGGGGCCTGAAACGGGCGTGCACGGAGCTGGGCGTGCGGGTGTACGAGCACACGCCCGCGCTGACCCTGAAGCAGTACGGCGCCGGCATGGCCGTACGCACGCCGTACGGCGCGGTCCGCGCCCGCAGGGTCGCGCTCGGTACGAACATCTTCCCGAGCCTGCTGCGCCGCGTGCGCTCCTACACCGTCCCGGTCTACGACTACGCGCTGATGACCGAGCCGCTGAGCGCGGACCAGCTGGCGGAGATCGGCTGGAAGAACCGGCAGGGGCTGGGGGACAGCGCCAACCAGTTCCACTACTTCCGGCTGTCCGCGGACAACCGCGTCCTGTGGGGCGGCTACGACGCGATCTACCCCTACGGGGGCCGGGTGCGCGCCGAGTACGACGACCGGCCGGAGACGTACGCCAAGCTCGCGGGCCACTTCTTCGCCTGCTTCCCGCAGCTGGAGGGCGTCCGCTTCACCCACGCCTGGGGCGGCGCGATCGACACCTGCTCCCGCTTCTCGGCGTTCTTCGGCACCGCGCACCAGGGGAAGGTCGCGTACGCGGCGGGCTACACCGGCCTCGGCGTCGGCGCGACCCGCTTCGGCGCGGACGTGATGCTGGACCTGCTGGACGGGGAGCGCACCGAGCGGACCGAGCTGGAGATGGTCCGCAAGAAGCCGCTGCCGTTCCCGCCGGAGCCCTTCACCTGGACGGGTATCGCCCTCACCAAGTGGTCCCTGGCCCAGGCGGACGCGCACGGCGGCCGCCGCAACCTGTGGCTGCGGACGATGGACCGGCTGGGGCTGGGCTTCGACAGCTGACCACTCCGCGGGCGGTGTGGGTCGGCTCACTCGAAAGAGGGGGTGGAACCCGCGTAATGCCGGCAGCAAGGCCTCCCTCTCTCTCCGTGACGCCACCGCGTCCGTGAGAGAAAGGGAGGCCTACTCATGACTGGGGCGAAGACGGCGGTCGAATGGCTGGCATCCGTCGCACCGGACCCCGACGCCTGCCGCTGGGAATGGGAGCGAAACCCCCTCGGGGTCGCCCTGCTGCCCGCCGGCAAGGCCTGGGACGTCCTGATCCTGCCGGGCGACCTCGGCTACCCGACCCTGGACGTACTCACCCGCGTCCTCGGCCGGCCCGGCCCGGTGCTCGTCGACTTCGGCGACAGCCGGGTCGGGTTCTTCGTGCCGCCCGGCACCGCGGCCCGCTGGCTCGGCACCGGCATCCGTACCGCCGGATCCGGCACCTGGATCGTCGTACCGCACCCGGGCCGGGCGAGCCGGGGGGTGCGCTGGCTGGTCCCGCCGGACGGCTCGGGCACGCTGACCGATCCCGCGCTGCTGGAGCTGGCCCTGCACGAGGCGGCGGCCGGGCCGGCCCGTGTCAGGGCGAGTGATGAGGGCGGGTAGCGCCGGGACACCTTGACAAGAGGATTGGTCTGGACCAAATTGAGGGCGCTCCACCCCTCCAACTCCCCCCTCGCCGGAGGCCTTTGTGGAACGCGCCCGACGCGCTCACGGCGCCAGACGCCCCAGAACCGTCCTCGCCCTGCTCACGGCCGCGCTGCTGGCCGTGCCCGGTATCACCGCGCTCTCGTCGGCCGCCCGTGCGGCCGACGCGGACGTCAGCCGCAACGGCGGCTTCGAGTCCGGTCTGACCGGCTGGACCTGCACGGCCGGTACCACGGTGAGCTCGCCCGTGCACAGCGGGACTTCCGCGCTGCAGGCCACCCCGGCCGGCAGCGACAACGCCCAGTGCGCGCAGACGGTGACCGTCCAGCCCGACGCCCAGTACACCCTGACCGGCTACGTCCGCGGCTCCTACGTCTACCTCGGCGCGAACGGCACCGGCACCACCGACGTCTCCACCTGGACCCAGTCCGCCCCGGACTGGCAGAAGCTGAGCACCACCTTCCGTACCGGCGCCACGACCACCAAGGTCACCATCTACACCCACGGCTGGTACGGCACCGGCGCCTACCACGCCGACGACATCTCCCTGGTCGGCCCCGGCGGCAGCGGCACCGGACAGCCGCCCGCCGCGCCCACCGGCCTGAGGACCACCGCCGTCACCTCGTCCTCCGTCGCCCTGTCCTGGTCGGCGGTCACCGGCGCCACGAGCTACGCCGTCTACCGCGACGGGGCCAGGGTCCAGACCGTGAGCGGTACGTCGGCGACCGTCACCGGCCTCGCGGCCTCGACCGCGTACGGCTTCCAGGTCACCGCGAGCAACGACGCCGGCGAGTCCGCGAAGTCCGCGGTCGTGACGGCGACGACCGGCACCGGCAGCGGTGGCGGCTCCGCCGACCTGCCCGCCCACGCCCTCGTCGGCTACCTCCACGCGAGCTTCGCCAACGGCTCCGGCCACACCCGCCTCGCGGACGTCCCCGACAGCTGGGACATCATCGACCTGGCCTTCGGCGAGCCCACCTCGACCACCTCCGGCGACATCCGCTTCCACCGCTGCCCGGTCACCGAGTGCCCGAACGTTGAGAGCGACGCCGACTTCAAGGCCGCGATCAAGGCCAAGCAGGCGGCCGGCAAGAAGGTGCTGATCTCGATCGGCGGCCAGAACGGCCAGGTCCAGCTGACCACGACGGCCGCGCGGGACACCTTCGTCTCCTCCGTCTCGAGGATCATCGACGAGTACGGCCTCGACGGCCTCGACATCGACTTCGAGGGTCACTCGCTGTCCCTGAACGCGAACGACACGGACTTCAAGAACCCCACGACGCCCGTGATCGTCAACCTCATCTCGGCGCTGAAGACCCTGAAGGCCCAGTACGGCGCGAAGTTCGTGCTGACGATGGCACCCGAGACCTTCTTCGTGCAGAACGGCTACCAGTACTACGGCACCGGCAAGTGGGGCGGCCAGGACCCGCGCTGCGGGGCGTACCTCCCGGTCATCCACGCCCTGCGCGACGACCTCACCCTGCTGCACGTCCAGGACTACAACTCGGGACCGATCATGGGTCTGGACAACCAGTACCACTCCATGGGCGGCGCCGACTTCCACATCGCCATGACCGACATGCTCCTCACCGGCTTCCCGGTCGCGGGCGACGCCACCAACGTCTTCCCGCCGCTGCGCCCCGACCAGGTCGCCATCGGCATGCCGGCGTCGACGAACGCGGGCAACGGCCACGTGGCTCCCTCCGAGGTCACCAAGACCCTGGACTGCCTGACGAAGAGGACGAACTGCGGCTCGTACGCGACCCACGGGACCTGGCCCGCTCTGCGTGGTCTGATGACCTGGTCGGTGAACTGGGACCGCTACTCGAACTGGGAGTTCCAGAAGACCTTCGACGCCTACTTCGGCTGAGCACGAGGGACAGGACGGCCAGCAGCACCGTGCACAGGCACCAGCTGGCCACCACGTCCAGCGGCCAGTGCCAGCCCCGGCGGACCAGGCCGTAGGACACCGCGAGGACCAGGGCCACGCACGCGGCCACCAGGATCCGGCGGGCGGTGGGCGAGCGGAGCCAGGACAGCAGGAGCAGGGTCGCGGAGCCGTACGCGATCGCGGCCGTCGCCGTATGACCCGACGGGAAGTAGCCGACGGCCGGGGGCACCACGGGGGTCCCCGGCCGCGCGGTCCAGTCCTTGACCGGTACGACGACCGCCGGGACCAGCGCCGTCAGGACGGCCGCGGCGACGGGCGGCAGCCACCACCGGTCCATACCGGTGCCCCGTCCCCGCCACGCCGCGTACCCGAGGACCACGGCGAGCACGGGGACGGCGACCTGGATGTTGCCGAGGTCGGAGAGCAGTTCGGAGAACCGGTCCGGATGGACCAGGGCCCGGCTGAGGCGGGCGTCCAGGCGCAGGAGCGGGCCGTGGACGACGACCTGCCAGGTGATCAGCGCGAAGAGGACGGCCGGGACGCCGAGGAGCAGGGAGCGGCGGGCTGAGGTCGACACGGGCCCAGCTTCGCAGGTCCGGCTGTGCGGGGGACGGCTGAGGTCCGCCGGAAGGAGGTCGGCCGCCCCGGAACGGGGGGGTGGTTCCGAGGCGGCCGTCCGGATCGGAACGTCGCACGCCCCGGGGGGTTTGGGGCGGCGACCGTCCGATCGGTGAGGAGATCCCGGCGTCAGGCGCCGGTTGTGTGCGCGAGGGCACGACCAGGTCGAAGCTGGGGAGGCCCCGGCCTGAGGTCGCCCACAGTCCCCTGTGGGCGGGGTGTATCTCTCATCTCGGTAGAACCTACGGCAGGCCGAGGCGCTTGGGCAGACCGAATCGCGTCCCGTCATCCACCCCGCACACCTTCTTCACACGGCCTGCCGCAGGCACCCGTCACAGGTGCGGACCAGTCGCTCAGATGCGCGAAAAGGCCTGCTCGATGATGTCGAGGCCCTCGTTCAGCAGGTCCTCGCCGATGACCAGCGGCGGCAGGAAGCGCAGCACGTTGCCGTAGGTGCCACAGGTGAGCACCAGCAGGCCCTCGGCGTGGCAGGCCTTGGCGAGCGCGGCGGTGGCCTCCGGGTTCGGCTCCTTGGTGCCGCGGTCCTTGACCAGCTCGATGGCGATCATCGCGCCACGGCCGCGGACGTCACCGATGACGTCGAACTTCTCGGCCATGGCGGTGAGGCGACCCTTCATGATCTCCTCGATGCGCTTGGCCCTGCCGTTGAGGTCCAGCTCCTTCATCGTCTCGATGGCGCCGAGCGCACCGGCGCAGGCCACCGGGTTGCCGCCGTAGGTACCGCCCAGGCCACCGGCGTGCGCGGCGTCCATGATCTCGGCGCGACCGGTCACGGCGGCCAGCGGCAGACCACCGGCGATGCCCTTGGCGGTGGTGATCAGGTCCGGGACGATGCCCTCGTCCTCGCACGCGAACCACTGGCCGGTACGGCAGAAGCCGGACTGGATCTCGTCGGCGACGAAGACGATGCCGTTGTCGTTGGCGAACTTCACGATCTCCGGCAGGAAGCCCTTGGCCGGCTCGATGAAGCCGCCCTCACCGAGGACCGGCTCGATGATGATCGCGGCGACGTTGTCGGGGCCGACCTGCTTGGTGATCTGGTCGATGGCCTGCTTGGCGGCCTCGGGGCCGGCGTTCTCCGGACCGGTCGGCCAGCGGTACGCGTACGCGACGGGCACCCGGTAGACCTCGGGCGCGAACGGCCCGAACCCGTGCTTGTACGGCATGTTCTTGGCGGTGAGCGCCATGGTGAGGTTGGTGCGCCCGTGGTACCCGTGGTCGAACACGACCACGGCCTGCCGCTTGGTGTACGCGCGCGCGATCTTGACGGCGTTCTCGACGGCCTCGGCGCCCGAGTTGAACAGAGCGGACTTCTTGGCGTGGTCACCCGGGGTCAGCTCCGCGAGGGCCTCGGCGACCTCCACGTAGCCCTCGTACGGCGTGACCATGAAACAGGTGTGGGTGAAGTCGGCCAGCTGGGCGGAGGCCCGGCGGACGACGGCCTCGGCGGACGCGCCCACGCTCGTCACCGCGATACCGGAACCGAAGTCGATGAGCCGGTTCCCGTCGACGTCCTCGATGATCCCGCCGCCCGCACGCGCGGTGAAGACCGGCAGCACGGAACCCACGCCCTGGGCGACCACGGCGGTACGGCGGGCCTGCAGCTCCTGCGACTTCGGGCCGGGGATGGCGGTGACGACGCGGCGCTCCTGCGGAAGTGCGGTCATGGGGGCTCCCTGATGATCTTGCGTACCGGGCGGTCCCGGGCTGTTCCGGGCGGTGCGTTCTCGGACGCTTACCTATCCTTCTTCGCAGGCTAGGGCCGGGTGCGCGGGGTGGGCATGCTCCATGTGGGCGTTTTCGGCGGCTCCGGTTGTCCGCCGTGGACATAGCAGGGTGGCCGGGGTTCGCCCGGTCGGCAGGCCCTTACGGCCGCGTAAGCGGTGAACTCCCCTTGCGGGGGCGTTAGATTGGCTCGCTGATGGTGGACGGAACGGCTGGTCAGGGGGCAGGACGGATGGACAGCGACGGCACCCGGGACGCACGCGGCACACACGCGAACCCGGTCCCGCGCCCGGCGGACCCGACGGACATGCCCGCCGTCTCCCGGGGCGCGCCCACGACGCCGTACGGCGGCTCCGCCGTGCCACCGCGGCCGACGCGGGCACCCGATGTGGCGCCTTCCCATGTGCACCCCTCGTACGTGCCACACACCCCGCATCCCCCCTCGCCCGTCGCCGACTGGCTCGATGAGCCGCGCCCGATCGTCGAGCCCGGCATCTGGCGGTGCGGCTACCGCCTGCCCAAGGGCGCACGCCAGGAACAGCGCCTGGCGCCCGTCACCGTCGTCGGCTTCTTCGTCCCCTTGGCAGTGGGACTGCTGCTGTGGTCACTGTGGCGGCACGGCAGCATCCCTTATCAGTGGGCAGTCCTGAAGCTGCTCACACCGGACGACTGGTGGTGGGCCGGGACCACGTCGCCGAAGGGTTACCAAGGCGCTGAGGCCATCACCGTCGCCGACGGCGTGGCCTTCGGGATCCTCGTCTTCGCCATGGCGCGCCTGGGCAGTTGGTCCGACATCGTCAGGCACGTCGTCACCCGACGCGCGCAGCCCGCTCGTGCCCTGATCGCCGCCCTGGGCGCACTCATCGCGTTGGCGTTCGTCTTCCCCGGCACCTTCGGCATCGGCTGGGACGCCCTGCCGGTGCAGGATCCGTTGTTCTCCCTCATCGTTCTGATCACCGGCGACTACGGCGTGTTCGCGTCGGAGCCGCTGACGAATGGGCTGTACGCGCTCATCACCCTGCTGGTGCTGTGGCCGTTCGCCCGGATCGGAGGCTGGTGGCCCCTCGCGAAGGAGGCGCTGGCCGCGCGCGGACGGGCTCAGGCGGTCCAGGCCGCACCGCCGGCCGTCGACCGGCGGCCGTCGCAGTGGCCCGAGCTGCGGGAGGCCGGTCAGCACCAGGCCGCGGACGTGCTCGCCGCAGAGGTGCACGCCGGCCGGATGAATGATGTGGACTGTGCCAGGATCGGCCACATGTGGACGATGGCCCGTGCCCGGGCGCGGCTCTCGTCCTTCACCGATACGGTGCTGCGTGAGGGCGCCGCCGCGTGGACCCATCCCTCCGGCGCCCGTGATCTGCCAGGTCGCGTCGCCCGGCACGATCTGCTCGCAGGGCAGGTGCACATCGGGCAGTGGGCGGTGGGGGACCGCACCCCGCTCGCCTACGGCGGCGCAGGAGCGGCTCTCGGACCCGACA
Organism: Streptomyces sp. NPDC048521; assembly: GCF_043199855.1. NCBI lineage: Bacteria > Bacillati > Actinomycetota > Actinomycetes > Kitasatosporales > Streptomycetaceae > Streptomyces > Streptomyces sp. NPDC048521. The sequence continues at coordinate 125,464 of NZ_JBICWR010000016.1, forward strand.
CCCTCGGCACCTCGCTGCTGGCCGTGGGACCTTCGGGCTCTGGCAAGACCCGCTATCTGATCCAGCCCGTCGTTGAGTCCCTCGGCCTGCAAGCCCTCGCCGGACGGTGCGCCGTCGTCGCCGTCTGCGCGGCCGGCACACCGCTCGGCCCCGACTCCGCCTACGACGTCGTCGTACGCCTGGGAGACCCCACGTCCGTCCACGATCTCGACCCGTACGCGGACTCCGGTGACCCGGATGAAGCTGCCGCCTTCCTGGCGGAGGGGCTGGTCGGCGACCTGGACACAGTGAGCGGACAGCGGGCTGTCACGGCGCTTGCCCAGCTCCTCGGCCCCTACCGGGCGGCGTACGGACGCTTCCCGACGCTGCCCGTGCTGCGGGAGCTTCTGGAAGGCGAGTCGTCGGCCCTGTCCGCGCTACGTGCGGCGCTCTCGGCGGACGAGCACACGGCGATGCGCCGTGAACTGGATGCACGCGCCCGGCAGGCGGGCAGCGCGGGCGATCCCGGCCCGGTCCTCGCCGACCGGCTCGCCGTGCTGGACCGGCCGGCGTTCGCCGAGTTCTTCGGCGCGGGCCAAGGGGGGCCCCGACCGTTTTCGCTGCGCGCTGTCGCCCACCATCCGCTGCGGGTCCGTATCGACCTTCCCGACCGCGGACACGAGGAGGCCTCACGGCTCATCACGCGGCTGCTGCTCGCGCAGTTCGGTGCCGTGGCGATGGCGGGCGACCGGGCCCACTTCGCGTGCCTCGTCCTGGACGATGCCACGGGTGCGGTGACGAGCGAGTCCGCCCGACGCATCCAACGCCTGCGCTCTCGCAACGCGGGTGTGGTGCTGGCCCTGCGCACCGTCGGTGACATCCCCGAGGCGCTGCACGGGCCGCTGTACGCGGCCGTCGGGTGCCGTATGGCGTTCTCGGGGGTCACCACATGGGACGGCAGCCGGTTCGCGGACGCTTGGGGCACACAGTGGGTGGAGACCCAGGACGTGGCCCGGCACACCGTGTTCGCGGACCAGCCGATGACACGCGCGATCCATGCTTTGCGCAAGCTGGTGACCGGCAAGGCGGTGACGACGGAGGCCGTCACCGTGCGGCAGGTGGAGCGGGAGCGGTGGTCGGCTTCCGAGTTGGCGCACGGGGTGCCGCCCGGGCATGCGGTGTTGTCGTTGACGACCGTGCAGGGGGAGCACGCGCCGCCCTTGCTGGTGGATCTGCGGGGGTGAGGCGCGGGCGCCAGCGGGTGACCGTACGGTGAGGCAGAATCGGCGTAGGCCGTTCATACGCGGCGGCCAAAAGATCACCGTGATCACCGGAAACACCCCCTCACCGTGAAGGCCTCATGCCCCCGACCCTCGCCTCGCTCGTCCACCACTCCGCGCTCAAGCTGACCGTGCGCGCGGGCGAGGACCGCCTCGACGTGCCCGTCCGCTGGGCGCACGTCAGCGAGCTGGCCGATCCCGTCCCTTATATGGAGGGCGGTGAACTGCTGCTGATCACCGCGCTGAAGCTGGACGCGGAGGATCCGGAAGCCATGCGGCGGTATGTGCGGCGGCTGGTCGGCGCGGGCGTCGTCGGGCTCGGCTTCGCCGTCGGCGTCAACTACGAGGAGATCCCCAAGGCCCTCGTCGACGCCGCCCAGGAGGAGGGGCTGCCGCTGCTGGAGGTGCCCCGCCGCACCCCCTTCCTCGCCATCAGCAAGGCCGTGTCCGCGGCGATCGCCGCTGACCAGTACCGGGCGGTCACGGCCGGCTTCGCCGCCCAGCGCGAGCTGACCAAGCAGGCCCTCACCTCCGGGCCCGAGGGCCTGCTCACCGCGCTCGCCGGACAGGTCGACGGCTGGGCGGCGCTCTACGACGCCTCGGGCGCCGTCGTCGCCGCCGCGCCGGAGTGGGCCGGCCGGCGGGCCGCCCGCCTCACCGCCGATGTCCAACGGCTGCGGGAGCGCCCCGCCCCGGCGTCCTCGGTCGTCGGCGGACCCGACCACGAGGACCGGGTCGAGCTGCACTCCCTGGGCACGGGACGGCGGCCGCGGGCGGCGCTCGCCGTGGGCACGGCCGCCGCTCCCGGCACCGCCGAGCGGTACGCCGTCCACTCCGCGATCGCGCTGCTCACCCTGACCACCGAACGCTCCCGTTCCCTGCACGCGGCCGAGCAGCGGATCGGTACGGCGGTGCTGCGCATGTTGCTCGCCGGGGAACCCGACCACGCCCGGGCCGTCGCCGGGGACCTGTACGGGGCGCTGCTGGACGCTCCCTTCCGGGTGATCGTCGCCGAGTCGGCGTCCGGGGCGGCCGCGCGGGCGCACCCGGATGCCCACGCGCGCGTGCCGGTGGCTGCCGTCAAGCCGGGCCCGGGCGCCTCCGTCGCGCTCGCCGTCGCCGGCACCGGCGGTGATCCGCTGGGTGGTCTCGCCGAGACCGTGGAGTCCGCCGCCGCACGCTCCGGGGAGGCCGTGCTGGTCGTGCCCGAGGGGGAGCGGCTGGTGGTGCTCGCCGCGGACGGGGGTGCGGCGGTGGCCGCCTGCGCGACGTACGCGGCCGCGCTGGAGGCGGCGCGGGCGGTGCCCGAGCAGGCGGGTGCGGACGAGTACGAGCTGGTCGTCGGCCTGTCCGCGCCGGCCGGACCGATCGCCGCGGCGGCGGCGTACAAGCAGGCCGAGCAGGCGTTGTCGGTGGCGCGGCGGCGCGGGCGGGTGCTCGTGGAGCATGAGCAGCTGGCCGCCGGGTCCGTGCTGCCGTTGCTGGCCGACGATGCGGTGAAGGCGTTCGCGGACGGGTTGCTGCGGGCGCTGCACGAGCACGACGCGACGGGGCGGGGGGATCTGGTCGCCTCGCTGCGGGCGTGGCTGTCGCGGCACGGGCAGTGGGACGCGGCCGCGGCGGACCTGGGGGTGCACCGGCATACGCTGCGGTACCGGATGCGGCGGGTCGAGGAGATCCTGGGGCGCTCGCTGGACGACCCCGACGTGCGGATGGAGCTGTGGCTCGCCCTGAAGGCGACGTCGACCGACTGACCCCGTGGGGACTCCGCCCCCTGGACCCCCGGTGGGCCGACACGCCGGCTCGCCAAGCCGAAGGACAAACACCGACCGGAACTCGAGCGGCCGACAGGCCGACGACGACCGCGGCGCCCATGAGCAGCGGGCGGGTGACGGCCGGGGCCCGTGCGGTGCGGAGGTGGCCGGCGAACGGAACTGGGGGGCGGGGACGTGGGCGTCGTCCGCGGTTCGGGCGGTCCGGAGGCGGGCGGTGGCTGGTCGCGGCGCCCGCAAAGGCGCCGTGGCCGCGGGCAGCCGTGCCGTCGGGGCGGCCCGGGCCCCGGCCGTCCGGAGGCGGGCGGTGGCTGGGCCCCGGCCGTCCGGAGGCAGGCGGTGGCTGGGGCTCGGGTGAGGAGGAGGTCGGCGGTGGCTGGGGCTCGGGTGGGCAGGATGCGGTCGGCGGGCGGAACTCGGGCGGCCGGGACGTGGGCGTCGTCCTTGCCCCGGGCGGTCCGGAGGCGGCCGGTGGCTGGGCCCCGGCGGTCCGGAGGCGGGCGGTGGCTGGGTGCGGGTGGCCAGGACGCGGTCGGCGGGCGGGACTCGGGTGGCCAGGATGCGGGCGGCGACCGTAGTTCGGGTGGTCGGGAGGGGACTCCGACATTCCGGCGTGCCTCTCGTCCCGACTGCTACGACTCGGACAAGCGACCCCCGGCCGCCTCCGCCCTACCGTGGAGCACGAAAGCCAAGCACACCCCCAACGCGGAAGGGCCGGGACTCACATGACTTCCACCCACGCCTTCTGGCTCGCCGGCCGCCAGGTCACCGGCGAGGACAGCTTCGACGTCACGTCCCCGTGGGACGGCCGGCTCGTCGGCAAGGTCAGCATGCCGACCGACGCCCAGGTCGAGGAGGCCGTGGCCGCCGCGTACGCCGTCCGCGAGGACTTCGCCGCCACCCCGGCGCACGTGCGTGCCGCCGCCCTCGACCACGTCAGCAGGCGGCTGGTGGAGCGCACCGAGGAGATCGCCCAGCTGATCTCCGCCGAGAACGGCAAGCCCATCAAGTGGGCCCGGGGCGAGGTCGGCCGTGCCGTCTCCGTGTTCCGGTTCGCCGCCGAGGAGGCCCGCCGGTTCAACGGCGGCGAGGCCCAGCGGCTCGACACGGACGCCGGTGGCCAGGGCCGTCTCGCCCTCACCCGGCGCTTCCCGAAGGGTGTCGTCCTCGGCATCGCGCCCTTCAACTTCCCGCTGAACCTCTGCGCCCACAAGGTCGCCCCGGCCATCGCCGCCGGTGCGCCGATCATCCTGAAGCCCGCCCCGGCCACCCCGCTCTCCGGTCTGATCCTCGGTGATCTGCTCGCCGAGACCGAGCTGCCCGCGGGTTCCTGGAGCATCCTGCCGGTCCCCAACGACCGCATGCCCGCCCTCGTCCAGGACGAGCGCCTGCCGGTGATCTCCTTCACCGGTTCCGAGAAGGTCGGTTACGCGATCATGGACTCGGTACCGCGCAAGCACTGCACCCTGGAGCTGGGCGGCAACGGCGCGGCCGTCGTGCTGGCGGACTTCGCGAGCGACGAGGACCTGGACTGGGCCGCGAACCGCATCGCGACCTTCTCCAACTACCAGGGCGGCCAGTCCTGCATCTCCGTGCAGCGTGTGATCGCCGACGCCTCCGTCTACGACCGGCTGGTGCCGCGCATCGTGGCCGCCGTCGAGGCCCAGGTCACCGGTGACCCGTCCGACCCCAAGACCGATGTCGGCCCGCTGGTCAGCGAGGCCGCCGCCGAGCGCGTCGAGTCGTGGGTGAAGGAGGCGGTCGCGGCCGGCGCCACCCTGCTCACCGGCGGTGACCGCGACGGCGCCTCCTACGCGCCGACCGTCCTCACCGACGTACCGGCGGGTGTGACCCTGTCCTGCGAGGAGGTCTTCGGGCCCGTCCTCACCGTGCAGAAGGTGGACGGCGAAGCCGAGGCGTTCGCCGCGGTCAACGACTCCAGGTACGGCCTCCAGGCAGGCGTGTTCACCCATGACCTGCAGGTGGCCTTCCGTGCCCACCGCGCCCTGGAGGTCGGTGGCGTGGTGATCGGCGACGTCCCGTCCTACCGTGCCGACCAGATGCCGTACGGCGGCGCCAAGCAGTCCGGTGTGGGCCGCGAAGGCGTACGGTTTGCGATGGAGGACTACACCTACGAGCGCGTGCTGGTTCTGACCGGTCTCGCGCTCTGACCTGCCACGGACAGGTCGGACGGAACGGCCGGTGCCCACTGTGCGGGGGCACCGGCCGTTCCTGTTGCCCGCGGGGAGGAGCGGGCGCCCGCCATCGGGCGTTAATGGGAACCGTTTTCATGTAGTCTGACGTGGTGCGGGTCCGCCCGCTCGTGCAGGGCCCGGCACCGCTGCCTTCCGGTGCCGGGCCCCTTCCTGGTGCCGGCCCCTTTCCGGACCCTCGACCGTCAGAAGCCGACGTGCGCGAGCCGCAGCGGGCCGCGCAGCCGAAGGTGGACGTCGTGCACGCCCTCGGCGGCCATGCCGGCGCTCAAGGTGGTGTAGGCGTAGGGGCCGGCTGGGGGTGGCGAGGGTCATGCGGACTTCCTCCGGCGCCCAGCCGCTCGACGTCGTCGCCGGAGAAGACCGCGTCCTCACCCTGGGGGCGCGGTGACTGGAGCACCTCCCCCCACCCATGGAAGGGACACCATGGCCATACGCACGCCGAGCAAGGTCGCCAAGGATTCGGGGCCGGCCCTCCCCCGCGGGACCGGCCCCCTTACGCGACCGGCGCCGGTCCCGAACTCGCCCGTGCCGTCAGCTCGGGCGCGAGCAGCACGACCTCGTCGCTGCCCCGCCCGTCCAGCTTGGCCACCAGGTGCTCCACGGCGTGCCGGCCCATCTCCTGCGCGGGGACGGCCACCGAGGTCAGCCGCACCGAGGCCTGGACGGCGACCTGGTCCGGGCAGATCGCGACCACGGACACGTCCTCGGGAACGGCCCGGCCCTGCTGGCGCAGCAGCGCGAGCAGCGGCTCCACCGCCGACTCGTTCTGCACCACGAAGCCGGTCGTCCCCGGGCGCTCGTCGAAGACCCGGGCCAGGGTCAGGGCCATCGCGTCGTACCCGCTCTCGCACGGCCGGTGCAGCAGCCGGAGGCCCGCCTCCCGGGCCCGGGAGCGCAGTCCGTCGAGGGTGCGTTCGGCGAAACCCGTGTGCCGCTCGTAGACGGCCGGGGCCTCCCCGATGACAGCGATGTCACGGTGCCCGAGCTTGGCGAGATGCTCCACGCACAGCGCGCCCGTCGCACTCCAGTCCAGGTCCACGCAGGTCAGACCGGTGGTGTCGGCGGGCAGGCCGATCAGGACGGAGGGCTGGTCGGTCCCGCGCAGCAGCGGCAGCCGGTCGTCCTCCAGCTGGACGTCCATCAGGATCATCGCGTCGGCGAGACCGCTGCCGGTGACCCGGCGCACCGCGTCGGGACCCTCCTCGCCGGTGAGCAGCAGGACGTCGTAGCCGTGGGTGCGGGCCGTGGTGGCCACCGCGATGGCGATCTCCATCATCACCGGCACATACATGTCGGTGCGCAGCGGGACCATCAGCGCGATGATGTTCGACCGCTTGCCGGCCAGGGCGCGGGCGCCCGCGTTCGGGTGGTAGCCGAGTTCCCGGATGCTCTGCTCGACCCGCTGCCGCGTGGTCGCGGAGATGGACCGCTTGCCGCTGAGGACGTAGCTCACCGTGCTCGCCGAGACTCCGGCGTGCTGGGCGACCTCGGCAAGGGTGACCATCCAGCTCTCCAAGCTTTGTGAAGCGCTTCGACAGGGGCGCGGTGTTGATCAGGGTGAATGAGGGTGTTTCGACAGTACCCCCAGCGTACTCGGTGTCCACAAGCTGTCGAAGCGCTTCGACAGCTTTTCCGGGAGTCGACGGAGCCGTGGGGCAAGTATGTCTCCACCGACCGGGTCCGCCTACGCCGAACGGCGCCTGAGGGGTGGTGGGGTCGCCCCGTTTCAGGTACCAACGATCCAGTAGCACGGGTCGGTAAGGAACGATCCGCAATCATCCCTCTTCGCGGCGAGGTGAGCCTCAATGTCCGCCACCACCACCCCACGCACCACCGTCACCGAGCGCGAGGCCCGTCAGGTGGCGGAGGCCGCCCGGCAGCAGGACTGGCACAAGCCCAGCTTCGCCAAGGAGCTGTTCCTCGGGCGCTTCCGGCTCGACCTCATCCACCCCCACCCGCTCCCCGACGACGAGTCCGTCCGGCGCGGCGAGGAGTTCCTGGCCAGGCTGCGCGCGTTCTGCGAGACGGCCATCGACTCCGCCCGCATCGAACGCGAGGCCCGCATCCCCGACGAGGTCGTGGCCGGGCTCAAGGAACTCGGCGCCCTCGGCATGAAGATCGACCCCAAGTACGGCGGTCTCGGCCTCACCCAGCTGTACTACAACAAGGCCCTCGCCCTGGTCGGCTCCGTGAGCCCCGCCGTCGGCGCGCTGCTCTCGGCCCACCAGTCGATCGGCGTACCGCAGCCGCTGAAGATGTTCGGCACCCAGGAGCAGAAGGACGCCTTCCTGCCCCGCTGCGCCCGCACCGACATCTCCGCCTTCCTGCTCACCGAGCCGGACGTCGGGTCCGACCCGGCCCGCCTCGCCACCACCGCCGTCCCCGACGGCGACGACTACGTCCTCGACGGGGTCAAGCTGTGGACCACCAACGGGGTGGTCGCAGACCTGCTCGTGGTCATGGCGCGGGTGCCGAAGTCCGACGGCCACAAGGGCGGCATCACCGCGTTCGTGGTGGAGGCGACCGCCGAGGGCGTCACCGTCGAGAGCCGCAACTCCTTCATGGGCCTGCGCGGCATCGAGAACGGCGTCACCCGCTTCCACCGGGTCCGGGTCCCCGCCGCCCACCGCATCGGCCCCGAGGGCGCCGGGCTGAAGATCGCGCTCACCACCCTCAACACCGGCCGGCTCTCGCTGCCCGCGATGTGCGCCGGCGCCGGCAAGTGGTGCCTGAAGATCGCCCGCGAGTGGGCGGCCGAGCGGGAACAGTGGGGCAAGCCGGTCGCGCTGCACGAAGCCGTCGGCTCCAAGATCAGCTTCATCGCGGCCACCACCTTCGCCCTCGAGGCCGTCCTCGACCTGTCCTCGCAGATGGCCGACGAGGACCGCAACGACATCCGCATCGAGGCCGCCCTCGCCAAGCTCTACGGCTCCGAGATGGCCTGGCTGATGGCCGACGAACTGGTCCAGATCCGCGGCGGCCGCGGCTACGAGACGGCGGAGTCGCTGCGGGCGCGGGGCGAGCGCGGTGTCCCGGCCGAGCAGATCCTGCGCGACCTGCGTATCAACCGCATCTTCGAGGGCTCGACGGAGATCATGCACCTCCTCATCGCCCGGGAGGCGGTCGACGCCCACCTCTCGGTCGCCGGTGACCTCATCGACCCGGACAAGTCCCTGTCCGACAAGGCGAGGGCGGGCGCGAACGCGGGTGTCTTCTACGCCAAGTGGCTGCCGAAACTGATCGCCGGCCCCGGCCAGCTCCCCACCTCCTACGGCGAGTTCAAGCACGGCACCGACCTGTCCGGCCATCTGCGCTACGTCGAGCGGACCGCCCGCAAGCTGGCCCGCTCCACCTTCTACGCCATGTCTCGCTGGCAGGGCCGGATGGAGACCAAGCAGGGCTTCCTCGGCCGGATCGTGGACATCGGCGCCGAACTGTTCGCCATGAGCGCGGCCTGCGTCCGGGCGGAGCTGCTGCGCAGCCGGGGCGAGCACGGCCGCGAGGCCTACCTGCTCGCCGACGTCTTCTGCCGCCAGGCCCGCATCCGGATCGAGGAACTCTTCGGCCGGCTGTGGACCAACACCGACGACCTCGACCGCACGGTGGTCAAGGGGGTCCTCGGCGGGGCGTTCGAATGGGTGGAGGAGGGCATCCTCGACCCCTCCGGAGACGGCCCGTGGATCGCGGACGCGACCCCCGGACCCTCCGCCCGCGAGAACGCCCGCCGCCCCTTCGGGCCCTAGGTGTGCTGTCCGGACAGCGCACGGGCCGGCCCACCACCGGCCCGTGCCGACCCGCCGGCCCGTGATCTTCACCAGTGGTTCACAGCGGGAGGAACGTTCCGTCCGTCGACGAAAGCCGTTCACACACCCGCCCGAGGGACGCGCTGTCCTGACGGCCGCCGCTTGCGGCGACAATGGGGGGATGACCGACAGTCCCGCCCATCCGGCACCACTCGCCGACCCGCACCTCGTCTACGACCCCCTCGCCGGGGACGGCCCCAAGGACGTGGTGATCCTCGGCTCCACCGGATCCATCGGCACCCAGGCCATCGACCTCGTGCTGCGCAACCCCGACCGTTTCCGGGTCACCGCCCTGTCCGCGAACGGCGGCCGGGTCGGCCTTCTCGCCGAGCAGGCGCACCGGCTGCGGGTGCGCACCGTCGCGGTCGCCCGCGAGGCTGCCGCACCCGCCCTGCGCGAGGCGCTCGCCGCCGAGTTCGGCCCCGGGGAGCCGCTGCCGGAGATCCTCGCCGGACCGGAGGCGGCCACCCAGCTCGCGGCCTCCGCCTGCCACACCGTGCTCAACGGCATCACCGGATCCATCGGCCTCGCGCCCACCCTCGCCGCCCTGGAGGCCGGCCGCACCCTCGCGCTGGCCAACAAGGAGTCGCTGATCGTCGGCGGCCCGCTGGTCAAGGCGCTCGCCGAGCCCGGGCAGATCATCCCGGTCGACTCCGAGCACGCCGCCCTCTTCCAGGCCCTGGCCTCCGGCACCCGCGCCGACGTGCGCAAGCTGGTCGTCACCGCTTCCGGCGGCCCCTTCCGCGGCCGGACCAGGGCCGAGCTGGCGGACGTCACCGTCGAGGACGCCCTCGCCCACCCGACCTGGGCGATGGGCCCGGTGATCACGATCAACTCGGCGACCCTGGTGAACAAGGGACTGGAAGTCATCGAGGCACACCTCCTCTACGACATTCCCTTCGACCGCATTGAGGTGGTCGTGCACCCGCAGTCGTATGTCCACTCGATGGTCGAGTTCACCGACGGTTCCACGATCGCCCAGGCGACGCCCCCCGACATGCGCGGGCCGATCGCCATCGGCCTGGGCTGGCCCGAACGCGTCCCGGACGCGGCGCCCGCCTTCGACTGGAGCAAGGCCTCCACCTGGGAGTTCTTCCCGCTCGACGACGAGGCCTTCCCCTCGGTGAACCTCGCCCGGCACGTGGGGCAGCTCGCGGGGACGGCGCCGGCGGTGTTCAATGCGGCCAACGAGGAGTGCGTCGAGGCCTTCCTGGGCGGCGCGCTGCCCTTCAACGGGATCATGGAGACCGTCACCCGGGTGGTCGAGGAGCACGGCACCCCGGTCACGGGAACCTCGCTCACCGTGTCGGACGTCCTCGAAGCGGAGACCTGGGCGCGGGCCCGGGCCCGCGAACTCACAGCCACGACGGCGACCGCGGAGGCGCGTGCATGACGACCTTGATGTTCATCCTCGGCATAGCGGTCTTCGCGGTCGGCCTGCTCGTCTCGATCGCCTGGCACGAGCTGGGGCACCTGTCCACGGCCAAGCTCTTCGGCATCCGCGTCCCGCAGTACATGGTCGGCTTCGGCCCGACCATCTGGTCGCGGAACAAGGGCGAGACCGAGTACGGCATCAAGGCCATCCCGCTCGGCGGCTACATCCGCATGATCGGCATGTTCCCGCCCGACGGCGAGGGCCGGGTCTCCGCCCGCTCCACCTCCCCGTGGCGCGGCATGATCGAGGACGCCCGCTCGGCCGCGTTCGAGGAACTCAAGCCGGGTGACGAGACGCGCATGTTCTACACGCGCAAGCCGTGGAAGCGCGTCATCGTCATGTTCGCGGGACCCTTCATGAACCTGGTTCTCGCGATCGGTCTGTTCTTCACCGTGCTCATGGGCTTCGGCATCCAGCAGCAGACCACCACCGTCGCCTCCGTCTCGCCCTGCGTCATCGCCCAGAGCGAGAACCGCGACAGCTGCAAGAAGTCCGACCCGGCCTCTCCGGCCCAGGCCTCCGGCATGCACAAGGGCGACCGGATCGTCTCCTTCGACGGCAGGTCCACCAAGGACTGGAACACCCTCTCGGACCTCATCCGCGACAGCGCCGGCAAGACCGTGCCGATCGTCGTCGAACGCGACGGCAGGCAGCTGACCCTGCACGCGAAGATCGCCACCAACCTGGTCGCCAAGAAGGACTCCAGCGGCACCTACGTCCAGGGCAAGTACGTCAAGGCCGGTTTCCTCGGCTTCAGCTCCGCCAGCGGCGTGGTGAGACTGGACTTCGGCGACTCCGTGACCTGGATGACCGACCGGGTCGGCGACGCCGTCGACTCCCTCGCCGCCCTGCCCGGCAAGATCCCCGCCCTGTGGGACGCGGCCTTCGGCGACGGCCCGCGCGAGCCGGACTCCCCGGTGGGCATTGTCGGCGCCGCCCGCATCACCGGCGACATCGCCACCCTGGACATCCCCGCCTCCCAGCAGGTGGCGATGTTCGTGATGCTGCTCGCCGGGTTCAACCTCTCGCTGTTCCTGTTCAACATGCTCCCGCTGCTCCCGCTCGACGGCGGGCACATCGCGGGCGCCCTGTGGGAGGCCCTGCGGAGGAACGTGGCGCGGGTGCTGCGCCGGCCGGACCCCGGTCCGTTCGACGTGGCGAAACTGATGCCGGTGGCCTACGTGGTGGCCGGGATCTTCGTCTGTTTCACCGTCCTCGTGCTGATCGCCGACCTCGTCAACCCCGTGAAGATCTCCTAGTCATCCGATGATCCAGGCGGCCCGGAACCCTTGTGGTTCCGGGCCCCGACCATCGGGTGGGTTTAGCGGGTGGGATGTGCTGGCGCAGGGGCCCGTGCCGTAATCTCGAAGCCTGGAGCCCGCCGTTCACGGGACCGGACCTTGATCCACGACCTTGGGGTTGCACAGCAGATGACTGCGATTTCTCTCGGCATGCCGTCCGTTCCGACCAAGCTCGCCGAGCGCCGGAAGAGCCGGCAGATCCAGGTCGGAAGCGTGGCGGTCGGCGGAGACGCACCCGTCTCGGTCCAGTCGATGACCACGACCCGCACGTCCGACATCGGCGCCACCCTCCAGCAGATCGCCGAGCTGACCGCCTCCGGCTGCCAGATCGTCCGCGTCGCCTGTCCCACCCAGGACGACGCCGACGCCCTCGCGACCATCGCCAAGAAGTCGCAGATCCCGGTCATCGCGGACATCCACTTCCAGCCCAAGTACGTCTTCGCCGCCATCGAGGCCGGCTGCGCCGCGGTCCGCGTCAACCCCGGCAACATCAAGCAGTTCGACGACAAGGTCAAGGAGATCGCCAAGGCCGCCAAGGATCACGGCACCCCGATCCGCATCGGCGTCAACGCCGGTTCGCTCGACCGCCGCCTGCTCCAGAAGTACGGCAAGGCGACCCCCGAAGCCCTGGTCGAGAGCGCCCTGTGGGAAGCCTCCCTCTTCGAGGAGCACGACTTCCGCGACATCAAGATCTCCGTCAAGCACAACGACCCGGTCGTCATGATCGAGGCCTACCGCCAGCTCGCCGAGCAGTGCGACTACCCCCTCCACCTCGGTGTCACCGAGGCCGGTCCCGCCTTCCAGGGCACGATCAAGTCGGCTGTCGCCTTCGGCGCCCTCCTCTCCCAGGGCATCGGCGACACCATCCGCGTCTCCCTGTCGGCCCCGCCCGCCGAGGAGGTCAAGGTCGGCATCCAGATCCTGGAGTCGCTGAACCTGCGCCAGCGCGGCCTGGAGATCGTCTCCTGCCCCTCCTGCGGCCGCGCCCAGGTCGACGTCTACAAGCTCGCCGAAGAGGTCACCGCCGGCCTGACCGGCATGGAGGTCCCGCTGCGCGTCGCCGTCATGGGCTGCGTCGTGAACGGTCCGGGCGAGGCCCGCGAGGCCGACCTCGGCGTCGCCTCCGGCAACGGCAAGGGCCAGATCTTCGTCAAGGGCGAGGTCATCAAGACCGTCCCCGAGTCCAAGATCGTGGAGACCCTCATCGAGGAGGCCATGAAGCTGGCCGAGCAGATGGAGAAGGACGGCGTCGCTTCGGGCGAGCCGTCGGTCTCGGTGGCGGACTGAGCTCCACCGCCCCGAAGGGGCGCGGCGGACTGCGCGGCAAGCCCGAGACGACCCGCGGCCGCCGGAGGACCAGGCCCCCGAGGTGGGAGGCGCACGGCCAAGCCGGCGCAGCTATAGTGCGGAGATCAGCAGAACCCCACGGTGAGGCCCCGCACGTGTTGACCCAGACCACCTCACGGGTGCTCGAACCGAGCGACCTGGACGCCGCGCTCGCCGTCCTCGACCGCGAGCCGGTCGCGAACGCCTTCGTGACCTCCCGGGTCCAGGTCGCCGGCCTCGACCCGTGGCGGCTCGGCGGCGAGATGTGGGGCTGGTACGAGGACGGCATGCTCACGTCGCTGTGCTACGCGGGCGCCAACCTGGTCCCGATCTGCGCCACCCCGCGCGCCGTCCGCGCCTTCGCCGACCGCGCCCGCCGGGCCGGCCGCCGCTGCTCCTCCATCGTCGGCCCCGCCGGACCCACCGCCGAGCTGTGGCGCCTGCTGGAACCCCACTGGGGCGCGGCCCGCGAGGTCCGCGCCCACCAGCCGCTCATGGTCACCGACCGCATGCCGGCCGACATCGCCCCGGACCCCTACGTCCGCCGCGTCCGCAAGGACGAGATGGAAACGATCATGCCGGCGTGCGTGGCGATGTTCACCGAGGAGGTCGGCGTCTCCCCGCTGGCCGGTGACGGCGGCCTGCTCTACCAGGCCCGCGTCGCCGAACTCGTCGGCTCCGGCCGCTCCTTCGCCCGCCTCGACGACCACGGCAAGGTCGTCTTCAAGGCGGAGATCGGCGCGGCGACCTCCCAGGCCTGCCAGATCCAGGGCGTGTGGGTGGCCCCCGAATACCGGGGCCGGGGCCTGGCGGGCCCCGGCATGGCGGCGGTCCTGCGCTACGCCCTGACGGACGTGGCGCCGGTGGTCAGCCTCTACGTGAACGACTTCAACACGGCGGCGAGAAGGACGTACCTCAGGGTGGGCTTCCAAGAGGTGGGCGCCTTCATGAGCGTTCTCTTCTAGGGGCGCGGGCGGCCGGCCCGGAGGGGCGCGGACCGTACTGATACGCGGCCGCGACACGTGGGCGCGGGCCACCACGATCGACCCGACCCCGGCGCGTCACAAGCACCCCCCTGTACGCTCCCCGCATGGACCTCGTGATCGGCCCCCTGGACCTCGCAGCCCACGTAGACGAGGCCCTGGCAGTCCAGGCCGTCGCCTTCGGGCTCGGCCCCGACGAAGTCGCCGTACGCCGCCAGATCGTCCAGCGGCACATGCAATACCAAGGAGCGCGAGCCCTGGGAGCGACCGTCGGCGGCCACCTCGTGGGCTTCGTCTACGGCATGCCCAACAACCGCACCCACTGGTGGTCCACCGTCGTGGAGCCGTACCTCCGCGCGGGCGGCAAGGACTTCTGGCTCGACGACTCCTTCGTCATCACCGAGCTGCACGTCCACCCCGACCACCAGAACCGCGGCATCGGCCGGCGCCTGATCACCACCATCACCGACACCGCCACCGAACCCCGCTCGATACTCTCCGCGATCGACGCCGACAGCCCGGCCCGCGGCCTCTACCGCTCCCTCGGCTACGTCGACCTCGCCCGCCAGGTCCACTTCCCGAGCGCACCCAGGCCGTACGCGGTGATGGGCGCCCCCCTGCCCCTGCGCCGCACGTAGGGACGTTCACCCTTAACCGATTTCCACCGGCACAGTCGGCCCGGCTAACCTCCTATGCCATCACCCTTACCCGGCAGGAGTACGAGAACCATGGCCAACGCACCGGTCCAGCGCATGTCCCAGTTGATGGCGAAGACGCTGCGCGACGACCCGGCGGACGCCGAGGTCCTCAGCCACAAGCTCCTCGTCCGCGCCGGCTACGTCCGCCGCACCGCCGCCGGCATCTGGAGCTGGCTGCCCCTCGGCAAGAAGGTCCTCGCCAACGTGGAGCGGATCGTCCGCGAGGAGATGGACGCCATCGGCGCCCAGGAGGTGTCCCTGCCCGCCCTGCTGCCGCGCGAGCCCTACGAGGCGACCGGCCGCTGGGAGGAGTACGGCCAGGAGCTGTTCCGGCTGAAGGACCGCAAGGGCGGCGACTACCTCCTCGGCCCCACCCACGAGGAGATCTTCACCCTCCTGGTCAAGGACCAGTGCACGTCCTACAAGGACCTGCCGGTGATCCTCTACCAGATCCAGACCAAGTTCCGCGACGAGGCCCGCCCCCGGGCCGGCATCCTGCGCGGCCGTGAGTTCCTGATGAAGGACTCGTACTCCTTCGACCTGGAGGACGAGGGCCTCGCGAAGTCCTACGCCCTGCACCGCGCGGCCTACCAGCGCGTCTTCGAGCGCCTCGGCCTCGACTACCGCATCTGCGCGGCCACCGCCGGCGCCATGGGCGGCTCCAAGTCCGAGGAGTTCCTCGCCCCGGCCGAGGCCGGCGAGGACACCTTCGCGGACTGCCCGAACTGCGACTTCGCGGCCAACACCGAGGCGATCACCTACGAGCTGAAGCCGGTCGACGGCTCGGCCGTGCCCGCGCTCGAGGAGATCCCGACCCCCGACACCCCGACCATCGAGACCCTCGCCGCCTCCCTCGGCGTCCCGGCCTCCGCCACGCTGAAGAACCTGCTGGTCAAGGTGGACGGCGAGATCGTCGCCGTCGGCGTGCCCGGCGACCGCGAGGTCGACCTGGACAAGGTCGAGGCGCACTTCGCCCCGGCCGCCGTCGAGATGGTCACCGAGGCGGACTTCGCCGGCCGCCCCGACCTGGTCCGCGGCTACGTCGGCCCGCAGGGCCTCGGCGAGAAGGTCACGTACATCGCCGACCCGCGCGTGGCCCCCGGCACCGCCTGGATCACCGGCGCCAACAAGGAGCACACACACGCCAGGAACGTCGTCGCCGGGCGTGACTTCGAGGTCGACGAGTACGTGGACGTCGTCGTGGTCCAGGACGGCGACCCCTGCCCCAAGTGCGGCACCGGCCTGAAGCTGGACCGCGCCATCGAGATCGGCCACATCTTCCAGCTGGGCCGCAAGTACACCGACGCCCTCAAGCTGGACGTGCTCGGCCAGAACGGCAAGCCGGTCCGCGTCACCATGGGCTCCTACGGCATCGGCGTCTCCCGCGCCGTCGCCGCCCTCGCCGAGCAGACCGCCGACGACAAGGGCCTGGTGTGGTCCAAGGAGGTCGCCCCGGCCGACGTGCACGTCGTCGCAGCCGGCAAGGCGCTGCAGACGGAGCTGGCGCTGGACGTCGCCGAGAAGCTGGCCGCCGCGGGCGTCCGCGTCCTGGTGGACGACCGCGCCGGAGTCTCCCCGGGCGTGAAGTTCACCGACGCCGAGCTGATCGGCGTACCGCAGATCCTGGTGGCCGGCCGCCGCTCCGGCGAGGGCGTCCTGGAGCTGAAGGACCGCAAGACCGGTGAGCGCGAGGAGCTGACGGTCGAGGACGCGATCGCCCGCCTGACGGCGTAGCGGAGCCACCCGACCCGGTCGGCCGGCTGACGGCACCCTCGGGATTCCCCCGAGGACCCCAGCCGACCGGCCGGGCCGTTGCGGCAACCATGACCTCCGGCCCCGGTCCGGGACTGCCTTGCGGGCGTGCTGCGGTTCAGGACCGTCCGATCACACGCCGCGGAACGGGGGCTCGGACGGAAGAAAAAAGGGGGGCGCGGGGAACCACGCACCCTCGCCCCCACCGGCCCGCAGCGGACGAACCGCCATGCCTCCGCCAGACGGCCAGACCTCCGCGAGACGGCCAGACCCCCGCGAGACGGCCAGACCCCCCGAAGACGGGAAGACGGCTAGAGCCAGCCCGCGAACTCCAGCAGCAACTCCCCGTCCTTCGGCCGCCCCACGCGCAGCGCCCGCACCCCCGACTCCACCGCCCGGAACAGCGTCCAGCCCCGCAGCCGCTCCTGATCCACCTCCAGGGACTCGGCGAGGCGCTTGATACGGCGCCGCGTGGTCGCCGGGCCCGACGGCGTCGCGATCAGGTCCTCCACCCGGTCCCGCACCAGCCGAGCCAGGTCGAAGGCGGACTCGCCGACCACCGGGTCCGGGCCCACCGCGAGCCACGGCATCCGCTCCCCGGCGAGCACCTTGCTCTGCCGGAACGTGCCGTGCAGCAACCGGTGCTCCGGCGGTGCGGCCAGCAGTTCCTCGCGGGCCGTGAGTGCCGCGTCGACCAGTGGCGCCGTCTCGGGGTCGGCCTCGGCGCCCGCCCGCATGGCCGCCGCCTGCCGCCCGGTGCGCTCCGCGACGGTCTCGAAGACGTGACCGGCCGGCGGCTCGACCCACAGCCTGCGCAGCGTCCCCGCCGCCTCCAGCAGCGCCCTCGCCTCCGGCAGCGACCGCACCGACACATCCGGGTGCAGCCGCTCCAGCAGCAGCGCGCCCTCCGTGGCGTCCTCGGGGTCCGCCGCCAGAAGCTGTACCGCGCCCAGGCCGGCCCAGTGCGCCAACGCCGCCCGCTCGCTCTCGGGCCGGGACCGCGACGGGGCCAGCTTCAGCACCGCGGGGGTGCCGTCCGCCTGCCGGACCAGCACCACCAGGCTGCTGCGGCCACCCGGTACCTGGATCCGCTCGACGGTCAACTCGCGCCGGGCGACGGCCCGCCCGGCCGTCTCGGGCAGCCGCGCCAGCCAGTCGTCCCCGGCCGGTGCGGTCTCACCGAGCGCCCGCACCAGGCGCTGCGGCGGTTCGAAAACCATGCGCGAGTCGTTCCCTTCCTGTCGAAGTCCTACCCGGCCGCCGGCTGGGCTGCCGCCACCAGTGTGGTCCGGTCAGCACCCGGGTCCGCGCCGGGCTGCCGTGGGCGGCGTGTGGTCCGGGCGGTGTCCGGGTCCGTAGGCGGGGCCTAAGGGGACGCCGAGGCGGAAGGCGCCGGGGTCGTGCCGGCGGCGCCCGTCCCCTCGCCGGAGGACCGCTCGGCGAGACCAGGGAAGGTTACGCTCTGCCCGCTCCAGCGCACCGCCCGCACCGCGGCCTCCCGCAGCGCCGCGGCCGCCGCGCCGCGCCGCGCGCCCGTCGTGGCCCGCACCAGGTCCGAGTACACCCCGGCCACCCGCTCCTCCAGCCGGGCGGCCAGCCGTACCGCGGCCGTCGCGTCCGGCACCGGGAACGGCAGCGCGTAGGCGGCGCTCGCGGCGACCGGCACGCCGCCCAGCTCGCGCACCTCGCGCACCAGCGCGTCCCGGCGCGCCCGGTGGGCGTCGTACGCTGCCCGTGCCTCGGTGCGACCCCGTTCGCCGATCCTGCCGCCGACGACGCCGTACCCGTACACCGCCGCGTGCTCCGCCGCCAGCGCCGCCTGCAGCGCGGTCAGCTCGGCCTGCCTCGCCTTCTCGCTCACTTCCGCCCCCTTGTCGGTGCCACGGCGTGCGCCGCTTCCGCTGTGCCCGGCGTCGACGGTCACCTGGCCCCCTCCCTGAGCAGGTACGCGTGCGCCGCCCCGGCCGCCGCCACCGACGCCATCAGCCGGGCCAGCTCGCCGGGCACGTCCAGCAGGGCCTTCGCCCGCCGGTCGGCGAGGGTCCGCTCGGCGGTCGCGAGATCGGCGAGGGCGTCCTTCTCCGTGGCGGGCACGACAGGCGGGGACGCCGTGGAGGCCGTGGCCGTGGGAGACGGGGACTTCGTGGCCTTGGCGCCGCCGAACGCCTCCGCGTGCGCCGCCACCTCGGCGCGCAGCGGCCGCAGCCGCTCCGCCAGCGCCGGGTGGGCGGCGAGCACGGCGTCGTACCGCTGCAGCAGCCCGGCGCTGTCCTGGGCCGCACGCGCGCGTGCCCGGTCGGTGGCCGACGGGCCGTCGCCGCCGGAGTCCGGATCGGCCGAGCAGCCCGCCAGCAGGGCCGCACCGGCGGCCGAGGCGAGCAGGGTTCTTCTGCGCGGCCCAGAGGGGCCGCGGAGAGAGGAGGGGTACGGCACTGCAGACGTCCTCGGGGAACTCGTACGGAGGGGGCAACGGAGGAAGAACAGCCGGCGGGCGGCCCGCCCGTGATCACCGTACCCGCGCACCCCTCGCACACCACTCACCGGCACCGCCCGTACACAGGTGGACGGCATCACTCCTCGCGACCGGATACCCTTTCACCAGACACGCGACCCATCCCACAACAGCACACGCGGCCGAGGAGTCACCCGGATGAGCACCACCCAGAGCGAGAGGCTGCGAGAGCTGCTCGAACCGCTCGTCACCTCCCAGGGGCTGGATCTCGAAGAGATCGCCGTGGACTCCGTCGGACGCAAGCGGGTGCTGCGCGTGACCGTCGACTCCGACACCGGAGCCGATCTGGACGCGATCGCCGATGTGAGCCGCGCGCTCTCGGCGAAGCTCGACGAGACCAACGCGATGGGCGACGACGCGTACGACCTCGAGGTCGGAACCCCCGGCGCGGAGCGCCTCCTCACCGAGCACCGGCACTTCGTGCGCGCCACCGACCGGCTCGTGAAGTTCCAGCTGACCGAGGGCGGCGAGCTGGTCGCGCGGATCCAGCAGGTCGACGAGGAGGGCCTCGACGTCGAGGTGCCCGGCGTGAAGGGCCGCAAGGCCACCGCCCGCAGACTCGGCTTCCCGGAGATCGCCAAGGCGCGCGTGCAGGTCGAGTTCAACCGCAAGGACAAGAAGGACATGAAGGAAGAGGAGGAGGCGTAGCCGTGGACATCGACATGAGCGCCCTGCGGGGCTTGGTTCGGGAGAAGGAGATCTCCTTCGACCTGCTGGTCGAGGCGATCGAGTCGGCCCTCCTCATCGCCTACCACCGCACCGAGGGAAGCCGCCGGCACGCGCGCGTGGAGCTCAACCGGGAGACCGGGCATGTGACCGTGTGGGCGAAGGAGGACCCGGAGGACCTCGAGGAGGGTCAGGAGGCCCGCGAGTTCGACGACACCCCGTCCGGCTTCGGCCGGATCGCGGCGACCACCGCCAAGCAGGTGATCCTGCAGCGGCTGCGCGACGCCGAGGACGACGCGACGCTGGGTGAGTACGCCGGCCGCGAGGGCGACATCGTCACCGGTGTGGTCCAGCAGGGCCGCGACCCGAAGAACGTGCTCGTGGACATCGGCAAGCTCGAGGCCATCCTTCCGGTGCAGGAGCAGGCGCCCGGCGAGACCTACCCGCACGGCCTGCGGCTGCGCAGTTACGTCGTCCGGGTCGCCAAGGGCGTCCGCGGTCCCTCCGTGACCCTCTCCCGTACGCACCCCAACCTGGTGAAGAAGCTCTTCGCCCTGGAGGTGCCGGAGATCGCCGACGGCTCGGTGGAGATCGCCGCGATCGCCCGTGAGGCCGGTCACCGCACCAAGATCGCGGTACGGTCCACCCGTTCGGGCCTGAACGCCAAGGGCGCCTGCATCGGCCCCATGGGCGGCCGGGTGCGCAACGTGATGGGCGAGCTGAACGGCGAGAAGATCGACATCGTCGACTGGTCGGACGACCCGGCCGAGATGGTCGCGAACGCCCTGTCACCCGCTCGGGTGAGCAAGGTGGAGGTCGTCGACATGGCCGCCCGCTCCGCCCGGGTGACCGTGCCGGACTACCAGCTGTCGCTGGCGATCGGCAAGGAGGGCCAGAACGCCCGCCTCGCGGCCCGGCTCACCGGATGGCGGATCGACATCCGGCCCGACACCGAGCAGGTCGCGGAGTAGGGCAGGGCCCGGTGGGCGGCGGGGAATAGATCCCGGCCGCAGGCCGCTTGGATTACGACAACAACCGTTCGATCTCTGCCCCAAAGGGGTGAGGTCGGTACGGGGAGGTAGACTTAACCGTGTCTGGCCGGACGCACACCCGAGCATGCCCAGAACGCACCTGTGTGGGGTGCCGGGAGCGGGCGGCCAAGAACGATCTCCTGCGGATCGTGAAGATCGAGGACGCGTGCGTTCCCGATCCTCGCGGTACGCTGCCCGGCCGGGGTGCCTACGTACACCCCGCCCTGGTCTGTCTCGACCAGGCGGTACGCCGCCGGGCGTTCCCGCGGGCACTGCGCGCCCCGGGAGCGCTCGACACAAAGGCGTTGCGCCAATACGTCGAGCAGACAAGAGTTGCCGAGCAGGCAACACCGTAAGACGAGCCGTACGGAACACCGTGCGGCCTGGTACCTCGCGAGTCGAAAGCAGGTCGAGATTGCGATGAGCACTCGATGAGTACGCGATGAGTACGCCCATGAACTAGCGACGGTCCGGCTTCAACCCGGACCTCAAAGGAGCGAAGTGGCTAAGGTCCGGGTCTACGAACTCGCCAAGGAGTTCGGTGTCGAGAGCAAGGTCGTCATGGCCAAGCTCCAGGAACTCGGTGAATTCGTCCGTTCGGCGTCTTCCACGATCGAAGCGCCGGTTGTACGCAAGCTGACCGACGCCTTCCAGGGCGGTGGCAACGGCAAGTCCGCCGGTAAGCCCGCCCCGCGCAAGGCTGCCCCCAAGCCCGCCGCGCCCTCTCCGGCGCAGGCGGCCCGTCCGGCTGCCCCGAAGCCGGCGGTTCCCAAGCCTCCGACGGCTCCGGCTGCCCAGCAGCCGGCCGCCCCGTCGGCCCCGTCGGCCCCCTCGGCACCCGCGCCGGCCTCCGGCCCGCGTCCGGTGCCGGGTCCCAAGCCCGCGCCGCGCCCGGCCCCGGCCGCCCCGGAGTTCACCGCTCCGCCGGCTGCCCCGGCCGCGCAGACCCCGCAGGCTCCGGCCGCCCAGGGTCCGCGTCCCGGCGCCCGTCCGGGTGCCCCGAAGCCCGGCGGCTCTCGTCCGGCTCCCGGTCAGGGCCAGGCGCCCCGTCCGGGCCAGGGCGACCGACGTCCCGGCGGCCAGGCCCCGCGTCCCGGCGGTGCCCGTCCGGCCGGTCCGCGCCCGGGCAACAACCCCTTCACCTCCGGCGGCAACGCCGGCATGGCGCGCCCCCAGGCGCCCCGTCCGCAGGGCGGCCCGCGTCCGGGCGGCCCCGGTGCCCCCGGCGCCGGTCCCCGTCCGCAGGCGCCCGGCGCCCAGGGCGGCGGTCCGCGTCCGCAGGCTGCGGGCGGTTCCCGTCCGTCGCCGGCCGGCATGCCCCGTCCGCAGGGCGGTCCGCGTCCCGGCCCGGCCGGTCCGCGTCCCAACCCCGGCATGATGCCGCAGCGTCCCGCTGCCGGCCCGCGTCCCGGTGGCGGTGGCCCCGGCGGTCGTGGTCCCGGTGGCGGCGGTCGTCCCGGTGGCGGCGGCGGTCGTCCGGGTGGCGGCGGCTTCGCCGGTCGTCCCGGTGGCGGCGGCGGTGGCGGCTTCGCCGGTCGTCCCGGTGGTCCCGGTGGCGGTGGTGGCGGCTTCGCCGGTCGTCCCGGTGGTCCCGGCGGTGGCGGCGGTGGCCGTCCCGGCTTCGGCGGTCGTCCCGGTGGTCCCGGTGGCCGTGGTGGCACGCAGGGCGCCTTCGGCCGTCCCGGCGGTCCCGCGCGTCGCGGCCGCAAGTCGAAGCGGCAGAGGCGCCAGGAGTACGAGGCCATGCAGGCCCCGAGCGTCGGCGGCGTGATGCTGCCGCGCGGCAACGGCGAGACCATCCGTCTCTCCCGCGGCGCGTCGCTCACCGACTTCGCGGAGAAGATCAACGCCAACCCGGCGTCCCTCGTCGCGGTCATGATGAACCTCGGCGAGATGGTCACGGCCACGCAGTCCGTCTCCGACGAGACCCTGCAGCTCCTCGCCGACGAGATGAACTACACGGTTCAGATCGTCAGCCCCGAGGAGGAGGACCGCGAGCTGCTCGAGTCCTTCGACATCGAGTTCGGCGAGGACGAGGGCGACGAGGAGGACCTGGTGGTCCGCCCGCCGGTCGTCACCGTCATGGGTCACGTCGACCACGGTAAGACCCGCCTGCTCGACGCCATCCGCAAGACGAACGTCATCGCGGGCGAGGCCGGTGGCATCACCCAGCACATCGGTGCCTACCAGGTCGCGACCGAGGTCAATGACGAAGAGCGCAAGATCACCTTCATCGACACCCCGGGTCACGAGGCGTTCACCGCCATGCGTGCCCGTGGTGCGAAGTCGACCGACATCGCGATCCTGGTCGTCGCGGCCAACGACGGCGTCATGCCGCAGACGGTCGAGGCGCTCAACCACGCCAAGGCGGCCGACGTGCCGATCGTGGTCGCGGTCAACAAGATCGACGTCGAGGGTGCCGACCCGACCAAGGTGCGCGGTCAGCTGACCGAGTACGGCCTGGTGGCCGAGGAGTACGGCGGCGACACCATGTTCGTCGACATCTCCGCCAAGCAGGGTCTGCACATCGACTCGCTGCTGGAGGCCGTGATCCTCACGGCCGACGCCTCGCTCGACCTGCGGGCCAACCCGAACCAGGACGCGCAGGGCATCTCGATCGAGTCCCGTCTCGACCGCGGCCGTGGTGCCGTGGCGACGGTCCTCGTCCAGCGAGGCACGCTGCGGGTCGGCGACACGATGGTCGTGGGCGACGCCTACGGTCGCGTGCGCGCCATGCTCGACGACAACGGCAACAACGTGGCCGAAGCGGGCCCGTCGACGCCGGTCCAGGTCCTCGGCCTGACCAACGTCCCGGGTGCGGGTGACAACTTCCTGGTGGTCGACGAGGACCGTACGGCCCGTCAGATCGCCGAGAAGCGCGCCGCCCGTGAGCGCAACGCCGCGTTCGCCAAGCGCACGCGCCGCGTGTCGCTCGAGGACCTGGACAAGGTGCTCAAGGCCGGCGAGGTCCAGCAGCTGAACCTGATCATCAAGGGTGACGCTTCTGGTTCCGTCGAGGCCCTGGAGTCCTCCCTGCTCCAGCTCGACGTCGGCGAAGAGGTCGACATCCGCGTCCTGCACCGTGGTGTCGGTGCGGTCACGGAGTCGGACATCGACCTGGCGATGGGCTCGGACGCCATCGTGATCGGCTTCAACGTCCGTGCGGCCGGCCGTGCCGCGCAGATGGCCGAGCGCGAGGGCGTGGACGTCCGCTACTACTCGGTCATCTACCAGGCGATCGAGGAGATCGAGGCGGCCCTCAAGGGCATGCTCAAGCCGGAGTACGAGGAGGTCGAGCTCGGTACGGCGGAGATCCGCGAGGTATTCAAGTCGTCCAAGCTGGGCAACATCGCCGGTGTCCTCATCCGCTCCGGCGAGGTCAAGCGCAACACCAAGGCGCGCCTCATCCGCGACGGCAAGGTGGTCGCGGAGAACCTCAACATCGAGGGTCTGCGTCGCTTCAAGGACGACGTCACCGAGATCCGCGAAGGCTTCGAGGGTGGTATCAACCTCGGAAACTTCAACGACATCAAGGTCGACGACGTCATCGCGACGTACGAGATGCGCGAGAAGCCGCGGGCGTAACCGGCCGACGGTTCGCCGCTGGCCGACAGAACTCCGGTTCTGTCGGCCAGCGGCCCTTTTGACCACCTTTCCGCTCCGGCCCGCTCGGTCTGTCGCGTGAAGGCACCCTGGCGGCCGGCCGAGACGGGCCGGCGGGTGGGCGAGCGGGGGTCTGGGGGCGGAGTCCCCAGGCGGTCCCGCAGCCGACGGCCGGAGGAAACCCTGTCGAGCCACCGGCAGGTACGCGGTACGGTTCTTGATGTCCCCGGCCCACACGGACCCGGGGCCATCGATCCCGTACCGGCGGGTGAACCGGCTACACACATGTACGTGGGGACTCTGTCCTTCGACCTCCTCCTCGGCGACGTCCACTCGCTGAAGGAGAAGCGCTCCGTCGTCCGCCCGATCGTCGCCGAACTCCAGCGGAAGTACTCCGTGAGCGCGGCCGAGGTGGACCACATGAACCTCCACCGGCGAGCGATCATCGGCCTGGCCATGGTCTCCGGCGACGCGGCGCACCTCACCGACGTACTGGACCGGTGCGAACGGCTGGTCGCCGGCCGTCCGGAGGTGGAGCTGCTGTCGGTCCGACGCCGCTTCCACGGCGAGGACGACTGACAGGCGGCTGACACGGCAGCCGACGACCAGACCACAGAACGCAAGAAGAAAGAAAGAACGGGAGCTGGACCAGTGGCCGACAACGCGCGGGCGAAAAGGCTGGCGGACCTCATCCGGGAGGTGGTGGCCCAGAAGCTGCAGCGCGGGATCAAGGACCCGCGGCTCGGCTCGAACGTCACCATCACGGACACCCGGGTCACGGGTGACCTGCGGGAGGCGACCGTGTTCTACACGGTCTACGGGGACGACGAGGAGCGGAAGGCCGCTGCCGCGGGCCTGGAGAGCGCCAAGGGCATCCTGCGCTCCGAGGTCGGCCGCGCGGCCGGTGTGAAGTTCACGCCGACCCTGACCTTCGTCGCGGACGCCCTGCCGGACACCGCCCGGAACATCGAGGATCTCCTCGACAAGGCGCGGCAGTCCGACGCGAAGGTTCGCGAGGCGTCCGCGGGGGCGTCGTACGCGGGCGGCGCGGACCCGTACCGCAAGCCGGCCGACGACGAGGCGGACGAGACGACCGACACGGACGGCGACGCCGCGGAATGACCCAGAAGCACACCACGCCCGACGGCCTCGTCATCGTCGACAAGCCGTCGGGCTTCACTTCGCACGACGTGGTCGCCAAGATGCGCGGGATCGCCAGGACCCGCCGCGTCGGTCACGCCGGCACCCTCGACCCGATGGCGACCGGCGTCCTGGTCCTCGGGGTCGAGCGCGCCACCAAGCTCCTCGGGCACCTCGCCCTCACCGAGAAGGAGTACCTCGGCACTGTCCGCCTGGGCCAGAACACGGTCACCGACGACGCCGAGGGTGAGGTGACCTCCTCCACCGACGCGTCCAAGGTGACCCGGGACGCCATCGACGCGGGAATCGCCAAGCTGACCGGCGACATCATGCAGGTGCCGTCCAAGGTCAGCGCCATCAAGATCGACGGCGTACGGTCGTACAAGCGGGCCCGCGACGGCGAGGACTTCGAGATCCCCGCCCGCCCGGTGACCATCTCCTCCTTCACGGTGTACGACGTCCGGGACGCCGTCGCCGAGGACGGCACGCAGGTCCTCGACCTGATCGTGTCCGTGGTCTGCTCCTCCGGCACCTACATCCGCGCCCTCGCCCGTGACCTGGGCGCCGACCTGGGCGTCGGCGGCCACCTCACCGCGCTGCGCAGGACCCGCGTCGGGCCGTACAAGATCGACACGGCGAAGACGCTGGACCAGCTCCAGCAGGAGCTGACCGTGATGCCGATCGCCGAGGCCGCCGCGGCCGCGTTCCCGCGCTGGGACGTGGACGCCAAGCGCTCCCGGCTGCTGCTCAACGGTGTCCGGCTGGAGATGCCCGACGCGTACGCGGGCGCGGGTCCCGTCGCCGTGTTCGACCCCGAGGGCCGCTTCCTCGCGCTCGTCGAGCAGCACAAGGGCAAGGCGAAGAGCCTGGCCGTCTTCGGCTGAGCCCCCCACGGGCACGTCCATCGGCGGTTGCCCGTGGTGCCCGTGGAGCGGCGGCCGGCCACGGGTGGTCTCCTGCCGCCGCTCCACGGTCCCCCCTCGGTTCCCCCACCCCTAGGGTTATCCAACGGCTCGCGCCTATTCACCCGTCCGGGCAGGCGCTCGGAGTGAACCGGGGGAGCGGAAGGGGGCGCGTTCGCCACGAGATCTGTCCCGCCGATCATCACGCGCCTACCGTCGGAGCGAGGGCACGCGGTGCGGGCGGGGAGGTATGGCCATGGCGGAACGGGACCCCCACACCGAAGGCGGCAGCCGCCCAACGGCGGAGGGCACGCGGGAGGACGGGGCGTGGAGTACGCCGGGCGGTACGGGGAGGGTGGCCGACGGTGTGTGGCGGGACGAGGCGAGTGCGCCGTCGCCCACGAGTGACGCCCCCTGCCCGGACGACACCGTCCTCGTCCGGATCCGTGACCTCGCCGGCCGCCCCCGCGGCATCGGCTTCCTCGCCGATCACGAGGGCACCCTCCTCACCAGCCACGAGGCGGTCGACGGCCTGCCCCGGCTGGTGCTGCAGGCGGCCGGGGACCGCACGTGTGTGGTCGGCGCGGATGCCGTCACCCCCCTGCCCCAGCTGAACCTGGCCCTGGTGCGCACCGCGGGCCTGGACGTGGCGCCGCTGCCGCTGACCGTGCAGGAGCGGATCGACGCCGGTACCTACGTACGGATCGCCGCGGGCTGCTGGCGCGAGGCCCGGGTGCTGGCCGCCACCCAGGTGTCGTACACCGCAACGGACCGCTTCCACCTCCTCGACGACGTCCTGGAACTGGCGATCGGCACCGCCGGGCGGGACGCGCTCCGGCTCGGCGGCGGGGCGGCCGGGGGACCGGTCCTCGACGCCTGTACCGGCGCGGTCCTCGGCGTGCTCGGCACCGCCCTGCACACCGCCGAGCGCGACGCGGGCTTCGCGGTCCCGCTGCGGCCCGCCGACGGCGCCCTCGCCGACCTGCTCGCACGCAACGCCGCCACCGTCCCGGCCTACGGCGCCGACCTGAACCTGGCCGGCATGCTGGAGCTGACCGCCACGTCGGTGGCCCAGGACGGTCCGCACGGCATCCACGCCGGCCCGGTGGCCCCCGTCGAACGAGCGGACACAGCGCGTGAGTTGACCGCGTTCACCGAGGGCGACCGGACCGTGCTCGGCCTCGTCGGCGCTCCTGGCAGCGGCCGTACGACCGAACTCGCGGCGCTGGCCGCCCGCTGGGCCCGGGGCGAGCGGCCCGCCCCCACACTGTGGCTGCGCGGCGCCGACCTCGAGGAAGCCGACCACTCCGTGGCCGACGCGGCCCGCCGCGCGCTGGAGCGTGCCGTCCGGATCGTCGCCGCCTCCCGTTCCGTGCCCCCCGAGGACCTCGGCGACCTCACCCCCGAACACTTGGCCCGCCTCGCCGTCCGCACCGGCCGCCCGCTGCTGCTCCTCCTCGACGGCCCCGAGGAGATGCCCCCCGTCCTCGCCCACCGGCTGCCCGAGTGGACCAGGGGGACCGCGAACTGGCTGCGGGAGACCGGGACGCGGCTGGTGGTGGCCTGCCGGGAGGAGTACTGGGAGCGAGCCGGCACCCAGTTCCCCCCCGACCTCCTGCACACCCCGCACGACCACCCGGACCCGCGCCCGACCCCGGCTGCCGCCACGGACCCACGTCCGACCCCGGCTGCCGCCACGGACCCACGTCCGACCCCGGCTGCCGCCACGGACCCACGTCCGACCCCGGCTGCCGCCACGGACCCGTCCCACGCCTGGCCGGGCCACGCGGGCTCGTCCCATGCGCCGGCCGATGCGACGGACGCGTCCCACACCTCGTCCGGCTACGCCGACCCCACCCACGCGTCGCCTGCCCCGCCCGGCCACGCGGGTGCGCATGCGCCGACCGCTCAGACCAACCCGGTCCACGCCTCGGCTGCCTCGGCCGGTCGTACGGATCCGCCCCCTGCCTCGGCTGCCTCGGCCGGTCGTACGGATACGCCCCCTGCCTCGACTGACTCGGCCGGTCGCGCGGAGCCGCCCGATGCATCCCCTGGCTCGGCCGGTCGTACGGATCCGTCCCCTGCCTCGGCTGCGCCGCCCGATCGTCGTGGCTCGCTTCCTCCCTGTGTGCGGCTGGCCGATCTCGACGGTGACGAGGCTCGGCGGGCGCGCGCTCGCTACGGCATTCCCGACGGTGTGCTCGCCGAGCGCGACGCCGGGCACCCGCTCACCCTGCGCCTGCTGTCCGAGGTCCGCGCCGCCGTACCGGACGCTCCGGCCGCCGCCGGACCCGTCGACCGGCACGAGGTGTTCGCCGCCCACCTCGACCTGATGTGCCTGCGCATCGCGGTCCGCCTCGCCGCCGGGAACGGTCTGCGCGGCACGGCCGTACGACGGCTCGCGGCGCGGGTGGCCGGACAGGTGCACGAGGCCGCCCGACGCAGCCTCGGACCCGGACAGGGCGAACTGGACCGGGACGCGTTCGAGGCGGTGTTCCCCTGGGGACCCGCCCCGGCCCGGCTCGGCGGCGGCACCGGCTGGGCCTCCGCCGTTCTCACCGAAGGTCTCCTCGTCCCGGCCGGCAGCGGCTACCGCTTCGCCCACGAGGAACTGGCCGACTGGATCCAGGGCATGCACCTCGACCTGGACGAGGCCCTGCACGCCCTGGTCCACCGCCCGCGCGGCACCGGCGAGGCCTGCCCCGTCCCCGTGCCGCATCACCGCATCGGACCGGTCGTCCAGGCCCTGCTCCTGCTCGCCCGCCAACAGGGCCCGCGGCAACTCGCTTTACGTCTGCACGAGTTGACCGAAGCCCTGGACCGTGACCCCGGCTCCTGGTGGGCCGCCCGGCTGCTCGCCCGAACCCTGCTCCAGGTGCCGGACGCGACGCCCTACACCGAGGTGCTGCGCCCGCTCGCCGACCGCATCGTCGCCTGGCACCGCGAACAGCGGCCCGTACCGGCCGAGTTCGGTCCCGCCTTCTGGACCGCCGTGCCCGTCTGCGACGCCGAGCGGCTCGACCTGCTGCGCCGGCTCGTCCTCGCGGACCCGGCGCCGCCGGTGCCCGGCGAGCGCTACCTCGACGCCGTCGCCCGGCTGCTCGACGCCCAGCCCGTCCCCGTACAGCGGCAGCTGACGCACTGGTTCGACGACGAGCGGCCGCTGCCCGCGACCCCGCACGCCACCGTGGCCACCGCCGCCCAGGCGCTGCTGCACACCCACCGGCACGGCGCCCTGGACGAGCTGACCGAGGTGCTGGTGGCCGGCGCCCACCGGCGCGCCGACGAGCTGCTCGCCACCCTCGCCGAGGACGAGCCGTCCGCGCTCTGCCGGGCCGTGGACCGCTGGGCGCACGACGAGCGCCCCGCCCGCCGGGTCGCGGCGGTGGCGTTCGGGCTGCGCGTGGCCCCGTACATCCGCTCGGCGGCCGACCGCGAGCTGCTGCGCTACGCCGCCCTCGCCCTGCTGGCCCGCCCCGCCGACTGCACCCTGCACGGTGGCGCCCGCGCCCTGCTGGTCCGTGACCCGCACACCCGTGACCGGCACCTCGACGCGGCCCTGCGCCACTTCGCCGACGGCGACCCGCACGTCCCGCCGAGCGCCCTGGTCCCCGCCCTCACCACCCACCCCGAACCGGTCCTGGAAGCCTTCCGCGCCCGTCTGCGCGGCCCGGACGCCGGGGAGGCCCTGCGCGCCCTCGCCGACGTCACCACCCCGGCCCTGGCCCGCCGCACCGCCGCCCTCGTCCGGGAAGCGGCGCGGCTGCGACCCGAGACCGCCGGGCACGTCGCCGCCTACGTCGACCGCCGCCTGGAACAGGGCCCCACCGCCCGCCCGGTCCTGCTGCCCCTCGTCACGGGCCTGCTCGACGGCGGCCCCGAACAGGTCCGGGCGGCCCTCGCCACCGTCCTCGCCGCCGCCGGCACCCCCGCCTCCCGCCCGCTGCGCCGCGAACTCCTGGAGTTCCTGTTCACGCACGAGCAGGAGCCGTCGGTCCTGCACGCCGTCCTGCACGCGGCGGCCGACGACGGGGGCCGCCGGGAAGAGGAGGCCCGCGGGCTCGTCCACCGCACCGGCCTGCTCCTGGTCCGCACCCCCGAGGGCGCCACCCGCTTCGACCGGGGCCTGGTCGAGCTGGGCCGGCAGGTGCCCGGCTTCGCCGCGCTCATGGCCCGCTGGCTGACGGACGCCCCGGACGACTGGGCCGCCGTGGTGGGCCCCAGCACCCGCCGCATGCTCGAGAACCTGGCGGGTGTACGCGTACCGGCGTGAGCCGTCGCGCGGAACGTGCGCCCCGTCACAGCCCCCATCTCCATGCCCGATGCCGGACCGGGGCACCCGGCATGGCACCCTTAGACCTGCACAAGAGGTCAAGGTAGACACGGACACGGGTTCGAGGAGCGGTCACAGTGCAGCGCTGGCGTGGCTTGGAGGACATCCCCCAGGACTGGGGGCGCAGCGTCGTCACCATCGGTTCCTACGACGGCGTCCACCGCGGCCACCAGCTGATCATCAAGCACGCCGTCGACCGCGCCCGCGAGCTGGGCGTCCCGGCCGTCGTCGTCACCTTCGACCCGCACCCCAGCGAGGTCGTCCGTCCCGGCAGCCACCCGCCCCTGCTCGCCCCGCACCACCGCCGCGCCGAGCTGATGGCCGAGCTGGGTGTGGACGCGGTGCTCATCCTGCCCTTCACCACCGAGTTCTCGAAGCTGTCACCCGCCGACTTCGTCGTGAAGGTCCTGGTGGACAAGCTGCACGCCAAGGCGGTCGTGGAAGGCCCGAACTTCCGCTTCGGCCACAAGGCGGCCGGTAACGTCGAGTTCCTCGCCGAGCAGGGCAAGATCTACGACTTCGAGGTCGAGGTGGTCGACCTGTACGTCTCGGGTGCGGCGGGCGGCGGCGAGCCGTTCTCCTCGACCCTGACCCGCCGCCTGGTCGCCGAGGGCGATGTCGAGGGCGCCCGGGAGATCCTGGGCCGCCCGCACCGGGTGGAGGGCGTCGTCGTGCGTGGCGCCCAGCGCGGCCGCGAGCTGGGCTTCCCGACGGCCAACGTCGAGACGCTCCCGCACACCGCGATTCCCGCCGACGGCGTGTACGCCGGCTACCTGCACGTCGAGGGCGAGGCCATGCCGGCCGCGGTCTCCGTCGGGACGAACCCCCAGTTCGACGGCACCGAGCGCACGGTGGAGGCGTACGCGATCGATCGCGTCGGCCTCGACCTGTACGGCCTGCACGTCGCCGTCGACTTCCTCGCGTACGTGCGCGGCCAGGCGAAGTTCGAGTCCCTGGAGGCCCTGCTGGAGCAGATGGCCGCGGACGTGAAGCGGTGCCGGGAGATCGTGGCGGCGGAGGCGTAAGCCCCGCTTCGGGCTCCAGGGCTCCACGACGCGAAAGGGCGGCCGGTGCGGTGAGCACCGGCCGCCCTTCGTCATACCGCTCTACTGCTGCGGGGGCGGGGCCTGCGGCGGCTGCTGCGCCTGTGGGGGCTGCGCCTGCGGCTGGGGCTGGGCCTGCCCGGGCTGCTGCGGGTAGCCGGGCTGGGGCGGGTACGGCTGACCCTGCTGTGCCTGCTGCGGCGGGTACGGCTGGCCCCCGGGAGCGGCCTGCGGGTAGGGCCGGCCCTGCTGAGGCGGATAGGGCTGCTGCCCCTGGGGGTACGGCGGCTGACCCTGCGGATACGGCTGACCGTGCTGCGGCGGGTACGGCTGACCCTGCTGCGGTGCGTACGGCTGACCCTGCGCGTACGGCTGGCCCGGCATCGGCCGGCCCGGCATCGGCGGGGCAGCCACCGGCGGCGGGTTGCCGTCGCTGGTCCACAGCCCGTGGGCCTGCTGGTGCCGTACGAAGTCCTCGGCCACCATCGCGGCGAGGTTGAAGTACGCCTCGCGCGTCCGCGGCCGCATCATGTCGAGGTCGACCTCGGCACCCGCGGCCAGGTGCTCGTCGAAGGGCACGACGATGACCCCGCGGGTCCGCGTCTCGAAGTGCGACACGATGTCCTCGACCTTGATCATCTTCCCGGTCTCGCGGACCCCGGAGATCACCGTCAGGGACCGGGAGACCAGGTCCGCGTAACCGTGCGCGGACAGCCAGTCCAGCGTCGTGCTGGCGCTGCTCGCGCCGTCCACGGAGGGCGTGGAGATGATGATGAGCTGGTCGGCCAGGTCGAGCACGCCGCGCATGGCGCTGTACAGCAGACCCGTACCCGAGTCGGTCAGGATGACCGGGTACTGCCGGCCGAGCACGTCGATCGCGCGCCGGTAGTCCTCGTCGTTGAACGTCGTCGAGACGGCCGGGTCCACGTCGTTGGCGATGATCTCCAGGCCGGAGGGCGCCTGGGAGGTGAACCGGCGGATGTCCATGTACGAGTTCAGGTACGGGATCGCCTGGACGAGGTCACGGATGGTCGCCCCCGTCTCCCGGCGCACCCGCCGCCCGAGCGTACCGGCGTCCGGGTTGGCGTCGATGGCGAGGATCTTGTCCTGCCGCTCGGTGGCGAGGGTGGAGCCGAGTGCGGTGGTCGTGGTCGTCTTGCCGACGCCGCCCTTGAGGCTGATGACCGCGATCCGGTAGCAGGACAGCACCGGCGTGCGGATCAGTTCCAGCTTGCGCTGCCGCTCGGCCTCCTCCTTCTTGCCGCCCAGCTTGAACCGGGACGCCGCCGCTGCGGGCCGTCCGCTCTTCGCCTTCTGCCTCTTGTTGTTCAGCAGCCGGTCCGAGGACAGCTCCACGGCGGCGGTGTAACCCAGCGGCGCTGCACCGGGGTTGGTCGGCTGCCGCTGGTCGTGCTGTATGGGCTGCGGCCACGCGGCCCCGGACCGCGGGTCGACCGGAGCGTGCGGAGGCTGCGGCTGGGCTGCCTGAGCGGACTCGGGGTGCTGCGGGTGCTGCGGGTCCTGCGGGGCCTGAGGGAAGCCGTAACCGCCCGGCTGCGGCTGGCCGTTGGGCGTCGGCTGGGACGCCGGGGGCTGGGGGAATCCGTACCCGCCGGGCTGCGGCTGCGGCTGCGGTTCCGGTTGTGGCTGGGCGTTGGGGGTGGGCTGCGGTGCCGGGGGTTGCGGGAAGCCGTAACCACCCGCCTGACCTTGCGGGTTGGGGGCGCCGGGCGGCGGGAATCCGTACCCGCCGGGCGCGGTGGGGCCGTTGGGCGTCGGCTGGGACGCCGGGGGCTGGGGGAATCCGTACCCGCCGGGCTGCGGCTGCGGCTGCGGTTCCGGTTGCGGCTGGGCGTTGGGGGTGGGCTGCGGTGCCGGGGGTTGCGGGAAGCCGTAACCACCCGCCTGACCTTGCGGGTTGGGGGCGCCGAGCGGCGGGAAGCCGTAACCGCTGGGTGCGGTGGGGCCTGCCGGGTTCGGCTGCGGCCCGGCCTGCGCGGACGCCGGCGGGGTGGGCGCACCGGGCT
Organism: Streptomyces sp. NPDC048521; assembly: GCF_043199855.1. Lineage (NCBI taxonomy): Bacteria > Bacillati > Actinomycetota > Actinomycetes > Kitasatosporales > Streptomycetaceae > Streptomyces > Streptomyces sp. NPDC048521. Next base: position 159,266 of record NZ_JBICWR010000016.1, read on the forward strand.
GGTTCGGCTGGTTGGCTTCATGCGGCTGGTTCCAGGCCGCGGGTGCGGGCTGCGGGGCCTGCGGCTGAAACGGCGGCTGCTGACCGGGCGGCTGCTGACCGGGCACCCCCGCAGGACCCTGCGCGGCCCCGGGCTGCGTCTGACCGGGCATCGGCCCGGGTTGCTGGGGCGCGGCTTGCTGCGGTGCGGGCTGCACGGGCCACTGGGCGGCGGGCGCCGGGGCGGCGGGCTGGTACGAGGGCGGCAGCGGGGGCACGCCGTTCTGCGGGGCCGGGGGAGGGGTCCAGGCGGGCTGGGCGTCCTGCGCGGGGTGCGGGTCAGGGGTGGCCGTGGGGGCGCCCGGTGCGGCGTCGGGGCTCGCGGTGGGCGCGGGGGCGCCTGGTGTGGCGTCCAGGCTCGCGGTGGCGGAGGAGGCGCCCGGAGCCGCATCCGGGCTCGCGGTGGCCGTGGAGACGTCCGGCGCGGCGTCGGGGCTGGAGGCGCCTGGTGTGGCGTCGGGGTTCGTGGTGGCCGCGGGGGCGTCTGCTGCGGCATCGGGGCTCACGGCGGCGGGTCGGCCGCTCTCTGCGTCTTCGCTCGCGGCGGGAGCCTCGCCTGCCTGGACGTCGCTGGTTCCCGGGACTGCCGTGTGCGTGCTCGGCGCCGAAGCGTCCGGGGACGCGCCGCCGTCGGCCTGGGCGGCGTCCGCTGCCGGCGCCTCTGAGGTTCCGGCCGTGTCACCGGCGCCCTCACCGTGCTCGGTGGCGGGCGCGGACCGGTTGTCGTCGTCGAGGCCGTGGAGGCCGGCATCCTCGTCGTCCCCGCGGGCGTCAGCCGCCGCGTCTTCGGACGCGTCGTCGCCGCCCTCCTGCTCCCCGACCTGCTCCGGGGCCGTACCGGTGAACTCGTTCCGGGCCTCCGGTCCCTGACCGCCGTCGCTGGTCGCCGCCGGCTCTGCAACCGCCGCCTCTTCGGCCGAAGTCTCGGTGGACGCCTCGGCGCCGGGCTCGGGGTTCGTGCCGGCCTGGTCGCCGGGGGTCTGCGCCGCCGCCCGCTCCGCGATCTCACGCTTCAGCGCGGAGGCGGAGATCCGCATGGTCGCGCCGCTGACAAGGTCGCCGTTCTCACCGTCCTCCTGGTGCGGCACCAAGGGGGAGGCGACAGGGGTGGCCGGACCCTCGGGCGGTGCCGGTGGGGCGGACGCCGCCGTCCAGGCCGGCTGGAAGCCGCTGCCGGGCGGCAGGTCCGGCACGCCGACCGGCGGACCGACCGGCGGCGGGGGCGTGGCGGGAGCGGCCGCCTGGGGTGGCACCGGGGCCGACGAGGGCGCACCGGACGTACCAGAGGCGTTCTGCGTGTACCAGGCCGGCGGCGCGTAGTCGATCGTGAACTCGCCCGTCATCTCGATGCCGGACTCCGCGTCGGTCTGGTCGTCGTCGGGTGTGTCCCAGCCCCCGCGGATCCCGTCCCGATCGCTGTTCACAGTTCCTCCTGGTGTGGTCGAACACCCTCATGCCGTGCTGGGGGGGGCGACCGTTCCTGTCGTACGATTCGCCGGGCTTCCCGCTCGGGTCACTGGACCCCTTGGTCGCAAAGCGTGCACCCCCCGCTCGCGGGAACGCGCGACGTGCCCTGCCCCAGCCTAATCACCAAAACGGCGGACCCGGCAGGCCCGGCCACTCCTTCGTGCCCATCCGGGGCGTCACACCGGGCCCGGGACCACCGCGGCGCACGCGTACGTACACCAAACCGTGACGAAGACGTATCTCACCCAGGCCCCGAAAGCACACCGATTCACGCGATAGCGCGCCAGTCCCCCTGAAAACGGGCCAAGTTGGACCCGTGTCAGTCCATTCGGCGCGCGACGCCCAGGAGTCCGGTCTCGGCGTCCGTCGCCCGCGTCACCACGTACTGCCGGTCCCGCTCCGTGCACCACAGCGTCACACCGTCCGGAAGCGTGGGCAGGGTCTCGAGCTCCGGGCGCGGCAGCCCTATCACCCGCCCGATCTCCGCCGCCTCGTCGGGCGACACCCGCTGCACGCCCACCAGACGCGCCTGGCGCATCAACCGCGGTGCCACCGGGCTCAGATACGGCAGCAAGGTCAGCACCGACTGCCACGGCGCGGAGACCACGCGTCCGCGCGGCGGCCGCATGCCGCAGTCCCGCACCACCAGCACGGGCGTCCCGGCCGATGCGCCCTGCGGGGGCACGCGGCCGACGTCGTACACCGCGAGACCGTTCTGCCCGCCGCCCATGGCGTGCACCATCGGCATCCAGGCCTGCGCCCGCCCGGTCTCCACGGCCACCCGCGCGCCCGTCGCCGCCGCGCGCAGCGCCATGACCTGAGCGGTCCACAGGCCGCCGATGAGCACGATGTCGTACGGCGTCGGACGGTTCACCCCCAGTACGGCGGGGTGACCCTCGGCGTTGACACCGACCACCACGCCGTCGTCGCCGATGGGCAGGGACAGCGCATCGGCCTGCTCCACGGGCAGGGCATGCCGCGGATGGCGCGGGCCCAGCAGGCCGAAGCCCGTGCGCAGCCGTGTGCCGAGGCCTGGTGCCGACGGGGTCGTGCCCGATGGGGTGGGCGAGGTCGTCATGGCCATCAGCGGGCACCTCCGAGCGGCAGGGTGGCTAGAACGCCGGGGAGTTGTTCACGGTCCAGACGCGCGAGGCCGGTCCGTGCCTGCCGCGCGGCCCGCTCCAGTTCGCGCCGCGCGTCGGTCAGCTCCTGGTTGCTGCGGCCGGTGATCCGCAGGTGGCCGGTGAGGGCCACGTTCTGCTGCGCACCCTTGGCCAGCGTCAGGCTGAAGGTCGTCGCCAGCGCGGGCACCGCGGTCAGCTGTGCCACCAACTGCGCCAGTGATCCTCCGGCTCCGCCCAGTGGGGGCCAGCGGCGCACCCAGTAGGTCGTGTGCCGGCGGTTGTCGCAGCGCCAGCTGCGGCTGGACTCCTCGGTACGCCGCTGGGGCGCCTCGCCGCGCCCTGCCTGGGCCGCCTGGGCGGTCACCATCGGGTTGGCGCAGGCGGAGGTGGCGATCGCGGCCGTCAGCTCCTCCTCGGTGAGCACGCTCGCCCGGAACCCGGCGCCGGTCAGCCGGCTCGACAGGTGCTCGGCCGAACGCGCCAGGCACTTCTGCGCCCCCAGCAGCCCACCGCCACGCGCTGCCACCGCCTCCGGGCACAGTTCGGGATCGAGCTTCAGCGCGATCCACGTGATGCGGACCGCGGGGGAGCCGGTCTGGGCTTGGAGCGGCGCGTAGTTACTCACCACGACCGACTGCTGGGGCAGGTGCAGTGCGGGCGCGGGCTGCGTGTGCACCACGATCTGCGCCGACTCCAGCCGGATCCCGTCCACTTCGAGGACGTCCTGTACGAGGGCCACCGGCAGCGGTCTGCGGCTGCGCTCGGCGCGCAGCGCGTCGGCGTCCGACTCGATCTGGAGCACCGCGGTCAGGAAGCCGCCGTCGCCGACCATGCCGATCGGCCGCTGGTCGCGGTCTTCGCCGCGGCTGTAGCTGTAGGTGCGAAGCGTCGGGTCGCACTCCACGGCGGGCGCGAGACCGGAGTCGGTTCCCGGCGGCACCGGTGTGCCCGCGGCCCGCCGCATACGGGCGCGCAGCGCCATATGGGTGCCGAGCCATTCCGGCAGCGAGCGCCCCCGGCGTCGTACGACAGCGAGCACCACGAGCACCGTGGCGACGACGGCGGCGGCGATCAGGGCGATCGTCCCCACGAGCCACCCGCACACCACGAGTGCGCCCGCGATCTCCAGCAGCACCAGCCGTTGCAGCGCGAACGAACCCCCGCGCCCGGAGCGCGACTCCAGATGCGGCGCGAAAGCGCCCTGGTAGGGCGTGGTCGCCGACTGGGCGTCCGGCCGGGAGGACGCAGAGCGGCGGGCACCTGACCGGCGCGCGCCGCCCGATCGAGACCCCGATTGCGATCGCGACCGGGTCCGCGTTGCGGAAGCCATCACTCCAAACCCCCCGAACTCTCCCGAATACCCTTGCGCTCCGGTCCCTTCAAGCCCTGAGCACCCTACCCGTGCCACCAGCACGTCCGCGCAACAGGCATAGTAGGGGCCGGGTCTGACAGTCGAGGCACCAGAGGCAACCGAAGGCGGGGGACGGATCTTCACAGGTCCCCCACGGCTCCGCAACGGGGAGAGAGCGGACACAGATGGCATCACGGCGGGACGAACTCAACGCCTACACCTTCGCGAAGCGCCGCACGCTCGCATCATTCCTGCAGCCTTCCCCCTCCGGTTCGGAGGAGGGCGCCCCCAAGCCGCTGGGCGCACTGGTGCCCGGCGTCGTCGTCGGCGTCGTGATCCTCGCGGTGTTCGGCGCGATCGGCATGTTCAGCCCGACGGCGCCCAAGGGCTGGGACACACCGGAAGAACACGTCATCGTCGCGAGCAAGTCGACCACGCGGTACGTCGTGCTGAAGACGGGCAAGCAGAAGCAGCTGCACCCGGTCCTCAACATGGCCTCGGCCAAGCTCCTGCTGGATCCCAGCAAGACCAGCGTCATCACCGTCGACGAGAAGGTCCTGGACAGCGGCAAGCCCCCGCACGGCGCCACGATCGGCATCCCGTACGCCCCCGACCGGCTGCCCTCCTCGGACGAGGCCGAGACCGCCAAGCGCTGGGCGGTCTGCGAGCGCCCCGGCGACGGCGGCCGGGCCATCCAGAAGGCGGCGTTCGTCCTCGCGAAGAAGGAATGGTCCAAGACGGAAGGGTCCGCCAAGCTCTCCCGCGGCGACCTGATGTACGTCGTCGGCCCGGACGGCAAGACCCAGTACGTCGTCGACGCGCGGGGCACGGCGTACGAGATCGCCGAACCGGGCGACAAGGAACTGCTCAAGGCCCTCGACACTCAGGGCCGCGCCCCGCAGCGCGTCTCCCAGGACTGGCTCGACACCCTCCACAAGGGCGACCCGATCGCCATCCCGACGATCCAGGGCACGCCCGGCGCGAAGGCCGACGCCTCCGGCCTGCTGCGGCAGTACGACAAGGTCGGCGAGGTCATCAAGGCCTACGACGGCCAGACGATGCAGTACTACGTCGTGCTGCAGGGGAAGGTGGCCCGCATCTCCGAGTTCACGGCCACGCTCCTGCTCAACAGCGGTGACCTCGTCGGCGTGGGCCAGGCCGGTGAGGCGCAGCAGGTCAGCCCCGGCGCGGTCGTCGACAGCACCACCTTCGACGGCAACAAGAACTGGCCGACGTACAAGCCGAAGACGGTGAACGACGGCTCCAGCCCCACCAGCGGCCGCAACACGGTCTGCAACGTTCTGCGCTCGGTCGGCGCCAAGGGACGGACCACCCTGTCGACCTGGGTCGGCGAGGACTTCCCCGCCCAACTGCCCACCGGCTCCTCCAGCGCGTACGTCACCCCCGGCTCCGGCCAGCTCTACCGTCAGTTCCAGGGCACGGAGACCTCGGCCGGCGGCGTCTTCCTGGTGACCGACACAGGCCTGCGCTACGCCCTGCAGTCCAACAGCGACAGCGCCACCGACGACAAGGGCATCGGCACCTCCGCCAAGAAGCGCAAGGAGGAGCTGAGCGAGGCGAGGATCGCCCAGACCCGTCTCGGCTACGAGAAGGTGACGCCCACGCCCGTCCCGATGGAGTGGTCGAGGTTCCTGCCGACGGGCCCGCGCCTGTCGGAGGCGGCGGCGCGGCAGCCGCAGGGTTCGTAGCGGCGGCGGAGGAGAACCGACTCATGCTGAAGGCAAGGACGCCAGTGACCGGGACGTCGGAGACAGCGGCCCGAGCGGTGGCCGTGGCCGCCGCCGTGGTCCTCACCGCGACGACCACGGTGGTCGCCCTGCCCGCTTCCCCGGCCCGGGCGGACGACGGCCAGTGCACGTTCCCGTCGAAGCCGTACGCGGGCCGGCCCTGGGCGCTGCAGCGCGTCAACCTGGACGAGCTGTGGGCGCAGTCCACCGGCAAGGGCGTCCAGGTGGCCGTGATCGACACCGGGGTGGACGTCAAGAACCCGCAGCTCACCAAGGCCGTGGACGTGGCCAGGGGCAAGAACCTGCTGCCCACGAAGAACTCCAAGGGCGAAAAGATAGAGCGCGGCAACAAGTCGGGTACGACGGACACGGTCGGCCACGGCACGCGCGTGGCGGGCATCATCGCGGCCCGCCCGGCGAAGGGGACGGGTGTCGTGGGCCTGGCCCCGGACGCGACGATCATCCCGATCAAGCAGAACGACGCCGAGGGCGACGGCACGGCGGAAACGCTGGCCTCGGGGATCCGGTACGCGGTCCAGGCGGGCGCCGACGTCATCAACATCTCCCAGGACACGGCCAACGCGCTCGACCCGAAGGACTCGGACCTGAAGGACGCCATCGACTTCGCCCTGCGCCAGCGGGTCGTGGTCGTGGCCTCGGCCGGCAACGACGGCCTGGGCGGCAACGTCAAGGTGACGTACCCGGCGGCCTACAAGGGCGTCCTGGCGGTGGCGGCCTCCGACCGCAACAACGAACGGGCGGCCTTTTCACAGTCGGGAGACTTCGTGGGCGTCGCGGCTCCGGGCGTCGACATGATCTCCACCGTTCCGGGCAACGGCCACTGCTCGGACAACGGGACGAGCTTCTCGGCGCCGTACGTGGCGGGCGTCGCGGCCCTGTTGAAGTCCAAGTACCCCAAGTGGACGGCCCAGGAGGTCGCCGCCCAGATCGAACAGACCGCGGAACGCTCGATCCCCGGGCACGACCGGCTGGTGGGCTGGGGAGTGGTGGACCCCGTCAGGGCGTTGACGGACGTGGATCCGGCGCACCCCGTCCAGTCGCCGAAACCCGAGCAGGGCGTGTCCAAGGGCGAGGCCCCGTCGGTCACGCCACTGCACTTCGGTGAGACGGCGGAGGAACGCAACACCCGTCTCGCGACGTACGTGATCGTGGGCGGCCTGGTCGTGGTGGCGGGGCTGAGCGGCACGGCGGTGGCGGTACGGGACGCACGACGCAGGCGCGGGCGTCGGTTGAAAGCCGGATGACGGACGGCCTGACCCAATCGGCGGCGAGTGCTGATCTCACCGACACGGTGAAGGGACGCACCGGCCGCCCGTACCGGGGGCCCGCTGCGCGCCGACCGACGGCGACGGGCGGACGACGACTCGTGAGTTCGTCGCCGACGAAGCCTCGTCGCCGGCCTTGATGTCGTAGCCGATCCTGTCTCCGTTGACGGACGAGACGGTGACCGTCACACCGAGCGTGCTGCCGTCGTCCGCGGTGAGCGTGCTGAGCCATCGCCCCGCGCTTCGTACTGGCAGTGACTCGGATAGTGCTCATCGACCACCCGGAAAGCTTCCTGTTGGGAGGGTCGATCATCAGGAAGCGCGCTTGCAGGGCTGCTGTTCTTTGAGCGAAGCCGTGTAGTCGGTGATCAGGTCCTTCATGGCCGATTCGTCCTGGCGCGCGGGCTTCAGCACCTTGATCAAGGTGCTGATGTCTTCTTTCTCGACACCAGTCCCACGACACTTGACCAGCGAGACAGCGGCTCGATCGGCATATACGACGGATCCCCCCTCTGCAGACTTCTGCCGCGAAATGGAAAGCCGACTGAGCAGAATGCTCCGCGCCGATTCACCGACGTCGACTCGCTCCCTGCTGACCACCAACACCATGTCTCCGTCAACCGTGACATTGCACAACACGGAGCCATCGTCCGGCCCCCCGACCTGTTCAGCGGAGAGTCGCTTCCCGGAAGCGGGCAGAAGGCGGGACAGAGCCTTGGCTGGTACGGAGATCCCGCACAAGGCCTTCGGGACCGTGAACTCCTGCTTCGGCTCGTCCGAAGAGCAGGCGGCCACCGCCATGGCGGCAACGAACAGCGATACAGCACGCAGACCGTGCGATGTGGAATTCAACGTCCGCTACTCTCCGATTTCCACTGTGCGCCGTCCGAGTGGCTATGGCCGGCTGATGTGCGCGCGGCTCGCCTCAGGTCGTCGGCCGTGTCAGAATTGATGGACTGGTTGTTCATCAAGGCGTGATCGACGGCTTCAATGTACGCCGAGCTGCATCTTGGGCTGCGGGCCGAACGCTTTCTAACATCGCCCACGCAGGCACGGTCCTGCGTACCTTCACCGAGCACGCGGCGAAAGCACACGCCTGTTCCGCGACCAGGTGGCCGTGACCAGGAAAGGCTGAGAGTGAGGTCACGCGGAGCCGCTATCCCGGGCTCCTATCGGCAAGCTTTGGATTGTTCAACCGCCTTGGTGTAGGTGGTGATCAGCCGCTTCATGGCCGCTGCGTCTTTGTTTTTCGATCCGGTGGCCTGAATAGCGGTGTAAAGGACTTGGTCATCATGCTGACTGTTGCGGCAACCTTCTGTTTTGCCGAAAGCCTGATTCCCCGAGTATGCGAAACGCCCGTCGTCTGTCTGGTGGTCCACCTTCTCAAGCGTCAGGCCTTGGGCGAACTCGAACACCGTTATGTCGTTCCACCATTCTTGAGCGGTATAGATGATCCGCTTTCCGTCCACTGAGACAGAGCACCGAGTGGCCGAGGGTGAAAGAGTCGTCGCCTTCGTCGAGAGCTTCTTCCCGGCGGGGAGGAACTTGGAGAGTTCCTCTGCGTCGACGGTGGTGCCACACAAAGACTGGGGTGTGGAATATTCGCGCTTCTGCTCATTCTCTGAGCAACCCGAGAGTGTGATGAGGATGACGGACATCGCGATGGTTGCTCCCACGCGATGGCCTCGACGAAGAATAGAGATCGCATTCATGGCATTCTCGCAACTATGGGAGATCAGGAAGTTGTCGTTGTGCTGCCGGGGGCCTGCCCCTGCAAAATGGCACGTGCATTGATGTAACCCTGCCGAGAACCTTCTCGCGACCACGTCCCGATGTCGTCCGCGTTCGCCAAGTGGTGCTTCTCGGCTGCAGTCTGCGCGCCCAGCGCCACGTACTCGTTGTTCTTCGTCAGGCCAGCCTGCCAGCGGCTTCCCATTTCGTCGGCGGCGTTCTCAAGAGCATGTCCTTCGGCATCCTTGAAGACCCGCTCCAGCACCACGCTTGTGACCGTACCCGCCGCACCGCCGGCAGCCGCGCCCACCCAGGGGGTTGCGACGAACGACGTTCCGACGCCGACGACCGTTCCGACCCCGCCCGAGATCCAGTTCTTCCGCTGCGAAACGCTGTAGTCGTAGGCGTCGTCCTTCTCGCCGGCCGGCTTCGCGATCTCCTCCTGCCGCCCGAGACCGAGGATGCCCGATACCTCTCCGGACCGTTCGGAGATGTACTTGACCGTGGTCTCCTGATCTTGGGAGAATCGCTGATCCGCCGGAAGGTCCGGATCGAGGTGGTACGTCATGAGCTTGGACATGTAGGCCTCTTGCCCAACCTCGACCGCGGCGTACCCTGCGGGATTCTGACCGATGGCGAAAAGGAATTTACTGACGTCCCGGTGATGCACTCCGGAATCAGCGCCTGCGATCGGGTAGAGCTTCTCGACTCCGGCCCAATCTTCCGAATCCCTGCTGACGTCAGTCGTTGCCCGGTTGATGTCCGGCAGGTATTCGGAAGCGATCTGCCCCATGCTGTCGGACATGTAGTCGTGACCGGTCAGCCGTTCCGGGTCGTCGCCCACCGAGGAAACGATGGCGTTGAAGAGTTTGGCCTGTTCCTTGTTGTGTGCAGGGGTGTCGAGTGTGGGAATTTCCCCTGCGGGATGCCCGGTCGTCGCTGCCTCCAACGCCGAGGCCAGGTTGTTCCGTGCATCGTCGCTCGCGTCGCCGCTGAAGTCGTTCTTGATTGCTTGCGGCCAGTGGCGCTCTTCAAATAGATATTTGAAGTTGGAAACAGCGTGCTTGTGGTCGTCGTCTTTCGGGATGAAGTCGGCGTTGAAGAATTCGGTAGCAGCGTCCGGACTGTTGGAGAGTCCCTTCAGGTAACCACCCAGCGGGTCCCAGCCTGTGTCGCCCCCCATCCGGTTGAGATAGGGGTCGAATCCCAATTGCTGCCAGGCGGTGTGCTTGCCGTCGCCTGTGAACTTCCGCTCCGTCTCCATCAGACGCTTGCCGTATTGGGTCATGAAGGAATCGTCATAGTCGCCCGCGCGCATGAGATTGCTCATGACCTGGAAGCCAAGGACGTTTCCTCGGTGGCCGACCTGTTTGTCACCCATCTCGATGACATCGTGTTTCCACTTCGTCATGCCAGTTGTGTCGCTCTGGCTAGCTGTAGCCAGCGTCAGGCTCAGATTCCTCTGCAAGTCGTCCAACTGCTCGCGGCGTTCCCGAGTGAGATCGGGTGTCACCTGTGGATCTGCGACGCCGGCCCAAAATTCCAGAGTCTTCTGCGGTCCGAGGTCGGTGGCGAAGCGCTCCGCGAACAGCGGATCGTCGTGGTACCTCTTGAGTCCGGCATTCAGGCGGTCGAATTCCTTGACCGTTAGCTCGTCCGGATCCTTCTTCGCGAGCTTGGCCAGTTCGTCGGCTTCGTCGACGGCTGCTTGCGCGGCGTCCCGGTCCTTGTAGCTGGCGTCGGAGAATCCCATGGTGGCCTGGTCGACGATGGCTTTCAGTACCTGCTGGGCCGAGGTGTCGCTCTCGGTAGCCTTGCGCAGGATCTCCTGCACCTCGTTCCGCAGAGCTGTGACGTCGCTCTCGTCGTGCTCGGGGACAGTGGTGCCCTTCGCGGCCCGGTCCGGGTGGATGTTCATGGTGACCGTGAACGTCCCATCGCCGGTGTCCATCACCGTCAGGTTCTTCTTCAGGCCGCGATCGATGGCTTCCTCAAGGTCCTTGTGGTACTGCTTCAGCTCTCCGACCGTGTCACTGAGGATGCTGTGGATCGTCTTCGCTTGCGTGTGGGCGTCGGCGAACTCACCGGCGGTCTTGCCGATGAACTCCTTGGTGACCTCAGCATTGACGCCGACCCAGTTGGCCTTGTTGGCGGCCTGATGCAGCCCTTGTTCGGCCTGTTTCTGGAGGTCTTCCAGATTGCTGACCAGCGTTGACCAGTCCGTGATTGCCTCGTTGACCGACGAGAAGTTGGCGAAGCGCAGGGTGTCGAGATCCACAGCTACGGGTCCTTAGGCGGGAGTTGAAGAGACGGGAGCGGATGGGCGCTCGGTGCCGTTATCCACCGGGCTTCTCTCCCTTTTCCTGCTTGGCGTAGTCGTTCTTCGAACCCGGCTCGCCGACCCGTTCGTCAAAGCCGGCATCCAGTGCGTCAATGCTGCTCATCTGCCGCTGGATGTAGTGCTCGTCGCCGGCATGGACCTTCTTGGTGGTCTGCATGTGGTTCGAGATCTGAGCACAGGCGTCCATGAGCGACTTCAACTGCTCTTCCCAACGGTTGGACACGTGCTGCAGTCCGCTTCCCAGGTCGAAGCCCTGCTTCGAAAGGCTGCTCGCCGCCGAGTCGCTGCTGGCGATACTGACGCGAGCCTTGTCCCATAGTTGGTTGTACAGCTCGTGCGCGCTCTTACCGATCTTGACCAGGTCATCATGGCCGACCTTGAGGTCACCGGTCTTGCTCGGTACCACGTACGGCCCGTAGGTGCCGCCCCCATCGGGCACGCTGTTCAGCTGCATGCCCGTCGGTCCGTGCTTGGCCTTGAGCTCTTCCCACTCATCCCATGCCATTGGGTGACCTCTTCCCCCGCGTGTCCGGTCAACTGCCGTGCGTCCCTCGCGTCGGACTGTCGTTGTCGCTTCGATGGTGTGGCAGCCAATCACGTTAGCAACTTGGGTCATGGAGCGTTCAGGCCCGGTCCGGTGTAGGTGGATTGTCGCGTGCGAAGGTTGGCGGGGAGTCCCATGCGCCGGAAGCGTCGCCCTCAGGGAGGAGACGTCAACATAACGACCGGCATACACCGCCGATCCGAAAGAGACCTTCAGCGGCCAGGCAACTCAGTTGGCCTCGCGTAGTGTTGCGAGCGGGATGTCATCCCTCGGGCGTAGAGATTTGGTGGAGGCTTGAGCCTACGGTGCGCCGCCGACGTGTGCCGCGTTCATGACGGGCTGACGACGCATGACAGAGGCTGCGTGCACCCTTCGCTGCAAACCGGCAAGTCGGGCAAAACGCGTTGCCAGGGCCGTACTCGTAACCGAGTTAAGACACATGCCCGGTTGGCCCAGTTGGGCAGGTTGACTAGAGTGGTAAACGCGTTGTCAGGCGCGGCTCGCTTTGCGATCGTGCGGTGAGCGAGTGGTCGGCCCTCGATCCGGTCGGGCCGATGGATGTACGGGGAAACGGGGAGGAGCGTCGTGCTTCCGGCAGACATGGTTGGGGGCGTGTCGGCGGCGAACCTGGAGGCCAGCGGGGACGCGCTGAAGAAGTTCGTGACGCGGGTCGACGGGGTCCTGAGGGATCTTGAGAAGTCGCCGGGTGCTCCGACGCGGCTTCAGGATCAGTCGATCGGCCAGGGGTCACTCAGCAGCGCGGCCGGAACCTTTCACGAAGCCGACGCCCTGCACAAGACGTTCAACGCGGTCCACGAGAGGCTCACCAGCCTCTCCAGGACCCTGCACCTGCAGATCGAGGCGATCGGTATCGCGGTTCTGGGTGCCAAGGGAACCTTCGACAACCTCGAAGAGGAACAGCGACGGCGGTTCTGGGAGATCCAGGCGGAGATCGACGTAATCAACTCGAAGGGTGACAAGCACGTCGGCGGCGGAGAGACGGGGACGTTCTGACGATGGGCGAGAACCAGCACAAGGCGGACCTGGATCGGGTCTCCCAGCAGAACAACTTCGCGGACCTCGCCCGGGGCGCCGCAGAACACCCCCACGGGGGCGGCTTCCTTAGAGAAACCATCAATGGCGTGGTCCGCCAGGCGGCAAAGGGCACCCCGTACTCCGAGGCCATGGTCAGCCGTACGGAATTCGACGACTATGACCTGAACGCCATGCTCGACTTGGTCGAGAAGACGAACCCGGAGGACCTGGAGTCCTCTGGCCGGGCCCTCTGGGACGCGCGCGACGCCATCAAGGGGGCGGCTGATGAGCTCAAGGGGCAGTTCGAGACAGTCCCTTGGGTCGGCAAAGCGGGTGATGACTTCCGTAAGTGGGGCGTCGGGCTCGTTTCGAGCACGTACGACCTGAGTGCGTTCGCGGGAGGGGCGGGTGACCAGATCACGGCCGCTGCCGTGGGACTGGCGTCTGTTCGCAAAGCCATGCCAGCCCGTGACACCCAGGCGAACCGGAAGCGACCCGAGCACTTCACGCCGGCTGAAAAGGCGGCCAACAAGGAAGAGTACGCCGCTGCCGTAAAGGTGGAGAAGGACCGCCAAGAGGCGATCAACCAGATGAATCGGTTGGCGTCGTACTACGCGGTGTCGAGGGAACAGCTGCAGGTCTTGGACGAGAAGGCTCCCACGTTCAAGGAAATGCCGAAAGTGGGTGTGCCCCGGCCCACCACGTACGGACAACGGCCTGGTGCCCAAGGGGCCGTCTCACACGGGACCGGCGGGGCTGCGTCGACGGCGGTCGGCACTCATCACGCGACGATCGGGCCTGCGGGGCACGTGGGTGTGCCCGAAACAGGCGAGACACCAGCACCCACGAGTCACATCCCCGAGCGGATTCCACACCCCGATCTGCCTGTCGGCACGCACATCGACAGCACCGGCACACTGCCTCCACCCACGACGACCGGACCTGGGCCCAGCAGCACCCCGCCGGTCACCGGCACCCCGCCCACGAGTGGCGGCCAGCCCAACATTTTCGAAGGCCCGGTCGGGACTCCGATTCCTAATCGCGCATCGGGACGGGGTCTGAACGGAACAGGTGGGTTCCGTACTCCGCCCTCCGCGCAGGGGCGCCCGGGTACGACCAACCCGGGGCGTGTCACGGGGCAAGGGCCCATGAACCAGATGGGACGCGCGACGTCGACTGGTCAGTCCGCGGCCAAGGGCGCCACTTCAGGATCGAAGCCGTTTCCCATGGGCCGAGGGGTCTCCGGTGGTACGCCCCGGCACGGCGGCACGGCGGCACCACGAGCGAACAGCGGGCCCGCCACTGGCGCCGGCCGGTCCAACGGAGTCGTCGGGGGACGGCCCACGGCCACAGGTGGTGCCTCGTCGAAAAGTGGGGCCAGGGTTCCTCGCGGGACGGTCATCGGTGGTGAGGGAGCGGCCAACTCCAGAGGTACCACTGGCCGGCTCGGCCAGCGTGGAGTCTTCGGAGCGCCCGAGTCCAGGGCGGGGCTCGGATCGAGCGCGAAAGGCTCCCGGCCCGGTGCGGGAACCTCTGAGTCCGTCACGAGCAGGCCGACCGCACGCAACTCCAAGGCGGAAGCGGAACGCAACGGCATGACCCGGGGTGGTTCGGGTCTAATGCGGGGTGCCGGCCACAACGGCAAGCCCGGGGACGAGGAGAGGGCGCAGGGAACGGCGCGCCCCGACTACCTGGTCGAAGACGAAGAGACACACATGCCCGACAAGCCCCGGCGCGATGTTCCGCCGGTGGTCAACTGAGCGCGAGCGAGGACACGGAAAGACGATGAAGTCAGGGATCAGCCGACGAGCCGAGCGGGCTACGTTCCACAGAACGCGCAACGGTAGGCGAATGCGTGCCGTGGGCGCGGTAGTCGGCGCCCTGGCTGCCGTGACCGTGGGCTTTGCCCCGAGTGCCGCCGCGTATGACGCTCAGTCGAAGCAGTGGTACCTGAGCCCGATGCAAGCCGAGCAGATGTGGAAGGTCAGCACGGGCAAGGGCGTCAAAGTCGCGCTGATCGACACGGGAGTGAATCCGAACACGCGGTCGCTGAAGGGACAAGTCCTCGCGGATGAAGTCCCCAAAGCGGTTGCCTATCACGTCACGGACGACTACGCCGGCCACGGAACCAGCATGGCCGAGCTGATCGCCGGTACGGGAGCTGGCGGTGGTCTGAAGGGCCTGGCGCCGGGGGCGAAGATCGTTCCCTATCGGGTCGAGCTCGAAGGCCTCAAGGGGGAGGCCGAAAAGGAGAAGACCCCGGAGCCATGGCAAGCGCTCAGGGCAGCAGCCGACACCGATGCAAAGATCATCAGCATGTCGTTCGGTGGCATGACCACTGAGGAGGACAAGGCGGCGGTCAACTACGCGGCGTCAAAGGGCAAGTTGCTGATCGCGGCAGTAGGTAACAATGCAGGCGAAGGGAAAAGCGGCTTCATCGATTATCCCGCAGGGTTCCCCTATGTGATCGGCGTCTCGTCGGTCGATGAGTCTGGCACCGTGTCAGAGTTCGCATCGCGCGGAGGCTACGTCGACTTGGCGGCTCCGGGTGAGGGGTTCCCCGGTTGGTGTGACGCCAGCTTCCGCTCCTATTGCGATGACCGAGTTGGTACGAGCCCAGCGGCAGCGCTGGCCTCAGCCTCCGCCGCCTTGATCTGGTCTGCACACCCTGACTGGAGCGTGAATCAGGTTGTGCGGTCCCTTGTCGACACAGCTGGGCGCAAATGGCCGAAGGACAAACCGAGTAAGTACCTCGGCTACGGTACGGTTCGCCCTCGCCTGGTACTCAGTAACCCTCACTACAACCCCGGCCCCGCAAACGTAGACCCCCTGGCGAAGGAAAACGCCGGCGACCTCCTCGCGAAGGCCGGATCCTCCCCCTCGCCCTCACCCTCCGCCAGTGCACCAACCCCGTCACAAGCCCCCGAAAAGGGTTCTGGCGGCGCGACTTCAGCGGCAGGATCGACCGCGGAGTCGTCGAAGGACAGCAACACCCTCTGGATCGCGCTCGGCGCCGCCGCCGCGGTCGTTGTGATCGGCGGTGCGAGCGTGGCCGTCATGCGGGCGCGGCGTGCCAGGTGACGTCGTCAGCTCTCTGTAGTCCCGTGTCCTTCGGACAGGGCATGCAGGAGGGGCTCATCGCCGCACAGCACTGAGCAGTGGTGGGCCGAGACAGTTGGACCAAAGGAACAGACAGAGAAAGGGCGGGCTGACATGGCCGGCGGCAAGCAGAAGCTTGAAGATGCATCAGTAGTCCACCTGCAGAAGCAGATGGTCGAGAAGTACGAGGGCATCCAGAAGCGTGTGCACGGGCTTCAGGGCGTGATCGATGGTCTGGAGGGCCAGTGGCACGGTATCGGCCGTGCCGCCTTCGACCGGAAGCAGTACGAGATCAACGAGTCGCTGCGCAACATCGGCAACATCCTCAGCGACGTCATCGAGGCGATGACCGCGACGCGCAACATCAAGGACAACAAGGAAGACGAGGTGCGCGCGGCGGTCAACAAGATCGACCTCCAGGACGGCGCCTCCACGGTTCCGACGTCCGCCCTCAGCTCCTACTGAGTCGAGCGCAACGCAGGACATCCGCCGGGCAGCCGGCACACCACCAGGCATACACCAGCGAGACGAGGTAAACAGGCATGGCCAACAACGCTGAGGGGCTGTCAGTCACTTATGACGGTCTCGACGTCGCGGCGACCAAGATCGGTAACGAGGCGAGCCAGCTCGAGCAGGACCTGCAGGAGCTGCGCAGGCTGGTCGTGAGCAGCCTGCAGTACTGGGAGGGCGAGGCCCAGGGCACCTTCCACGAGAAGCTGAACCGTTGGGACAAGGAAGCGAACGACATCCACCAGGCCCTGACCGGCATCGGTCACGTCGTCGCCCAGTCCGGCGGTACGTACATGGAAGGCGACAAGAAGGCGGCCAGCTACTTCCGGTAGGAACAGGCTCGCAGAAGCAATTCCAGGGTGGGCGCGCGCGGGAGGCGCCCACCCTGTTGTCGGCCCACGGGCGGGTCGCAGTGGATGTTCCCGTGAGGACAAGGACTGGGAATCAAGTGCACCCGACAGGCGAAGGTACCGGCGAAGCACAGAAAGGCCCTGCCTCGCGTCGGATCGGCCCCTACGTCCTGCTCACCGAACTGGACGATCCTCGCAGCCGTATCCCGGTACCGGAGCGGCGCTACATAGCGCGCAGCCACGACGGCGAACACACAGTCCTTCTCGGCGTACCTGTCGCAGGAACGGATCCCCAGCGCTTCATGACCGAGGCTGAGACCTCTCGGTACCTTCTCGGTCCGTTCATGGCACCCGCCGTCACATGCGCGGCTCCCGGGGAACCCGCCTGGCACGCGCGCCCGTATCTGCCCGCGCTCCCTCTGCCCACCGCGCTCGCCGTGCACGGCGGGCCACTTCCCGAGCGGACCGTCCGGGCCCTGGGGGCGGCTCTCGCCGGCGCTCTGGTCATCGTTCACGGGCAGGGGCTGACATACGCCGGCGTCTCTCCGGCGGCCGTGCTTCTCGCCGCCGACGGGCCGCGCCTCACCTGCTTCGGTGCCGTACGGGCGGCGGCTTTCGAGGGCATCGCCCGTTCCGGTCTGCCGGGCCTGGAGCCGGGCAGTCTGCCACCCGAACAGGCGGCCGGTGGGCTTCCGCGTCCGCTGGGAGATGTGTACGCGCTCGGGGCGACCCTCGCGTACGCCGCCACAGGCCACACGACTCCCGAGAGCGACGAACTCCCGTCCGGACTCCGTACGATCATCAGGCGGTGTCTGTCGCGGGACCCGGGGGCTCGCCCGCAACTGGCGGAGTTGCTGGATGCGTTCGCCCCCGCCGCGGCACGTGGTCCCTCGGTGTCCGCTACTGAGCGTCCCGCCACGGCGGCGCAGGAGCCGATCGATGCCGGGGTGGCGACCACGACCGCCGCGCTGCTGGGTCCGGGCTGGCTGCCGAGTCGCGTGATCGCCGCCATCGCCCACCAGTCGGCCGCCGTACTCTCCGCCGAGATCTCGCGCGCCCACGTGTCCGTTTCCCGCCAGGACTGACGAGCCCCCTATGCCTACTCCGCTCACTCACGACGACCCGCACGCGTTCGGGCCGTACCGCCCGATCGTCCGCCTCGGCAGCGGCGGCATGGGCACGGTCTACCTGGCGCGCTCCGGTGGTGGACGGACCGTCGCGGTGAAGACGATGCACGCCGCCATCGCCTCGGACCCCACCGCCCGCACCCGGTTCCGCCTGGAGGCCGATGCGGCCCGCGTCATCGGAGGGCGGCACGGCGCCCAGGTCGTGGAGGCTGACACACAGGCCCAGACACCGTGGATCGCCACCGAATACGTCCTCGGTCCGCCTTTGGATGAGGCGGTCCAAGTGGCTGGGCCGCTCCCTGAGACGACGGTACGCGCCCTGGGAGCCGCTCTGTGCGCGGCGCTCGGTCAACTGCACGGCTCCGACGTGGTCCATCGTGACCTCAAGCCGTCCAACATCCTGATCACCGCCTATGGGCCGAAGGTCATCGACTTCGGTATCGCTCGCGCGATCGGCGACGACCGTCTCACCGGGCTCGGTGCCGCGGTCGGCACCCCGGCCTTCATGTCGCCCGAGCAGGCGAGTGGAGAGGACCACACGTGGGCCGGCGACGTGTTCGCGCTCGCCGGAGTGCTCGTCTTCGCCGCCACCGGCCGTGCTCCGTTCGGCCAGGGGCAGGCGGCGGATCTTCTCTACCGGGTCCGCTATGGAGAACCGGACCTGAGCGACGTACCCGTCGCCCTGGTGCCGATTCTCGGCCGCTGCCTGGACAAGAACCCTTTCCGTCGCCCGACCACAACCGAACTGGCCGCCGAACTGCACGACGGGTCCGGTGAGTTCGCGGAGCACCTGCCGGACACGGTGCTTCAGGAGATCGGCCGCCGTGCCACCGAGGTCTGGCAGATCACACCCCAGCGACGTACCGCACCGCTCGCACAGCACGCGGAACCGCCGACCGCAGCACCGGCCCGGCCGATGTCCCGTCGTCGGCTGCTGCTGGCCGGAAGCGGACTGGCCGTCGGCGCGGCGGCCGTCGGTGCTGGGGCCTGGGCATGGAGCCGGGGTTCAGGGCCGGAGCCCGATCCGCCCGTGGTGGGTCCCAGCAACAGCCTGCTGCCGAAGAAGAAGCTCGACTCGATCTGGCAGATCCAGGTCGCCGATCCTCCGTACGGCACTGAGCCGCCCGCGCAGCCGCTCGCCGTGGGAAACCTGGTCGCTGTGGTGGCCGGCACGGGGCTGGGCGGGATCGACGCGGTCTCGGGCAACGTCCAGTGGACGTCCGACCAGATGGAGATCCACTGGCAGGTCGCGACCGACGGCGAGCGGCTCGTTCGTATGGTGGCGGCCGACGGGTCCGAGAACAACGCGGGAAAGCCCGGTGGGTTTCCGCTCCTCCTCTCGTCCGTCGACATCGACAACGGAGTGACCGCCGAGCCGTTCGCCCGGTTCACCGACTTCAACGGCGTCATCACCCAGAACCAGGTGCTGTGTACGGCCGACGGCATCGTGTACGCGGCGGCAGGCCAGGGGAAGTACGACACCTACTTCCTGGCGTCACAGTCCTGGTCCGTTTTCGCGGTCGACATCGGCACGGGGAAGAAGCTGTGGCAGAAGCCGCTGCCCTCGCGACCGAATCGATCGGACCGCCTGCACTTCCTCACGGCCCGGGTCACCGGCCACAACCTGGTGGCTCTGCGGGAGACGAATGACGGCAAGGTCCGCATCGTCGTCCGCGACACCCGTACGGGAGCCGTACGCTGGGAACGACCCTTCGACGGCGTCGCGCCGAACCGCGTTCGACCCCCGCTGGCCACGGATGCCGAGAACCTGTACCTGGGCACCGGCCGGTTGCAGGCCCTTCGGCTGAGCGACGGCGCTCAGGTGTGGGACTCCAGGACCGAGCGCTCCGGACGCACCTACGGCCCGCCCACGGTCCGGGGCGGTGTGGTCTACGCCGTCGAGAAGGGCCTCGGCCTCGTCGCCTTCGACTCCCGCAGCGGACGGGTGCTGTGGGAGGAGAAGGGGGGCCGGGGAGCGACAGCGGATGTGTCCGCAGCACCGGTGATCGGCACCGCGTACGCGTACAGCAAGCGTTCCTCCGCGCTCTGGGCCATCGATCTCTCGTCGCACACGCCCACCGCCTCCTACAAGACCACCGGCGACCGCTTCATCGCCCACGAGAAGGCCAGGACCACCATCGCGCTGGGCGGCAAGTTCCTCGCGGCCTTCCCCCTCAAGTGAGCCACCGTCCTCCGTGCAGACAAGAGAAGGCAGTCAGCGATGAAACCCCTGGATGTCGGTGACCCCGTCCGGCTCGGGCCGTACCGCCTCCGTGGTGTGCTGGGCGAAGGCGGCATGGGCAAGGTGTACGTCGGCGAGGACGGTGCGGGCACCGTCGCCGCCATCAAGGTGCTCCGCCCGGAGCTCGCACACGACGAGAATCTCGCCCAGCGCTTCGTACGTGAGGCGCTCGCGGCGCAGTCGGTGCGCAGCCCGGGCGTGGCGGCGGTTCTGGGCGCCCAGACCGAGGGCGGGCGCCCCTGGATCGCCACCGAGTTTCTCGCTGGACCGACCCTGGACCAGGCGGTCGACAAGCACGGGCCGCTCGACGAGGCGGGTGTACGCGCCTTGGCCGCGTCGATCGCGCGGACCCTGACTGACATCCACGCCGTGGGTTTCGTCCACCGTGACCTCAAAACCCAGAACATCGTGCTCACGTCGACCGGGCCACGGGTCATCGACTTCGGCATCGCCCGCCCCGAACACGGCCTGACCCTCACCACGACCGGCCAGATTCCGGTCACGCCGGGGTATGGCGCTCCCGAGCAGGTGCTCGGACGGCGAGTGACGCCCGCCGCCGACGTGTTCTCCCTGGGTGCCGTCCTCGTCTACGCGGCCACCGGCCGACGTGCGTTCGAGGGCGCGCATGTGGCCGCCGTGCAGTACGAGGTCGTTCACGGTGAGCCGCGCTGGGACGGTCTGTCCCCTCAACTGCACGCGCTGATCGCCCCCTGTCTGGCCAAGGACGGTGCGTCACGGCCCAGCCCGGGGCAGATCGTCCCGGCGTTCGCCCCGCCGAAGAACAGCGCCCGCGTGTGGCGACGCGGCCCGGTCGCGGAGGAGATCAAGGAGCGGGAGCGTCAGCTGCAGCAGCTCACCGCGCCGACCATGACGGACACGGCGACGACCGTGACGAGACGGCGCCTTCTCACGGGCCTCGCCGCCGGTGGCACGGTGCTTGCCGCGGGCGGCGGTACCACCGGGTGGTGGCTGCTCCGGCAGGGCAAGGCGGAGCGGAGAACCGACCCCTTCGCGATCCCGCCTGCCGCGCAGACGCCCAAGGCCCGTCTGCTGTCCCCGGACGACGGTGACTACATCGTCGGAGGGTCCCCGAAAGCGTTGTGGCGCGCCGATGTCGGAGTCGATTCCGATTCCCCCGCTCCGCTGCCCGTGAGAGACGTCGTCGTGGTGGGGGTCTACGGCGGTATCGGCGCCTTCAACGTGGTCGACGGCAAGCAGCGGTGGCAGGCGCAGGACCTGCTGTCCGGCCACTACCTGTCGCTCTCCGACCGCTTGGTCGTAGCTCTGGACACCGACGGGGTGCTCCGCACGTACGTCGCCTCCACGGGCGAGCCCAAGTGGACCGCGGACGCCGACGCGGCGGCTCTCGTGGCCGCGGACGACAAGGCCGTCTACGTCATGACGAAGGACCACCGGCTGCGCAGCGTGGGCCGCTCGGACGCCCGCATCCGATGGACGGTACGGATCCCGCCGGAACACCGCGGGAAGATCTCCCCGAAGGCTGCCGTCGGCAGCGGACGCCTGGTGCTCCCGACGGTCGACGGTCACGTACTGGCTGTGGCGACACGTGATGGCCATGTGGTGTGGCAGCGGCTCAACCAGGCGAAGGAGGCCTCGATCCGTCCTGTCGCACAGAACGGAGTGGTGTACCTCAACGGCAGGACGCTGACCGCGTGCAGGATCACCGACGGCACGGTGATCTGGTCCCGCGGGACCAGGGACATGTACAAGGCCCCCGCGGAGTGGGGCCCGGTCAGCGCCCATGGCGACTCCGTCTACGCGGTCGGCGGGATGTTTCCCGAACGCCACGGCACCGGTGACGGCAGCGAAACCTGGACTTCCCGGAGCGACGGCAGCAGCGACAGCCCCGTCCTCGTTCAGGGCAACGGCGTGTGGATGATCGACCACTCCTACAAGACAGAGGTGAACGCCGTGAACGTGGCGGACGGTTATCCGGGCTGGACCTACGAACTGCCCGAAGCCGAACACCATGGGATCGCGGTCGACGGCAACAGGGCCTTCGTCAGGAACGACGCCTTGCTCTGCGCGCTACCGGTCTTCTGAGCCACTAGGCCACGGTCCCGTCCATCCCGGCTCACGTGATCAGGTGCACTGCTGGGACGTGGACACCGCATTGGTGAACGTGTGCCCCACTGCCGCCGAGTCGGAGACGATGTGCCTCGACTTCCTTCTCGGCGCGGCCGGACGCAAGACCGTAGGTGCCGTAGGCGACGTTCCTCAGGGTGGTCCCCGACTCCCACTGCTCGATGACGCTGGTGACGGCGACCCGTCCGTCGACCGTCAGCCGGCACCGGGTGCCGAACGGCGGCAGCACCGATCCCCTTCACGTGGACGAAGCCCCGCTTCGGCCCCGCATCCCCCGCCCGACGAGCCATGGGGTAGCAGGGAGCGGGTCGATGCCGAAGCCACCTGTCGTCAGCTCGCCCCCTCCGGCACCAACCCCACCTGCACCATCGGCTTCCCCCGCTTGCGCGACACGAAGATTCCCCGCCCCGCAGGCATCGGCCGCGGCCGTACGCCGCCCAGCAGGTCGCCCTCGGCCGGATCACCCGCAAGGACGACACCCTGCGCGCCGAGTTCCTTGATGCGCTGCATGAAGGTCTCGTAGCCGGCGCGCCCCGCGCCCGCCGTGGAGCGCGCGATGATGAAGCGGACGCCGACGTCGCGGGCGAAGGGCAGCAGTTCCGTCAGACCCGCCAGCGGGTTGCCGCTCGACGTGGACACGAGGTCGTAGTCGTCGATGACGACGTACACCGTGGGGCCCCGCCACCAGCTGCGGTTGCGCAGCTGCTCCGGGGTCACGTCGGCCGTCGGTGTGCGGCGCTGCATCAGGTCCGCCAGCGCGTCCATGTGGTGCTGCATCTGGTTCGACATGGGGATGTACTCCGCCAGGTGGGACGGCGGGGTCACCCCGAGCAGCGAGCGCCGGTTGTCGACGACGAACAGCTTGCAGCTGTTGCCGTCGTAGCGCTCGGTGAGGCGCTTGATGAGCAGCCTCAGCAGATTCGACTTGCCGGACTCGCTCTCACCGAACACCAGGAAGAACGGGTCCTGTTCGAAGTCCACGAACACCGGCTCGAGGTTGTCCTCGTCGAGGGCGAAGGAGATCCCCCGGTTCGGGAATCGGTCGCCCGGCGGGAGCTGGGCCGCCGGGAACTCGCGGGGCAGCAGGCGTACCTCCGGCGCCCCGGGCTCCTGCCAGTGGCGGGTGACCTCGGCCGCGAGGGCGGTCGTCGCCTCCGCGAGGTCCGTGTCGGACGACAGGCCGTCGATGCGGGGGACCGCCGCCATGAAGTGCTGCTTCTGCGGGGTCTGGCCGCGTCCCGGCACACCGGTGGGGACGTTGGCGGCGACCTTGCGGTCGAACTCGGAGTCCATGGGGTCACCCAGCCGCAACTCGAGGCGGTTCATCAGGTGGTCCTTGAGGTTCGCCCGGACCTCCATCGAGCGCGAGGCCGTGAGGACGAGGTGGATGCCGTAGCCCAGGCCGCGCGCGGCGATGTCCAGCACCAGAGGCTCCAGGGCCTCGTAGTCCGTGCGGAAGTTGCCCCAGCCGTCGATGACCAGGAAGACATCGCCCCAGGGCTGGTCGGTCACCGAGATGTCGCCGCGCGCGCGGCGGGAGCGGAACTCCGCGATGGAGGAGATGCCCGAGGAGCGGAAGTACTCCTCGCGGCGGGTCATGACGCCGTACACCTCGGCCGCCGTACGCCGGACCTTCTCCGGATCCAGACGTGAGGCGACGCCGCCCACGTGCGGCAGGCCGGCCACCGCGGCCAGACCGCCACCACCGAAGTCCAGCCCGTAGAACTGCACTTCGTGCGGGGTGTGGGTCAGTGCGAACGACGCGATGATCGAGCGCACCAGCGTCGACTTGCCGGACTGCGGGCCGCCGATGATCTGCATATGGCCGGCCGCGCCGCCGAAGTCGACCCACAGCGGGTCGCGGCGCTGCTCGTAGGGCTTGTCGACGAGGCCGACCGGGATGACGAGCCGGCCGGCGCCCTCGTAGCCCGGTTGGGTCATACCGCGGCCGGGCACCGGGGCGAGCCCCGGCAGCAGCACGTCCAGCGACGGCGGGCTGTCCAGCGGGGGCAGCCACACCTGGTGGGCGGCCGGGCCCTGCGCCTCCAGGCGCCGCACGATCACGTCGAGCACGGTGTCGGCCAGCGCGTCGTCCTGCCGCTCTTCGGGCTCCTCCTGGCGCTGCTGGGGGATCGGCGCGTACTGCACCGGGACCTCGGCCGCCGTGAAGAGGACCGGCCTGCGGTCCACGGGCAGCGGGCCGCCGAGCGCCGCTGCCTGCTGCGAACTCGTGCGGTACACCCCGGAGACGTACGCCGCCTTGAAACGCACCATCTCGTCCGTGCCGAACTTCAGGAAACCCGAACCCGGCACGTTCGGCAGCTCGTAGGCGTCCGGGACGCCGAGCGCGGCGCGCGACTCGGCCGCCGAGAACGTCCGCAGACCGATGCGGTACGACAGATAGGTCTCCAGGCCCCTCAGGCGGCCTTCTTCGAGCCGCTGCGAGGCCAGCAGCAGATGCACGCCCAGGGAACGGCCGATACGGCCGATCTGCACGAACATCTCGATGAAGTCCGGCTTCGCGGTCAGCAGTTCGCTGAACTCGTCGATGACCAGGACGAGGGACGGGATCGGCTGCAGCGGCGCGCCCGCCGCGCGTGCCTTCTCGTAGTCGTGGATGTTGGCGTAGTTGCCCGCGTCGCGGAGCATCTCCTGGCGGCGGTTCAGCTCACCGCGGATCGAGTCACCCATGCGGTCGACGAGGGTGAGGTCGTCCGCGAGGTTGGTGATCACCGCTGCCACGTGCGGCAGCTGGGCCATGCCCGCGAACGTCGCGCCACCCTTGAAGTCCGCGAGGACGAAGTTCAGCGTCTCGGAGGAGTGGGTCACGGCCAGACCGAGAACCAGCGTGCGCAGCAGCTCCGACTTGCCGGAACCGGTCGCACCGACGCACAGGCCGTGCGGGCCCATGCCCTCCTGGGCCGCCTCCTTGAGGTCGAGCATCACGGGCCGGCCGTCCTCGCCGAGACCGATCGGCACGCGCAGCCGCTCCGACTGAGAGCGCGGCCGCCACGTCCGCTTCGGATCGACCGAGGCCGCGTCGCCCAGGTTCAGCAGGTCCGTGAACTCCAGGTTCGCGAGCAGCGGTTCGTCGTCGTCCCCGCCCGACGCCATGCGCAGCGGCGCCAGTTGCCGGGCGAGTGCCTCCGCGGCCTCGTACGACAGGACGTCGGGCGTCCCCTCGTAGACCATGCCGTGCGCCGACTCCAGGCGCAGTTCCTTGGGCCGCACGACGACGGAGAGGTCGCCGCGACCGCTGGTGAGGTCACCGGGTACGACCTCCAGGACCGTGACACCCTGCAGGCCCTCGGGGCCGGCCAGCAACGACGTGGGCGGCAGGGAGATGCCGTCGAGCACGACCACCAGGTGCGGCTGCTCGGGAACCGGTGGTCCGCCGGGGTGGAAGCGCGGCCGGCCCTGCAGGCGGGGGGTGAGCCGGTCCTCCAGCTCCATCGGGTCGGTGGTGATCAGGCGGATGCTGCCGGCGCCGTCGGCGAGGCCCGGAGCCTGCGCGTGCGGCAGCCACTTGGCCCACTCCCACTCGGGCGCCGACTCCCGTCCGGTGACGACGGCGATGACCAGGTCCTCGGGGGAGTGCAGCGAGGCGAGGGAGGCGGTGACGGCGCGGGCGGTGCCGCGCACGGTGCCCGGCTCCCCACTGATCGTCACGTGGTAGAACGCGCTCAGCGAGATCGCCATCGGCAGGTCTTCGAGGGTGCTGTGCGTGGCCAGGAAGCGCTGCATGGCGCCCGCGGTGAGGGGCTCCAACTCGTCGACCGGGGCGGTCTGCGGGGGGACCAGGGGAGTGGCCAGGGCCTGCGGGCCGAGACCCACGCGCACCTGTCCGAAGTCCTCGTCGGCGGTGCGCCGTTCCCATACCCGGCTGCCCTCGGCGACCAGCGCCCACAGTTGCTCCGGCGAAGGGTGCAGGTAGTACTGGCCGTCGCGCTGGGCCCTCGCGGTCTCCAGGGCGGCGCGCCGAGTCTGCGACAGGTAGCGGAGGTAGTCACGGCGCAGGTCGGCCATCTGCCCCTGGTTGCCGCGGCGGTAGCGGATGAGCATCGAGATGCCCATGGCGACCGTCGAGGCCACCATCACCATGCCCATGATCTTCATGAAGGGCTGGGCCTGGGGATTGAAGAAGAACACCACGGAGCCGCCCATGCCGAGCATGGGCAGGAGCTGCATCAGAGCGCCTTCCTGCTGTCCGCGCGGGAGCTCCGGCGGAGCTTGCAGTACCACCTCGTCCGTGGGCACTTCCTTCGGCAGTGCCCGCGGTGGGCGCTTGACGACGATGTGGCTCACTACGCACCAATTCCCTTGCCGGACCGAGATGTTTCGTCCGCCGCCCCGTGTCAGGCGGACGTCGACCGCGAAGCGCGATCCTACTGACACCCACTGACATCGGTGGGCGGTAGGGTGCCGGTGAGACGCGTGAACAGTTGCGAATCGTTCTGGGAAAAGCCGGGCATTCCGCAACGGTTCGAAGCCGGTGCCTCCCCGCGAACCCCGGATGCGGCCGCTCGGCCGACCGGCGGAGCGCATGGCGCTGCACAACCTACACAGGATTTTTACGGGCGGAAGGGTGCGCGGCGGCACCGCAGGCCGCCCCACTGTCGACGAGGGGGAACAGCAGGTGAGCATGACGGCCTCCGCGCCGGCCGGCGCGACCGGTGGACCGGGCACCGGAGCCCCTTCCGGGGCGGGCATGGGATTCGGCTTCTGCCGGGTCACCATCGTGGCGCCCGACAGCCGCATCGACGTGGCCCTGCCCGACGACGTACCCGTCGCCGACCTGTACCCGGAGATCCTGCGGCTGTCGCAGCAGGGTCCCGCCGAGGGCGCGCCGGTCGGCTACCACCTCGTACGGCGGGACGGCACCGTCCTCGACGGCGCCAGGTCCTTCACCGCGCAGCGCATCCTCGACGGCGAGTTGCTCACCCTGCGCCCGTTCGCCGAGTCGCTGCCGCCCGCCGTCCTCGACGACGTCTCCGAGGCGGTGGCCTCCGCCGTCACCCGCGACAACACCCTGTGGAGCGGCGACCTCACCCGGGCCGCCGGTCTCGTCGCCGGCGGCATCCTGCCCGCGCTGCTCGCGTTCGTCGCCTGGAGCTCCCAGATCCGTCACGACATGCACAGCCTGCAGGGCGTGATCGCGGGTGTCACCGGCATCCTGCTGATCACCATCGCATGTGTACGCGCACGCGTGTACGACGACCGGGGCTCCGCGGTCGCGCTCGGACTCGGCGCCCTGCCGAACGTCGCCGTGGCCGGTTCGGGACTGCTGCCGCTCTCCGACGGCCAGGGCATCGGACGGCTCCAGTTCCTGCTCGCCTGCACGGCGGTCCTCGTCGCCTCCGTGGTGCTCACCCTGGTGTCGCCGGGCGGCGACGGACCCTTCGTGGCGTTCGTCTTCGCCTCCGCCGTCGGTCTGATCACCACCTTCATCGCGATCCTCACCGAGCTGAAGCCCATCGAGACGGCCGCCGTCTGCGCCCCGCTGTCCGTCGTGGCGCTGGCCTTCCTGCCGGGCCTGTCCATGCGCTTCGCCCGGCTGCCCATCGGCTTCGAACCGCCCAACCCCTCCCGCGGCGGCTACGAGAGCGGCGAGCCCGCCCCGCAGGAGCCCGTGGACGTCGAGCGTGTGGCCGACCAGGCCCGGCGCGGCCATGAGCTGCTCGTCGGCCTCGTCGGGGGCTGTGCCCTCGTCGCCGTGGGCGCGTCGATCGTCCTCGGTTTCTCCAGCAACACCTGGGCCCAGCTCCTGGCCCTCGCGACGGGCGTGGCGATGCTGATGCGGGCGCACCTGTTCCGTTACACCGCGCAGGTCGGCGCCACCTTGGCCGCGGGCCTCGCCGCGATCGTCTTCCTCGGCCTCGGGCTCGCCCTGAACCCGCCCCGGAACTACCTGATCGACGCCTTCCAGGGCGACACCACCGCCCTCGACATCCGCAGCGTCTGGCTCGCCGCGGCGGTCGGCGCGGCCACCGCGCTCGTCACCGCGATCGCCCTCATCACTCCGCGGCGCGGCGTCACCCCCTTCTGGGGTCGCTTCCTGGAGATCGCCGAGAGCTTCGTCCTGCTCACGCTGATCCCGCTGGCGCTGGCGGTGTTCGATGTGTACGCGCGGGCGCGGGCGATGACCAGCTAGGGGATCCCGCAAGGGCCGCCAGGGCCCTCGACTCGACGAAGGGCGGCACGCACGCGTGCCGCCCTTCGTCGCGTTCCGCTCACTCCGCCGCCGGCCCCCCGCTGTGCGGCATGGGCGTCAGATCGAACTCCCCGTCCCGCGCACCCAGGACGAACGCGCGCCACTCCGCCTCGGTGTAGCGCAGCACGGTGTCGGGGTCGAGGGAGGAACGCATCGCCACGGCACCCCCGGGCAGGTAGGCGATCTCGACCCGCTCCTCGTGCTCTTCCGTACCCGGCGCGCTCTGCCACTCCACGCCGGAGATGTCGAGCGCGTACAGCTCGTCCCGCTCCCGTTCCTTGCGCGCCTTGAGTTCCTCTTCCGTCTCCGCCATGCCGCAGCGACCCCTTCCCGACGTGCGTACGATCAGCAGGCTCACCCTAGTGGCCGCCTCCCCCGGGCCCGTGGCGTTCCGGAACACCGGCGAAAGCGCCCGCCACCGCCTGGTACCCTGGTCGACGGCCGTTTGTGTACGCGCCCCCCGGAGCCCAGCGCTCTGGAGGCCGCGCCCAGCGGATCCCCGCCTCTCGAGTAACGGAAGCTCCCCTGAGATGAAGACCAGGGGCACTCGGTGGCCACTCACAGACCATGAGGAGTACGCGTGTCGCTCGACGCCGCTACGAAGAAGCAGATCATCGCCGAGTTCGGTACCAAGGAGGGTGACACCGGCTCCCCCGAGGTCCAGGTCGCTCTGCTCTCCCGTCGGATCTCCGACCTGACGGAGCACCTCAAGACCCACAAGCACGACCACCACTCCCGCCGTGGCCTGCTGATCCTCGTCGGTCAGCGCCGTCGCCTGCTGCAGTACCTGGCGAAGAAGGACATCCAGCGCTTCCGTGCGCTGGTCGACCGCCTCGGCATCCGCCGTGGTGCGGCGGGCGCCAAGTAAGACGCCGTGAAGGGAGCGGTTCCCGAGACGATCGGGGGCCGCTCCCTTTGCCGTACGTACGGAAACGTGCGGAGTGTCACACCCGCTTTGTAGTGTGGTAGCACAACGCCATACGCAGGGCACAGAACACGTACGACTGAGAACGAGGAGAAGCGCGCCTCGCCGCCGCCGGTCCTCGGTAGTGGCCCCCGGGGGGAAGCGAGCCCCGGGTGCTTCGATCGAAGACCGGCCCGCACCAGACGGAGCGCTTCTCCGCAACCGTCCCCCTGCCACACGGGCAACCGAGGGACGAAGACGAGGAGAAAACACTAGTGGAGAACGAGACCCACTACGCCGAGGCCGTCATCGACAACGGCGCCTTCGGCACCCGTACGATCCGCTTCGAGACGGGCCGCCTGGCCAAGCAGGCCGCCGGCTCCGCCGTGGCGTACCTGGACGACGACACCATGGTGCTGTCGGCCACCACCGCCTCCAAGAATCCCAAGGACCAGCTCGACTTCTTCCCGCTGACGGTCGACGTCGAGGAGCGCATGTACGCGGCCGGGAAGATCCCCGGATCCTTCTTCCGCCGTGAGGGCCGCCCCTCCGAGGACGCGATCCTCACCTGCCGCCTCATCGACCGCCCGCTGCGCCCGTCCTTCAAGAAGGGCCTGCGCAACGAGATCCAGGTCGTCGCCACGATCATGGCGCTCAACCCCGACCACCTGTACGACGTCGTCGCGATCAACGCCGCGTCCGCGTCCACGCAGCTGGCCGGCCTGCCCTTCTCCGGCCCGATCGGCGGCGTCCGCGTCGCGCTGATCCGCGGTCAGTGGGTCGCCTTCCCGACGCACACCGAGCTCGAGGACGCCGTCTTCGACATGGTGGTCGCCGGGCGCGTCCTGGAGGACGGCGACGTCGCGATCATGATGGTCGAGGCCGAGGCCACCGAGAAGACCATCAAGCTGGTCGAGGGCGGCGCCGAGGCGCCGACCGAGGAGGTCGTGGCCGCCGGTCTCGACGCCGCGAAGCCCTTCATCAAGGTCCTGTGCCGCGCCCAGGCCGACCTCGCCGCCAAGGCCGCCAAGCCGACCGCCGAGTTCCCGATCTTCCTGGACTACCAGGACGACGTCCTCGAGGCGCTGACGGCCGCCGTCCGCCCCGAGCTGGCCCAGGCGCTGACCATCGCCGGCAAGCAGGAGCGCGAGGCCGAGCTGGACCGCGTCAAGGCGCTCGCCGCCGAGAAGCTCCTGCCGGAGTTCGAGGGCCGCGAGAAGGAGATCTCCGCCGCCTACCGCTCGCTCACCAAGCAGCTGGTCCGCGAGCGCGTGATCAAGGAGAAGAAGCGCATCGACGGCCGCGGTGTCACCGACATCCGCACCCTGGCCGCCGAGGTCGAGGCCATCCCGCGGGTGCACGGTTCCGCCGTGTTCGAGCGTGGCGAGACCCAGATCCTGGGCGTCACCACCCTCAACATGCTCCGCATGGAGCAGCAGCTGGACACCCTCTCCCCGGTGACCCGCAAGCGCTACATGCACAACTACAACTTCCCGCCGTACTCCACCGGTGAGACCGGCCGCGTCGGCTCGCCGAAGCGCCGCGAGATCGGCCACGGCGCCCTCGCCGAGCGCGCCCTGGTGCCGGTCCTGCCGACCCGCGAGGAGTTCCCCTACGCGATCCGCCAGGTGTCCGAGGCGCTCAGCTCGAACGGCTCGACGTCCATGGGCTCGGTCTGCGCCTCCACCATGTCGCTGCTGAACGCCGGTGTGCCGCTGAAGGCCCCGGTCGCCGGTATCGCCATGGGCCTGATCTCCCAGGAGATCGAGGGCGAGACGCACTACGTCACCCTCACCGACATCCTCGGTGCGGAGGACGCCTTCGGTGACATGGACTTCAAGGTCGCCGGCACGAAGGACTTCGTGACCGCCCTCCAGCTGGACACCAAGCTGGACGGCATCCCGGCCTCCGTCCTGGCCGCGGCCCTCAAGCAGGCCCGCGACGCCCGCCTGCACATCCTCGACGTGATGATGGAGGCCATCGACCGGCCCGACGAGATGAGCCCGCACGCCCCGCGGATCATCACCGTCAAGATCCCGGTCGACAAGATCGGTGAGGTCATCGGCCCCAAGGGCAAGATGATCAACCAGATCCAGGAGGACACCGGCGCCGAGATCACCATCGAGGACGACGGCACGATCTACATCGGCGCCGCCGACGGCCCCTCCGCCGAGGCCGCCCGCGCCACGATCAACGGCATCGCCAACCCGACGATGCCCGAGGTCGGCGAGCGCTACCTCGGTACGGTCGTCAAGACGACCACCTTCGGTGCGTTCGTCTCCCTGCTGCCCGGCAAGGACGGTCTGCTGCACATCTCGCAGATCCGCAAGCTCGCCGGCGGCAAGCGCGTGGAGAACGTCGAGGACGTCCTCGGTGTGGGCCAGAAGGTCCAGGTCGAGATCGCCGAGATCGACTCCCGCGGCAAGCTCTCCCTCGTTCCGGTGATCGAGGGCGAGGAAGGCGACGAGACGCAGAAGGACGACGCCGACCAGTGACGTCCCGTAGCTCCAAGGCGACGGCCCGCACCTCTTCGGAGGCGCGGGCCGTCGCCCGTACCCAAACCCTCATCCAGGGGACCAACGGCATCGGCACGGTCCGCAAGACCACCCTCCCCGGCGGCCTGCGCATCGTCACCGAGACCCTGCCCTCGGTCCGCTCGGCGACCTTCGGCATCTGGGCGCACGTCGGCTCCCGCGACGAGACCCCCGCCCTGAACGGCGCCACGCACTACCTGGAGCACCTGCTCTTCAAGGGCACCTCGAGGCGCAGCGCGCTGGACATCTCCGCCGCCCTCGACGCGGTCGGTGGCGAGATGAACGCGTTCACGGCGAAGGAGTACACGTGCTACTACGCGCGCGTGCTCGACACCGACCTGCCGCTCGCCATCGACGTCGTCTGCGACATGCTGACCGGCTCGCTCATCCTCGAAGAGGACGTCAATGTCGAGCGCGGCGCGATCCTCGAAGAGATCGCTATGACCGAGGACGACCCGGGCGACTGCGTGCACGACCTGTTCGCGCACACCATGTTCGGCGACAACGCCCTCGGCCGCCCGGTCCTCGGCACCGTCGACACGGTCAACGCCCTCACCGCCGACCGCATCCGCCGCTTCTACAAGAAGCACTACGACCCGACGCACCTCGTGGTCGCCTGCGCCGGCAACATCGACCACAACAAGGTCGTACGTCAGGTCCGCGCGGCGTTCGAGAAGGCGGGCGCCTTCAAGAACCTCGACGCGCCGCCCGTCGCCCCGCGCGACGGCCGCCGGACGATCCGCACGGCCGGCCAGGTCGAGCTGCTCGCCCGCAAGACCGAGCAGGCGCACGTCGTCCTCGGCATGCCGGGTCTCGCCCGCACGGACGACCGCCGCTGGGCCATGGGCGTGCTCAACACCGCCCTCGGCGGCGGCATGTCCTCCCGCCTCTTCCAGGAGGTCCGGGAGAAGCGCGGCCTCGCCTACAGCGTGTACTCGTACACCTCCGGCTTCGCCGACTGCGGTCTGTTCGGCGTGTACGCCGGCTGCCGGCCGAGCCAGGTGCACGACGTGCTGAAGATCTGCCGGGACGAACTCGACCACGTCGCGGTCAACGGCCTCTCGGACGACGAGATAAGCCGCGCCGTCGGCCAGCTCCAGGGCTCCACCGTCCTCGGACTCGAGGACACCGGCGCGCTGATGAACCGTATCGGCAAGAGTGAGCTGTGCTGGGGCGAGCAGATGTCCGTGGACGACATGCTGGCCCGGATAGCGGCGGTCACCCCGGACGAGGTCCGCTCGGTCGCCCGCGACATCCTGGGGCAGCGCCCGTCGCTGTCGGTCATCGGCCCGCTGAAGGACAAACAGGCCGCGCGGCTGCACGATGCTGTCGCCTGAACCCCTCCGTTCGTCGGATTCGGTAAGTCGGTAAGGAAGCAAACATGAGCAAGCTGCGCGTGGCGGTCCTCGGTGCCAAGGGCCGGATCGGGTCCGAGGCGGTCAAGGCGGTCGAGGCCGCCGAGGACATGGAGCTGGTCGCCGCCCTCAGCCGGGGCGACAAGCTGGAGACCCTGGCGGAGACCGGCGCCCAGGTCGCCGTCGAACTGACCACCCCGGCCTCCGTCATGGGCAACCTCGACTTCTGCGTGCGCCACGGCATCCACGCGGTCGTCGGTACGACGGGCTGGACCGAGGACCGCCTCGCGCAGCTGAAGGGCTGGCTCGCCCAGTCCCCGGAGACCGGCGTGCTCATCGCGCCGAACTTCTCCATCGGCGCCGTCCTGACGATGAAGTTCGCCCAGATCGCCGCGCCCTATTTCGAGTCGGTGGAGGTCGTCGAGCTGCACCACCCGAACAAGGTGGACGCCCCGAGCGGTACGGCCACCCGCACGGCACAGCTCATCGCCGAGGCGCGCCGGGAAGCCGGCACCGCTCCGGCGCCGGACGCCACGGTCACGGCCCTGGACGGCGCGCGGGGTGCCAGCGTCGACGGGGTCCCGGTGCACGCGGTCCGGCTGCGCGGTCTCCTGGCCCACCAGGAGGTCCTGCTCGGCGGCGAGGGCGAGACCCTGACCGTGCGGCACGACTCCCTGCACCACAGCAGCTTCATGCCGGGCATCCTGCTCGGCGCCCGCCGCGTGGTGACCACTCCGGGCCTGACCTTCGGCCTGGAGCACTTCCTGGACCTGAGCTGAGACCTGAGCCGAGCCCGAACACGTCATGCGCGCGAAGATCACCTACCTCGTCACGGCCGCCGTCCTGGTCTTCTACTTCGTCCTGGTCGGCAGCCGCGGCGTCATGCTCATCCAGTCCGGCACGCTCCTCACCGTCACCTTCGGCGTGGCGGTGCTGATCCTGCCGGTCATCGGCCTGTGGTTCCTGTGGAAGAACACCCAGTTCGTCCGCAAGGCCAACCGGCTCGCCGCCGAACTCGACGCCGAGGGCGGCCTGCCCGTCGACGAACTGAAGCGCACCGCGAGCGGCCGTATCGACCGTGACTCGGCCGACGAGGTCTTCGCCAGGCGCAAAGCCGAGACCGAGGCGTTCCCCGACGACTGGCGCTGCTGGTTCCGGCTCGCCGTCGCCTACCACGACGCCCGTGACACCCCGCGCGCCCGCAAGGCGATGCAGCGCGCCATCGCCCTGCACGAGGGCAGGACGGTCCAGGTCTAGCCGTACGAGACAGCCGTACGCGCCGCCCGGCGGCGGATGTGCGGGGCACCGGACCGATAGGGCACCGGACCGATATGCCGAAGGGGCCGGTCCGCATCACAGCGGTCGGCCCCTTCGCCGTGTCCGGGACGGGTCAGCCGCGCCGGTACTCCGCGGCCCACGCCTCCACCGCGTCCGCCGCCCGGTCGAAGGCCGTCGGGCGGCCCAGGAAGTCCAGACCGTGCGTGGTCAGCAGAGGAGCCGTGTCCTCGGCGCGCCGGTCCCGGGGCACGAGAACCAGCGCCTGCCCCTGCACCGTCCGCGGCAGCCCCAGCCAGCGCACCGGCTGCTGCACCGTCCGCACGGAGACGACCCGCGCCCACGGCACCGTCCGCGTCGCCAGGAAGCCGACCTGACGCAGCCCGCTCCCGCTCACCCACACCCCCATGCGCAACAGCCGCAGCGCACCGCCGATGACGGCCACACCCACGCCGAGGACCACCCCGGCGGAGGAGAAGCCGGAGGAGGACACCGAGCCGGTCACGGCGATGAGGACCGCCGCGAACAGCACGAACGAGGCGAGCAGCAGCCCCAGCGCGGCCCCGCCCACCCGCCAGGGCCCGGGCCGGTACGGGCGTCGCCAGCGCTCCCGGTCGTCGTACGGCAGCGCGCTCTCGGATGCCGCCTCGAAGGTGCGGTCGGCCGTCAGAAAGGGCAGGGGCACGGCTGGTCCTCACTCGGTCCTCGCGTGGGCTGTGCCCGGTGAGGCTATCCGGCCCGGTTCCCGCCCACCAGCCTGGAGCGTCCGGAAGGGTCAGTGCCCCTGTGAGGCCTGGGACTGCTCCACCGGCGTACTGGACGGCGTGGACAGCGCCGGCATGGCGAGGACCAGCGCGCCGACCAGCCCGGCGACGAGGGTGAGGCCCAGCAGCCAGCGCCCGGCTATCTCACCGAAGGACGCCCGCCCACGGGGCGGGGGAGTGACATTGCTGCGGAACCTGTCCGCCTCGGCCAGGAAGGCGAAGGGTACGGGCTCGCGCCGACGGAACATCGCGACTGCTCTCCTTTCGGGATCGAACGTGCAGTCCTCACCGATACAGACGGCCGAGTGACACAAAAGGTGCCCATGTCGGAAAAAATCGCCGGTGGGTTTTCCGAGGCGAGGTGCTGCTCCGGCCCCCGCGGGTGCCCCGTAAGGTGGGCGGGAACCGCAGAAGTGATGGGAAGGACCCCAACCCCCGTGACCACCGAGTCGCTCACGTTCCGTAGTGACGTCACCGTCGAACTGGTGAAGTCCAGCGCTTCGGACGCCGACGTCCTCTTCGCCGCCCGTGTCTCGACCGCCGGCGAGCAGTCCCTGGACGAGCTGAAGAAGGACCCCGAGCGCTCCAAGGGCCTGATCAACTACCTGATGCGCGACCGGCACGGCAGCCCGTTCGAGCACAACTCGATGACCTTCTTCATCAGCGCCCCGATCTTCGTCTTCCGCGAGTTCATGCGGCACCGGGTCGGCTGGTCGTACAACGAGGAGTCCGGCCGCTACCGGGAGCTGCAGCCGGTCTTCTACGTCCCCGACGCCTCCCGCAAGCTCGTCCAGCAGGGCCGTCCGGGCAAGTACGTCTTCGTGGAGGGCACCCCGGCCCAGCACGAGGCGGTCCGCGGCACCCTGGAGGAGTCCTACGAGCAGGCGTACGCGGCCTACCAGAAGCTGCTCGCCGAGGGTGTGGCCCGCGAGGTCGCCCGCGCCGCACTCCCCGTCGGCCTCTACTCCTCGATGTACGCCACCTGCAACGCCCGCTCCCTGATGCACTTCCTCGGCCTGCGCACCCAGCACGAGCTGGCCAAGGTGCCGTCCTTCCCGCAGCGGGAGATCGAGATGGTCGGCGAGAAGATGGAGGCGGAGTGGTCGAAGCTCATGCCGCTGACGTACGCCGCCTTCAACGCGAACGGGCGTGTGGCCCCGTAACGAAGCCCTGTTCCCCCACCCGGAACGGATGTACGGGTCAGCCTCGCGAAGTGTCCGTATTGCGGCATTTAGAGAAGTTCATCTAGCCTGATCAAACGGACCCGGCACTGCTTGAACCCCCGAGCAGGCAGTGCCGGGCTCCGCATTTGTCCTGACTTACCCGGCACCCCAAGCGCAGACCGCGCGGTGCGCACCGAGTAGCGTGTTACCCATGGCTCCGACCTCCACTCCGCAGACCCCCTTCGGGCGGGTCCTCACCGCCATGGTCACGCCCTTCACGGCGGACGGCGCACTCGACCTCGACGGCGCGCAGCGGCTCGCCGCCCACCTGGTGGACGCAGGCAACGACGGCCTGATCATCAACGGCACCACCGGCGAGTCCCCCACCACCAGCGACGCGGAGAAATCGGACCTGGTACGAGCCGTACTGGAGGCGGTCGGCGACCGCGCCCACGTGGTGGCCGGCGTCGGCACCAACGACACCCGCCACAGCATCGAGCTGGCCCGCGAGGCCGAGCGTGTCGGCGCCCACGGCCTCCTGGTCGTCACGCCGTACTACAACAAGCCCCCGCAGGAGGGCCTGTACCGGCACTTCACCACCATCGCGGACGCCACCGGCCTGCCGGTCATGCTCTACGACATCCCCGGCCGCAGCGGCGTCCCGATCAACACCGAGACGCTCGTCCGCCTCGCCGAGCACCCCAGGATCGTCGCCAACAAGGACGCCAAGGGCGACCTCGGCCGCGCCGGCTGGGCCATCGCCCAGTCCGGCCTCGCCTGGTACTCCGGCGACGACATGCTCAACCTGCCCCTGCTCTCCGTGGGCGCGGTCGGCTTCGTCTCGGTCGTCGGCCACGTCGTCACCCCGGACCTGCGCGCCCTCGTCGACGCGTACACCTCCGGCGACGTCGTCAAGGCCACCGAGATCCACCAGAAGCTGCTCCCGGTCTACACCGGCATGTTCCGCACCCAGGGCGTCATGACCACCAAGGCGGCGCTCACCCTCCAGGGTCTGCCCGCCGGGCCCCTGCGCGCGCCCATGGTCGAGTGCTCGGCCGAGGAGATCGCCCAGCTCAAGATCGATCTTGCTGCCGGCGGGGTACAGCTCTGACAACAGACTTGGCAGCACCCGGGCTTCACAACTGAAGAACAACCGAATACAGCGGGCCGCCGGTGCCCGCACCCACAACGACAACTGCTTCCGCACGAACGTCATGCGCGCCACGTGCCGTACCGGTACGTGGCGCGCGTGGTGAGGAGAGTCTTTTGAGTCATCCGCATCCTGAACTCGGCCCGCCCCCGCCGCTCCCCGAGGGCGGCCTGCGTATCACCCCGCTCGGCGGTCTCGGCGAGATCGGCCGAAACATGACGGTCTTCGAGTACGGCGGCCGCCTGCTGATCGTCGACTGCGGAGTGCTCTTCCCCGAGGAGGAGCAGCCCGGAATCGACCTGATCCTGCCGGACTTCTCGTCCATCAGGGACCGCCTCGACGACATCGAGGGCATCGTCCTCACGCACGGCCACGAGGACCACATCGGCGGCGTCCCCTACTTGCTCCGCGAGAAGCCGGACATCCCGCTGATCGGCTCCAAGCTGACCCTCGCCCTGATCGAGGCCAAGCTGCAGGAGCACCGGATCCGCCCGTACACCCTGGAGGTGGCGGAGGGGAACCGCGAGCGCATCGGCCCCTTCGACTGCGAGTTCGTCGCCGTCAACCACTCCATCCCCGACGCCCTGGCGGTCGCCGTCCGCACGCCCGCGGGCATGGTCGTCCACACCGGCGACTTCAAGATGGACCAGCTCCCGCTGGACAACCGCCTCACCGACCTCCACGCGTTCGCGCGGCTGAGCGAGGAAGGCATCGACCTTCTCCTCGCCGACTCGACGAACGCCGAGGTCCCGGGGTTCGTCCCGCCCGAGCGCGACATCTCCAACGTCCTGCGCCAGGTCTTCGCGGGCGCCCGCAAGCGGATCATCGTGGCGAGCTTCGCCAGCCATGTCCACCGCATCCAGCAGATTCTGGACGCCGCCCACGAGTACGGCCGTCGGGTCGCCTTCGTCGGCCGCTCCATGGTCCGCAACATGGGCATCGCCCGGGACCTCGGCTACCTGAAGGTGCCGCCGGGCCTGGTGGTGGACGTCAAGACGCTGGACGACCTGCCCGAGCACGAGATCGTGCTGGTCTGCACGGGCTCGCAGGGCGAGCCGATGGCGGCCCTGTCCCGCATGGCCAACCGTGATCACCAGATCCGCATCGTCGACGGCGACACGGTCATCCTGGCGTCCTCCCTGATCCCCGGGAACGAGAACGCGGTCTACCGCGTGATTAACGGCCTGACCCGCTGGGGCGCCGACGTCGTCCACAAGGGCAACGCCAAAGTGCACGTCTCCGGCCACGCGTCCGCGGGCGAGCTGCTGTACTTCTACAACATCTGCCGCCCGAAGAACCTGATGCCGGTCCACGGTGAATGGCGCCACCTGCGCGCCAACGCCGAGCTGGGCGCTCTGACGGGCGTCCCGCACGACCGGATCGTCATCGCCGAGGACGGTGTGGCGGTGGACCTGATCGAGGGCAAGGCCAAGATCTCCGGCAAGGTCCAGGCCGGTTACGTCTATGTCGACGGCCTCTCCGTCGGCGATGTCGGTGAGCCGGCCCTCAAGGACCGCAAGATCCTCGGTGACGAGGGCATCATCTCGGTCTTCGTGGTCGTGGACTCCTCCACCGGCAAGATCACCGGTGGTCCGCACGTCCAGGCCCGTGGCTCCGGCATCGAGGACTCGGCCTTCGCCGACGTCATCCCGAAGATCACGGAGGTCCTGGAGCGGTCCGCCCAGGACGGCGTCGTGGAGCCCCACCAGCTCCAGCAGCTCATCCGCCGCACGCTCGGCAAGTGGGTCTCGGACTCGTATCGCCGCAGGCCGATGATCCTGCCCGTGGTCGTGGAGGTCTGACGGCCCAACGACCGCTCAACCACGTGATCCTGGAGCGGGGCCCCTCGATTTGCATCGGGGCGCCCCGCTCCAGTACGTTTACGGCTCCGCCCGGGCGGGAACCCCAGCACTTCATGCGCTGGACACAGGTGCCCGGAGGGGGCGGGAAAACCGACTCAGAACTTCTGATAAAGTCGGAACCGCCGGAAAGGGAACCGCGAGAGCGGGAACCTGGAAAGCACCGAGGAAATCGGATCGAGAAGAGATCTGATAGAGTCGGAAACACCGAAGGGAAGCGCCCGGAGGAAAGCCCGAGAGGGTGAGTACGAAGGAAGCGACCGTTCCTTGAGAACTCAAC
>NZ_JBICWR010000017.1:0-190687 GCF_043199855.1 Streptomyces sp. NPDC048521
GCCCGGTTACATTCCGAACCCGGAAGCTAAGCCTCACAGCGCCGATGGTACTGCAGGGGGGACCCTGTGGGAGAGTAGGACACCGCCGAACAATTATTAAAAGGTCGGATCCTGAACTTCGGTTCGGGGTCCGGCCTTTTTTTGGTTCGCTTAACGTGTCGTTCACGTCGCCCGCCCAGCATCCCAGGCATGGGAACTGCAGCCATGCTCAGGGCCGCCGGCGTCGGAGTCGGTGACGAGGTCGTCGTACCGGCCTTCGGGAACGTCGAGCTCGCCGGGGCCGTGACCCTGGTCGGCGGGCTCCCCGTGTTCGCCGACATAGATCCGCTGACCTACTGCCTCGACCCGGACGCGGTCGAAGCAGCCATAACCTCGCGTACCGCCGCGGTCGTTGTCGTACACCGCTTCGGACGGCGGGCGGACACCGGGCGGTTGCACGCGCTCGGGCAGCGGCACGGGCTGCTGGTGCTGGAGCAGGGCGAGTCCGAGACGCCGTACGACGAGATGGCGCAGCGCAGGGAACGTGCCGCGTATCTCGACGCCAGACTCAAGGGCGTACGGACGCCGGACGGCGGAGACGGGCACACCTATCAGCAGTACGTCGTGCGCGTTCCGGGGAACGGCCGGCCGGACCGGGACGCGTTCGCCCGTGCCGTACGGGCCAAGGGAGTTGAGTGCCGAGTGCCGGTGAAGACGCCTGTGCACCGGCTGCCGGAGTTCCGTCGCAGCGTCTCGTTGCCGCAGACCGAGCTGGCCGCCGACGAGACGCTCGCGCTTCCCGTGGACGCCTCGCTCACCAAGCGGGAGATGCAGCGCATCGTGTCCGCCTGCAACGCACTCGGCGGACTGCTCCAGCCCGCCTTCTGAACGGTCACCGAACGAGTTTGGGAAGTCGGGCCTGTTCGGGGTACAGTTTCTTCGTCGCTACGGAGGAAACCCCGAAAGCGACAGGCCCCTATAGCTCAGTCGGCAGAGCGTCTCCATGGTAAGGAGAAGGTCAACGGTTCGATTCCGTTTGGGGGCTCACGTAATAAAGGCCCCACCCTTCCGGGTGGGGCCTTTTCTCATGCCTCCCTGCTTCATGCCTCCGTGTGGAATCCCGGCACCCGCATCGCCAGAATCGCCATGTCGTCGGACGGGGCGTCCGACGCGAAGCGTTCCACCGCGCGCATGATGCGCGCCGCCACCGCGCCCGCCGTGAGGCCCGTGCAGGTGGTGAGGACATCGGCGAGGCCGTCGTCGCCCAGCATGCGCGTGCCCTCGCGGCGTTCGGTGACGCCGTCCGTGACGCAGAGCAGCACGTCACCGGGGTCCAGGGTGAGTGTCTCCTCGTACAGCTCCAGATCCTCCATGACGCCCAGGAGGGGCTGTGGTTCGGCCGCCGCCACCACCGTGCCGTCCTGGCGCAGGCGCAGCGGGAGCGGGTGGCCGGCGCAGACGACCTTCAGATCGGCACTGCCGTCCTGCTGCGGGCGCAACTCGCCGTAGAGGAGGGTCAGGAAGCGACTGCGGTCGCCCTCGTCGAGGATCGCGGAGTTCAGGCGCTCCAGTACGGCCGGGCCGCTCAGGCCCTCGCGGGCCAGCAGGCGCAGCGCGTGCCGGGCCAGGCCGGTGACCGCAGCCGCGTTGGGGCCCGTACCGCAGACGTCGCCGATGGCGAAGCCGTACGCGCCCTCGCCGATGGGGAAGACGTCGTAGAAGTCGCCGCCGACCTCGTTGCCCTCGCCGGCCGCGCGGTAGATGACCTCGACCTCGACGCCGTCGATGTGCGGCGTGCCGGGCGGGAGCAGGCTGCGCTGGAGGGCCTGGCTGATGGCCGTGCGCTCCGAGTACAGGCGGGCGTTGTCCAGGGCGAGGGCGGCCCGGCGGCTCAGGTCCTCGGCGAGTTCCAGGATCTCCTGGCGGAAATGCTCGTCGGTGGGCTTGCCGAGGGTCAGCATGCCGATGACGCGGTTGCGGGCCACGAGCGGCAGCACGACCGTCTCGCCGCCGACCGCGCCGGCCGTCGCCAGTGTCGGCCCGATGCCCGAGGACACCTGGCGCGTGGGGCCGCCGGACAGTCCGAGGCTGCGCATGGAGGTGCGCAGGGCGGCCTGGTGGGCGACCTCGGCGGGGGCGGTCCAGACGCGGGCGCCGGGGGTCGGGACCGGGTCCGGCGGCGGGATCTTCGACAACAACGACTTGATGCCGTCGATGAGTTCCTCGTCCTCGTGCAGGACGTAGGACAGGTACGGCTCGGAGGCCTGGTCGGCGATCGTGTACACCGCGCACCAGGTGGCCAGCGTCGGTACCGTCATCTGGGCCATCAGCGCCAGCGTCTGATCGCGGTCCAGGGTGCCGGCCAGCAGGTCGGAGGCTTCGACCAGGAAGCTGAGGGAGCCGCGGCGCAGCCGCTCCAGCTCGCCCAGGCGGGCCGACTCGACGGCCAGGGCGATCCGGTCGGCGGCGAACTGCAGGCGCAGTGCCTCCTCGTTGGAGTACCGGCCGGGTGCCTCCGCGGCGACGCCGAGGGAGCCGGTGAGGCGGCCCTCGACCTTGAGCGGGACCGTGACGACCGAGCGCATGCCGGTACCGGCCAGGAGGGGGACGGCGCCGGGTACGGCCGACAGGTCGTCGTGGACGGCGGGCATGCGCGCGGAGCCGTAGCGGCCCGGGCCGGCTTCGACGGGGACGCGGGCGAAGCGCTGGCGGGCGGAGGGCAGGCCGGTGGAGGCGCGGACCTCCAGCTCGGTCTCGTCGTCGGTGGCCAGGAGCAGGAACGCGGAGTCGGCGTCGAGCATGTCGCGGGCGCGTTCCACCGTGCGCTGCAGCAGGCCGTCGAGGTCGTCCGGGGCGGGCGAGCCGATGAACACCTCGAAGGGGTCGGTGCTCTGCCCGTCGGCGGACTGGGGCTGGTCGGTGGCCGGGACGCGCGACGGCGTCTGCAGGACGGCGCGTTCGTGGTCCCGTACCAGGAGGCAGACGGTGGAGGGCTCTCCGCCGGTGTCGCGGACCCGGAGGTGGGAGGCGTACACCCGGACGACCCGGCCGTCGGCGCCGCGGATGCCGTAGCTGCCCTCCCAGCGCGAGAGCTGGAGCGCCTCGGCGACGCCGGTGCTGGTGCCCGGGGTGTGCGGCCAGGCCGCGAGTTCGGTGAG
Source organism: Streptomyces sp. NPDC048521 (assembly GCF_043199855.1). Classification (NCBI taxonomy): domain Bacteria; kingdom Bacillati; phylum Actinomycetota; class Actinomycetes; order Kitasatosporales; family Streptomycetaceae; genus Streptomyces; species Streptomyces sp. NPDC048521. The sequence goes on from NZ_JBICWR010000017.1 coordinate 3,138, forward strand.
GGGCTTGCCGATGGCCTCGGCCGCCGGGTAGCCGAAGAGTTCCTCGGCGTCCTCGTTCCAGGCGTTGACGGAGCCCTTCCGGTCGACCTGGAGGACCGCGACGCGCACCCGGCTGTCGGCCAGCGGGAGGAGGTCGGGGGGCAGGGACGGCCCGGCCGTGCGGGTGCCGACCGCGCGTTCGGGCGGGTTGAGCTGGAACCAGACGTTCTTGTGGGTGGGCGTGTAGTCCACGCCCCAGCGGGTGGCCAGGGCCGCGCACAGCTGCAGGCCGCGGCCGCCCTCCCGGTCGGGGCTGCCCATGGTGACGGAGGAGTTCTGGAGGGGGACCTCGCGTTCCGGGTACCGGTCGGAGACCTCGATGCGCACGCCGTCCTCGGTGCGCAGGCACAGCACCTCCGCGTGCGTGCCCGCGTGGACGACCGCGTTGGTCACCAGCTCGCTGGTCAGGACGACCGCGTCGTCGACGATGTCGGCGAAGCCCCAGCCCTGAAGGGTGTCGCGGACGAAGGACCGGGCGGTCGCGACCGACCGCCCGACGGGCTCGAAGCTGGCGGCCGCGCGCGCGGTGATCACAGAACTCCTCGGCCGATTGTCGATATGCACATCTGCGGGGCCGGCCGGCTCGCGCCGCTGCTGCGGCATCAGCTCACCCGTCGGCTGTGGCTCCGGGGGCTGTCCCCCGGGGATCAGTCCGGTGGTCATGGTCTGCGGCCGCCCCTCCGATGCCCGCTCGTGCTCGTGCCACCGCCCAGGCCGGTCGGGACCGGTGTGGCTGGACAGCCGCATGCAAGGTTACTTACCTTCGCCGTCCGAGCGGATGCCGGTCGCCGGTGTTTACCCCCCAGGGTGTGCGGACGATGTGCGAAGCTGCCGAACTGTTATGGCCTGGTTCGGCCGGGGTGAAACACTGGGCAAGCTTCTGATGAAGGTCGGGTCGGCCTGCGTGCGTTCCGTGCGCGGCGGGCAGCAGCCCTTGGTGTGGCCGGATCTCGTCTGGCAGAAATACGCAGCAGTAACCGGTACGCGGAAGTAACCGGTATGCCGATGACCGGCACGCCGGGCCGATGCGGCCGAGCACAGCAGTAACGGTCTACCCCTCCGGGAGGGACACAGTGGAGTCTGGCGCGGCGACGCGGGGCACGAAGACGCGCGCGAAAGGCGGACCGTCCCTGGGCAGGAGCGGCGGCACCACCGCCGTGGACACAGCTGCCCTGAACCGGCTGCTGGCCGCTCTGGTGGCGATGCGTGACGGGAACTTCCGCAAGCGGCTCACGGTGTCCGGGGACGGCGTGATCTCGGAGATCGCGGCCGTCTTCAACGAGGTCGCCGACCGGAATCTGCATCTGACCGGTGAGCTGTCGCGGGTGCGGCGCATGGTCGGGCGTGAGGGAAAACTCACGGAACGGCTGGAGACGGGGGCCTGCGAGGGCTCCTGGGCGACCGCCATCGACAACTCCAACGCGCTGGTCGACGATCTCGTCCGGCCCGTGTCGGAGGTCAGCCGGGTGCTCACGGCGGTCGCCGAGGGCGATCTGTCGCCGCGGATGGAGCTGCGGACACAGGCGCCGGACGGCGGTACGGGGCATCCGCTGCGGGGTGAGTTCCTGAAGGTCGGCCGTACCGTCAACAACCTGGTCGACCAGTTGTCGACGTTCACGGACGAGGTCACGCGCGTGGCCAGCGAGGTCGGCACCGAGGGCAAGCTCGGCGGGCAGGCCCGGGTGCGCGGAATGTCCGGTTCGTGGAAGGACCTGACCGAGTCCGTCAACACCATGGCGGACCGGCTGACCGCTCAGGTGCGGGACATCGCGCTGGTGACCACGGCGGTGGCCAAGGGTGACCTGTCGCGCAAGGTGACCGTCCATGTCGCCGGCGAGATGCTGGAGCTGAAGAACACCGTCAACACGATGGTGGACCAGCTGTCGGCCTTCTCCTCCGAGGTCACGCGGGTGGCCCGGGAGGTGGGCACCGAGGGCATCCTGGGCGGCCGGGCGCAGGTGCCCGAGGTGGCCGGTGTGTGGAAGGAGCTGACCGACTCCGTCAACACCATGGCCGGCAACCTGACCGCCCAGGTGCGCGGGATCTCACAGGTGACGACCGCGGTCGCCAACGGTGATCTGTCCCAGAAGGTGACGGTTCCGGCGCGCGGTGAGGTGGCGCAGCTCGCCGAGACGATCAACCAGATGACCGAGACGCTGCGGATCTTCGCCGACGAGGTCACGCGGGTGGCGAACGAGGTCGGAGCGGAGGGCAGGCTCGGCGGGCAGGCGAACGTGCCGGGCGCCGCCGGTACCTGGAAGGACCTGACGGACTCCGTCAACACGGTCTTCCGGAACCTGACCACGCAGGTGCGCGACATCGCCGCGGTGACGACCGCGGTGGCCAGCGGCGACCTGTCGCAGAAGGTCACCGTGGACGTGGCCGGCGAGATGCTGGAGCTGAAGAACACCGTCAACGGCATGGTGGACCAGCTGTCGGCGTTCGGTGCCGAGGTGACGCGCGTCGCGCGGGAGATCGGGGTCGAGGGTGAGCTGGGCGGGCAGGCGCAGGTGCCGGGCGCGGCCGGTACGTGGAAGGACCTGACGGACTCCGTCAACACCGCATTCCGCAACCTGACCGGCCAGGTGCGCAACATCGCCCAGGTGACCACCGCGGTGGCCAACGGCGACCTGTCCCAGAAGGTCACCGTCGACGTCTCCGGCGAGATGCTCCAGCTGAAGAACACCGTGAACCGGATGGTGGACCAGCTGTCGAGCTTCGCCGATCAGGTGACGCGGATGGCCCGGGACGTGGGTACGGAGGGCCGCCTGGGCGGTCAGGCCCGGGTGGACGGCGTCTCGGGCACGTGGAAGGAGCTGACGGACTCCGTCAACTTCATGGCCGGCAACCTGACGTCCCAGGTGCGGCAGATCGCCCAGGTGACGACGGCCGTGGCGCGCGGTGATCTGTCGCAGAAGATCGACGTCGACGCGCGGGGCGAGATCCTCGAGCTGAAGAACACGATCAACACGATGGTCGATCAGCTGTCCGCCTTCGCCGACCAGGTGACCCGGGTGGCCCGGGACGTGGGTACCGAGGGCCGGCTCGGCGGGCAGGCGCAGGTGCCCGGTGTCGCCGGTGTGTGGCGGGACCTCACCGATTCCGTGAACGGCATGGCCGGCAACCTCACCGCCCAGGTGCGCAACATCGCCCAGGTCGCCACCGCCGTGGCCCGCGGTGACCTCTCGCAGAAGATCACCGTGGACGCGCGCGGGGAGATCCTGGAGCTGAAGAACACCCTGAACACGATGGTCGACCAGCTGTCGTCGTTCGCCCAGGAGGTCACGCGGGTGGCCCGTGAGGTGGGCACCGAGGGCATGCTGGGCGGCCAGGCCGAGGTCCAGGGCGTCTCCGGCACCTGGAAGGACCTCACGCAGTCCGTGAACTTCATGGCGAACAACCTGACGATCCAGGTGCGCAACATCGCCGAGGTCACGACCGCGGTGGCCAAGGGCGACCTGTCCAAGAAGATCACCGTTGACGCGAAGGGCGAGATCCTTGAGCTCGTCACGACGGTCAACACGATGGTCGACCAGCTGTCCAGCTTCGCCGAGCAGGTGACCCGGGTGGCCCGTGAGGTGGGCACCGAGGGCATCCTGGGCGGCCAGGCGCACGTGCCGGGTGTCACCGGTATCTGGAAGGACCTCAGCAACAACGTCAACCTGATGGCCAACAACCTGACCATGCAGGTGCGGAACATCTCCCAGGTGGCGGCGGCGGTCGCCAACGGTGACCTGACGCGTCAGGTGACGATCGAGGCGCGCGGCGAGGTCGCGCAGCTCGCCGACACCATCAACACCATGGTCAAGACGCTGAGTTCGTTCGCCGACCAGGTCACCAAGGTGGCCCGTGAGGTGGGCACGGACGGCATCCTCGGCGGCCAGGCGCATGTACCGGGTGTGGCCGGTACCTGGAAGGACCTCACCGAGTCCGTGAACCAGATGGCGTCCAACCTGACCGGTCAGGTGCGCAACATCGCCATGGTCACCACGGCCATCGCCAAGGGTGACTTGACCAAGAAGATCGACATTGACGCGCGGGGCGAGATCCTCGAGCTGAAGACGACGATCAACACGATGGTCGACCAGCTGTCCAGCTTCGCCGAGGAGGTCACGCGGGTGGCCCGCGAGGTGGGCACCGAAGGGCAGCTCGGCGGTCAGGCACGCGTGCGTGACGTCGACGGCACCTGGCGGGACCTGACCGAGTCGGTGAACGAGATGGCCGGGAACCTGACCCGGCAGGTGCGTGCCATCGCGCGCGTGGCGACCGCGGTGACCCGCGGCGACCTGAACCTGAAGATCGACGTGGACGCGTCCGGTGAGATCCAGGAACTGCAGGACTACATCAACAAGATGATCGCCAACCTGCGCGACACCACGATCGCCAACAAGGAGCAGGACTGGCTCAAGGGCAACCTCGCCCGCATCTCCGCGCTCATGCAGGGCCGCCGGGACCTGGAGGACGTGGCCTCGCTGATCATGAGCGAGCTGACTCCGGTGGTGTCCGCGCAGCACGGCGCGTTCTTCCTCGCGATGCCGCTCATGGAGGGCAAGGACATCGTCGGCGGTGAGGACGACTACGAGCTGCGCATGCTGGGGTCGTACGGCTACTCGATGGGCTCCATGCCGACGTCGTTCCGGCCGGGTGAGGCGCTGATCGGGACGGCCGCCCAGGAGAAGCGGACGATCCTCGTGGACAACGCGCCCAGCGGCTATCTGAAGATCTCCTCCGGGCTCGGCGAGGCGCCGCCCGCGCAGGTGATCGTGCTGCCGGTGCTGTTCGAGGGCAAGGTGCTCGGCGTGATCGAGCTGGCCTCGTTCACCCCCTTCACGCAGATCCAGCGGGACTTCCTCAACCAGATCGCCGAGATGATCGCGACCAGCGTCAACACCATCTCGGTCAACACCAAGACCGAACAGCTGCTGAAGCAGTCGCAGGAGCTGACCGAGCAACTGCGCGAGCGTTCGGCCGAGTTGGAGAACCGGCAGAAGGCGCTGCAGGCGTCCAACGCCGAACTGGAGGAGAAGGCCGAGCTTTTGGCCCGGCAGAACCGGGACATCGAGGTGAAGAACACCGAGATCGAGGAGGCCCGGCAGGTCCTCGAGGAGCGTGCCGAGCAGCTCGCGGTGTCGATGCGCTACAAGAGCGAGTTCCTCGCGAACATGTCGCACGAGCTGCGCACCCCGCTCAACTCGCTGCTGATCCTGGCCAAGCTCCTCGCCGACAACGCCGAGGGGAACCTGTCGCCGAAGCAGGTGGAGTTCGCGGAGACCATTCACGGCGCCGGCTCCGACCTGCTCCAGCTGATCAACGACATCCTCGACCTGTCGAAGGTCGAGGCGGGCAAGATGGACGTCTCCCCGACGCGCATCGCGCTCGTCCAGCTCGTGGACTACGTGGAGGCCACCTTCCGGCCGCTGACCGCCGAGAAGGGCCTGGATCTGTCCGTACGGGTCTCGCCGGAGCTGCCGGCGACGCTGCACACCGACGAGCAGCGGCTGCTGCAGGTGCTGCGGAACCTGCTGTCGAACGCGGTGAAGTTCACCGACTCCGGGTCGGTGGAGCTGGTGATCCGGCCCGCCGGGTCGAATGTGCCGCAGTCCATCCGGGAGCAGCTGCTGGAGGCCGGTTCGCTGACCGACGCGGACGGCGAGCTGATCGCGTTCTCGGTGACGGACACGGGCATCGGCATCGCGGCCAGCAAGATGCGGGTGATCTTCGAGGCGTTCAAGCAGGCGGACGGCACGACGAGCCGCAAGTACGGCGGGACCGGTCTCGGGCTGTCGATCTCGCGGGAGATCGCGCAGCTGCTCGGCGGCGAGATCCACGCGCAGAGCGAGCCGGGCCGCGGCTCGACGTTCACGCTGTATCTGCCGCTGCACCCGAGCGAGCTGCCGCCGCAGGGCTACCAGCAGTCCGTGCCCCCGCTGGAGGCCGGTGAGCTGGTCGCCTCCCAGTCGGAGCGGTCCTCGGAGCTGTCCGCCGTGGAGATCGAGACCCCGGCCGAGGTGAAGTCGTACCGCGACACGCAGAACGGTCCCGCGGCGCTGTTCCGGCGCCGCCGCCGGAGCCTGCCGCGCGGCGAACAGCGGTCCGAGCAGTGGACGGCGATCCCCGAGCAGGAGAGCGCGCCGCAGCCGGCCCGGACGGTGCGGTTCGGCGGCGAGAAGGTGCTGATCGTCGACGACGACATCCGGAACGTGTTCGCGCTCACCAGCGTCCTGGAGCAGCACGGACTGTCGGTGCTGTACGCGGAGAACGGCCGCGAGGGCATCGAGGTGCTGGAGCAGCACGACGACGTGGCGGTCGTCCTGATGGACATCATGATGCCGGAGATGGACGGGTACGCGACGACCACGGCGATCCGCAGGATGCCGCAGTTCGCCGGGCTGCCGATCATCGCGCTGACCGCGAAGGCCATGAAGGGCGACCGGGAGAAGGCGATCGAGTCGGGCGCCTCCGACTACGTCACCAAGCCGGTCGACCCGGACCACCTGCTGGCGGTGATGCAGCAGTGGATGGGCACGGAGTGACGGCGAGGCGCGCGCTGGGCCCGACGAGCGGAGCGGACGTGGACGTCGCGGGAACCTTCGGCGTGCCCGGGGAGTTGTCGGATCACAGGGGCCGTGGACGTGTGGGAATCCCGGATTCCGGGAACCATCCGGGCTGCCGCCGCGTTTCCGTTGCGTGCACAGTGACATCGCGGTGACAGGGTGTGGCGACAGGTGGGGTGCGGCTACGATGACCGGCACAAGGACGGGCGGCGAAAGGGAGTCGTCCCCTGGGGCGGCGCCCGGTGTACCGCCGGGGCGAGGAGGGCGGGCCATGGTGCAGAAGGCCAAGATCCTCCTGGTCGATGACCGGCCGGAGAATCTGCTGGCGCTGGAGGCCATCCTCTCTGCGCTCGATCAGACGCTGGTACGGGCATCGTCCGGGGAGGAAGCGCTCAAAGCACTGCTCACGGACGATTTCGCGGTCATTCTGCTGGATGTCCAGATGCCGGGTATGGACGGTTTCGAGACCGCCGCGCACATCAAGCGGCGCGAGCGGACCCGGGACATCCCGATCATCTTCCTCACGGCGATCAACCACGGCCCGCACCACACCTTCCGGGGGTACGCGGCCGGCGCGGTGGACTACATCTCCAAGCCGTTCGACCCGTGGGTGCTGCGTGCGAAGGTCTCGGTCTTCGTCGAGCTGTACATGAAGAACTGCCAGCTGCGGGAGCAGGCGGCGCTGCTGCGTCTGCAGTTGGAGGGCGGTGGCAAGGGCGCGGTCGGCGGCAAGGAGTCCGCCGGGCTGCTCGCCGAGCTGTCCGCGCGGCTCGCGGCCGTGGAGGAGCAGGCCGAGGCGCTGTCCAAGCAGCTGGACGACGACTCGGCGGACGCGGCCGCGGTGGCCACGGCGGCCCACCTGGAGCGCAAACTCACCGGCCTGCGCCGCGCGCTCGACGCCCTGGAGCCGGGCACGGGTGCCGGTGGTGCCTCCGTACCGGCGCAGAACTGACGTGGGCGCGGGCCACAGTTGCCCATGAGCCTGCGTCAGTTCCGTGCCTCGGTAGGGGCGACACGAACGGGTGAAGCAGTGGGCACACGTGTCCGCGGTCGTCTCCCCCGGTAACCTCACACCCATGGCCTCACGTCCCTCCGCAGCCAAGAAGCCGCCCGCGAAGAAGGCGGCCGCTCCCGCGAAGGCTCCGGCGAAGAAGGCCGTCGCGAAAAAGGCACCGGTCAAGAAGGCGCCCGCCAAGAAGGCGGCGAAGAAGTCCGCGCCGCCGAAGCCGGTCCCGAGCCCCACCGGGGGCGTGTACCGGCTCGTACGCGCCGTCTGGCTCGGCCTCGCGCACGCCGTCGGCGCTGTCTTCCGCGGCATAGGGCAGGGTGCGAAGAACCTCGACCCGGCCCACCGCAAGGACGGCGTGGCGTTGCTGCTGTTCGGCATCGCGCTGATCGTCGCCGCCGGTACCTGGGCCGACCTGAAGGGCCCGGTCGGCGATCTGGTGGAGATCCTGGTCACCGGCGCCTTCGGCCGGCTCGACCTGCTGGTTCCCATACTGCTCGCGGTGATCGCCGTACGGTTCGTCCGGCACCCCGAGAAGCCGGAGGCCAACGGCCGGATCGTGATCGGCCTGTCCGCGCTCGTCGTCGGTGTGCTCGGCCAGGTCCACATCGCCTGCGGCTCGCCCGCCCGCAGCGCCGGCATGCAGGCGATAAGGGACGCCGGCGGCCTCATCGGCTGGGCGGCGGCGACCCCGCTGACGTACACGATGACCGACGTGCTCGCCGTTCCCCTGCTGGTGCTGCTGACGGTCTTCGGTCTGCTCGTGGTGACCGCCACGCCGGTCAACGCCATCCCGCAGCGGTTGCGCGCGCTCGGCGTGAGCCTGGGCGTACTGCGCGACCCGCTGGAGACGGAACTCACCGAGGACGACGAGCGCTACGCCGAACAGTGGCGCGAGGCGCTGCCCGCGCGCCCCCGCAAGCGCTCGAGCGCCCCTCGGGCGTACGACCCCGACGGCGCCGAGGCGGAGGCCCTCTCGCAGCGCCGCGGCCGCCCCCGGCGCTCCGCCGTGCCCCAGCCGGACCCGCAGCGGCAGATGGACGCCGTGGACGTCGCGGCGGCCGCAGCTGCCGCGCTCGACGGTGCCGTCCTGCACGGCATGCCGCCGTCCCCGCTCGTCGCCGACCTCACCCAGGGCGTCAGCGCCGGCGACCGCGAGGACACCACCCCGGTGCCCACGCCCACACCGGTCCCCACGCCGGCCCCCGCGCCCTCGCCGGTCCCGGCCGCGCGCCCCAAGCAGGAGAAGATCGCGTCCGGGTCCGTACCGGACCTCACCAAGAAGGCCCCCGAGGAGCCCCGGGAGCTGCCCGCGCGCGCGGAGCAGCTCCAGCTCTCCGGTGACATCACCTACGCGCTGCCCTCCCTGGACCTGCTGACCCGCGGCGGCCCCGGCAAGGCGCGCAGCGCCGCCAACGACGCCGTCGTCGCCTCGCTCACCCAGGTCTTCACCGAGTTCAAGGTCGACGCCGCCGTCACCGGCTTCACCCGCGGCCCGACGGTCACCCGCTACGAGGTCGAACTCGGCCCCGCCGTGAAGGTGGAGCGGATCACCGCGCTGACCAAGAACATCGCGTACGCGGTCGCCAGCCCCGACGTGCGGATCATCAGCCCCATCCCCGGCAAGTCCGCGGTGGGCATCGAGATCCCGAACACCGACCGGGAGATGGTCAACCTCGGCGACGTGCTGCGCCTCGCGGAGTCCGCCGAGGACGACGACCCGATGCTGGTCGCGTTCGGCAAGGACGTCGAGGGCGGGTACGTGATGCACTCGCTGGCGAAGATGCCGCACATGCTGGTCGCCGGTGCGACGGGCTCCGGCAAGTCGTCCTGCATCAACTGCCTGATCACCTCGGTCATGATGCGGGCGACCCCGGAGGACGTCCGGATGATCCTGGTCGACCCCAAGCGTGTCGAGCTGACCGCCTACGAGGGCATCCCGCACCTGATCACGCCGATCATCACCAACCCCAAGCGGGCCGCCGAGGCGCTGCAGTGGGTCGTGCGCGAGATGGACCTGCGCTACGACGACCTCGCGGCGTACGGCTACCGGCACATCGACGACTTCAACCGCGCGGTGCGCGAGGGCAAGGTCAAGCCGCCCGAGGGCAGCGAGCGGGAGCTGCAGCCGTACCCGTACCTGCTGGTGATCGTGGACGAGCTGGCCGACCTGATGATGGTCGCCCCGCGCGACGTCGAGGACGCGATCGTGCGCATCACGCAGCTCGCGCGCGCGGCCGGCATCCACCTGGTGCTCGCCACCCAGCGGCCCTCGGTCGACGTGGTCACGGGCCTGATCAAGGCCAACGTGCCCTCCCGGCTGGCCTTCGCCACCTCCTCGCTGGCCGACTCCCGGGTCATCCTCGACCAGCCCGGCGCCGAGAAGCTGATCGGCAAGGGCGACGGTCTGTTCCTGCCGATGGGCGCGAACAAGCCGACCCGTATGCAGGGCGCGTTCGTGACCGAGGAGGAGGTCGCGGTCGTCGTCCAGCACTGCAAGGACCAGATGGCGCCGGTCTTCCGGGACGACGTCACCGTGGGGACCAAGCAGAAGAAGGAGATCGACGAGGACATCGGCGACGACCTCGACCTGCTGTGCCAGGCGGCCGAGCTGGTCGTCTCCACCCAGTTCGGGTCCACGTCCATGCTCCAGCGCAAGCTGCGGGTGGGCTTCGCCAAGGCCGGGCGGCTGATGGACCTCATGGAGTCCCGCAACATCGTGGGACCGAGCGAGGGTTCCAAGGCACGTGACGTTCTCGTGAAGCCTGATGAACTGGACGGCGTGCTCGCGCTGATTCGCGGGGAGTCTGAGGGGTAACGCGAAGGGCCGTTCGGCGGAGCACGGTTACGCCGGGCGGTGGGATCGTCGTGACCCACCCGTTAGAGATAGGTGAGCAACCGTTTCCCTTTGTGGTACGTCCAGTTGAGCGAGGGAACAGGTAAGGGTCTCATCCAGGGGTACCTGCCTGTCCAGCCGCCGGAATGTCGGGCCATTCCGATGGCGTACAAAGTCAGACCGCCCGGTTGCCCCACCCTTTCGTACCCCCCCTAGACTGAGCTTCCAGCACAGGTGGCTACACGCTCGAAAGGCGCCCCCGTGTCCATCGGCAACTCCCCTGAAGACGAGCGTTCGTTCCAAGACGAGTCCCAGGAAGCCCGTCCCTCCGTGGGCCGTGCCCTTCAGCAGGCGCGGATCGCGGCCGGGCTCACCGTGGACCATGTCAGCAGTGCCACTCGTGTTCGCATCGCCATCGTGCACGCCATCGAGGCGGACGACTTCGCCCCCTGCGGCGGCGACGTGTACGCCCGCGGGCACATCCGCACGCTGGCCAAGGCCGTCCATCTCGATCCTGAGCCGCTGATCGCCCAGTATGACGCCGAGCACGGCGGCCGTCCCGCGCCCACCCCCGCCGCACCTCTGTTCGAGGCGGAGCGGATCCGTCCCGAGCGGCGCGGACCGAACTGGACCGCGGCGATGGTCGCCGCGATCGTCGTGGTGATCGGCTTCGTCGGGTTCACCGCGTTCAAGGGCGGCGGTGGCGACAGCGACGCCAAGTCGCAGGTCGCCGACGGCGCCACCCCCGCCACCAGCAAGTCCGCCTCGCCCAAGCCCAAGAAGGAGAAGCCCGCCGAGCCGACCGGCGAGCCCACCGACAGCGCCATCGCCGCCGCCCCCCAGGACAAGGTCACCGTCCAGGTCAGCGCGGCGGACGGGCGCAGCTGGATCTCGGCCAAGGACCACAACGGCCGGATGCTCTTCGACGGGCTGCTGAAGAAGGGCCAGTCCAAGACCTTCCAGGACAGCTCCAAGATCAACCTGATCCTCGGTGACGCGGGCGCGATCCAGCTCTACGTCAACGGCAAGAAGATCCAGGACAACTTCCAGCCGGGCGCGGTGCAGCGTCTCACGTACACGAAGGGCGACCCCGAGGCCGGATGAGGCGCCCTTCGGGGGAGCGGATGTGACGGGGTTGGCCAAGATCGGCCAACCCCGTCGACGTGGGGTGTCGGCGAGACAAAGTAGTCTTGAGCCCATGCCTGAACGCCGTACCGTCGCACTCGTCACTCTTGGCTGCGCTCGTAACGAGGTGGACTCCGAGGAGCTCGCAGGCCGTTTGGAGGCGGACGGCTGGCAGCTCGTCGAGGACGCCGCGGACGCCGACGTCGCCGTGGTCAACACCTGCGGCTTCGTCGAAGCCGCCAAGAAGGACTCCGTCGACGCCCTGCTGGAAGCCAACGACCTCAAGGACCACGGCAGAACCCAGGCCGTCGTGGCGGTGGGCTGCATGGCCGAGCGGTACGGCAAGGAACTGGCCGAGGCGCTGCCCGAGGCCGACGGCGTGCTCGGCTTCGACGACTACGCGGACATCTCCGACCGCCTGCAGACCATCCTGTCCGGCGGCATCCACGCCGCCCACACCCCGCGTGACCGTCGCAAGCTGCTGCCGATCAGCCCCGCCGAGCGGCAGGAATCGGCCGCCTCGGTCGCGCTGCCCGGTCACGGCCCGGCCGACCTCCCCGAGGGCGTGGCGCCCGCCTCCGGCCCGCGCGCGCCCCTGCGCCGGCGCCTGGACGGCTCCCCGGTCGCCTCGGTCAAGCTCGCCTCCGGCTGCGACCGGCGCTGCTCCTTCTGCGCCATCCCGTCCTTCCGCGGCTCCTTCATCTCGCGCCGCCCCAGCGACGTGCTGAACGAGACCCGCTGGCTGGCCGAGCAGGGCGTGAAGGAGGTCATGCTGGTCTCCGAGAACAACACCTCCTACGGCAAGGACCTGGGCGACATCCGCCTGCTGGAGTCCCTGCTGCCGGAGCTGGCCGAGGTCGACGGCATCGAGCGGGTGCGGGTGAGCTACCTGCAGCCGGCCGAGATGCGCCCGGGCCTGATCGACGTCCTGACCTCCACCCCGAAGGTCGTCCCGTACTTCGACCTGTCCTTCCAGCACTCCGCGCCGGACGTGCTGCGCGCCATGCGCCGCTTCGGCGACACCGACCGCTTCCTGGAACTGCTGGACACGATCCGCGGCAAGGCGCCCGAGGCCGGCGTGCGCTCCAACTTCATCGTCGGCTTCCCCGGCGAGAGCGAGTCCGACCTCGCCGAGCTGGAGCGCTTCCTGAACGGCGCCCGCCTGGACGCCATCGGTGTCTTCGGCTACTCCGACGAGGAGGGCACGGAGGCGGCGACGTACGACAACAAGCTGGACGAGGACGTGGTAGCCGAGCGCCTGGCCCACATCTCCCGGCTGGCCGAGGACCTGGTCTCGCAGCGCGCCGAGGAGCGCGTCGGCGAGACCGTGCACGTCCTGGTGGAGTCCGTGGACGACGAGGAGGGCGTGTACGGGCGTGCCGCACACCAGGCGCCGGAGACGGACGGCCAGGTGCTGCTCACGAGCGGCGCGGGCCTGAGTGTCGGACGTATGGTCGAGGCGAAGGTGGTCGGCACGGAAGGCGTCGACCTGGTGGCCGAGCCGCTGACCGGCTCGCTCGCGTGTAGTGAGGAGGCGGGCAGATGACCGGAGTCCCGGCATCCGCCGCGGGCGGCTCCTCCGGTGCGCAGGGCGCCCGGGGTTCCGCCGCCGCTGCCGACGGCGTTGCTTCCGAGGTCTCCGGTTCTGCTCCTGGCTCCGACGCGACGACCGACGCGAAGCCCGCGCGCGGCGGGAAGATCGCGGCCGCGGCCGTCAACCAGGCGAGCGTGTGGAACGTCGCCAATCTGCTGACGATGCTCCGGCTCCTCCTGGTGCCCGGCTTCGTGGCGCTGATGCTGGCCGACGGCGGCTACGACCCGGCCTGGCGCTCGCTGGCCTGGGCGGCCTTCGCCGTCGCCATGATCACCGACCTGTTCGACGGGCATCTGGCGCGCACCTACAACCTGGTCACCGACTTCGGGAAGATCGCCGACCCCATCGCCGACAAGGCGATCATGGGGGCGGCGCTCATCTGTCTGTCCGCCCTGGGTGATCTGCCGTGGTGGGTGACGGCCGTGATCCTCGGCCGGGAACTCGGCATCACACTGCTGCGTTTTCTGGTCATCCGCTACGGCGTGATCCCCGCCAGCCGCGGCGGCAAGCTCAAGACGCTCACCCAGGGCGTCGCCGTCGGGATGTACGTCCTGGCGCTGACCGGGTGGCTGGCCACCATGAGGTTCTGGGTGATGGCCGTGGCCGTCGTCCTCACCGTCGCCACCGGCCTCGACTACGTGAGACAAGCCATTGTGCTGCGCAGGCGGGGAATCGCCGAGCGCGCGGCAGCGTTGGAGGAGAAGGAAGCGTGAGTTCCCCGGCCACCGAACTGGTGCGACTACTGACTGTGAGGGGCGAGACCCTTGCTGTCGCCGAGTCCCTCACCGGTGGCCTGGTAGCGGCGGAGATCACGGGTGTGCCCGGAGCGTCCAAGGTGTTCCGGGGCTCGGTCACCGCCTACGCGACGGAACTCAAGCACGAGCTGCTGGGTGTCGACGCCGCCCTGCTGACGCAGCGTGGAGCGGTGGATCCGCAGGTCGCCGGCCAGATGGCGGCCGGGGTACGCAAGGCGCTGGGTGTCGACTGGGGCATCGCGACGACCGGAGTGGCCGGCCCCGATCCGCAGGACGGCAAGCCGGTCGGGACGGTGTTCGTGGCCGTCGACGGGCCGCTCACCGCCCGCCCCGGTTCTGCCGGTGGCGGAAAAGTGGAGGCCCTGCGGTTGAACGGCAGCCGTGCGGAAATTCGTATGGAGAGTGTACGGAGCGTACTCGCAGTGCTTCTGGAGCAGCTTGCGGGCGAACAGACTGGGAATGAGCGGGCACAGGATACGGAACGGAACGGGGGGTTTTGATGTTTGCAGCCCTGAGTGAACACGACATCGCTCCCCGCACGGCCGCGGCGCAAGGCGGTACGGTGGGGCGAGAAGGATGCGGCTACGCGGTCCGAGGAGGGAGCCACCGATGATTCTGCTCCGTCGCCTGCTGGGTGACGTGCTGCGTCGGCAGCGCCAACGCCAGGGCCGTACTCTGCGCGAAGTCTCCTCGTCCGCCCGAGTCTCACTCGGCTATCTCTCCGAGGTGGAGCGGGGGCAGAAGGAGGCTTCCTCCGAACTGCTCTCCGCCATCTGCGACGCGCTGGACGTACGGATGTCGGAACTCATGCGAGAGGTGAGCGACGAGCTGGCGCTCGCCGAACTGGCCCAGTCCGCCACCGAGCCTGTGCCCACGCCGGTCCGTCCGATGCTGGGTTCCGTGTCGGTGACCGGTGTGCCACCGGAACGGGTGACCATCAAGGCGCCCGCGGAGGCGGTGGACGTGGTCGCCGCGTGACGCCGGCGTGCGCGGCTTAGCCACCCGATACGAACGAAGCCCCGGTCGGCTTCCCGGAGAGACCTGGGAAGCCGGCCGGGGCTTTCGCGTTGCCGGTGCCGGGTGGTGCGGTCATGGTGGAGGAACGTGACAGGCGCCCGAGCACCGGAGGAAGCGGATGTACGTCGTGAAGAGCCCGTTGGCCGACGCCGACCTCAAGACCGTGTCCGAGGCGCTGCAGGGCGCCCTCGTCGACCTGGTGGACCTCTCACTGGTGGCCAAGCAGATCCACTGGAACGTCGTCGGTCCCCGCTTCCGGTCCATCCACCTCCAGCTCGACGAGGTCGTCGCCTCCGCCCGCACCCACTCCGACACGGTCGCCGAGCGGGCCTCGGCGCTGGGCGTCCCGCCCGACGGGCGCGCCGCGACGGTGTCCTCCGGCAGCGGCATCAAGACCACTCCGGCCGGCTGGATCAAGGACGGGGACGCGGTCGGGGCGATGGTGGACGCGCTCGGCGCGGTGATCACGCGGATGCGCGGGCGGGTGAACGCGACCGGGGACGCGGACCCGGTGTCGCAGGACATCTTCATCGGGATCACGGCGGATCTCGAGAAACATCACTGGATGTTCCAGGCGGAGCACGCCTGACGCGGCCGACTCCCAGATGACCCAGCCCATCCGCGGGACGGGACCGTCTGCGTCCGTGTGCCCTCCATGCGCCCTCTTGGTGGCCGAGGACACCGATTAGCGTCCGGCAGGAGGTGATGGCGGGCATGGTGGGGCGGATCGTGCGGACGAGGCCGGCAGTGCGCTGGGCGGTTGCTCTCGGATTCGGCGCGGCGTGGTGGTGGGCCGTGCTGCGACTCGCCCTCGGAGAGGGGGCGGGCGTGGTGGAAGGGGCCGTCGCGGCCGGTGGCTGGGGGCTGAGTCTGCTACCGGTGCACTGTGTTCCCAAGGGGAGCGCGGCCGGGGCCGTGCCGCCGGGGCGCCGGGCCGGCGCCCGGCGGACGGGGCACGTCACCACGGCATCACCACGCCTCCGTCCGGGCGGAGAATCCGACGTGTCGTAGAGCCGACGCGTCCGACGCCGGAAACAGCACCGCGTGGGCGACGTACTCCGGCTCACCGATCCGGCCCAGCGGGAGCCGCCCGCGGCGGATGCCGCAGGTGTGCATGGGCGGTCGCCGCGGTCCGTGATCAGCGACGCCGTCCGTGCAGACGCCCGCGTCCCGGTCGGCGCAGTGCACTGTCCCTCCCGCCTCGGCGAGCAGGACGGCGGAGGCCCGCACCGGTGCCGCCGGCGGCTCCGGTGACGAACGTGGGCCCGGTGAGGTCGTACGCCGTGAGGGGCATGGGGGTCGGCACGAGCATCTCGGCCGGGTCGTCCATTGGTGCGGGGTTGCCGAGGCCAGTGGGGAGGCGGTCGGTCCGCGTGGGGCGTCAGACGGTGCGGCGGGGGTAGCGGTCCCGCCATCGCTGGGGTGCTCCCGGTGCCGGGGCGGGGCCCGACTGGCAGGTGGGGCACCAGTACGTGGGCCGGTCCTGAGAGCCGTCGCCCTGGTCGGCCACCCGCACCGAGGTGTGGCAGCGCAGGCAGGGCCGGGGCGCGCGGCCGTACACGAACAGGTCGTGCCGGTGCAGACCCGTGGTCTGCCGGACCGGGCGGTCGCGGTTCATCTCCAGCAGTCTCTGGGCGAGGCCGGGCAGCTTCTCGGCGCGGTCCGCCGGGAGCGCGCCGACCGGCAGCCAGGGCGTCACGCCGAGCAGGAAGCACAGCTCGCTCTTGTAGACATTGCCGATCCCGGCCAGATTGCGTTGGTCGAGCAGGGCCTCGCCGAGCGGGCGGGCAGGGTCCGCGAGAAGGTTGGCCAGGGCGCGCTCCGGATCCCAGTCCGGGCCGAGCAGGTCGGGGCCCAGGTGGCCGACGGCCCGCTCCTCGTCGGCGGTGCGCAGCAGCTCCAGGACCTGGAGGCGGTAGCCGACGGCCATGCGGTCGGCGGTACCGAGGATGGCCCGGATCTGGTGCGCCGGTCCGCCTCGCCAGCGCTCGCCCGTGCCGTACACCTTCCACGACCCCTCCATGCGCAGATGCGTGTGCAGGGACAGGCCGCCCTCGAAGCGGGTGAGCAGGTGTTTGCCGCGCGCGATCGTGTCGATGACCCCGCGGCCGGTGAGGTCGACCGTGGCGTACTTCGGCACCCGGAAGTCGCTGCGGGTCAGTGCCTTGCCCGCGAGGGCCTCGTGCAGCCGCCTCGCGGCCTGCCAGACCGTGTCACCTTCGGGCATGCGTCAAGGGTCCCACGATGGGGTGACAGGGATGCACGGTGCCACTCACGCTCTCAGGCGCATGCCGCGCGGTGTCGCGACGAACCCCGCCGCCTCCAGGAGGGTGCCTATGGGGGAGGTCAGGGCCTGGACGCCGTTGATCCGCTCGACCGTGACCGTGCCGAGGGAGCCCGCGCGGGCGGCCGCGGCCAGAGCCTCGGCGGCCGTACGCAGACGCGGGTCGTCCGTGGCGGCGGTGTCCGGGCCGGCGGGCCAGGCCAGCAGGGTCTTGCCGCCGCGCTCCATGTACAACGTCAGCTCTCCCTCCACCAGGACGACCAGCGAGCCCGCCTTGCGGCCGGGCTTGTGCCCGGCGCCGGTCGGCGGCTCCGGCCAGGGCAGGGCCGCGCCGTAGGCGTTCGCGGGGTCGGCCGCGGCGAGGACCGCGGCACGGGTGTCGGCTGAGGGCGCACGGCCACGGCCGTAGCTCCGGTTCCCGGTCGGGCCGTAGGCGCTGGCCCCGCCTCCTCGGGGGCCGCCGTAGCCGGGGGAGGCGAAGGGGTCGGCGAGATCACGCGGGGATACGTGCTCGCCGTCGGCGGTGGGGTGGTTCGTCGGCGGCCAGCTGAAGTCGCCGTCGAGGCCGGGGTGGGCGAAGCCGCCGTCGGCTCCGTCGAAGGCGCCGGGGGGTGTATGGCCGTGCGGGGTGCCGTCGGTGCCGGTACCGCTCAGGGGGGTGAATGCGTCCGCGAGGGCCGGATCGGTGAAGGCGTCCGGGGGGCCCGGGGTGGTGAAGCCGTTCCCGGGGCCCGGGGCGGGCAGCGTCTCGCCCCGTTCGCGGGCGTTGGACACGGCGCGCAGGCGGTCCACCGCGCCATCCATGGCGAACTGGGCCGCGCCGAGTCCCTCGACCACGTAACCGCGCCTCGCCTGGCCGCTTTCCTCGAACGCCGACAGCACGCGGTACACCGCCGAGAAGCCACCCTCGACACCCTCCGCGGCGACCGCTCCCCGGGTGACCACGCCATGCCGGTCGAGGAGGGTACGGGCCAGCGCGTGCGCGCGCACGGTGGCATCCGGTTCGGTGGCAGGCAGCAGCGACCAGCGCCCGGCGACCGTCGGCGGGCCGGTCCGGGACGCGGTGCGGGCGGCGGCCGTCAGGGAGCCGTAGCGGCCGCGCGGGACGCTGCGCTTGGCGCGGTGGGCCGTCGAGCCCGCCGTACGGCCCGATCCCAGCAGGGAACGCATCGGCGCCAGGGTGTCGTTGGTGAGCCGGCCCGACCAGGCCAGGTCCCACAGCGCGTCGGCCAGTTGGGGGTCGGTGACCTCCGGGTGCGTGGTGGCCCGGACCTGGTCGGCGATCTGACGGAAGAACAGACCGTACCCGCCGGAGAGGGCGTCGAGGACGGACTGGTGCAGCGCGGTCAGCTCCAGGGGGTGCGGTGGCGGCAGCAGCAGCGGGGCCGCGTCGGCCAGATAGAGGGAGACCCAGCCGTCCTTGCCGGGCAGGGCGCCTGCGCCGGCCCACACCACCTCGCCCGCCGCGGTCAGCTCGTCGAGCATCGACGGTGTGTAGTTCGCCACGCGGGAGGGCAGGACCAGCTTCTCCAGCGCGGAGGCGGGCACGGAGGCGCCCTGCAACTGCTCGATGGCGCGCACCAGTCCGTCGACGCCCCGCAGCCCATGCCCCTTGCCGATGTGCTGCCACTGCGGCAGGAACTGGGCCAGCGCGGCCGGTGACACGGGCTCCAGCTCGTGGCGCAGCGCCGCCAGGGAACGGCGGCGCAGGCGGCGCAGTACGGCCGCGTCGCACCACTCCTGGCCGATGCCCGCCGGGTGGAACTCGCCCTGGACGACCCGGCCGTTCGCCGCGAGCCGCTGCAGGGCGCCCTCGGTGACCGCGACGCCCAGACCGAATCGGGCCGCCGCGGTGGCCGACGTGAACGGCCCGTGGGTACGGGCGTACCGCGCGAGGAGGTCACCCAGCGGGTCCTTGACCGGTTCGGTGAACGCCTCGGGGACGCCTACCGGCAGCGCCGTGCCGAGCGCGTCACGCAGCCGGCCCGCGTCCTCGACCGCCGCCCAGTGGTCGGCACCGGCGATGCGGACCTTGATGGCCCGGCGGGCGCCGGCCAGGTCCCGCGCCCACTGCGGGTCCGCGCCCCGCGCGACCAGTTCGGCGTCGGTCAGCGGACCGAGCAGCCGCAGGACGTCGGCGACGCCCTCGACGTCCTTGACCCGGCGGTCCTCGGTGAGCCACTGGAGTTCGCGCTCCAGCTCGGTCAGCACCTCCGCGTCGAGCAGTTCGCGCAGCTCCGCCTGGCCCAGCAGTTCGGCCAGCAGCCGGGAGTCCAGGGAGAGCGCGGCGGCGCGGCGCTCGGCGAGCGGGGAGTCGCCCTCGTACAGGAACTGGGCGACATACCCGAAGAGCAGGGAGCGGGCGAACGGGGACGGCTCCGGGGTGGTGACCTCGACCAGACGCACCTTGCGGGACTCGATGTCGCCCATCAGCTCGACGAGACCGGGGACGTCGAAGACGTCCTGGAGGCACTCCCGGACCGCTTCCAGAACGATCGGGAACGAGCCGAACTCGCTCGCCACCTGAAGCAGTTGCGCCGCGCGCTGGCGCTGCTGCCACAGCGGGGTGCGCTTGCCGGGGTTGCGGCGCGGCAGCAGCAGCGCGCGGGCCGCGCACTCACGGAACCGGGCGGCGAACAGGGCCGAGCCGCCGACCTGGTCCGTGACGATCTGGTCGACCTCGCCCTTGTCGAAGACGGTGTCCGCCGCGCCCACGGGGGCCTGCTCGCTGTCGTACTCGGTGCCGCTCTTCGCCGGCTCCTGGTCGAGCAGGTCCAGGCCCATCAGGTCGGCGTCGGGCAGGCGCAGCACGATGCCGTCGTCGGCGTGCATGACCTGCGCGTCCATGCCGTACCGCTCGGACAGGCGGGCGCCGAGGGCGAGGGCCCAGGGGGCGTGGACCTGGGCGCCGAACGGGGAGTGCACGACCACCCGCCAGTCGCCCAGCTCGTCGCGGAAGCGCTCCACGACGATCGTGCGGTCGTCCGGGACGTGGCCGCAGGCCTCGCGCTGCTCGTCCAGGTAGGACAGCACGTTGTCCGCCGCCCACGCGTCCAGGCCCGCGGCGAGCAGGCGCAGCCGGGCGTCGTCCTTGGACAGCGAGCCGACCTCGCGCAGGAACGCGCCCACCGCGCGGCCCAGTTCCAGCGGGCGGCCCAGCTGGTCGCCCTTCCAGAACGGCAGCCGGCCCGGCACGCCCGGCGCGGGGGAGACCAGGACCCGGTCGCGGGTGATGTCCTCGATGCGCCAGGAACTCGTGCCCAGGGTGAAGACGTCCCCCACCCGGGACTCGTAGACCATCTCCTCGTCCAGTTCGCCGACCCGGCCGCCGCCCTTCTTGGGATCGGAACCGGCGAGGAAGACGCCGAACAGGCCGCGGTCGGGGATCGTGCCGCCGGAGGTGACGGCGAGCCGCTGGGCGCCCGGGCGGCCGGTGACGGTGCCGGCCACGCGGTCCCACACCACGCGCGGGCGCAGTTCGGCGAACGCGTCGGACGGGTAGCGGCCGGCCAGCATGTCGAGGACCGCCGTGAAGGCCGACTCGGGCAGCGAGGCGAAGGGCGCCGCGCGGCGGACCACGGCGAGCAGATCGTCGAACTGCCAGGTGTCCAGGGCGGTCATCGCGACCAGTTGCTGCGCGAGCACGTCCAGCGGGTTCGCGGGCACCTTCAGGGACTCGATCGAGCCCGAGCGCATCCGCTCGGTGACCACGGCCGCCTGCACGAGGTCACCCCGGTACTTGGGGAACACCACACCGGTGGAGACGGCACCCACCTGGTGCCCCGCGCGGCCGACGCGCTGGAGCCCGGAGGCCACCGACGGCGGGGACTCGACCTGCACGACGAGATCCACGGCGCCCATGTCGATGCCCAGCTCCAGACTGGACGTGGCGACCACGGCGGGCAGCCGGCCCGCCTTCAGGTCCTCCTCGACCAGCGCGCGCTGCTCCTTGGAGACCGAGCCGTGGTGCGCGCGGGCGATCACCGGGGGAGCGCCCTGGGCCGCGCCCGAGCCGCCCATCAGCTCGGCGGGGGAGTGGTGCTCGTCCAGGGTCTCGCCGGTCGCACGCTCGTACGCGATCTCGTTGAGCCGGTTGCACAGTCGCTCCGCCAGACGCCGGGAATTGGCGAACACGATCGTGGAGCGGTGGGACTGGACCAGGTCGGCGATCCGCTCCTCCACATGCGGCCAGATCGACGGCCGCTCCCCGCCGTCGGCGGCGTCGGCCGCCGGTGAGCCGCCCAGTTCGCCCATGTCCTCGACCGGGACGACCACCGACAGGTCGAACTCCTTGCCGGACTCCGGCTGGACGATCTCCACCTTGCGGCGCGGGGACAGATAGCGGGCGATCTCGTCGACCGGGCGCACGGTCGCCGACAGGCCGATCCTGCGGGCCGGCTTCGGCAGCAGCTCGTCCAGGCGCTCAAGGGAGAGCGCCAGGTGGGCGCCGCGTTTGGTGCCCGCGACCGCGTGCACCTCGTCCAGGATCACCGTCTCCACGCCCGTCAGCGCGTCACGCGTGGCCGAGGTCAGCATCAGGAACAGCGACTCGGGGGTGGTGATGAGGATGTCCGGAGGCCGCGTGGACAGGGCACGCCGCTCGGCGGCCGGGGTGTCGCCGGAACGGATGCCGACCCGGACCTCCGGCTCGGACAGGCCCAGGCGCACGGACTCCTGGCGGATGCCGGTCAGCGGGCTGCGCAGGTTGCGCTCGACGTCGACCGCGAGGGCCTTCAGCGGGGACACGTACAGCACCCGGCAGCGCTTCTTCGGGTCGGCCGGGGGCGGGGTCGAGGCCAGCTGGTCCAGGGCGGCCAGGAACGCGGCCAGCGTCTTGCCGGAGCCGGTCGGGGCGACCACCAGCACGTCCGAGCCCTGGCGGATGGCCTGCCACGCGCCCGCCTGGGCCGCGGTGGGCGCGGAGAACGCCCCCGTGAACCATCCGCGGGTCGCTGGCGAGAAGCCATCGAGGGCTCGGTGTGCGGAGCTGACCATGCGTCCATCCTGCACCCGGCCACTGACAATCACGCTGACCTGCGCAAACGGCGCGCGTCAGGAGGGGTCGGGAGACGGCCGGGGGACGGCGGGGCGGACAATGGTCGCATGGCGGGTGCAACTGGACGGCGCGAGGACCGACCGAGCCGGGACCGACCGGTGGAGCGGGCACGGCACTGGCGGTACGAGGAACTGCCCGGAGTCGACCTGCTCCAGGCCCGGTACGTCCGCAAGACCTTCGTCCGCCACACCCACGAACACTTCGTGATCGCGGCCATCGCCGACGGCGTGGAGGTCTTCCACCACCACGGCTCCGACGTGTCCGCCGGCGCCGGTACCCTCGCCCTGGTCAACCCGGACACTCCGCACACCGGCCGCGCCGGCGTCCCCGAGGGCTGGCGCTACGGCGCGCTCTACCCGTCGCCCGAGGTCGTCGCCGCGATCGCCGCCGAGACCAGCACCGTCCGGGGCACCCCGGGCTTCGTCAGCCCCGTCCTCGACGACCCCTACACCGTTCGCCTGGTCCACCAGGTGCTCCGCGCAGCCGACGAGGGCAACGCGCTGGCCGCCGACACGCTCTTGCGGGTCGCCGTGACCCGGCTGCTGCGGCTGAACGGCGGCCCGCTGCCGCAGCGGCGGACAAGGACGGCCGGAGCCCGGATCGCCGCACACGCGCGTGCGGTGCTGGAGGAGCGGATGGCCGAGCCGCCGACCCTGGAACGGCTGGCCACCGACCTCGGGACCAGCCCCTTCGCGCTGCTCCGGGCGTTCCGCGACACCTACGGCATGCCGCCGCACACCTGGCTGACCGACGCCCGCGTGCGCCGCGCGCGGCTCCTGCTGGACGCCGGGACAGCCCCCGCCGAGGCGGCCGTCGCCGTCGGCTTCACCGACCAGCCCCACCTCAACCGGCACTTCGCCCGGATCGTCGGCGTGCCCCCGGGGGCCTACCAACGTGAGCGCAAGAACGTACAAGACCTGCGCCGAGGCCCGCCCGTACCGTCCGAGGCGTGACACAGCAGACAGCACTCGCGCACATGACCGCCGACGGAGCGGGAAAACCGGACGCGGCCGTCGTACGGGACGCCCTCGGAGTCGGCGTCGCCGTCGGCCTGTCGGGATTCGCCTTCGGGGTGACCTCGGCCGGCAGCGGACTCGGGCTGCTCCAGACCTGCGCGCTCAGCCTCCTGGTGTTCACGGGCGCCTCGCAGTTCGCCCTGGTCGGAGCACTCGCCGCCGGAGGGAACCCGTTCACCGCCGCCGCGGGAGCCTTCTTCCTGGGCGTGCGCAACGCCTTCTACGGGCTGCGGCTGTCGCAGGTGCTCGCCCTCCCGCGCGCGGTACGGCCCTTCGCCGCCCAATGGGTGATCGACGAGACGACCGCGGTCACCCTGACGCAGCCGACCCGGCGCGCCGCCCGGATCGGCTTCACCGTCACCGGGCTCAGCCTGTACCTGCTGTGGAACCTCACCACGCTGCTCGGCGCGCTGGGGGCCGAAGCCATCGGTGACACGCGCGCGTGGGGGCTGGACGCCGCCGGGCCCGCCGTGTTCCTGGCCCTGCTCGCGCCGATGCTCAAGACGGCCACCGAGCGCGCGGTCGCGGGTCTCGCGGTCCTGCTGGGCCTCGGCCTGCTATCCGTCCTGCCGGCCGGCGTGCCCGTCCTGGTGGCGGCGCTGGCGGCACCGGTCGCGCTGTTCGCCGAGGGCCGGCGCGGCGGTCGTGGACGACAGGACGTGAAGGACGCGCCGGAGACACCGGACGGACCGGAGGAGGACCGGTGAACACCTGGATCGCGATCGCCGCGACCGCCCTCGGCTGCTACGCCGTCAAGCTGGCCGGGCTGCTCGTGCCCGCGGGCGCCATGGAGCGGCCGTTCGTACGGCGGCTCGCCGCCCTGCTGCCGGTCGCCCTCCTCGCCGCGCTCACGGCGCAGCAGACCTTCGCCGACGGGCACACGCTCGTGCTGGACGCGCGGGCCGCGGGGCTCGGCGCGGCCGCCGTGGCGCTGCTGCTGCGTGCGCCGTTCCTGCTGGTCGTCGCGGCGGCCGTGGTGGTGACGGCGGGGGTGCGGGTCGTCGGCGGCTGAGGCGGGGTACCTCAGGCGACGCACGGGTCGGTTTCGGCGGAGGGCGACGCGGCTCGGGCGGCGGACGGGGTCGGTTCGGTTGGGAGCGGGAGCGGGGCGGCTCGGTTCGGTTCGGCTGGGGGACGGGTCGGGCCGGCTGCCGCGCTGGATCGGCTTGGGTCACGGGCAGGGTGGTTCAACACTGGACCGGTTTGGGTCACGGGCAGGATTGGCTCGGGCGGCGAACCGGGTCGGGCTCGGTCGGTGGACGGACCGGCTGCCGTACTGGATCGGCTCGGGTCAGGGCAGGAGTGGCTCAACGCTGGACCGGTTGGGTCACGGACAGGAGTGGCTCGGGCGGCGAACCGGGTCGGTTCGGTCGACGGCTACGGGTGGATCACCCCATGAAGCGGCCGTACGCCCTCAGCGTGCGCAGCGCCTCGATGGTCACCAAAGGGCGTGCCTCCAGCGCGGGGGCCGGTGCCCACTGGCGCCAGCGGATCGGCCAGCCCCCGTCCTCCCGCTGCTCGGCGGCCAGGTGGTCCAGCGAGCGGGCCATCTCGTCGTCCGTGAACCACGCGCGCGCGAGCGACTCCGGGCTCTTGGCGAAGTCGTGCGGGAAGTGATGCTCGCCCGGGGCGTAGCCGGGCGCGACCGGGTACGCCTCGAGATCGTCCGGGTCCAGCGCCGCGAGCCGCTGCTCCCGCACGAGGCGGCCCAGTCGGTCGGCGGCGGCCTCCGCGCGCGGGCGGTCGGGAGCCGAGTCCAGGAAGGCCACGGCGGCCTCCACCTCGTAGGGGTGGGACTTCTCCAGGGACTCCACGGCCTGCCAGCAGAAGTCGGTGGCCCGGAACAGCCAGGCGTGCCACACCTCGTTGCGGTGCAGCAGCCCGACGACCGGGCCGGTGGCCAACAGGTCGCTGGGCGGGTCGTCGAGGACCGGGAGGAACGGCGCGGTGGGATAGCCGCGCTGGCTGGGATGGATCGCCGGCAGGGCGCCGTCCGCGGTGGAGACGGAGGTCAGATAGCGGCACACACGCTCCACCCGCTGCCCGCCGCAGCGTCCGATGGCGTCCAGCACGCGCAGCGCGTGGGCGGTGTGCAGGGGCTGGCTCACGGGTCCGCGCAGATCGGGCTCGAGTGCGTGCCCGTAGCCGCCGTCCTCGTTGCGGTAGGCGTCCAGTGCCGCTTCCACCGCGTCCGGGGTGCCGTGCAGGAAGTGGTACGCGAAGAGGCGCTGCTCCAGCACGCGCGCGGTGAGCCACACGAACTGTTCGGCGCGGAACAGCGGGGAGCGCGCCGGGGGTGCAGGGGGGAGTGGGGAAGCTCCTGATTCGGCCATGCGTCAGACCGTAGGGCGGAAAGCGGTCTCGGCAAGCGGTCCCGGGCGGGGCCCACCCTCAGGGGCGGGATACTGGACTCATGCGGTTGACGGTCTTCTGGCAGCGGATGGCGGAACACTTCGGTCCGGGGTACGCGGACACCTTCGCGCGCGATCACGTCATGTCGGAGCTGGGCGGACGCACGGTGAACGAGGCGTTGGACGCCGGCTGGGAGGCCAAGGACGTGTGGCGCGTGGTCTGCACGGTCATGAACGTGCCGGGGGAGAGGCGTTGACGCAGCAGCGTTGATGCCTTGACCGAAATGCCCCGATCAATCCATGAAGATGTAGAGGATACGGCACTGATCCGTCACGAAGATCACAGGCGCGCGCCTGTTGTCGGCGCAGTCGGCGAGACTGGGCTCTGTGGCACCCACTGACGAGGACACCCAGCCGCCCGCACGGCACGCAGCACCGACCGGTACGACGCCGCCCGACCGCCCGCCGGCCCCAGGCACCGTCGTTCCGGGCGCCCGCATGCCGCGCTGGCTGCCGCGCGCCATGGTGCTCGCGCTCGCGTTGATCGCAGCGTTCCAACTCGGCAGTTGGGCCTTCCACCAGCTGACCGGACTGTTGATCAACATATTGATCGCGTTCTTCCTGGCCCTCGCGATCGAGCCCGCGGTGAGCCGGATGGCCGACCGAGGCATGCGCAGGGGGCTCGCCACATTCCTGGTCTTCCTCGGGTTGACGATCGTCACCGCCGGGTTCGTCACGTTGCTCGGCTCCATGCTCGCCGGCCAGATCATCAAGATGATCGAGGGTTTCCCGGCCTACCTTGACTCGCTGATCAACTGGATCAATCACACCTTCCACACCGAGCTGAGGCGGGTGGACATCCAGGAGGGCCTGCTCCACTCCGACTGGCTGCGCAAGTACGCGCAGAACAGCGCGGCCGGCGTCCTCGACGTCTCCACCCAGGTGCTCGGCGGACTCTTCCAGCTGCTGACGGTCACGCTGTTCTCGTTCTACTTCGCCGCCGACGGTCCCCGGCTGCGCCGTGCCCTGTGCTCCGTCCTGCCGCCCGCACGCCAGGCCGAGGTACTGCGCGCCTGGGAGATCGCCGTCGACAAGACGGGCGGCTATCTCTACTCGCGCGGCCTCATGGCGCTGATCTCCGGAATCGCGCACTACATCCTGCTGCAGGCCCTCGGTGTGCCGTACGCGCCCGTGCTCGGTGTCTGGGTGGGCCTGGTCTCGCAGTTCATCCCGACCATCGGCACGTACCTCGCGGGCGCGCTGCCGATGTTGATCGCGTTCACCGTGAACCCCTGGTACTCGGTGTGGGTGCTGGTCTTCGTCGTGATCTACCAGCAGTTCGAGAACTACGTGCTCCAGCCCAAGCTGACCGCCAAGACGGTCGACATCCACCCGGCGGTCGCCTTCGGCTCGGTCGTCGCGGGCACCGCGCTGCTGGGCGCCGTCGGCGCGCTGATCGCCATCCCCGCGGTGGCCACCCTGCAGGCCTTCCTGGGGGCGTACGTGAAGCGGTACGCCGTCACGGACGACCCCCGGGTGCAGGGGCACCGCGGCAGGGGGCCGGGCGGTCCCGGACTGCTCGTCCGCATGCGACGGCTGCGGTCCGGCAGGCCTGTCACGCCCGACGCGGAGGAGGCGCCGTAGGAACGGCGCGTCTTCCCGCGCGCGGCGCGCGCATCCCACTTGAGGCGGGTGCACGCGTCGACGTGGGGGCGCACGTGTCGATACGGCAGCGGGATACCCGGCATCAACAGGTCAGGGCCGCCCATACGCCGGCTGCCGCGACGGCCGCCGCGTAGCAACCGGTGGCCGCGGCCACGATCCGCCGGCGTGTCCGCACGCTCCAGGGCGTTCGGGACAGCAGCCGGGCCAGCAGGGGCAGGACGAGGACGGCGTGCAGGCTCACGCCGTGCAGCGGCTTGAGCGGGGCCGTCGAGTGATACGCGGCCTCCTGGTGGCCGGTCCGGGTCAGCACGACCCCGCGCGCGATCATCACCGCCCCCGAGACCAGTGCCACCATCAGCAGTGCGAACCCGGAGCGCACCGCGAGCGCCATGCCGACGGGGCCCGCCGGCCGGCGCCGGAAGGACGCGACGGCGAAGACCGTGAGCAGCGCGACCAGCACGCCGCCGCCCACCGCGAGCGTCATGGACACCGCCGTGTCGAAAGGGGTCTGCACGTTCAGGTGCGAGGGCACCCGGCGCCATGCCTGGAGCGTGATGCCGCCGACCTCCACCAGGCAGTCGACGGCGAAGACGAGCAGCAGGGCCGAACGCAGCCGCGCGTCGACCCGCAGGTACGACGTGACCCAGGTGATCGCGATCAGCGTCAGCCCGAAGGAGAGCCCGAACGTGACGGGCTTGCGCCAGGAGACGGGACCGTCCCAGGGACCGCCGTCGACGGCGAACACCACCAGGTGCAGGAGGCCGGACAGGACGAGGAACAGCCCCGTCGCGTGGCAGAGGCGGTCGACGGCACGCTGAATCTTCATGGGCCAAGGCTTCCGGGAGCGGCCCGGCGAGGTCGTCGTCCGCCCGAAGGCACCCGCGGTACGCCACCGGGAGTAGCGGTCCGAGCGCCCCGCTCCGGGCGCGAGGGGTTGCGCTTGACACGAAAATCGAACATCCATTCTTATGGAGGCTCAGGCGAGGCTTTCGGCAGGGGGTTTCGGACCGGTTTGCCGGGAAACGTCCCTCGGTTATCCACAGGCTGGACCTGCGTCGGGGCGCATTGTCAGTGGCAGGCGTTAGCGTCTTTGACGTGAAGCGATCGACTCAAGCAAACCGGGTGGAACCCATGGCAGGAACCGACCGCGAGAAGGCGCTCGACGCCGCGCTCGCGCAGATTGAACGACAATTCGGCAAGGGCGCGGTCATGCGCATGGGCGAGCGGTCGAAGGAGCCCATCGAGGTCATCCCGACCGGGTCGACCGCGCTCGACGTCGCCCTCGGCGTCGGCGGCCTGCCGCGTGGCCGTGTCGTGGAGATCTACGGACCGGAGTCCTCCGGTAAGACGACCCTGACCCTGCACGCCGTGGCGAACGCGCAGAAGGCCGGAGGCCAGGTCGCCTTCGTGGACGCCGAGCACGCTCTCGACCCCGAGTACGCGCGCAAGCTCGGCGTCGACATCGACAACCTGATCCTCTCCCAGCCGGACAACGGCGAGCAGGCCCTGGAGATCGTGGACATGCTGGTCCGCTCCGGTGCCCTCGACCTCATCGTCATCGACTCCGTCGCCGCGCTCGTCCCGCGCGCGGAGATCGAGGGCGAGATGGGTGACAGCCACGTCGGTCTGCAGGCCCGTCTGATGAGCCAGGCGCTCCGCAAGATCACCAGCGCGCTCAACCAGTCCAAGACCACCGCGATCTTCATCAACCAGCTCCGCGAGAAGATCGGCGTGATGTTCGGCTCCCCGGAGACCACGACCGGTGGCCGGGCGCTGAAGTTCTACGCCTCGGTGCGCATCGACATCCGCCGCATCGAGACCCTGAAGGACGGCACGGAGGCGGTCGGCAACCGCACCCGCTGCAAGGTCGTCAAGAACAAGGTGGCCCCGCCCTTCAAGCAGGCCGAGTTCGACATCCTCTACGGCCAGGGCATCAGCCGTGAGGGCGGTCTGATCGACATGGGCGTGGAGCACGGCTTCGTCCGCAAGGCCGGCGCCTGGTACACGTACGAGGGCGACCAGCTCGGCCAGGGCAAGGAGAACGCGCGCAACTTCCTCAAGGACAACCCCGACCTGGCCAACGAGATCGAGAAGAAGATCAAGGAGAAGCTGGGCGTGGGGGTCCGGCCGGAGGAGCCCGCCACCGAGCCCGGCGCCGACGCGGCGGTGACCACTCCGGTCGCCGACGACGCCAAGACGGCGCCCGCTTCGGCTGCCGCCAAGGCCACCAAGCCCAAGGCCGCCGCTGCCAAGAGCTGACCCGTGACACGACGAACCGACTGGGCCGAGTACGAGTACGCCACCCCCGATGCCCCCCGGGGGAGGGGCACCGGGGGTTTCCCGGACTCCGCCCCGGACGGGGACGGTGGACACCGCGACGACGGATACGGCGGGTACGCGAGTGACGGCGGCGCCTACCCGGGGGGCGCGGGCGACGAGCCGTACGGGGGTGGCTCGCCCGGCCGGGGCTCCGGAGGCACCGCCGGACCGCGGGGCGGCCGGGGGCGCGGCCGGCGGCGGCGTGGCTTCGCAGAGGCGCCCGGTGAGGACGAAGGCGCCCCCTCCTCGTCGAGGGCCGAGCAGGGGGAGTCTTCAGGGGACCCGGCTGAGCGGGCCCGGGCGATCTGCCTGCGCCTGCTCACCGGGACCCCACGCACTCGCAAGCAGCTCGCGGACGCCCTGCGCAAGCGGGAGATTCCCGAGGAGGTGGCCGAGGAGGTGCTGTCGCGGTTCGAGGAGGTCGGGCTGATCGACGACGGCGCGTTCGCGGACGCCTGGGTGGAGTCCCGGCACCACGGCCGTGGGCTGGCCCGCCGCGCGCTCGCCCGGGAACTGCGCACCAAGGGCGTCGACTCCGCGCTGATCGACGAGGCTGTGGGCCAGCTCGACTCCGAGCAGGAGGAGGCGACCGCCCGCGAACTGGTCGCCCGCAAACTGCGCGCCACCCGTGGCCTCGACCGGGACAAGCGGCTGCGCCGCCTCGCCGGCATGCTCGCCCGCAAGGGCTATCCCGAGGGCATGGCCCTCCGCGTCGTCCGCCAAGCCCTGGAGGAAGAGGGCGAGGACACGGAGTTCATCGGGGACGCGGACCTCTGAGGGGACGCGCGGACTTCTGACGGCGCCGTGCGTCCGGACCACGCCCGGCCGCCGCACGCCAGGTCGACTCCGGACGCCCGCCTCGTCTCGCGCCGATCCGGGACGGGCACTTCGCGCTGATCCCGGACGTCCGCCCGGCGCCGATCCCGGACGCCCGCCTCGCGTCGCTCCGATCCGGGACGGGCCCCTCGCGCCGACTCCCGACGCGCACCCCGTTCCGGTCCGGGACGCCCGCCTCCCGTCGACCGCGGATGCCCGCCTCCCGTCGACCGCGGACGTGCGCCTTGCGGCGATCCGGGACGGGAACCTCGCGACGAGCTGAGCCGCGTACAACAGCTCACCGGCCGGGCGCCCAGGTCTGGCATGGCCGGCCATGAACGAGACATGGGCTCCGTCCCGTCAGTGGCGGGTGGGGTTAGCCCCCGCAGGAGACGCCGGGTCACCGCAGTGCTCTCGCGCCACCGTACGGGCGAGTCTGTACGCACGCCCCGGACCACGGCACGCATCGCCGAGGCCGGCCGCGCACGGACGCAACCGACGCGTACGACAGAACAGAAGAGAGCCCGCCCCGATGATGCTGCGCTACGCCCTCCGGACAGTCCGTGCCCGCAAGGCCGGTTTTCTCGGCGCCTTCCTCGCGCTGATGTGCGCCGCGGCTCTGATCACCGCCTGCGGCACTCTCCTCGACACCGGCCTGCGCGGCACCATCCGCACCGAGCGCTATGCCGCCGCTCCCGTCATAGTCTCCGGCGACCAGTACGTCCACCGGACCACCGTCAAGCACAAAAAGGGCAGGACCAAGGCCAAACACAAGGCGAAGCCCATCGCCGAGCGCGCGTGGATCCCGGAACGGTTGAGCACCAGACTCGCGCACACCCCCGGCGTGGTCCGGGTCGTCCCGGAACTCACCTTCCTGGCCGAGCCGTTGACCCCGACCGGTACCGGCGGCCGCTGCGCCTACGGGCACGCCTGGGACTCAGCCGCGCTGACGCCGTACCGGCTGACCACGGGCAGGGCGCCCAAGGTCGCCGGTGACCTGGTCGTCGACAGCGACCTCGCCGCACGGGCCCACCTGCGGCCCGGCGACCGTCTCACCGTGCAGTCCACCCAGGCCCCGCGGAGCTACCGGATCATCGGTATCGCCACCCCGGCCACCGCCGTACGCCACCAGACGTCCCTCTTCTTCACCGCCGACGAGGCGCGCCGACTGGCCGCGCACCCCGGGCAGGTCACCGCGTTCGGTGTGCTGCCGGCCAAGAGTGCGGACCCGGAGCGGGTGCGGCAGGCTGTGGTGAAGGCGCTGCACGGCACCACCGCCCAGGTCAGCACCGGTGACGCCCGGGGACCCGTCGAGTTCCTGGACGCGGCCGCCGCCCGGGTCCGGCTGGTCAGCATGGGCGGTGCCATGGGGGGCACCTCGTTGCTCGTGGCCGCGCTCGTGGTCGTCGGCACCTTCGCGCTCACCGTCCAGCAGCGCCATCGCGAACTCGCCCTGCTCCGCGCCCTCGCCGCCACGCCCGGACAGATCCGCAAGCTGCTCGGCCGGGAGGCGCTGATCGTCGGAGCGGTGGCGGGCGCGTGCGGGGCACTGCTGGGGTTGCCGCTGGGCGCATGGCTGCACTCCCGGTTCGTCGCCCTGGGCGCCGTACCCGACACACTGGAGCACACCGTCGGCGTCTTCCCGCCGCTCGCCGCCCTCGCCGCCACCCTGCTCGGCGCCTGGGCCGCGGCCCGGATCGCCTCCCGCAGGGTCACCAGGATCCGCCCGGCCGAGGCCCTGGCCGAGGCCAGGACCGAGCGCACCCGCCCCGCCTGGGGCCGTATCGCCGCCGGGCTGCTGCTCCTCGTCGGCGGAGTCGTCCTCGTCGTCGTCCTCACCTCCCTGCGCACCGAATCGGCCTCGACACCCGTGACGTTCCTCGCCGTCGTCGTGCTGTCCACCTCCGTCGCCCTGCTCGGTCCCCTCCTGGTCAAGGCGGCCGCGCTGCTGCTCGCCGGCCCGCTCCGGCTCACCGGTCACGGCGGCCGCCTCGCCACCGCCAACCTGCGCGGCAACGCCGCCCGTATGGCCTCCGTCGTCACCCCCCTCACCCTGCTCATCGGCATGACCTGCACGGTCCTGTTCGTCCAGTCCACGCTCGGCGACGCCGCCCGCTCCCAGGCCCGCGAAGGCGTCCGAGCCGACTGGGTCGTCTCTGCCCAGGGTCCGGGCGTTCCCGGTGGGGCCGCGCAGCGGCTGCGCGCACGGCACGACACCGTGACCGAAGTGGTCCGCACGACCGTCCGCATCGGCCTCGACAAGTACCCCGCGCAGGGCGTCACCCCGGCCGGCCTCACCCGCACCTGGGACCCCGAGGTCACCGCCGGCGCCCTCGACCGGTTCGCTCCCGGCACCGTGGCCGTCAGTGAACTCGCAGCCGAGCAGCAGCACTTGGAGCCTGGGAGCACAGTGAGACTCACGCTCGGCGACGGCACACCCGTCACGCTCACCGTCGCCGCCGTCTACGCCCGTGGTCTCGGCTTCGGCGACCTAGCTTTCGCCCACGACCTCGTGGCCCGCCACGTCGACAACCCGCTTGCCTCCTCCCTCCTCGTCGTCACGACCCGCACACAGAGACAACTTGCAACTACCCTGCGTGAGTTCCCGGGGTTGCAAATTCTTTCGCCGACCGCCGCCGACGACCTCCAGGCCGACCGGCAGCAGACGAAAGCCGAGGTCAACTACCTCGCCATGGGGCTCGTCCTGGCCTTCACCGCCATCGCCGTCGTCAACACGCTTGCCATGTCGGTCGCGGAGCGTGTCCGGGAGTTCGCCCTGCTCCGTCTCGCGGGAGCCACCCGCCGACAGGTGCTGCGAATGCTGCGCACCGAGGTGCTGTCCGTCCTGCTCCTCGCCACCTCGTTGGGCAGCGCTATCGCCCTCGCCGTGCTCACCGCGTTCAGCCTCGGCATGACCGGCCACGCGGCCCCCACGGTCACGCCTCTGCTCCATGTCACCGTCGTCGCGGTCGCCGGCCTTCTCGCGCTCGTGGCCAGTGCCGTGCCGGGGCGCGTGGCGCTTCGGGTGCGGGCGGTCACGGTGGCCACGGCCAAAGAATGACACCGTGTCATGTACCCCCGTGCCAGGCGACGCTGAGCACGGGGGTTGGTCCGGCTGTCCGACGGGCTCCACCGGCTTCCCGACAGGGCTCGTCCGGTTTGCCGACAGGGCTCTCTCGGCTTCCCGACAGGGCTCCGCCGGCTTTCCGGCAGAAGTCGGCCGGCTCGGTGCACGGCACGGACCCGCCCGGTCACCAAGGACGGCGTCGGCACAGCTCCGGTGTACTGCCCGGCGCATGACCGGACCGCGCACCGCACGGCTCAGGAGGTCACCGGCTCCACCGGCAGCCCCGCCGCGCGCCACGCCTGGAAGCCGCCCACCAGATCCGTCGCCCGGTGCAGGCCCAGTTGGTGGAGGGAGACCGCGGCGAGGCTGGAGGCGTAGCCCTCGTTGCAGATCACCGCGACGCGCAGGTCGTGTCCGGTGGCCTGGGGTGCGCGGTGGCTGCCCTGCGGGTCGAGGCGCCACTCCAGTTCGTTGCGTTCGACGACGAGGGCGCCGGGGATCAGCCCGTCCCGCTCGCGCAGGGCCGCGTACCGGATGTCGACCAGCAGTGCGTCGCCGGTTTGCGCCGCCTCGTGCGCCTCCCGTGCCTCGATGCGCCGGTAGCCCGCGCGCACCCGCTCCAGCAGCTCATCGATGCCGACGGGCGGTTCACCGTTCGCACTCGGTGCCGACTCCCTGGCATCGACATCGACGGGTCGTTCACCCGTCCTGCTCACCGTCGACTCCGCGGTGTCGACGGGTCGTTCACCCGCCGCGCCCAGCGTCGACTCCGTGATTCCAGCGGGCCGTACACCCGCCGGGCTCACGACCGACCCGTCCCCGCCGACCGGACCCTCGTGCGTCGCGCTCACCGTTGACTCCTCGCTGTCCACCAGTGCCCTGCCCATCCTGCCGGTCACTGCCAGTCCTCCGGGCGTTCGACCTGCTCCAGGTGCAGTACCTGACCCGTGCGGCTGTATCGGCGGATCCGCGGCAGCGGCGGGTAGTAGGCGTGGACGGAGATCGCGTGCTGGTCGGGGGACTCGTTGAGCACCTCGTGCACATGGTGGCGGCCGAAGGCGCGGCCCTCCCCGGCGGGCAGCCGGCGTTCGCGGTCGACGCCCTCGGTGAGTTCCAGGGTCTTCCAGCCGTCGGTGGGCAGCCGGGCGGCGAGGGAGTACTCCTTGAGTTCGCCCGAGGCGGTGAGAAAGGCGCCGACCGAGTCGGCGTGGTCGTGCCAGCCGGTGCCGGTGCCGGGCGGCCAGCCGATCAGCCAGGCCTCGCTGCCGCCGGGCCCCTCCAGCCGTACCCAGGTGCGGCCTTCGGGATCGAGCGGGAGAGAGGCGATCAGCTCGGCGTCGGCCGCCGTGCGCCGTACGAAGTCGAGGAGGTCCGCCTGGGTGGGCGCCGAGCCGACGGCAGGGGACACGGACACGGAGGGGGAGGAGACAGACACGTACACCGTCCTGAGGAAGGTTCGCGGAACGGGCGCATGACGGCGCCCGGAAGGAGGGGGTGCGAATTCAGCAGGACGGGCGACACACGCAGCCCGCATAGCGGACGAGGTCCATATGGACCCTCCGCCACAGGCGCACACAGGTGTCGGTCACGATCCGGAGTACAGCACGCTGCCGTACGCCGGTCAATTCACCGTCACCATGTGGACAGAGCGTGACGGGGCTCACGGTCAGCGCGCGCCGGAACCGGCCTCCGCCTCCTGCTTCACCGCGCCGCCCAGCGCGGCCTCGGCCGCCGCGTACAGGTCGGCCGGGCGGACCCCGCTCAACGCGGTCACCAGGTGGCCGTCGGGGCGCACGAGCAGCACACTGTGCGCGGGCGCACCCGGGTAGCTCTCGGCGACCAGCAGCTCGGCGGGGTGCGGCAGCGCGGTCACGGCGGCCGCGAGCCGGGGCATCACCCCGGCGGAGACCCAGTGTTTGCGCTCCCATACCCCCGTACCCGGCGCGATCAGGACGACGAGCAGCGCGCCCCGGCCCAGCCGGTCGCGCAGTTGGACGAAGGAGCCGTCCTCAGCGGTGACCCGTACGTCCGTGACCGGTGCGCCGGGCGGGGTGTCGACCGGGATCTCCGCCTCCAGGGGCGGGGGTGCGAGCGGCGAGTCGGCGTACGTCCCCGGCGCGCCGAGCGTCCCGCGGCCCAGGTGACCGTCCGTGAGCAACCCGTCGTGGCCCCTGGCCGCGCCCGGCACGATGTGGCGCAGCCCGCCCCCACCGCGCAGCACCGGCAGCACCTGGTCGGCGGCGCGCAGCCGGGCGGCGACCACCGCGCGCCGCTCGGCCTGGTAGCTGTCGAGCAGCGCCTCGTGCGGGCCGCGGTGCCAGGCGACGGCCAGCTTCCAGGCGAGGTTGTCGGCGTCCCGCAGGCCCTCGTCCAGCCCCTGGGTGCCGAACGCGCCGAGCAGGTGGGCCGCGTCCCCGGCGAGGAAGACGCGGCCGACGCGCCACCGGCGGGCCAGCCGGTGGTGCACGGTGTGGACACCGGTGTCGAGCAGGTCGTACGCCGGCGTGGAGCCGCCGGTCCAGCCTGCGAGGGTCTCGCGGATCCGGGCCACCAGGATCTCGGGGGTGACCAGCTCCTTGCCCGGCGGCAGCAGCCAGTCCAGGCGCCACACGCCGTCCGGGAGGGGGCGGGCGATCACCTCCCCGGCCGAGGGCCCGGACTGCCGCCACGGCAGCGTCCGATGGAGCAACGCCTGACCCTCCCACGGAAGTTCCGCGCGCAGCGCGGCGACCGCGTGTCGTTCCACCGCGGTGCGGCCAGGGAAGCGGATGTCCTGGAGTTTGCGCACCGTCGAGCGGGTTCCGTCGCACCCGACCAGATAGCTGCCGCGCCACCAGGTGCCCTGAGCGCCCCGGGTGTGCGCGGTGATGCCGGAACGCTCCTGCTCGATCGAGTCGAGGCGGCTGTCCACCACCACCTTCACCAGCGGCTGGTCGTCGATGGCGGCGCGCAGGGCGTGGGTGAGGACGTGCTGGGCGATGTGCAGCGGGGCGGCGGGGGAGGCCTCGTCGAAAACGACCTCACTCATCACCTGCTTGCGCCGCAGCAACCGCCATCCGGCCCAGCGCACGCCGTGCTCACCGAGTGCGACCCCGGTCAGCCGCTCCACGAGGGCGGCTGTGTCCTCGCGCAGCACGACGGTGCGCGCCGGGCGGGGTTCGTCCTTGCCGGGGCCCTCGTCCAGGACGACGGACGGCACCTCCTGCCGGGCCAGGGCCAGGGCCAGCGTGAGCCCGACGGGCCCCGCTCCGACGATGATCACCGGGTCCATGACGCGGCGCCCCCTGCCCGTGACGATGCCCTGACGGAGACAAGTGAACAGGAAGGGGGAGCGGGGTGCACGATCACAGAACGTATGCAACCCATTGGCAGAGTTTGCGTCAAGCGACCGGAGGCAGTGGCGATCATGCCACTGCCTCCGGTCGAGTCATACGACGTGAGTGAGCGTCACTTCCTGGCGCCGCCGAAGTCGCCTACGCCCGCCGCAGTGCCCTCCGGGTCGCCTCCGGTCGCCGCCGTACCCGCGATGTCCGCCACGTCTTGGGCACCGAGCACCGCGCCGGTCGACTTCTTGCGCCGCCGCAGCCGGCCCTCCAGCCAGCTCGCGAACGACGTCAGCGAGAAGTTGATGACCACGAAGATCACGGCTACGACAGTCAGCGAGGCGATGATGTTGCCGTAGTAGCCGGCCATCGTGTTCGCCGAGGCCAACAGCTCGGGGAAGGTGAGCACCGCACCGCCGAGAGCCGTGTCCTTCACGATGACGACCAGCTGGCTGACGATCGCCGGCAGCATCGTGGTGACCGCCTGCGGCAGCAGGATGAGCCGCATCACCTGACCCTTGCGCAGACCGATCGCCACGGCCGCCTCGGACTGGCCCTTCGGCAGGGTGAGGATGCCCGCGCGGACGATCTCAGCGAGCACCGACGCGTTGTACAGCACCAGGCCGGTCACCACCGCGTAGAACGGACGGTCGTCCGAACTGACGTCGGTGTACTGGGCGAAGAGCGCGAGCCCGAAGATCATCAGGACCAGGACGGGGATCGCGCGGAAGAACTCGACCACGACCGCGGCCGGGACGCGCACCCACGCGTGGTCCGACAGCCGGGCTATGCCGAGGACGGCACCCAGGGGAAGCGCGATGACCATGGCCAGCGCCGCCGCCTTCAGGGTGTTCTGCAGACCGGGCCAGATGTACGTCGAGTACGCCTCGGTGCCGCTGAGGAACGGCTTCCACAATGACCAGGCCAGCTGGCCCTTGTCGTCGAGGGCCTTGTACACCCACCACACCACTGCCGCGAGGGCCAGCAGGAAGAGGGCGGTATAGAGGACGTTGCGCCGCTTGGCGCGGGGGCCCTGGGCGTCGTACAGGACGGAACTCATCGCTTCACCGCCATCTTCTTGCCCACCCAGCCGAGGATCAGGCCGGTCGGCAGGGTCAGGCACACGAACCCGAAGGCGATGACCGCCGAGATCACCAGCAGCTGCGCCTCGTTCTCGATCATCTCCTTCATCAGGAACGCCGCCTCCGCCACCCCGATCGCGGCGGCTACCGTCGTGTTCTTCGTCAAGGCGATCAGCACGTTGGTCAGCGGTCCGATGGCCGCGCGGAACGCCTGGGGCAGCACGATCAGGCCCAGCACCTGTGTGAAGCTGAGGCCGATGGCCCGCGCGGCCTCGGCCTGGCCGACCGGCACCGTGTTGATGCCGGAGCGGATCGCCTCACACACGAAGGCCGAGGTGTAGAGGATCAGGCCGAGCACGGCCAGCCGGAAGCCCTGGACCTTGAAGTCGTGCGCACCGAGGGTGATGCCCAGCGTCTGGCTGAGACCGAGCGAGGAGAACAGGATGATCACCGTCAGCGGGATGTTCCGCACGATGTTCACGTAGGCGGTACCGAAACCGCGCATCAGCGGTACCGGGCCCACCCGCATGGCGGCCAGCATGGTGCCCCAGACCAGGGAGCCGACGGCCGACAGCAGCGTGAGCTGCACGGTCGTCCAGAAGGCGCCCAGTACGTCGTAACGTCCTAGAAAGTCGAACACGATCTCCCGC
Source organism: Streptomyces sp. NPDC048521 (assembly GCF_043199855.1). Lineage (NCBI taxonomy): Bacteria > Bacillati > Actinomycetota > Actinomycetes > Kitasatosporales > Streptomycetaceae > Streptomyces > Streptomyces sp. NPDC048521. The sequence goes on from NZ_JBICWR010000017.1 coordinate 41,693, forward strand.
GCTTCCGCGTGTAGGGATGCCCCGGTGCGCCGCCGTCAGGGGCGGCGCACCGGTCGGGCATTGCCTCAGCTCTTGATGTCGCCGATCTTCGGAGCGGGCTCGTTCTTGTAGTTGGCCGGGCCGAAGTTCTTCTTCACGGCCGCCTCCCAGGAACCGTCGGAGACCATCTCCTCCAGCGCCTTGTTGATCTTGGCCTTGAGGTCGCTGCCCTTCTTGACGCCGATGCCGTAGTTCTCGTTGGTCATCTTGAAGCCGCCCAGCTTGAACTTGCCCTTGAACTGGGTCTGGGAGGCGTAACCGGCGAGGATCGAGTCGTCCGTGGTGAGGGCGTCGATGGCGCCGCTCTGCAGGCCGGACAGGCACGCCGAGTAGGTCGGGTACGTCTGCAGGTTCGCCTTCGGGGCCAGCGTCTTCTTGACGTTCTGCGCCGAGGTCGAACCGGCCACGGAACACAGGTTCTTGTTGTTGAGGTCCGCTGGCGACTTGATCTTCGCCTCGTCCGCACGCAGGAGCACGTCCTGGTGGGCCAGCAGGTACGGGCCCGCGAAGTCGACCTTCTGCTGACGCTCCGGGGTGATCGAGTAGGAGGCGGCGATGAACTGGACGTCACCGCGCTGCAGCATGGTCTCGCGGTCGGCGCTCTTCGACTCCTTCCACTCGATCTGGTCCGCGCCGTAACCGAGCTTCTTGGCGACATAGGTGGCCACGTCGACGTCGAAACCGGAGTAGCCCTGCGGGGTCTTCTGGCCGATGCCCGGCTGGTCGAACTTGATGCCGACGGTGATCTTCTTGCCGCCACCGGAGGAGTTGTCGTCGTCCTTCTTGTCGCCGCCGCACGCGGTGGCGGCCACGGAGAGGGCGACGAGGACGGCCGACGCGGCGGTGACCTTGCGGAGCTTCATGCTGAACATCCTTTGAGTGGTGAGGAACGAGGTCCGTCTGGGGGAGCGACCCGGATCGTGCGGGTGCCGGGGCCCGTACCGTCAGTGGTGCAGGATCTTGGACAGGAAGTCCTTGGCCCGGTCGCTGCGCGGGTTGCTGAAGAACTGGTCGGGCGCAGCCTCTTCGACGATCCGGCCGTCCGCCATGAAGACCACGCGGTTGGCAGCCGAACGTGCGAAGCCCATCTCATGGGTGACGACGATCATCGTCATGCCCTCACGGGCGAGCTGCTGCATGACCTCGAGGACCTCGTTGATCATCTCGGGGTCGAGGGCGGAGGTCGGCTCGTCGAAGAGCATGACCTTCGGGTCCATGGCCAGCGCCCGCGCGATGGCGACACGCTGCTGCTGGCCGCCGGACAGCTGGGCGGGGTACTTGTCGGCCTGCGTGCCCACACCGACCCGGTCCAGCAGGGCCCGCGCCTTCTCCTCGGCCTGCTTCCTGTCCGCCTTGCGGACCTTGAGCTGGCCCAGCATGACGTTCTCGAGCACGGTCTTGTGCGCGAAGAGGTTGAAGGACTGGAAGACCATCCCGACGTCCGCCCGCAGCCGGGCCAGTTCGCGGCCTTCGTGCGGCAGGGGCTTGCCGTCGATCGCGATGGTGCCCGAATCGATCGTCTCCAGGCGGTTGATGGTGCGGCACAGCGTCGACTTTCCGGACCCGGAGGGCCCGATGACCACGACGACCTCGCCGCGGGCGATCGTCAGGTCGATGTCCTGGAGCACGTGCAACGCGCCGAAGTGCTTGTTGACGCTCTTCAGGACGACCAGTTCGTCTGACGTGGCCACGTCTTCCTTGGCCACCGATACATTGGTCATCGCTCTCGGGCTCCGTCCTCCTCGGGTTTCCGAGGACAGTAGTGACCGGCTGTGACCTGCGTCATCACATCTGAGGGAGATCTGAGCATCACGATCCGATAGCAATCGGACACATGTCGTAGCACTTGTGACCTGCGTGCGTATCGGCCGGATAACGGAAGCGGTGGGCAACCGGAACTCTCTTGACGCCGTCCTTGTCCATCAGCGTCACTGCCATGGTGCACGGGCGCGTGCACGTCATGACGAGACCGACGACAACCGAGACCGTACGACCGCTGAACCGGAGGGGGCCGCGATGAGACTGCTCCTCGTCGAGGACGACAACCACGTCGCCGCGGCCCTGTCCGCCGTCCTCGCGCGGCACGGCTTCGACGTCACCCACGCGCGCAGCGGCGAGGAGGCCCTGCAGGCACTGGTCCCCGAGGGCGCCGGCTTCGGCGTGGTCCTGCTCGACCTGGGCCTGCCCGACCAGGACGGCTACGAGGTCTGCGGCAAGATCCGCAAGCGCACCAGCATCCCGGTGATCATGGTCACCGCGCGCTCCGACGTCCGCTCCCGCATCCACGGGCTGAACCTGGGCGCCGACGACTACGTGGTGAAGCCGTACGACACCGGCGAACTGCTCGCCCGTATCCACGCCGTCAGCCGGCGCACCGCCCACGAGGACCCGGCCACCGTCGGCGAGAGCGCCCTGCACCTCGGTCCTGTGCGCATCGAACTGCCCACCCGGCAGGTCAGCGTGGACGGTTCGGTGGTCCAACTGACCCGCAAGGAGTTCGACCTGCTCGCGCTGCTCGCCCAGCGGCCGGGGGTGGTCTTCCGGCGGGAACAGATCATCAGCGAGGTCTGGCGCACCAGTTGGGAGGGCACCGGCCGCACCCTGGAGGTGCACGTCGCCTCGCTGCGGGCCAAACTGCGCATGCCCGCGCTGATCGAGACCGTACGCGGCGTCGGCTACCGGCTCGTCGCCCCGGCCGTCTAGCGGGGACGGGTGCGCACACGGCTCCTCCCGCTGCTCATCGTCCTGCTGGCGGCCGTCCTGCTCGCGCTCGGCATCCCGCTCGCCGTCAGCGTGGCCGCCGCCCAGCAGCAACGGGTCGTCGTCGACCGGATCGACGACACGGCACGCTTCGCCGCGCTCGCCCAGTTCGTCACCGACGCACCCGGCGGCTCCCGACGCACCACCGGCGACGAGCGCGGGGAGACCCTGCGCAGCGAACTGGAGAGCTACTACGGCGTCTACGGCATACGCGCCGGTGTCTACTACCGCAACGGCTCGGCGATGGCCAACGCACCCGGCGACTGGTTCGTACCGCGCGCGGGGGAGATGCGGGAGGCATTCGACGAGGCGCTGCTCAGCCGGCGCAGCCACGACCCCCAGCAGGTGTGGCCCTGGCAGCGCAACCAGCTGATCGTCGCGTCGCCGGTGATCCGCGACGGGGACGTCGTGGCGGTCGTCGTCACCGACTCGCCCACCGGGCAGATGCGGTCGCGGATCCTGCGCGGCTGGCTGTTCATCGGGGCCGGCGAGATAGCGGCGATGCTGCTCGCCGTCGGCGCGGCCCTGCGCCTTACCGGCTGGGTGCTCAAACCTGTGCGGGTGCTGGACGCAACCACCCATGACATCGCCACCGGACGCCTCAAGTCCCGGGTCGCGGCCGCCGGCGGACCGCCGGAACTCAGACGGCTGGCCCGCTCGTTCAACGAGATGGCGGACAACGTCGAAAACGTGCTGGAGCAGCAGCGCGCCTTTGTCGCCGACGCCTCGCACCAACTGCGCAACCCGCTTGCGGCGCTGCTGCTGCGCATCGAACTGCTCGCCCTCGAACTCCCCGAGGACAACGAGGAGATCGCCTCGGTCCGCACCGAGGGCAAGCGCCTCGCGCAGGTTCTGGACGACCTGCTCGACCTGGCGCTGGCCGAGCACGCCGAGGCCGACCTCCGGCTGACCGACATCGGCGCCCTGGCCGAGGAGCGGGTGGCCGCATGGTCACCGGTCGCCAGCGCCAAGGGCGTCCGGCTGACCGGCGACTGCCCGCCCACCACTGGGTGGGCCGACTCGATCACCCTGTCCAGCGCGCTGGACGCGGTGATCGACAACGCCGTCAAGTTCACCCCCGAGGGCGGCACGGTCGAGGTCACCGTCTCCGCCGACGGGGACACCTCCACGGTCGTCGTCACCGACACCGGCCCCGGCCTCACCGATGAGGAACTCGCGCGCGTGGGCGACCGTTTCTGGCGCAGCGGCCGCCACCAGAACGTCAAGGGTTCGGGCCTGGGCCTGTCGATCTCCCGCGCCCTGCTCGCCGCCGGCGGCGGCTCGATCGACTACGCCCACCACGAGCCGCGGGGGCTGCGGGTGACGGTCTCGGTGCCGCGGAACACGGAGAGCCGGCAGGTGTCCTAGGGCCCTGTCGGAGCCCTGTCCGAGGCGGACCGGCTACGGCTTCATCGACCGGTAGTAGCGCCGGGCGCCCGCCTGCAGGGGCAGGGGGTCGGTGTAGATGGCGGTGCGCAGGTCGACCAGTTGCGCGGAGTGGACGTGGGCGCCGATGCCGTCGCGGCTCTTGATCACCGTACGCGTCACCCACTCGGTCAGCCGGGGGTCCATGTCCGTGCGGGTCATCAGCAGGTTGGACACGGCGATCGTCGGCACCTGCGTGCCCTGCTGCACGGCCGGGTAGGCGGACTCGGGGATGTTGGTGGCCCGGTAGTAACGCGCCCCCTGCCCCTGGCTGTGCAGCTTGGTGATGAGGTCACCGTCGATCGGCACGAACGTGAAGGCGGACTGCTTCGCGAGCGCGACCAGCCCCTTCGTGGGCAGCCCGCCCGACCAGAAGAAGGCGTCGATCTTCCCCTGCCGCAGCCGTCCGGGCCCGGTGTCTATGCCGTCCGCGACCGGCGTGATGTCCTTCTGCGGGTCGATGCCGGCCGCCCTGAGCACCCGGTCGGCGATCAGCCGCACGCCGGAGTCGGGCAGTCCGGTCGCCACCCGCTTGTGCCGCAGATCCGCGACGTTCCTGATGCCCGAGCCGCGGGGCACGACGAGATGCACGTAGTCGTCGTAGAGCCGGGCCACGCCGCGCAGTCGCCCCGCTCCGCTGCCGTGCCGCAGCTGGTACGTCTCCACCGCGTCGGCCGCCGCGATGGTGAAGTCGGCCTGGCCGGTCGCCACCCGCTGGACGTTCTCCTGCGAACCGGCACTGTTGAGCAGCTTCACCTCCAGCCCTGGCATGTCCTTCGCCAGCTCCGTGCGCAGCCGCTCGCCGTACTCCTGGTAGACGCCCCGGGGCGTACCGGTGCTGAAGACGATCGTCCCGCTCGGCGGCGTCTCGCCGAAGGGCAGCAGCCACCACAGCAGCAGCCCGAGGGCCACGACACCGGCGGCCGAGCTCTGCAGCGCCCGGCGCCTGCTGATTCGGGAGAACACCTTGGACATGCGGCGATCCTGCCAGGCGACGCGCGCCGGTGACCAGGACCGGGGTCGTACCGGGATCCGGCCGCGGCCGGCGGGCGTTGTCAGTGGCGGCCGTTAGAGTCGGCGCATGAGCACTTCGCCCGCCGACCTCGTCCGTGAGTTCCACCTCGCCTTCGGCCTCGACGCCCGCAGCACGCCGAGTGAGGTGTCCCCCGCACTGGCCGCCCACCGCGGGGAGCTGCTCGCCGAGGAGGCCGCGGAGGTCGCCGAGGTCGCGGTCGAGGGCCCGCTGGACCGGCTCGCGCACGAGCTGGCGGACGTGGTCTACGTGGCGTACGGCACGGCACTGGTCCACGGCATCGACCTCGACGAGGTGATCGCCGAGATCCACCGCGCCAACATGAGCAAGCTCGGCCCGGACGGACAGGTCGTCCGCCGGGCCGACGGCAAGGTCCTCAAGGGGGAGCACTACCGGGCGCCGGACGTGTCGGCGGTACTGCGCCGCCAGGGGTGGATACCGGGCGGCGCAGCCTGACACCTGCCCCGGCGCTGTCACCGTGGTGAGGTCCGGCGCGCGAACATGGACAGCTGGAGCCGCGGGGTGCCGGACAGGTCGACCCCGCCGTACACGGCCGCTCTTATGTCGGAGTAATGGGTGGCAAATCGGTCGCAACGGCGGTAGGCGGAGGGCCTTCCGGGAGCGCCTACCCTTGAGGGCATGACCAGCAGCAGCGACCGGAGCCCCGCAGTGGACGTTCAAGCCCCCAAGAGCTACGAGATCCGCACCTACGGGTGCCAGATGAACGTCCACGATTCCGAGCGATTGTCCGGGCTGCTCGAAGAGGCCGGGTACGTGCGGGCGCCCGAGGGGTCGGACGGGGACGCCGATGTCGTCGTCTTCAACACGTGCGCCGTGCGGGAGAACGCCGACAACCGGCTGTACGGCAACCTCGGCCGGCTCGCCCCGAAGAAGGCCTCACGGCCCGGCATGCAGATCGCGGTCGGCGGCTGCCTCGCGCAGAAGGACCGCGACACCATCGTGAAGAAGGCGCCCTGGGTGGACGTCGTCTTCGGCACGCACAACATCGGCAAGCTGCCCGTCCTGCTGGAGCGCGCCCGCGTCCAGGAGGAGGCACAGGTCGAGATCGCCGAGTCGCTGGAGGCCTTCCCGTCCACCCTGCCGACCCGGCGCGAGAGCGCGTACGCGGCCTGGGTGTCGATCTCCGTCGGCTGCAACAACACCTGCACCTTCTGCATCGTCCCGGCCCTGCGCGGCAAGGAGAAGGACCGCCGTCCCGGCGACATCCTCGCCGAGGTGGAGGCGCTGGTCGCCGAGGGCGTCTGCGAGATCACGCTGCTCGGCCAGAACGTCAACGCCTACGGCTCCGACATCGGCGACCGCGAGGCCTTCAGCAAACTGCTGCGCGCCTGCGGGAAGATCGAGGGCCTGGAGCGCGTCCGCTTCACCTCGCCCCACCCGCGCGACTTCACCGACGACGTGATCGCCGCCATGGCCGAGACGCCCAACGTCATGCCGCAGCTGCACATGCCGCTGCAGTCCGGCTCGGACACCGTCCTGAAGGCGATGCGCCGGTCGTACCGGCAGGAGCGTTACCTCGGGATCATCGAGAAGGTCCGTGCCGCCATCCCGCACGCCGCGATCACCACCGACATCATCGTCGGCTTCCCCGGTGAGACGGAGGAGGACTTCGAGCAGACCCTCCACGTCGTCCGCGAGGCGCGCTTCGCGCAGGCCTTCACCTTCCAGTACTCCAAGCGCCCCGGCACCCCGGCCGCGACCATGGACAACCAGATCCCCAAGGAGGTCGTCCAGGCACGTTACGAGCGGCTCGTCGCCCTCCAGGAGGAGATCTCCTGGGAGGAGAACAAGAAGCAGGTCGGCCGCACCCTGGAGCTGATGGTCGCCGAGGGCGAGGGGCGCAAGGACGGCGCCACCCACCGCCTCTCCGGCCGCGCCCCCGACAACCGCCTGGTCCACTTCACCAAGCCGGAGCAGGAGGTGCGCCCCGGTGACGTGGTCACCGTCGAGGTGACCTACGCCGCCCCGCACCACCTCCTCGCCGAGGGGTCCGTCCTCGACGTGCGCCGCACGCGCGCGGGCGACGCCTGGGAGAAGCGCAACGCCGCCGAGGCCGCCAAGCCGGCCGGCGTCATGCTGGGCCTGCCGAAGGTCGGCGTACCGGCGCCGCTGCCGGTCGCCACGGGCAGCGGCTGCGGCTGCGACTGACCCGCCACGGCCGGTCTTCGGACGCGACGGACCGGCCCTGGCGGACTCCTTGTCGACAAACGCAACACGGGGGAGGACGAGCCGATGGCTCGATGGGCGCTGCTGCTCGACAGACCGCCCGGGGAGGGGCCGTACCGCAAGCAGTACGAGCTGATGGCCACGATCGACGGCGAGCGCGAGGAGGCCGAGGCGCGGTTCGCGGAACTCGTACGCCTGTACCAGCCCCGGCACCCGATGTATCCGGTGCGGATGCGCCGGTACCGCACGGGTGACGGCTGGATGCTGATCGGGGACGGCTCCTCCGGCGGCGTCTTCACGTACCACTTCCTCTTCACCGAGCTGGAGTGGGACTCCGGACCGATCGCCTACTGACGGCGTACCCTGCCGATCATGCTTGTCGCCGCCGCAGTCTGCCCCTGCCCACCCCTGCTCGTGCCCGAGATCGCCGCCGGTGCGGCACCCGAACTGGACGCCGCGCGCGCGGCGTGCACGGACGCGCTCGGTGTGCTCGCCGCCGCCCGCCCTGACCTGCTGGTGGTCCTCGGGCCCGCCGAGCAGAGCGGGCGCGGACCGTTTCCGCAGGGCACCCCGGGTTCCTTCCGCGGGTTCGGGGTCGACCTGGACGTCCGCCTGGGCCGTGCCACGGACGCCGCCGCCCCCGAGCGCGAGCTACCGCCCTCCCTGGCCGTCGGTGCCTGGCTGCTGGAGCGGACCGGCTGGGCGGATGCTCCGATCGAGGGGCTCGGCATCGGGGAACCGCTCGCGCCCGAGCGGTGTATCGAAGTCGGAAGGGAGATCGGCGCCCGGGCCGCGCGGGTGGCGCTGCTGGTGATGGGAGACGCCAGCGCGTGCCGCACGGCCAAGGCGCCGGGTTACCTGGACGAGCGGGCGGCACCCTTCGACGCGGAGGTCGCGCGGGCGCTGGGCGCGGCGGACCTGGCGGCCGTCCAGGCACTGGACGCGGAGCTGGCGTACGAGCTGAAGGCCTCGGGCCGTGCCCCCTGGCAAGTCCTGTCCGGCGCCGCCGAGGGCGCGGACCTCAGCGGCGCCCTGCTGTACGAGGACGCGCCGTACGGCGTGGGGTACCTGGTCGCCACCTGGTCCTAGGCCTGGGACCTGGCCGCGGTGGGGGCGTCGACGCGCGCTCTGCCGGGGGCGGAAACGGCGGACGTCCGGGAGCGGTTTCCGCTCCGCGGCCGTCCGCCGATCACCGTGCCTCAAGGTCATCACCGTGCAGGTGGAGCGATCACTGTGCCGTTGTGGCGGACACATTTCCGTTGAGGCGACCATCCTGCCGTTCTGAGGACCAGGGACCTCACGACCCTGTCGTCAGGAAGTCGGCGGTGGTCCCTCGGGCCGGGTGGGAGCCGTCGGGTCGCCGGGAGTCGCCCCAGGGCCCGGGCCTTCCTTGTGCGCGAGGCGGTCCATCGCGTGCTTGGCCTTGCCCGTGCCCGCGTGGATCTTGTCGCTGTACTTGCCCTTGGTCCGCTCGTCGACGACCTTCGCGGCCTTGTCGATGCCGTGCTGCACCTTGCCCCCGTGCTGCTGCGCGAGGTGCGCCATCTTGTCCTTGGCCGGGGCAAGCTTGCTCTTCATGTTGTCCATCAGACCCATGGTCCACCTTCCCTCGCGGGACAGTTACCTGCGGGCGCCGTCGCCGGCCTCGTTGTCGGCGGCCCCCTCGGCGGACTGCTGCTTGGGGATGTCGGCGCTGCCGGACGCGTCGTCGCCCGAACGGGCCTCTGCCCGTGCCGTCAGGTCCTCGCACCCGTCCTCGGCCGCATCCTTCGCCTCCGCCGACTTCTCCTCTGCCGACTTCGTCTCCCCCGACTTCGACTCCGCCGGCTCCGCGGCCTCCGCCTCGGCTCCCTCCGCCTCCGAGCCGGCCTGCGCCTCGGCGGCCGAGGCCTCCTGAGTCGTCTTCGACCTGCCGAGGAGTCGTGCAAACACGCCCATATCCACTCCATACGGTACTCGTGCGGGCGAATTCCCGCGTCACCCCGTGCGTCAGGTTGCGCCGCCCGGGTCACCGCCTCCGGCACTCCGGCAGGCGGCGCTTCGCCTCGGGCAACGACCCGGGTCCTGCACCGTCACGTAACTCGTTCGAGACCGCGTCCGCGGGTTTGCGAGACTGGTGCGGTGAGCAGCGCACCCCTCGCCCCCCGCGTCATCGCCGTAGTCGGTCCCACCGCGGCCGGCAAGTCCGATCTCGGTGTCTTCCTGGCCCAGCAGCTCGGCGGCGAGGTCGTCAACGCCGACTCCATGCAGCTGTACCGGGGGATGGACATCGGCACCGCCAAGCTGACGCCCGAGGAGCGCGGCGGCGTTCCACACCACCTGCTGGACATCTGGGACGTGACGTTCACCGCGTCGGTCGCCGAGTACCAGAAACTGGCCCGCGCGCGGATCGACGCGCTGCTCGCCGAGGGGCGCTGGCCGATCCTGGTCGGCGGCTCCGGTCTGTACGTCCGCGGAGCCGTCGACAACCTGGAGTTCCCCGGCACCGACCCCGAGGTCCGGGCCCGCCTGGAGGAGGAGCTGGCGCTGCGCGGCTCCGGTGCGCTGCACGCCCGCCTGGCCGCCGCAGATCCCGAGGCCGCCCGCGCGATCCTTCCCAGCAACGGCCGCCGTATCGTCCGGGCCCTGGAAGTGATCGAGATCACCGGCCAGCCCTTCACCGCGAACCTGCCCGGGCACGACTCCGTCTACGACACCGTCCAGATCGGGGTCGATGTGGCCCGTCCGGAACTGGACGACCGCATCGCGCGCCGGGTCGACCGGATGTGGGACGCGGGCCTGGTGGACGAGGTGCGTGCCCTGGAGGCGCGGGGACTGCGTGAGGGGCGTACGGCGGCGCGCGCGCTGGGTTACCAGCAGGTGCTCGCGGCGCTCGCCGGGGAGTGCACCGAAGCGGAGGCGCGGGCCGAGACCGTACGCGCCACCAAGCGCTTCGCGCGCCGCCAGGATTCGTGGTTCAGGCGGGATCCCCGGGTGCACTGGCTGAGTGGGGCCGTGGCGGACCGCGGGGAACTTCCGCAGCAGGCCCTGGCGTTGGTCGAACGACCGGTTACAGCCTGATCACGTGATGGCATCGGGATGCGTCGCCGGTCATCGCGGCCTTCGGTGCCGTGCCATCATCGAGCTTCGATCGACCAAGTGGAGCCTAGTTGGGAGGGCGCGTGGCGATGGAGGCCGGCCCTCGCGACACCGCACGAAGTGCCGAGCACGTCACCACCGACGGTGACGAACCGGGCCAGGCCGGGAACCCTCTGGCCGACGACGGACCCGAGGAGACGCCGGGCGGCGTGACCGCCGACGGACCGACGCCGGAGGAGATGTACCCGGGCGGGCCGGAGGTCGAGGTCGAGCTGCGCCCGCAGCGCCGACTGCGCATCTGGCAGCTCGCCCCGATCGTGGGACTCTCCGCCGTCGGCTCCCTGATGTTCGCCTTTCCGCTCGCCTTCGACTTCGGGGACAGCGGCGCCGTCATCGCCATGCTCGGCCTGCTGATCTGCTCCTGCGCCGCGGGCTGGGGCATGATGGCCGCCCGCCGAGTGGGCTACACCTGGCCCGGCCTGCCCCCGCGCGGCTCCGGACGCCGCCCCGACTGGCGGGTCGTGCTCGGCTACGTCCTGCTGGTGGCCGTCGTGGTCGTCCTCGCCGTCTGGCGAGTAGCAAGGCTCCGCTGAAGCACCCGGACAGGGCGCTGGGAACTGCGCGCTCAACCCCCACCGACCAGCGCCGTCCCACTGCTCGCGCCGCCCGCCCCACCCCCTGCCTCCCCTCCGCCTCCCAGCGGAACGCTCCCGTACGATCGAGGAATGAGCACGCGGATCGCCTTCCTCAAGGGTCACGGCACCGAGAACGACTTCGTGATCGTCCCGGACCCCGAGAACGCCCTCGACCTGACCCCGGCCGCCGTCGCCGCCCTGTGCGACCGCCGGGCCGGCATCGGCGCTGACGGCGTGCTGCACGTGGTGCGGTCCGCCGCGCACCCCGAGGCCGCGCAGATGGCCGCCGAGGCGGAGTGGTTCATGGACTACCGCAACAGCGACGGCTCGATCGCCGAGATGTGCGGCAATGGCGTCCGTGTGTTCGCGCGCTACCTCCAGCACGCCGGACATGTGGCTGAAGGGGACCTCACGATCGCCACGCGCGCGGGCGTGCGGACCGTCCACATCGCGAAGGACGGTGACGTCACCGTCGGCATGGGCAGCGCCCGCCTCCCCGAAGGGGACGTCACGGTGAGCGTCGGCGAGAACAGCTGGCCCGCGCGGAACGTGAACATGGGCAACCCGCACGCGGTCGCCTTCGTGACCGACCTCGCACAGGCGGGCCGCCTGCTCGACCCGCCGCCGGTCAGCCCGGCGGACGCCTACCCGGACGGGGTGAACGTCGAGTTCGTCGTCGACCGCGGCCCGCGCCACGTCGCCATGCGCGTGCACGAGCGCGGCTCCGGCGAGACCCGCTCCTGCGGCACGGGCGCGTGCGCCGTCGCCGTGGCCGCCGCCCGGCGCGACGGCGACGACCCGGCCGTCACCGGCACCCCGGCGACGTACACCGTCGACGTGCCCGGCGGGCGCCTGGTCATCACCGAGCGGCCCGACGGCGAGATCGAGATGACCGGGCCCGCCGTGATCGTCGCCGAGGGCGAGATCGACGCCGAGTGGCTGGAAAACGCCCTCCGCTGAACCGGAGGAAGCAGGCGTACGGCGGCCCCGCACGCCCCGGAACAGCGCGTTCCCGTGGCAGGGGTCGTTCGAAACCGCGGGCGAGACCAGGGCATGTGGCGTAAACCCTAAACCTCATTCTCGTCGCTCGAATGGGTGATCCGTTTCACGCTCGGCGAGAGGCGGTCGGTCGCGCCTGGTGGGCTCGATAGCATCAAGCACCGGCACGGACGGGGGAACGTCGCCAATCCCTGAGCCGCGTACGCCCTGGGGCCCCGTCCGCCGGTCCACGAGCCGGAGGTGCCCATGAGTGCGGAGGCCACGAACCCTGCGACCCCTGGTCCGGTAGCGCCCACAGCGCCACAGGCGCTCACCGCGTCCGTGGCGCCCGCGGCGGCCCGCAGGAAGTCGCGGCCCCGGATCGACCTGCGCCGGCTCGGCCGGGCCGCGCTGCTCGGCCCCGCCGTCCGTGGTAGGCTGCCCGACGCCATCAGCCACGTCGTGGAAGCGCACCGCGCCCACCACCCCGACGCGGACCTCGAACCCCTGCGCCGGGCCTACGTCCTCGCCGAGTCCTCGCACCGCGGCCAGATGCGCAAGAGCGGCGAGCCGTACATCACGCACCCGCTCGCCGTGACCCTGATCCTCGCCGAACTCGGCGCCGAGACCACGACCTTGACGGCCTCGCTGCTCCACGACACCGTCGAGGACACCGACGTGACGCTGGAACAGGTGCGGGAACAGTTCGGCGAGGAGGTTCGTTACCTCGTCGACGGTGTCACGAAACTGGAGAAGGTCGACTACGGGGCCGCCGCCGAGCCCGAGACCTTCCGCAAGATGCTCGTCGCCACCGGCAGCGACGTGCGCGTGATGTCGATCAAGCTCGCCGACCGCCTCCACAACATGCGCACCCTCGGCGTGATGCGCCCCGAGAAACAGGCGCGGATCGCCAAGGTCACCCGTGACGTCCTCATCCCGCTCGCCGAACGCCTCGGTGTGCAGGCCCTCAAGACCGAACTGGAGGACCTGGTCTTCGCCATCCTCCACCCCGAGGAGTACGAGCACACCAGGGAACTCATCGCCGAGAACGCCGCACGGCAGGGCGATCCCCTCGCCGAGGTCGCCGACGAGATGCGCGGCGTGCTGCGCGATGCCGACATCCAGGCCGAAGTCCTCATCCGCCCGCGGCACTTCGTCTCCGTCCACCGCGTGGCCCGCAAGCGCGGACGACTGCGCGGCGCCGACTTCGGCCGCCTGCTGGTGCTGGTGAACGAGGACGCCGACTGCTACGGCGTCCTCGGCGAACTGCACACCTGTATGACGCCGGTCGTCTCGGAGTTCAAGGACTTCATCGCCGTACCGAAGTTCAACCTGTACCAGTCGCTGCACACCGCCGTCGCCCGCCCGGACGGCCAGGTCGTCGAAGTCCTCATCCGCACGCACCAGATGCACAAGGTCGCCGAGGCCGGAGTCGTCGCCCTCGGCAACCCGTACGCCCCCGGGGCCGACGATCCCGTGGACGGCGAGCGCGCCGATCCCACCCGCCCCGGCTGGCTCTCCCGCCTCCTCGACTGGCAGGAGGCCGCCCCCGACCCCGACACCTTCTGGTCCACGCTGCGCGAGGACCTCGCCCAGGACCGCGAGATCACCGTCTTCCGTCCCGACGGCGGCACCCTCGGCCTGCCCGAGGGCGCCACCTGCGTGGACGCCGCGTACGCGCAGTACGGCGAGGACGCGCACGCCTGCATCGGCGCCCGCGTCAACGGCCGACTCGCCACCCTCAGCACCGTCCTCAAGGACGGCGACACCGTCCAGCTCCTGATGGGCCAGGACCCCGCCTCCGAGCCCTCCCGCGAGTGGCTGGAGCACGCCCACACCCCGGCGGCGCGCATCGCCATCCAGCGCTGGCTGGCGACCCACCCGGGCGGCGGTGCCGGAACCGAGGAGGAGGGCGACACCCGTCCCGACCCCGCCGATGACACCGCCTCCGCGCGCCCCACGGACAGCGCCGCCGACAGCACCCCGGCCGCGCGTCCCCGTGGCGCCGACGTCCTCGCGGACCGGCCCGGGGTGCCCGTACGGCTCGCCGGGTGCTGTACGCCCGTGCCTCCGGACGAGATCACCGGCTTCACGGTGCGCGGAGGAGTGGTGACCGTGCACCGCGTGGGGTGTGCCGCGGTGGCGCACATGAAGAGCCGAGGGCGCGCGGAGATCGGCGTGCGCTGGGGAGACACCGCCGCGTGCCGCGTCACGCTCGTCGCTGAATCGTTCGGCCGCCCCCATCTCCTCGCCGACCTCACCGAGGCGATCGCCCTGGAGGGCGCAGAGATCGTCTCCGCCACCGTCGAACCGCCCAGCCAGCAGCGGGTGCGTCACACGTACACCCTCCAGCTCGCCGACGCGGCTCACCTCCCGGCCCTGATGCGCGCCATGCGTGACGTGCCCGGGGTCTACGACGTGAGCCGGGCCCAGCACCAGGCGCCGGCCTCCTGAGGGGTGCTGGACGGAGAGAGGCTCGGCGTCTTGAGGGCTGCTGCATGTAGCGATGGGCGGGAGGCCGCTCGTCGTCCTGGAGGCTGCGGGTGTAGCGATGCGCGGGAGGCTGACCGGCGTTCGGGAGGCTGCTGGGTATAGCGATACTCAGGAGGCGCCCTGGGCTCCTGAGGCCGCTGGGTGGTAGATGCCCGGGATGCGGCAGGGGGACCGTGGTGGTGAGCAGAAGGCCCCCGCGCCCCCACCCGTTCGGGTGGGTCGGGCGCGCGTCGCCGCCGTAGCGCGGGCAGGCCCTGGTAGCGGTGGTCCATGCTGCTCACCCCACGCCCCCGGGCCCGCACCCGGGTCTCCCGGCAGCGGAAGGCGGCCCTGCTCGCCTCCGCCGTCTCCGTCTGCCTCCTCGCCGCCGCAGCCCCGGCCGAGCCCCTGGGCGTCGGCGACCGGCTCTACCCGCACCTGGGCAATCCCGGCTACGACGTGGCCTCGTACGACCTGTCCTTCTCCTACCCCGGTACCAACGACAAGCCGTTGCAGGCCGTCACCACCATCGACGCCTGGACGACCGCCGACCTGGACCGCGTGAACCTCGACTTCGCGCACGGCACCGTCCAGTCCGTCGAGGTCGACGGACGCCCCGCGGACTTCACCAGCGCCGGCGAGGACCTGGTCGTCACCCCGGAACACTCCCTGCACCGGGGCATCTGGACCCGCATCACCGTGCGGCACACCAGTGACCCCGTCCCCGGCAAGGACCAGGAGGGCGGCTGGGTGCGCACCTCCGACGGCCTCGCCATGGCGAACCAGGCCGACGCCGCCCACCTGGTCTTCCCGTGCAACGACCACCCGTCCGACAAGGCGCTGTTCACCTTCCGCATCACCGCGCCGAACGGCTACACCGCCGTAGCCAACGGTCTGTCCGCCGGAGCGGAGCGAGTCGGGCGCACCACCACCTGGACCTACCGCACCCAGCACCCCATGGCCACCGAACTGGCCCAGGTGTCCATCGGCCGGTCCACGGTCGTGCACCGCGACGGCCCGCACGGCCTGCCGGTCCGCGACGTCGTGCCCAGCGCCGACCGCAAGGCCCTCGAGCCGTGGCTCGCCAAGACGCCCGGCCAGATCGCCTGGCTGGAGAGCAAGGTCGGCCGGTACCCGTTCGAGACCTATGGCGTGCTCACGGCGCAGGCGTCCACCGGCTTCGAACTGGAGACGCAGACACTCTCGCTCTTCGAGAGGGACCTGTTCACCAAGCCCGCCTACCCCAAGTGGTACGTCGAGTCGGTCATGGTCCACGAGCTGTCCCACCAGTGGTTCGGCGACAGCGTCAGCCCCCGCACCTGGTCCGACGTGTGGCTGAACGAGGGGCACGCCACCTGGTACGAGGGGCTGTACGCCGAGGAGACGGCGCACCGGCCCATGGAGGAGCGCATGAAGGCCGCCTACGGCGCCTCCGACCGCTGGCGGGAGGCCGGCGGCCCGCCCGCCCGGCCCAAGCCGCCCGCCCCCGGCCAGAAGATCGGCATCTTCCGGCCGAACATCTACGACGGCGCCGCGCTCGTGCTCTACGCCCTGCGGCAGGAGATCGGCCGGCCGGCCTTCGAGCGGCTGGAACGGCTCTGGGTCCAGGAACACCGGGACTCCACCGCCACCACCGCCGACTTCGTCCGGCTGGCGTCGGCGGTCGCCGCCCGCGATCTGAGCGGCTTCTTCCAGGCCTGGCTGTATGGCGAGAAGACCCCGCCGATGCCCGGACACCCGGACTGGAAGCCGCTGGCGCCGAACCAGCCCACCAAGGCGCGCACCCACCGATAACCCCGTGACGAGACGGGGCGTCCCGTGCGACCATCTTCAGGTCGGCGCGACACGGGACGCGGGAATCTCCCGGGGTACTCGTACGTTGCACATGACGAGCGGTCCAGGTGACCGCCCACCGACGCCGCAAAGGCATTCCCATCGACGTAAGGATCCAATGACCTCCTCTTCTTCCCCTTCCCAGGACACCAAGCGCCTCGCGCACACCTATCCCGAGGGTCTTCGGGCCGATGCCCTGATGGAAGAGGACGTCGCCTGGAGCTACGAGATCGACGGCGAGCGGGACGGCGAGCAGTTCGACCGCTCCGAGCGCGCGGCTCTGCGCCGCGTCGTGGGCCTGTCCACCGAGCTGGAGGACGTCACCGAGGTCGAGTACCGCCAGCTCCGCCTGGAGCGGGTCGTGCTCGTCGGAGTGTGGACCACGGGAACCGCGCAGGACGCCGACAACTCCCTCGCGGAGCTCGCCGCCCTTGCGGAGACCGCGGGCGCGGTCGTGCTCGACGGCGTCATCCAGCGCCGCGACAAGCCCGACGCGGCCACCTACATCGGCTCCGGCAAGGCCGCCGAGCTGCGGGACATCGTCCTCGAAACGGGCGCGGACACCGTCATCTGCGACGGTGAGCTCAGCCCCGGCCAGCTGATCCAGCTGGAGGACGTGGTCAAGGTCAAGGTCATCGACCGTACGGCCCTGATCCTGGACATCTTCGCCCAGCACGCCAAGTCCCGAGAGGGCAAGGCGCAGGTCGCCCTCGCGCAGATGCAGTACATGCTGCCGCGACTGCGCGGCTGGGGTCAGTCGTTGTCCCGGCAGATGGGTGGCGGTCGCGGCGGCCTCGCCACACGTGGTCCCGGTGAGACCAAGATCGAGACGGACCGGCGACGGATCCGCGAGAAGATGGCCAAGATGCGCCGGGAGATCGCGGAGATGAAGACCGGCCGCGAGGTCAAGCGCCAGGAGCGCCGACGCAACAAGGTGCCGTCCGTCGCCATCGCGGGCTACACCAACGCCGGCAAGTCCTCCCTGCTCAACCGCCTCACGGGCGCCGGCGTCCTGGTCGAGAACGCCCTGTTCGCGACCCTGGACCCGACCGTCCGCCGCGCGGAGACCCCGAGCGGGCGCCTGTACACGCTGGCGGACACCGTCGGCTTCGTCCGGCACCTGCCGCACCACCTGGTCGAGGCCTTCCGCTCCACCATGGAGGAGGTCGGCGACTCCGACCTGATCCTGCACGTGGTGGACGGCTCGCACCCCGACCCCGAGGAGCAGCTGGCCGCCGTGCGCGAGGTGATCCGGGACGTCGGCGCCACCGGCGTACCCGAGATCGTCGTGATCAACAAGGCGGACGCGGCCGACCCGCTGGTCCTCCAGCGGCTGCTCAGGGTCGAGAAGCGCTCCCTCGCCGTCTCGGCCCGCACCGGCCAGGGCATCGAGGAACTGCTCGGCCTGATCGACAACGAGCTGCCCCGCCCCTCGGTCGAGATCGAGGCGCTCGTCCCGTACACCCACGGCAAGCTCGTCGCCCGCGCCCACACCGAGGGCGAGGTGATCTCCGAGGAGCACACCGCGGAGGGCACCCTGCTCAAGGCCCGGGTGCACGAGGAGCTGGCGGCGGACCTGGCGCCCTACGCACCGGTCTCCGCGGCCTGACCCACGGCACCACGAAGGCCCGCCACCCCGCGACGGGGTGGCGGGCCTTCGCCGTGCCCACGCGAGCGGCTCTACCGCCCGGCGAACTTCTTGCTCACCGAGTCGTACACACCCTTGGCCACGTCACCCAGCCGGGGACCGGCCAGCCAGCCCGAACTCACCGGGCCGATGGACGTGTTGGACACCAGCGCCGGCTTGCCGTCCGCGCCCGTCTCCACCCAGCCGCCGCCGGAGGAACCACCGGTCATCGTGCAGCCGATCCGGTACATCGTCGGGTCCGACTCGTTGATGGACAGCCGGCCCGGCTTGTCCTGGCACTGGTACAGCAGCTGACCGTCGTACGGAGCCGCCGCCGGGTACCCGGACGCCGTGATGCTCTTCACCTTCGGCACGGCCGGCGCGTCGAAGTTCACCGGCAGCGCCCCGCCGACCGTCTCCTCCAGCGACTTGCCGCCACCGCCCTGCTCCGGCGTCACATGGATGACCGCGAAGTCGTACGAGGCGCCGTTGCCGCCGGTCGAGCCGCCCTGGTCGATCCACTGCTGGGAGGTCTGCGCCGCGTCGGCCCACCAGACGCCGTACGGAGCGACCTCGGCCCTGCTGGCGCCCTCCAGCTGCGCGGCCGACTTGCCGGCGTTGTTGTACGACGGCACGAAGGCGATGTTGCGGTACCAGCCGCCGCTCTTGCCGGCGTGTACACAGTGACCCGCCGTCCAGAGCATGTTGGACTTGCCCGGATGCGCCGGGTCCTGCACGACCGTCGCCGAGCAGACCATGGTGCCCTCGGGCGAGTCGAAGAACAGCTTGCCCGAGGTGGCCGCGCTGGTGTGGTACGGCGGCGCGACGGCCTGTGCCTTCACCGGCTGCGGCGTCGGGTCCGTGACGCCCTGGTCACCGGAGATGTCGTTGTCGTCGACGCCCTTGTCCGGGTCGTCGGCGTCCCGCATCCGGTCCGGGTTCCACAGGCCTTTGATGATCGGGTTGATGAAGTCGTTGGCCTCGCGCAGCCAGTCTTCCCTGTTCCAGTTCTTCCAGGCGCCGTTCTTCCACTTGTCGATGTCGATCCCGTGCTCCTTGAGCCTCTCCTTGAGGTCGTCCGGGATCTGGATCTTGCCGTCGCCGGAGCCCGCCGCGGTCGCGGTGGCGGTCGGCCGGCCGTCTGCCTTGTCGTCGCCGTTGCAGGCGGTGGCGGTCAGCGCCAGCGCCGAGACGAGGGCGACCGCCGCCAGCGTGGGGGAGGTACGGCGGCTGCCCCTCCCTCGCCGAACGGTGAACGACGGCCGTATGGATCGCATGCTCTTGACTCCCCCTGCTGTGAAGGAACTCGGCGCTTCGGCCCCGGCACCGGCACGGAACTCAGGGGGAGTTCAGGCCGGTCTCGTGGCTCTTTGGGAACGGGACCACACACTATGCGCTCGCTGTGGGGGAGTTCCGACGGAACGGCAACGGTTTCGCTACGAGCTGTCTGACCTGGCCCTCTTCCCGGCTGGCCGGCGCGCGCATGCGGATCGATGTCGGGAAACCGCGCCGACGGCGCCGGCTGTGCGTCGGTCGGCGGAACGGGGCGTCGGGGAAGGAGCAGGGGACTCCCCGCCGGCGGGCCGCTTCACCGCAGGGTCTCCGCCGCGGGGCAGCACACCGAGGGCCTCACGCCGGGGCGGCTCGACACCCCGGCCGCCGCTGACGTGGAGGGGCGCAAGGACGACATCCACGGGCGCGAGGAGTGAGGCCGCACCGCCCGCTGCCCTGAGGCGAACGGGCTCGCACCGAAGCACCCCCCCACTCCGTGGGGGGTGAACAGTGCCGATCGGCAAGGGTCTCGGCATGGCAACGATCTCGAAGCGACCCGTAACCCGGTGGACGGTCCGCGGTTGGTAGCAGTGGGGCCTGCTGCCTGTGCCCGGTCCCGGGGATCAACTCGCCTCTGGAGAAGCGGGAGGACAGCGAGCCGTGGCCGTGACCGAGTCGGTGGCTGAAGGGGCGTACGGGGGAGCACCTGCCGCTCACGAGGGCATCCTGAGACGCCAGTCGGCGCGCGAATCCTCGGCGCGCACCTATGCGCGCGCCCTGCCCATCGTGCCGGTTCGGGCCCGCGGGCTCACCATCGAGGGTGCCGACGGCCGCCGTTACCTCGACTGCCTCTCCGGTGCCGGCACACTCGCCCTCGGCCACAACCACCCGGTCGTGCTGGAAGCCATCCGCAAGGTCCTCGACTCCGGCGCCCCCCTTTCCGTCCTCGACCTCGCGACCCCCGTCAAGGACGCCTTCATCACCGAGCTGTTCCGCACGCTGCCACCCGGCCTCGCCGACCGCGCCCGGGTCCAGTTCTGCGGACCGGCCGGCACCGACGCCGTCGAGGCAGCCCTGAAGCTCGTCCGGGCCGCGACCGGCCGCACCGGCATCCTCGCCTTCACCGGCGCCTACCACGGCATGACCGCCGGTGCGCTGGCCGCCTCCGGTGGCGCCCGCGACGTCCAGGTCACCCGCCTGCCCTACCCGCAGGACTACCGCTGCCCCTTCGGCACCGGCGGCCCCCGCGGCGCCGAACTCGCCGCCCGCTGGACGGAGTCCCTCCTCGACGACCCCAAGTCGGGCGTACCGCTGCCCGCCGGGATGATCCTCGAACCCGTCCAGGGCGAGGGCGGGGTGATTCCCGCGCCGGACGACTGGCTGTGCCGTATGCGGCAGCTCACGGCGGACCGCTCCGTCCCGCTGATCGCCGACGAGATCCAGACCGGAGTCGGCCGGACCGGTGCCTTCTGGGCCGTCGACCACAGCGGCATCACCCCCGACGTCATGGTCCTGTCCAAGGCCATCGGCGGCAGCCTGCCCCTCGCCGTGATCGTCTACCGCGACGATCTCGACGTCTGGCAACCCGGCGCCCACGCGGGCACCTTCCGCGGCAACCAGCTCGCCATGGCCGCCGGCACCGCCACCCTCACCTACGTCCGCGAGAACGGCCTCGCCGCCCGAGCCGCCGACCTCGGCTCCCGGATGCTGAACCGACTCCGGGAGTCCATCGGGGACCTCCCATGTGTGGGCGAGGTGCGGGGTCGGGGGCTGATGATCGGGGTCGAGCTGGTGGAACCGGAGACGGACGGAGCAACCCCCGACGGGATGCCCGCCACCGGCGACCGCCCAGCGGTGGCGGACGACCTGGAGTCCGTCCGAATCCCGCGCCCGGCCGCGCCCGAACTCGCCGAGGCCGTCCAGCGCGAGTGCCTCCAACGCGGGCTGATCGTCGAACTCGGCGGCCGTCACGCGGCCGTGGTCCGGTTGCTCCCTCCGCTGACGCTCAGCGACGAGCAGGCGGCAGCGGTCCTCGACCGCCTGACGGACGCGGTGGCAGCGGTGGCCCGCGACCACCTGGACCACCGCACGCACCACCGACGACACCACGGCCCTGCCCGGCGCGCCGACTGAAAGCCGCACACACGCCGCCCGGCCCCCGCAACCGGCACCAGCCCCGCGGCCACGACCAGGTCCCCTCTCACCTGCACCTTCCGCCAAGGACGCCCGGCCGACGCCGCATCCCAGTGACAACCCCACAGCCGTCTCGTACACGCGCGCCCTCCCCACCGGCACGGCCCTCGACCCGCCCCGGCAGCCGTCGGCCACGAGGGAACGGCCGCCAGGTGGACGACAGGAATGGCTCGCACCACCCCATCCCCAGCCCCAGGAGCCGCCATGAACGACACGCCCACTCCCGACGGCCGCTCCGGTGCTCCCGACGAACAGGGAGATTCCGGCGCCTCGAACTCTCCGGTCCCGCTCGCCGACTCGTTTCCCCAGCAGAAGCGGCGGAACATGTCACTCACCCGGCTGACGGAGCCGGGCGCCGACCCGCTGGACGATCCCGACCCCGGCACCGCCGCCCAGGCCGCCGCCGTGGAGAACCTGCTGCGCTGCTGGGTACGAGAGACCGACCTCGCCGCTCCCGCTTCCGGCACCCTCCACATTCCGCTGCCCGCCAGCTGCACCTCCCTGACCGTTCCGGTCCGCTACTGGTCCCTGACCGGCTGGCACCGTTTCGGACCACCGCACTTCACCGGAGCACCCGAGGACGCCCCACCTGTCGACGCCGTCACCCTCGCGGCTCTCCTCACCAGGGAAACCGCGCCGAAGGACACTCCTCCTTACGATGCCGTCACCCTTCCGGCGCCGCTCACCAGGGAAACCGCCGTTGCCCCCGGCAGCACCTCCCGCACCTCGGACTCCACTGCCACCGAGGCCACCGCCACCGGCCCCACTTCCGCTGGGCCGACCGCCGTCGGCCACGGTGACGGCGGCGACCTCGTGGCGAGGGTGGTCGACTCCCTGCGCCGTACCGTGACTTTCATCCGCGACCGGCGCGCACACCCCGCCGACGCCCCCGACCTCTTCCTCGGCGCCGAGCAGGCACTCCTCCTCGGGCACCCTCTGCACCCGACGCCCAAGAGCCGGGAAGGACTGACGGAGGCCGAAGCCCGCCTGTACTCACCGGAGCTACGCGGCTCCTTCCCCTTGCACTGGATGGCTGTCGCCCCCTCTCTGCTCGCCACCGACTCGGCCTGGACCGAACGCGGTCGTCCCGTCCCCGCCGGCCACCTCACCCGACGCCTCGCCGGAACCGCACTGTCCCTGCCCGACGGTTACGCCGCCCTGCCGCTGCACCCTTGGCAGGCACGCCAGGCGCGGTACCGCGAACCCGTCGCCGCTCTCCTCGACTCCGGGCTCCTCCGCGATCTCGGCCCCGCCGGTACGCCCTGGCACCCCACCTCCTCCGTCCGCACCGTCCACCGAACCGGGGCACCCGCGATGCTCAAACTGTCGCTGGGGCTGCGCATCACCAACTCCCTCCGCGAGAACCTGCGCAAGGAACTCCATCGCGGAGTGGAAGTGCACCGACTGCTGCGCGCGGGCCTGTTCAAGCAGTGGCAGGCCGTCCACCCCGGCTTCGGCATCGTCCGCGACCCCGCCTGGCTCGCCGTCGACGGCCCGGACGGGCTGCCGGTGCCCGGGCTGGACGTGGTGGTCAGGCACAACCCGTTCACCCCAACGGACGACGTCGGCTGCGTCGCCGGACTCGTCTCTCCCCGCCCCCTCGCCGAGCAGCAACCCACCTCCGCGCTCGAGCAGGGCGCTTGGTCCATGCGGTCCCGGCTGAGTCAGCTCGTGGCGGGGCTCGCCGCACGCACCGGCCGACCCGTGGGCGCGGTCGCCACGGAGTGGTTCCTGCGGTACCTCGAACAGGTCGTCCGTCCCGTGCTGTGGCTGGACAGCGAGGCCGGAATCGCCCTCGAAGCCCACCAGCAGAACATCCTGCTCCTGCTGGACGGCGACGGCTGGCCCGCCGGCGGCCGCTACCGCGACAACCAGGGCTACTACTTCCGCGAGTCCCGGCGCGCCGAACTGGCTGCCCGGCTGCCCGGGATCGGCGAGCGGAGCGACACCTTCGTCACCGACGAGGTCACCGACGAGCGCTTCGCCTACTACCTCGCCGTCAACAACGTGCTCGGCCTGATCGGTGCGTTCGGCTCCCAGCGCCTGGCCGACGAGCGATTGCTCCTCGCGGCCTTCCGTCGCTTCCTCACCGACCTTGCCTCGGGCCCCGGCGCCCTGCGCACGTCCCTCCCCGGCCACCTGCTCGACTCACCCGTGCTGCGTTGCAAGGCCAACCTGCTGACCCGGCTGCGCGGCCTCGACGAGCTCGTCGGCCCGGTCGACACCCAGTCCGTCTACGTCACCATCGCCAACCCCCTTCTTTCCTGAGCGTGGAGCTTCTCCACCAGCGACCCGCCCCTCTTCCCGTACTTCCGAGGACCATGACCCACTCCGTCTCCTGAGAGGAGCGCACCATGCCTCCCACCGACGCGAACGCCCCCTCCGGCCCCGCCCCGTCCCGTCCCGGCCGCACCGGCCCTCGGGCGGACTTCGCCGGCGCCCGACACGGCGTGTTCAGCCAGTTCACCGTCGAGGACGACGACGCGGACAGCGAGGACACACTGGATCTGCACCTCCCCTCCGAGTACGTCGCCCTCTTCACCACGGGGACGCCCGGCCTCCTCGACCGACCCCACACCTGGGGGCCGGTGGCCAGCCCCGTCGGCTCGTTCCACTTGGTACCCGTACGCGTCGAGCGTGACCTGCCGCTGATCCATGGCTGGATGAACGACCCCGCCGTCGCGGAATTCTGGGACCTGGCCGGGCCCCGGAACCGGACGGAGGACCACCTGCGGGCCCAGCTCGAAGGCGACGGGCGCAGCGTTCCGTGCCTGGGGGTGCTGGACGGCACCCCGATGAGCTACTGGGAGATCTACCGGGCCGACCTGGACCCGATGGCCCGGCACTATCCGGCCCGCCCGCACGACACCGGAATCCACCTCCTCGTCGGAGGTGCCGCGGACCGGGGACGTGGCCTGGGATCTGCCCTCCTCAGAGCCGTGGCCGACCTCGTCCTCGACCGGCGCCCCGCATGCGCACGTGTCGTAGCCGAACCCGATCTTCGCAACACCCCCTCCATCGCCGCGTTCCTGAGCGCCGGCTTCCGGTACGCGGCCGAGGTGGACCTGCCGAACAAGCGGGCCGCCCTCATGGTCCGGGACCGAATCCTGCGCCGTGCGCTGTAGCGCCGGGTGACGACGCTTTCACATCTGGTACACCGCCCGGCTCGATTCGGTTCCCACTCGATCCACGGCGTCGAACGGCCCTCCCACCACCCGCGCCCCACGCCACTCATGCGCCCGACCCACCCACCTCACCCTCCCCCTACCACCGCACCAGGAGCCCGGCCGTGATCCCGCCCCCTGTCCCCGCCGTGATCGCCCGTTTGTCAGTGCCGGGCCGTAGGGTGGTCGGGCTATGACGAAGCCCCCACTCTCCGAACTCCTGCACGCCGCTGTCACTGCCGTCGGCGGCACGGAGCGCCCCGGCCAGGTGACCATGGCCGAAGCGGTCGCCGAGGCGATCGACGACGGATCCCACCTGCTGGTCCAGGCCGGCACCGGCACCGGTAAGTCGCTGGGCTACCTCGTGCCCGCGCTCGCGCACGGAGAACGGGTGATCGTCGCGACGGCCACGCTCGCCCTGCAGCGACAGCTCGTCGAGCGCGACCTGCCCCGCACGGTCGACGCCCTGCACCCCCTGCTGCGCCGCCGCCCGGAATTCGCGATGCTCAAGGGCCGGTCGAACTACCTGTGCCTGCACCGCCTGCACGAGGGCATGCCGCAGGACGAGGAGGAGGGGCTGTTCGACCAGTTCGAGGCCGCCGCGCCCACCAGCAAGCTGGGCCAGGACCTCCTGCGGCTGCGGGACTGGGCGGACGAGACCGAGAACGGCGACCGGGACGATCTCACCCCAGGCGTCTCCGACCGCGCCTGGGCGCAGGTGTCGGTGTCGTCACGGGAGTGTTTGGGCGCGTCCAAGTGTGCGTACGGCGCCGAATGCTTCGCGGAGATGGCCCGCGAGCGTGCCAAGCTCGCCGAGGTCGTGGTCACCAACCACGCGCTGCTGGCCATCGACGCCATCGAGGGTGCCCCGGTGCTGCCACAGCACGAGGTGCTGATCGTGGACGAGGCGCACGAACTCGTCTCCCGGGTCACCGGCGTCGCCACCGGCGAACTCACGCCCGGTCAGGTCAACCGCGCTGTGCGTCGCGCCGCCAAGCTCGTCAACGAGAAGGCGGCCGATCAGCTCCAGACGGCCGCCGAGGGCTTCGAGCGGCTGATGGAGCTGGCCCTGCCGGGCCGTCTCGAGGAGATCCCGGAAGATCTCGGCTATGCCCTGATGGCGCTGCGGGACGCCGCCCGTACGGTCATCTCCGCGATCGGCGCGACGCGTGACAAGTCGGTTCAGGACGAGGACGCGGTGCGCAAGCAGGCGTTGGCCTCGGTCGAGACCGTGCACGACGTGGCGGAGCGGGTCGTGAACGGCTCGGAGTGGGACGTCGTCTGGTACGAGCGGCACGACCGCTTCGGTGCCTCCCTGCGGGTCGCCCCCATGTCCGTCTCGGGGCTGCTCAGGGAAAAGCTCTTCGCGGACCGCAGCGTCGTCCTCACCTCGGCGACCCTCAAGCTCGGCGGCGACTTCAACGGCGTCGGCGCCTCCCTGGGGCTCGGCCCCGAGGGCGCGGAGGGCGAGGATCTGCCGCAGTGGAAGGGCGTCGACGTCGGCTCGCCCTTCGACTACCGCAAGCAGGGCATCCTGTATGTCGCCAAGCACCTGGCCCGCCCCGCGCGTGACGGCGAGCGCGGCGACATGCTCGACGAGCTGACGGAGCTGATCCAGGCGGCCGGCGGCCGCACGCTCGGACTGTTCTCGTCCATGCGGGCGGCCCAGCTCGCCGCGGAGGAGCTGCGCTCCCGCATTCCCGAGTTCCCGATCCTGTTGCAGGGGGAGGAGACACTCGGCGAGCTGATCAAGAACTTCGCGGCCGACCCGAAGACCTGCCTCTTCGGCACTCTGTCGCTGTGGCAGGGCGTCGACGTGCCCGGCCCCAGCTGTCAGCTGGTCGTCATGGACAAGATCCCGTTCCCGCGCCCCGACGACCCACTGATGAGCGCGCGCCAGAAGGCGGTCGAGGACGCGGGCGGCAACGGTTTCATGGCGGTGGCAGCCACCCATGCGGCCCTGCTGATGGCCCAGGGCGCCGGTCGCCTCGTCCGCGCGTCGGGCGACCGGGGCGTGGTCGCCGTACTGGATCAGCGTCTGGCCACGGCGCGGTACGGCAGCTATCTCAAGGCGTCACTGCCCGACTTCTGGTACACGACGGACCGTGACCAGGTCCGCAAGTCGCTCGCGGCGATCGACGCAGCGGCGAAGCAGGCGGAGGCGGAGCAGGCAGCGCGGGAGTGATCGCGGGGGGGGGGGGGGGGGGCGGGGCGGCGCGGCGGCCCCGCCCCCCCCCCCCCCCCCCCCCCCCCCCCCCCCCCCCCCCCCCCGCGACACGCAACCGTCCAGGCCCACAACCCCGCAGGGTGCGTGGGCCCGGAGGACATACGCAGGGCCCCGGAACCGGCGCAGGGGTCCCGGGGCCCGGTCAGGGAGCGGGTCGGCCGAGCCGCCCGCCGCGGCCGTCACACGCGCCGCAGCACGGCGACGACCTTGCCGAGGATGGTCGCATCGTCGCCGGGGATCGGCTCGTAGGCCGAGTTGTGCGGGAGGAGCCAGACGTGGCCGTCCTCGCGCTTGAAGCGCTTGACGGTGGCTTCGCCGTCGAGCATGGCGGCGACGATGTCGCCGTTCTCGGCGACCGGCTGGCGGCGGACGGTGACCCAGTCACCGTCGCAGATCGCGGCCTCGATCATGGAGTCGCCGACGACCTTGAGCACGAAAAGTTCGCCGTCACCGACGAGCTGGCGGGGGAGGGGGAAGACGTCCTCGACGGACTCCTCCGCGAGGATCGGGCCACCGGCGGCGATACGGCCGACGAGCGGCACGTACGACGCGGCGGGCTTGCCGGCGGTGTCCGTGGGCTGCACGGTCACGGCCTGGTCCGAGCCGCGCACCTCGTAGGCGCGCGGGCGGTGCGGGTCGCGGCGCAGGAAGCCCTTGCGCTCCAGTGCCATCAGCTGGTGCGCGACCGAAGACGTGCTGGAGAGGCCGACCGCCTGGCCGATCTCGCGCATCGACGGCGGGTAACCTCGCCGCTGCACTGAGTCCCTGATGACCTCGATCACCCGGCGTTGCCGGTCGGTGAGTCCGGAACTGTCCGCCCGGATGCCTGGAGGTCGGCCCGGCAGGGAGCGCTTGTGTCCCTCGGGATTCGTGGCTTCGTTCATCGCGTGTACCGGCTCGACTCGGCCCTGGGAGCGGTCCTGGGCAGTGATGGTGGCACTGTCTGCGGTGGTGGTCACGTCGGCCCCTCTCGATGGTCTCCCTGCTGGACAACGGTAGTTGCTTTCGAAAGGTTGCGCCAAACACACGTTCGAGTGAAAAAGTGCGATTCACCTGCCGCGATCATGTGTCTGGGTGTATGGCTAACGCGGCACCAAGCGGACAAAAGTGCCCATTGTTGTACTCTTCACCGCCGGGGGCTGCCGGCCTCGTGGGCCGCGTCCCCAGTCTGCCATCCGGAATCCGGTCCGCCGGGAACCGGGCCCCTTCTGCGCCGGAGTCCCACGCGTCCTCCGTGCGGCGCCCACGGTATCTCCGTAAGTGCCACAGCGGTACGACTCTGCGTCCGCGTGTTCGGGCGGGTCGCCCTCGACGACCGGGGGCGATCGTTTCGTGACGACACGCGATTTTGCCTCTATGTATGAGCCGATCCCCACATCTAGTGGTTGGATGGCTACAGCAGCCCACAAGTTGTGGTCCCCCGGGTCTGAGATGGCTCAGCGATCGCCTATGCTTAGGGCTGCTTCGCGGGGCTCATGGGGTTCGGCGAGGCCTTTGAGTCTGCTGTGAGGAGGGTTGGAGATCATGCACTGCCCCTTCTGCAGGCACCCCGACAGCCGTGTGGTCGACAGTCGTACGACCGACGACGGCACGTCGATCCGCAGGCGCCGCCAGTGCCCTGACTGCTCCCGTCGTTTCACGACCGTGGAGACGTGCTCGCTCATGGTGGTCAAGCGGTCCGGAGTCACCGAGCCTTTCAGTCGTACCAAGGTCATCAATGGCGTGCGCAAGGCATGCCAGGGGCGGCCTGTCACCGAGGACGCACTCGCCCAGCTCGGCCAGCGGGTCGAGGAGGCGGTGCGGGCCACCGGAAGCGCCGAGCTGACCACCCACGACGTGGGGCTGGCCATACTCGGCCCGTTGCAGGAGCTCGACCTCGTCGCATATCTGCGATTCGCCTCCGTCTACCGGGCGTTCGACTCGCTCGAGGACTTCGAGGCCGCCATCGCGGAACTGCGGGAGGCCACGCGAGGCCCCGCCGCGGACGACGAAGACGCGGGAGCGGGGAGCCAGGAAGGCGAACGCGGGCCCGGCGGGACCGACCAGGTCCCTGTGCCCGCGCACGCCGCCGACTGACCGGCGGGCCGGAAACCGGGAGGAGCCCCGGGTTCCGGCCGGGAGGCGGCGATCGAAGACCTGTTGCGGGCGGCAGCTGAGGGTGCCCGCGACACAAGACAGAACATGTGCCACGGAACAAACGCGGCACTTCAGGGCGTTTTTGCCCGTACAGGGAGGCGGCATGACAGAGACGGCGAGCGGTCCGGCACGAGGTTCCCGAGCCAAGGGCGCCAAGGCGACCAAGGGGCTGCGTATCGAGCGCATCCACACCACCCCGGGCGTGCACCCGTACGACGAGGTGACGTGGGAACGCCGTGACGTCGTCATGACCAACTGGCGCGACGGCTCGGTCAACTTCGAGCAGCGTGGCGTCGAGTTCCCCGACTTCTGGTCGGTGAACGCGGTCAACATCGTCACCAGCAAGTATTTCCGGGGCGCCGTCGGCACCCCGCAGCGCGAGGTCAGTCTGAAGCAGCTGATCGACCGCATCGTGAAGACGTACCGGAAGGCCGGTGAGGACTACAAGTACTTCGCCTCGCCCGCCGACGCGGAGATCTTCGAGCACGAGCTGGCCTACGCCCTCCTGCACCAGATCTTCAGCTTCAACAGCCCGGTCTGGTTCAACGTCGGCACCCCGCAGCCCCAGCAGGTCTCCGCCTGCTTCATCCTGTCCGTCGACGACTCCATGGAGTCGATCCTCGACTGGTACAAGGAAGAGGGCATGATCTTCAAGGGCGGCTCCGGCGCCGGCCTGAACCTCTCCCGCATCCGCTCCTCCAAGGAGCTGCTCTCCTCCGGCGGCAACGCCTCCGGCCCCGTCTCCTTCATGCGGGGTGCCGACGCCTCCGCCGGCACCATCAAGTCGGGTGGCGCCACCCGCCGCGCCGCCAAGATGGTCGTGCTCGACGTCGACCACCCCGACATCGAGGACTTCATCGAGACCAAGGTCAAGGAAGAGGAGAAGATCCGTGTCCTGCGCGACGCGGGCTTCGACATGGACCTGGGCGGCGACGACATCACGTCCGTCCAGTACCAGAACGCCAACAACTCGGTCCGCGTCAACGACGAGTTCATGACGGCGGTCGAGACGGGCGGCAAGTTCGGCCTGCGCGCCCGGATGACCGGTGAGGTCATCGAGGAGGTCGACGCCAAGGCGCTCTTCCGCAAGATCGCCGAGGCCGCGTGGGCCTGCGCCGACCCGGGCATCCAGTACGACGACACCATCAACAACTGGCACACCTGCCCCGAGTCCGGCCGGATCACCGCGTCGAACCCGTGCAGCGAGTACATGCACCTGGACAACACGTCCTGCAACCTGGCCTCGCTGAACCTGATGAAGTTCCTGAAGGACGACTCCAAGGGCCACCAGTCCTTCGAGACCGAGCGCTTCCAGAAGGTCGTCGAGCTGGTCATCACCGCGATGGACATCTCGATCTGCTTCGCGGACTTCCCGACCCAGAAGATCGGTGAGAACACGCGCGCGTTCCGCCAGCTCGGTATCGGCTACGCCAACCTCGGCGCCCTGCTGATGGCCACCGGCCACGCCTACGACTCCGACGGTGGCCGCGCCCTGGCCGGCGCCATCACCTCCCTGATGACGGGCACGGCCTACCGCCGCTCCGCCGAGCTGGCCGCCGTCGTCGGCACCTACGACGGCTACGCCCGCAACGCCGACGCCCACAACCGCGTCATGAAGCAGCACGCCGACGCCAACGGCACGGCCGTCCGCATGGACGACCTGGACACCCCGGTGTGGGCCGCCGCCACGGAGGCCTGGCAGGACGTGCTGCGCCTCGGTGAGAAGAACGGTTTCCGTAACTCCCAGGCGTCCGTGCTCGCCCCGACCGGCACCATCGGTCTGGCGATGTCCTGCGACACCACCGGTGTCGAGCCCGACCTCGCCCTGGTGAAGTTCAAGAAGCTCGTCGGCGGCGGCTCGATGCAGATCGTCAACGGCACCGTCCCGCAGGCCCTGCGCCGCCTGGGCTACCAGGAGGAGCAGATCGAGGCGATCGTCGCCCACATCGCCGAGCACGGCAATGTGATCGACGCCCCCGGTCTCAAGCAGGAGCACTACGAGGTGTTCGACTGCGCCATGGGCGAGCGCGCCATCTCCCCGATGGGCCACGTCCGCATGATGGCCGCGATCCAGCCGTGGATCTCGGGCGCCATCTCCAAGACGGTCAACATGCCGGAGACGGCGACCGTCGAGGAGGTCGAGGAGATCTACTACGAGGCCTGGAAGCTCGGCGTCAAGGCGCTCGCGATCTACCGTGACAACTGCAAGGTCGGGCAGCCTCTCTCCGCCAAGAAGAAGGAGGACGAGAAGGCCCAGATCACCGAGAAGGCCGAGGAGACGATCCGTACCGCGGTCGAGAAGGTGGTCGAGTACCGCCCGGTCCGCAAGCGCCTGCCCAAGGGCCGCCCGGGTATCACCACGTCCTTCACGGTCGGCGGCGCCGAGGGCTACATGACCGCCAACTCCTACCCGGACGACGGTCTCGGCGAGGTCTTCCTGAAGATGTCGAAGCAGGGTTCGACCCTCGCGGGCATGATGGACGCCTTCTCCATCGCCGTCTCCGTCGGTCTGCAGTACGGCGTGCCGCTGGAGACGTACGTCTCGAAGTTCACCAACATGCGCTTCGAGCCGGCCGGCATGACGGACGACCCGGACGTGCGGATGGCGCAGTCGATCGTCGACTACATCTTCCGCCGCCTGGCGCTGGACTTCCTGCCCTTCGAGACGCGCTCCGCGCTCGGCATCCACTCCGCCGAGGAGCGCCAGCGTCACCTGGAGACCGGCTCCTACGAGCCGGCCGAGGACGAGGTCGACGTCGAGGGCCTGGCCCAGTCGGCGCCGCGCGCCCAGGAGCTGAAGGCGGTCGCCACGCCGAAGGCCGAGCCCGAGGTGGCCAAGCCCGCCCCGAAGCAGGCCCACACCAGCGCCGAGCTGGTGGAGATGCAGCTGGGCATCCAGGCCGACGCCCCGCTGTGCTTCTCCTGCGGTACGAAGATGCAGCGGGCCGGTTCCTGCTACATCTGCGAGGGCTGCGGCTCGACCAGCGGCTGCAGCTGATGACACGAGGCTCATGAGGTAAGGGGCGCCGGCAAGAGCCGGCGCCCCTTACTTGTAGGCGACCACGGGGTTCACGGCCGGTGTCCCCTGCCCATGATCCGGGTGAAGGCCGCCGGGTCCTCGTCGAATCCGTGCAGACCGGGACGGAACGTCCACTCGCCGGAGTCGTCGCGTACGAACTCGGCGAACGTCGCGGCGGTCGCCCCGAGGACCGAACCGAAGTCGTCCTCGGCGAGCACGGTGTAGCCCTCCCGGATGCGCATGGCCGGATTCAGGACGTGGGCGAAGGTCCTGTGCCCAGAGCGCTGCTGGATGACGACACCCACCACCACGCGCGCGTAGCGACCGTCGAGACGGTCCAGCTCGAGTGTCATGACCTCGTCCCAGCCGAAGCCCTTGCCGTCCGTGCTGTCCCGGTCGAGGAGGATCGTGCCATCCGGCGAACGGCTGTCGAAGTGCACCAGATAGGCCGGAGCCCCGTACGGGTCTGCGGACAAGAAGGTCGCTGCGACGATGTCGAGATCGGTGGGCGGCTGACCCGCCGGACTGGGATCCCACTTGAGCGCGACCTCGACCTTGCGGATTCCCTTGCTGAAGCCGGTCACCAGGCTTTCCCTTCCCCCTGAAGATCCCTCACCCCCAACTCCCGCGGAGTCAGGCCTGCTTGTCCATCGTGCCACGCGCGCGGGGGCGCACGCGCGGGCGATCTCCACCGGAGCGTGACCGACGCCACGCCCGCTGGCCTTACGATGGCGCGGTGCTGGTCAAGTGGATTCGCTGCACCGTGGTGGACCGCCGCGGCTTCGAGCGGGGGCAGCGGAAATGGGCGGGGCTTCTGGGGGAGCCGGGTTTTCGGGGACAGGGCGGGGGCTGGAGCCGGCAGCGGCAGGGGGTGGCGCACATCTTCGCCTTCTGGGAGAGCCGCGCCTTCTACGACTCCTTCATGGCCCGCTCCCACGACCGCCTGGCGGCCGCCCAGTCCGGCACGTTCAAGGACGCCCAGGTCAAACTCTTCGAGTACCGCTTCGACGTGAAGACGGGTTTCGAGCCGCGGTTCACCGACGCCGATCTGATCCGGGTCGCCCTGTGCCAGGTGCACGAAGAACGCGTGGAGCACTTCACGCTCATGCAGGAGAAGGTCTGGAACCCCGCGATGGCCGGTTCGCCGGGCATGATCCGCGGCATGTTCGCCGAGGCGCCCGAGCCGGAGTTCTTGATCCTTTCGATGTGGCGGTCGGCGGCCGAGCACGGCAAGTACCGCACCGAGCGCATCGAACGCCTCGCCCTGCGAGCCCAGACAGAAGCGGATGTCGCCGCGCTCTCGGGGGACATCGTGGACCTGGAGCCGTCCTGGACGGTCTGAGCCCGGCGCGGATGGGTTTGAAAATCAAATGCACCACCTGGATGTGCCGCACGGGTGTCCGCCAAGCACACCAGACGCTGGATTCGTGTGACCTACGCCGTATGAAGCCCTTACGAGTGCTCGACTTGCCCCCGCTCGATCTAGGGTTTTGGCATGGCACGACCACGGCGCATCGTCCTTGTCCGGCACGGCGAGTCAACCGGGAACATTGACGACTCCGTGTACGAACGCGAGCCCGACCACGCCCTCGCACTGACCGAGCGCGGCCGGCTGCAGGCCGAGGAGACCGGCGAGAGGCTCCGGGAGATCTTCGGCCGGGAGCGCGTCAGCGTGTACGTGTCCCCGTACCGTCGTACGCACGAGACGCTCCAAGCCTTCCACCTCGACCCCGACCTCATACGCGTCCGCGAGGAGCCCAGGCTGCGCGAGCAGGACTGGGGCAACTGGCAGGACCGTGACGACGTGCGCCTGCAGAAGGCCTACCGCGACGCCTACGGGCACTTCTTCTTCCGGTTCCCGCAGGGAGAGTCCGGTGCCGACGTGTACGACCGGGTCGGCGGTTTCCTGGAGAGCCTCTTCCGCAGCTTCGAGGACCCGGACCATCCGCCGAACGTTCTCCTGGTGACGCATGGCCTCGCGATGCGACTGTTCTGCATGCGCTGGTTCCACTGGACGGTCGCGGAATTCGAGTCGCTGTCGAATCCCGGGAACGCCGAGATGCGGATGCTCGTTCTGGGGGAGGACGGCAAGTACACACTCGACCGGCCCTTCGAGCGCTGGCGTGAGCCGGTGCCGTACTGGGTCAGCGGATAGAGTGGCAGAGCGATGACCGCTGACTCCTCTTCCCTCGGGCGCCTGGAGCGCGCCCTGGCGAGCCTGCGCGGACTGGCCGTGGGGGACGCCCTGGGCTCCCAGTACTTCGTGCCGGTGAACTACCCCCTGCTGAAGCGACGTGAGCTGCCGGCGGGCCCCTGGCAGTGGACGGACGACACCGAGATGGCCTGCTCCGTGGTCGCCGTTCTCGCCGCGCACCAGCGCGTCGACCAGGATGCGCTGGCCCGCTCCTTCGCCGAGCACCATGACTTCGACCGGGGCTACGGACCTGCGGTCAACCGGCTGCTGCGCCTGGTCCGGGAGGGTGAGGACTGGCGTGAGCTGGCCGCCGGGCTCTTCAACGGACAGGGGTCCTGGGGCAACGGCGCGGCGATGCGGATCGCTCCTCTGGGTGCCTGGTACGCGGACGATCCGGAGCAGGCCACCCATCAGGCCGAGATCTCGGCGTATCCCACGCACCAGCACCGGGAGGCCGTGGTCGGGGCCATGGCCGTCGCCGCGGCCGCCGCACTGGCCGGCTCGCCGGGCGGGCCGCCCACCCCCGAGGCGCTGCTGGACGGAGTCATCGCCCTGGTGCCCAAGAGCGCGGTCGGCCAGGGCCTGCGCCGCGCCCGTGACATGCTCGACTACGGCGATGCGGCCACCGTCGCGGCTGTCCTGGGGTGCGGGCGGCGGACGACGGCCCACGACACCGTCCCCTTCGCCGTGTGGTCCGCCGCGCGGAGCCTCGGTGACTTCGAGACGGCGTTCTGGACGACCGCCCAGGTGGGTGGGGACGTCGACACGACCTGCGCCATCGTGGGCGGCGTGCTCGCCTCTGGTAAGGCGGGGGCGCCGCCCACGGAATGGGTCGAGCGGACCGAGGCACTGCCGGAGTGGGTGCCCACGGGCCTCTGAAGGGGCGGTACGCGGGCGCCCGTACGTCGGTCCGGTCCCCGCGCTGACTCCTTGGCCCGCGCTGCTCCGAGTCCCTGACCGGCACTGATGTCCGGCCGTGTCGACCGGTGCGTAAACTCTCCGTGCTCGGCGGGAACTCTCCGTGACCGCCGCCCGTTCTTCGTGTATCCGCGGCAGGTCGTTCCGGCGTCGGGGCCGGGCGGAGAGGCGGGCATTGGTGTCTGAGGGGGTGTGCGATGGCTTCGGTGTGGCTGGGTCTGCTGCTGGTTCCCGTTCTGGTTGTGCTGTCGTCACGGGCGGTCGCGGTGCGGCCGGCCGGAGCGCCGCATGTGCCCTCTGGGCCCGGGCAGCGGTCCGGCCGGCCGTGGCTCCGCGCGGCTCGGGGCGGGTCAGCCGATGCCCGGGCCCGCTATGCCGGCGAGGGAGTCGAGATCGCTCTTGCGGACCCTGATCACCAGCCAGGCGGTGAGGAAGGCCAGAGCGGCCATCGCGGCAGCGGGGACGAAGGCGGTGGAGATACCGTGCGCGAGGACCTCGTGCCCCCAGGGCGCGGGCAGCTGGTGCGTCTTGGCGAACTGTGCCTTCTGCTCAGGCGAACCCTCGGCGAGGAACTTGGGCAACTGCTTCTCCGCCTCGTCCTTCCCGGCCGAGCCGAAGACGGTGGTCAGGATGGACAACCCGAGCGAACCGCCCACCTGCTGCGTGGCGTTGAGCAAGCCGGAGGCCGCGCCCGCCTCATGCTGGGCGACACCGGTGACGGCGGTCACGGTGGCCGTCACGAAGTTCAGGCCCATGCCGAGGCCGAACACCAGCATCGGGCCCAGGACCCCGCCGACATAGGAGCTGTCGGGCCGGATGAAGGTCTGCCACACCAGCCCGATCACCACGAGCGCCGAGCCGACCACCATGAACGGCTTGGGGCCGAACGTGGGCAGGAAGCGCTGGGACACGCCCGCGCCGACCGCGATCGCGACCGTCACCGGGAGGAAGGCCAATCCGGCCTTGATGGCGCTGTAGCCGAGGACGTTCTGCACGAACAGCACTATGTAGAAGAACATGCCGAACATCGCCGCGGCCAGGCACAGCATGATCACGTAGGTGCCCCAGCGGTTACGGTCGGCGAACATCCTGAGCGGGGTGATCGGCTCTTTCGCCCGCTTCTCCGTGAAGACGAAGGCCAGCAGCAGCACCACGGCCGCGACGAACGAGCCGATGGTGAGGTCGTCCCGCCAGCCGTCCTCCGCGGCGCGGATGAACCCGTAGACCAGCAGTGCCATACCTGCCGTCGAAGTCACCGCACCGGCGATGTCGAAGCGTCCGGGATGCCGCTGGGACTCAGTGATGTACAGCGGTGTGAGCGCCGCGATCAGTACGCCGATGGGCACGTTGACGAACAGCACCCACCGCCAGTCGAGCCAGTCGGTGAGCATGCCGCCCGCGAGCAGCCCGATGGCCCCACCGCCCGCGGAGACGGCGGCGAACACGCCGAAGGCCCGGTTGCGTTCAGGGCCTTCGGGGAAGGTCGTGGTGATCAGTGCCAGCGAGGTCGGGGACGCGATCGCGCCCCCGACGCCCTGCAGGGCGCGTGCGGCCAGCAGTTGCCAGGGTTCCTGGGCGAGGCCGCCCAGCAGCGAGGCGAAGGTGAACAGCAGGATGCCGGTCATGAACACCCGGCGGCGGCCGAGGATGTCACCGGCCCGCGCGCCGAGCAGCAGCAGTCCGCCGAAGGTGAGCGTGTAGGCGCTGACCACCCAAGTGAGATCGGTGGTACTGAACTTGAGCGCGTCTTGAATGTGCGGGAGCGCGATGTTCACAATCGTCGCGTCGAGTACCACCATGAGTTGGCAAGCCGCGATGACGGTGAGTGCGATGCCGGGATGCCCCTCCCGTCGGGCAGCGCCCGGTTTCTGGTGTTTGAGCAGCTGAGAGGTCGTCACTATGGGTCCCCCATAAAGGCATTAGTGAACGCTCGCGTTCACTGTCGCGTCCACGGTAGTGAGTCCCCAACAGTGAACGCAAGCGTTCACTTAATCGCGCGCCCCGCATCGCGTCCCCCTGTTGCTGCTGCGTGGCGCCCCCCGTTGCCCCGGAACCCCCGCTTCCCATGCATGCTGGAGAAAAACAGATGGCTACCTCGCGCTGGACGGCCTCCCCTGCCAGGACGGCTCCCCCTCGCCGGCGTGGTGCGGTGCTGGAGCGTGCGATCCTGAACGCCGCTCTGGAACAGCTCGGCGAGGTCGGCTGGAAGGGTCTGACCATGGAAGGCGTCGCGGCCGGCGCCCAGACCGGCAAGGCCGCGGTCTACCGCCGTTGGCCCTCCAAGGAGGATCTCGTCGCGAACGCGCTGGAGGCCGGGCTGCCTCGGGTCGAGACGGCCCCGGACCTCGGGAGCGTTCGCGAGGATCTCCTCGCCCTGTGCCGGCAGGTGCGGCAGATCATGTACTCCGCCCCCGGTGCCGCTCTGCGCGCAGTCCTTCACGAGTGCGATCAAGTGCAAGCGGAGCGCTTCCAGGGCGTGATCGTGGGAGGGGTGGTGGAGCCGACCGTCAAGCTGCTCCGCGACGTCATCACCCGAGGTATAGAGCGAGGTGAGGTCCGCGCGGACGCGGCGAACGGCTATGTCTTCGATGCCGTCCCGGCCATGATGATGTACCGCTCGAAGGTGTGCGCAAGCGAATGGAGCGATCGAGAACTCGAGGGGATGGTCGACCAGCTGATGCTCCCGCTGCTGCGTCGCCACGGGGGCTGACCGCTCAGGTCGGCGATCTTGGTACTGGTCCGGCGACCGGGGTGTCGCGTGACGATCCCGGCGGCGTACCCTAAGGGCGCCATGCCGTACGAACCGCCTACTCACACCGTCGAGCGCTCCCTGCGCGCCACGACCGGAGCGAAGGTCATTGCCGGTGTCGACGAGGTGGGGCGCGGCGCCTGGGCCGGACCCGTCACCGTCTGCGCGGCGATCACCGGCCTGCGCCGCCCGCCCGAGGGCCTCACCGACTCCAAACTACTGACGATCAGGCGGCGTACGGAACTGGCCGAGATCCTGCGGACATGGGTGACGGCCTACGCGCTGGGGCATGCTTCCCCCGAGGAGATCGACGACCTGGGGATGACGGCGGCGCTGCGGCTCGCCGCAGTCCGTGCCCTGGATGCTCTGCCGATCCGCCCCGACGCCGTCATCCTCGACGGGAAGCACGACTATCTCGGTGCCCCGTGGCAGGTGCGCACGGTGATCAAGGGTGACCGTTCGTGCGTGGCCGTCGCGGCGGCGTCGGTGATCGCCAAGGTTCAGCGCGACAAAATGATGGCCGAACTGGGTATCGACCATGCAGACTTCGCCTTTGCGGACAACGCCGGGTATCCGTCGCCCGTGCACAAGGCCGCACTGGAGGAGCGGGGGCCCACCCCGCATCACCGGTTGTCGTGGGCGTATCTTGATGCGTTGCCTCAGTGGCGGCACCTCAAGAAGGTCCGCAGCTGGGTGGACGGAGGCGTTCCGGAAATCGAGGGTCAGCTCGGCTTCGATTTCTGACGATTCCGCTCGCACTGATGTGCCACCCGGTCATCCGCGCCGCACCAACGTTTGATAAAAATCAGCTCATGCCTCTCATTCCCGAGGAGCCTCAGATTCACGAGAGTGCCCAGGGTCCCCGCGCCACTCCGGCCAGCGGCCGCACCGCGCCGACCCCCCGCCCCGTACCCGGCCCCCGCCCCGCGGCTCCGTCGCGCCCCGGTCGTCCCGGCCCTTTGCGGCCCACGCCGCCGGTGCAGCGCACGCCGCGTGACGTGGCTCCGGCCAAGCCGGGCCCGTCCGGCCCGGCCGCTCCCGCCGCACCTACGGCGACGGCGAGTCCCCAGATCCAGCTGATCCCGGCCTCTGCCGAGGGCGCGCTCGACGCCGCGGAAGAGGCGGTGGACCTGCTCCTGGACTCGGGTCGCGCCCCCGGCGACGTGCTCGTGCTCACCACCGGTGCCCAGCACCCGTGGGCCGAGCACGAACTGTCCTTCGGTGAAGCCTCCTACTGGGCCCAGCACGACGCCGGCGACGACGTCTTCTACGCGGACGCCACCATCGCCGCGCGCGCCGCGTCCCGCCCCGTGGTCGTCGTGGCCGTCAACGGAGGCCCCGCATCCGCCGCTGCCGCCGCCCTCCCGCTGGCCCACTCCCGGGCCGGTGCGCTGCTGATCGTCTGCGGCGACCCGCAGCAGATCAACTCGGTGCTGGGCGCCGGCGTCTGAGCCGCGTACGGCGGCTCGGGGCACCGGGCTGACGTAGGAGCCGCGCCGAGGGTTTCCGCACGGTGCGGTATGTGGCGTACTCGCAGGTCCTGGCGTGCTCGGACGGCCGGCGGCTGCCTCACCCGTGGGGCATCTCTCGGCCAGTCCGGCGGGCCGGCAGCGAGCAGCGGTGGCAAGCGGACCGGCCCAGGTCGCCGCACCGGGACCCGCCGAGGCCGCGCCCTGAGCCGTACCCGCGTAGCCGTACGGAGAGCACTGAGAGTGGATCTCGTACGGCCGCGGGGCGCATCCAGGAGCCGACCTGTGCTGCTCGGCGCCCCGATCACGCGCGCCCCCGGTGTGGCGGTCAGATGCCGGCTTTCCTCCCGTGCGCAGGTCGGCGGCGCCGATGGCCGCACTGTACCGGTGCCGCGCTCCTCAACGTGCTGCAGCGCGGCGCAGTACTTCGGAGACCGGGCCGCCGGTGCGGGGAGTGAGTGGCGGGGACTCCGACATGGCGAAGGACTCCGGCTCGGAGTGAGCGTTGGGCCGGCGTCCGCCGCGTCCCTCGCCGAGCACCTGCCAGCCTTCGTGAGTCAGCGTGATGTACGCCCCGCACCGCAGCCCGTGCAAGGTGCAGGCGTCGCGCAGCCCCCACATCCAGGCCCCGTCCTCCTCCGTCCAACGCCCGTCTCCCTCACGGCAGTACAGCAGTACGGCCGTACGGACGGGGGTGCGGCGCCGTAGGTCGTGCGGAATGACCCGGCGCAGCTGGTCCAGGAGCGCGTTGCGGAACATCCAGCCGTCGGCCAGGACGGGACGGCGGGTGAACGAGGCGCTGGCACGCAGCCTCTCGTCCGGATCGAGTACGGCCACGATCGCCGTGGACGGCTGCGGGTGATGGCGGGCGTGCAGCCCGCTGACGACCTCACGGGGGTTGCGCAGCAGGGGGATTCCGGCGGCAGCCCACTCCGCCGGCTCGAGCAGGCGACTGGCGGAGGCGGCGGACGCGGACGTCGACAACGAGGCCGCCGAGGACGAGGCGAATCCGAAGGTCACGTTCCTCCCTTCGGCTACGCGCCCATACTGCGGGCGAGGTCGGATTCGGGGGAGCGCGCACCGCAGCGAAGCCCAACCGGAGCAGGGACCAGCCGTGCGGGGAGCGGATCTCAATTCTTCCTGCCGAACTACAAAGCGGCAACGAGCAATTGGCGTCACCGCCGGTTATCTGGTGGTGCGGGGTTTATATCCCTACCCACCGGGCGGGCCGATGACGCCTGAGGCGCCGGGTCACGTCACGTTCCGTTGTCTCCGGCGGTCGCGGGGTCATCCCTGGACGGCGAGGACCAGTGGCAACACCCCCCGCGCACCGGACCTCCTGAGCAGGCGGGCCGCGACCGCGAGCGTCCAGCCCGTCTCCGTGAAGTCGTCGACCAACAGGACGGGCCCCTGAGCCTCGGCGAGCGCCGACGCGAGGGCGGGCGGCACCGTCAACGCGCCGTCGAGGGCCTTGAGCCGCTGCGCGCTGTTGCTGCGCGGCACCCGGGGCACCTCGTCGGCGTATTCCACGGAGCCGAGCAGCGGAAGCCGGCCGATCTCGGCGATCCGGGCACCCAGGGACTGGATCAGCCGGGGCCGGGTGCGCGAGGCGATGGTGACCACACCCACCGGCCGGGCCTGCGCATCGGACCCGCCGGAGGCCCAGCCGCCGGGTCCCCTGGCCCAGTCGGCCAGCACGTCGACCACGGCTCGCGCCACGTCGTCCGGCACGGGCGCATCCGGTGTCCGGGGCGCGAAGAGGGGGCGCAGCCGATTGCCCCAGCCGATGTCCGACAGCCGCCCCAGAGCCCGTCCCTGCGACGCCTGTTCACCGGCCGGGATGCGGCCCTTGAGATCGATGCCGATGGCCGGCAGGCCGGTCGGCCACATCCGCCGGGGGTCCACCTCCACTCCCGCACGGCCCAGGTCGCTCCGTGCGGCGTCCAGTGCCGCCGTGGACATGTCGGCGGTGAAACGCGGGCCCGCGCAGTTGTCGCAACGGCCACACGGTTTGGCGCCCTCGTCGTCCAGCTGGCGCTGCAGGAACTCCATCCGGCACTCCGAGGTGGACGCGTACGCACGCATCGCCTGCTGCTCGGCCGCGCGCTGCCGGGCGACCCAGTCGTAGCGCTCGGCGTCGTACGACCAGGGCTGTCCGGTCGCGATCCAGCCGCCCTTGACCCGCCGCACCGCCCCGTCCACGTCGAGGACCTTCAGCATGGTCTCCAGCCGTGAGCGGCGCAGCTCGACGAGGGGCTCCAGCGCGGGCAGCGACAGGGCTCCGTCCGCCCGGGCGAGGACGTCCAGGGTGCGTCGGACCAGGTCCTCGGAAGGGAAGGCCAGCGAGGCGAAGTACTCCCAGATCGCCTCGTCCTCCTTGCCCGGCAATAGCAGTACCTCGGCGTGCTCGACGCCACGGCCGGCCCTGCCCACCTGCTGGTAGTAGGCGATGGGGGAGGAGGGCGAGCCGAGGTGGACCACGAAACCGAGATCGGGCTTGTCGAAACCCATACCGAGCGCGGAGGTGGCGACCAGGGCCTTCACCCGGTTGGCGAGCAGATCGTCCTCGGCCTGTTGCCGTTCGGCGTTCTCCGTCTTGCCCGTGTACGAGGTCACGATGTGCCCGCGCTGCCGCAGGAAGGCGGTGACCTCCTCGGCGGCGGCCACGGTGAGCGTGTAGACGATGCCCGATCCCGGCAGGTCGTCGAGATGGTCGGCGAGCCAGGCCATCCGGTGCGCGGCGTCCGGCAGACGCAGCACGCCGAGGCTCAGGCTCTCCCGGTCCAGCGGCCCGCGCAGTACCAGGGCGTCCGAAGTGCCGCCGGTGCCCAGCTGCTCGGCGACATCGGCGGTGACCCGCGCGTTGGCCGTCGCGGTGGTGGCCAGCACGGGGACGCCGGGCGGGAGGTCGGCGAGCATGGTGCGCAGCCGGCGGTAGTCGGGACGGAAGTCGTGGCCCCAGTCGGAGATGCAGTGGGCCTCGTCCACGACCAGTAGCCCGGTCGCCGCGGACAGCTTGGGCAGGACCTGATCGCGGAAGTCGGGGTTGTTCAGGCGCTCCGGGCTGACGAGCAGGACGTCCACCTCGCCGGCCGCGATCTCGCCCT
Organism: Streptomyces sp. NPDC048521; assembly: GCF_043199855.1. Classification (NCBI taxonomy): domain Bacteria; kingdom Bacillati; phylum Actinomycetota; class Actinomycetes; order Kitasatosporales; family Streptomycetaceae; genus Streptomyces; species Streptomyces sp. NPDC048521. The sequence continues at coordinate 84,208 of NZ_JBICWR010000017.1, forward strand.
GGACGGCTTCCCACTCCTCGGTGTTCGCGGAGTTGATCGTCCGTGCGTGGATACCGGCCCGGCCCGCGGCCTCCACCTGGTTGCGCATGAGGGCGAGCAGCGGCGAGACGATCACCGTGGGCCCGCTTCCTCTGGCCCGCAGCAGCGAGGTCGCCACGAAGTACACCGCGGACTTGCCCCATCCCGTGCGCTGCACGACCAGGGCCCGGCGCCGGTCGGCGACCAGCGCCTCGATCGCCCGCCACTGGTCCTCGCGCAGCCGTGCCGTGCCCGTGGCATCCCCGACGAGCCGGGCGAGGACGGCGTCGGCCTGGGCCCGGAGGTCCGCGTTGCTCGTGTGCTCCATGCGGTCCATACAACAGGACGGGACCGACATCCGGGCGGCCGCGGGCCACGGCTGTGGACAACCGAGACGGTCTTGTCGTGTCCCTGATTCGACTTATCCACAGACTCAAGCGGAGTCTCAAGATCCGCGAGATCGTCTGCGCATGACGAATCACAGCGAAACGACCGGACCCTTCGAAAACAGCGACCTCTCGGGACGGGAGCCGTCGACCGCAGCGTCCGCACACGACACGCAGGTCACCCTGCGCACCCCGGCCGAGCTGGCCGACGCCCTGCCCTACCTGCTCGGCTACCGCCCGGAGGACAGCATGGTGCTGGTCGCCCTCCACGACCGCGAAGGCAAGGGCAGGTTCGGAGGGCGGGCCAGGCTCGGCATCCCCGCGAGCGAGGAGGACTGGGAGGCGGCCGCACGACAGCTGGCGCATGGACTGGTGACCGGCAGCGAGCGGCGCGGCGCCCGGCCGGAGCAGATGGTGGCCTACGTCTGCCAGGAACCGGCCCCGGGCGAGTCGGGCCGGGACGTCAAACGCCGACTCGAGAGGCTCGCCCACGTGCTGCGCGTCGAGTGCGGCAACCTCGACGTGCCGGTCATCGAGGCACTGTGCATCTCGGACGGCCGTTTCTGGAGCTACTGCTGCCCGATCGAGGGCTGTTGTCCCGAGGACGGCTCGCCGATGGGCCTGCCCGGCACCTCCGTGCTGGCCGCCGCCGCCACCTACGCCGGCATCCAGGTCCGCGGCACCCTCAGGGAGCTGCGCGCCAGGCTGCAACCCTGGGAGACCACCGCGGCGCTGGAGCAGGAGATCGCGCTGGACGCGGCCGGCATGGCCCTGGTGCCCCGCATCCTGGACGAGGCGACCCGCGCGGACGTCGCGGAGGAGACCCTCGCCCTCGCCGAGCGCGTCATCCGCCGCTTCGCCGCAGCGGCGCCGGTGTCCGGCGCGCATCCTGCCGACCTGCGCGACGACGACCTGCTCGGCCATGACGAGGCGGCGACGCTCGTTCTCGGACTCCAGGACCGCACGACCCGTGACCGCGCGGCCGCATGGATGGAGGGCGAGGACGCGGGCCCGGCCCTACGGCTCTGGCGCGCCCTGGCTCGCCGCTGCGTCGGCCCCTACGGTGAGCACGCCGCCGCCCCGCTGACGCTGGCCGGCTGGGTCGCCTGGTCGACGGGCGACGAACTGGAGGCCCGTGAGGCACTGGCCATGGCACTGGGCGCGGACCCCGATTACCTCTTCGCCCGCCTGCTGCACCAGGCCTGCAACGAGGGCCTGGACCCGGAGGCGATCCGTCACTGCCTGCGCGCCGAACGCTCGGGACGGGCGCCGGTGGAGACCGTGGAGGATGTCCGACCGGTGACGGAGCCGGCTCGGACCGAGCCTGCCGAAGCTGCGGCCGTGGCGCCCGGATCCGGTGCGCCGACGACGGACGATCACGGTGGCGAACCGGGCCCGGGGACGCGTCCGCGCCGACGTCGCCGAGTGCGGTCCACGGACGGCGGCGACGGGCTTCACGCCGTTCGGCCCACCGGCGGCCGGCGGCGGCCCACCGGCTCCCGTCCCCGACCGTCGGCCACCGAACCCTCACGGCCCGGCACCCGGGCCACGGGCGGCACCCGCAGGTGTGCGGCGGACGCACCCGACGACACGCCCAGTGGCGCCCCGATGAGGAGCGGTCACCGCGAGCAAGAGGGGGACGACGGATGAGCGCGGGATGCCGCCCGGACGGACACGTACCTGTCCGCGCAGCGCAGACCGGGCGGCTCGGGAGCGCGCTGACAAAGATCGCCGCCGCATCGCCAAGCCGCCATTCGGTCGGCTTCCCCGGAGCGAACCGTGACCCCGACGAGTCCCCCTCCGTTCACCTGAGTGGCGGAACGCCTGGACGGGCCGTGCCGCCGCACGACCCTTGTCCCCCGGGGTGCCCCAACGGCCGCTCAGCACGTCCGAGGCGCACCGAGCGCAGAAGAAGCGACCCCATGCACCAGCAGCCGACTCCGCCCGCAGCCGAAGACGAACGTCCGCCCTGGGACAGGCGTGAGCCGTTCCCGACCAGCGGTGCCGACCCGTCCGCACCGGAGACCACCGGTGTCTCGCCGGCGCCGTCTTCGGGCCGGCGTCCCCAGGCCTCGGCCACCCATGGCAACCCCCCGTCCCCGGTCCCCGCCGGAGCCCGTCGACCTGCCCCACCCCCTCCGGCCCGCACCGCTCCAGGCCCCCGCCCGGCGCCCGAGTTGCCGCCCACGCACACCGCGCTGGTCTGTGTCGCTCTGCCCGGCCTCGCCATCTCCGGCGAGCTGGGACAACTGTCCGGACGGGGACTGGACGGCTTCTACCGTGGCGGCAGACGCCTGCTCTCGCGGTGCCAGGTGCGCGTGGCCGGCCGCGAACCCCTGGCCGTGCAGGCCAGGATGACCGGAGCCGACAGCGCCCGCTTCGTGGGGACGCTGCGCGTCTCCCAGGCACCGGGACCCGACCCCGATGTGCTCGTCGAGCGGACGCGCCACGCCGCCGGCACCGAACGGATCACACTGCGCAACGCCACTCTGCGGCACCTGCGCCTGCCCGTCGAGGTCGCCCTCGGTACAGACCTCGCGGAACTCGGCACCATCGCCTCCGGCCGTGCGGGCCCCGAACTCCCCGCCACGGTCCGCGACTCGGGCCTGCGCTGGGCCACGGCCGGCGCCGCCGCCTGCGTCACCGCCGACCCGCCACCCTCCGACGCCCTGGCGTCCGCCGGGCTGCTGCGCTGGGAGCTGGACCTGCCACCGAGCGGGACGGCAGTCGTCGAACTCAGGGTGCGACCCGACGGCGCGGGTCCGCTGCGGGCCGCGGGGCATGCCGCGACCAGCCCACTCGCACCTGCCCGCGCGGCCGGTGACGATCCCCGGGTGGCCCCCCTGCTGCACGCGGCCGTCGCCGACCTCCAGGCGCTGCTCCTGCGCGACCCCGCGCACCCTGCCGACGTCTACCTCGCCGCCGGTGCGCCATGGCGCTGCGGACTGTCCCCCGGCGAAGCCCTCGCCGCCGCCCGCATGACCCTGCCCCTGGGCACCCGCCTCGCCGCCGGCACGCTGCGCACTCTGGCCCGCACCCAGCTCCCGGGCCCTGGACCCCAGGCCGGCATGATCCCGGGGCCACGACGCGACGCCGGCCCGCTCCTCCCACCTGGCTGCACGGGAACGGAGGCCACGCTGCTCTTCCCCGTCCTGCTCGCCGAGGCCCGCCGCTGGGGACTTCCCGAGCGGGAGACGCAGGAACTGCTGCCCGCGGCCGAACGCTGCCTGACCTGGCTGCGCGCCACCGTCGGCGACGGCACCTACCTCCACGACCCGCGAGCCGCGGGGCCGGCCCGCTGCGAGACTCAGGCCCACGCGTACCGCGCGGCGCTGCTGGGCGCCGATCTCCTCGACGCCTGCGCCAGACCGGGCGCCACGGAGTTGCGGCAGTGGGCGGAGACCATGCGGTCCGCCTTCCGGATCGACTTCTGGCTCGAGGACCACGGCGGCGGCCGTCCCGCCGCGGCCCTGTCGCCGGACGGCCGCCCCGTGCCGCACTTGGGCTCCACCGCAGTCCACCTGCTCGACACCGGGCTGCTCGGCTCCGGCCGGCTCGCTCCGGGCCTGCTGGACAAGGTGCAGACCGAACACCTCGCCAGGCTGTTCGGCGGCCCCGCCATGGACGCGGGCTGGGGGCTGCGGGGTCTTGGCACCAAGGAGGCGGGACACAACCCGTTCGGCCACCGCAGCGGAGCCGTGCGGGTCCACGAGAGCGCGCTCGCCGTCGCCGGACTGGCCGCCGCCGGTTACGAGAAGGAAGCCGCCGGCCTGCTGAGAGGGCTGCTGGAAGCAGCGGCACACTTCGACCACCGGCTGCCCGAGATGTTCGCCGGCGAACAGCGTGCCGCCGGCAGTGCTCCCCTCCCGCATCCGGCGGCCTGCCGACCTGCGGCCACCGCCGCGGCCTCGGTGGTGCTGATGCTCACCGCTCTCGCTGGTATCCGCCCCGACGCCCCCGCCCGCACGGTCACCCTGCGCCCGGTGCCGAGTGCCCCGCTCGGAGAACTCGGCCTGACGGGGCTGCGCGTCGCCGGCGCCCCCTTCGCCGTGCGGATCAGCCGGCTGGGACTCGCCATGGTCGAGGAGGCTGCGGACGGCCTGCAACTCGGCGTGTGACCCCGGGCAACGGGCAGCGTGACCTCGTACGACGCGACGGCCACGACGTACAGGAGCCGGCCCTGCGCCCCGGACCGGAGTGAAGCGGAACCACGACCGGTGCGGCCGACGAAGGGAGTGTTTATCGTCAGGCAGACGACTATGATCGCCGCATGCCCTACGACCCGTCAGCCTTTCCGCCCTTCGCCGTCACCGTGGACCTGGTCGTGCTGACCGTGCGCCGCCATGCGCTGTGCGCGCTGGCGGTACGCCGCGGCGAGCCCCCCTTCCAGGGGCGCTGGGCGTTGCCCGGCGGCTTTGTACGGGCCGACGAGGACCTGTCCCAGGCGGCGGCGCGTGAGCTGGCCGAGGAGACCGGGCTGCGTGCCCACGATCCCTCGGTCCCGGCCCAGGACAACGGTGCCCATCTCGAGCAGCTCGCCACCTACGGCGATCCCAAGCGGGATCCGCGCATGCGCGTGGTCAGCGTCGCGCACCTCGCACTGGCGCCCGACCTTCCTCCGCCACGCGCGGGAGGCGACGCCAGCAACGCGCGCTGGGCACCGGTGGAGGAACTGCTTCAGCAGGGCGGTTACGGCCGCGACGGTGAGCCCGTGGCACCCCTCGCGTTCGACCATGCCCAGATCCTCTCCGATGGGGTGGAGCGGGCTCGGTCCAAGATCGAGTACTCGTCGCTGGCCACCGCGTTCTGCCCGCCCGAATTCACCGTCGGAGAGCTGCGCCGGGTGTATGAGGCGGTGTGGGGTGTTGCCCTCGACCCGCGCAACTTCCACCGCAAGGTCACCGGAACCCCCGGGTTCCTCGTCCCCACCGGAGGTACGACCACCCGCCAGGGCGGCCGGCCGGCCCAGCTCTTCCGGGCCGGCGGCGCCACCCTGCTCAATCCCCCGATGCTGCGCCCCGAGGTCTGAGGCGCAGCGCGGGGACCCCTGCGGCACCAGGTAGGCCGGCGTGTGAGCCGGGTCCCGGTTCCATCGAACGGCGGACACGGAGACGGCGGTCAGCGCGGCACTCGGTAATAGATCGCGCTATACACCAAAAATCCGGACATAGCGCGCTATCTTGCTGCAGGTGATCCAGGCCTTCGGACTGACCAGCAACCCCCGCAAGGCGCACCCGCCCGCCGTCGACGACGTCTCCTTCGAGGCGCGCGCCGGGCATGTCACCGCGCTCCTCGGCGGCTCCGGCGCGGGCAAGACGACGGCGCTCAGACTGATGCTCGAGCTCCAACCGGGACGAGGTATCACCTACTTCCGAGGACGGCCCCTCCACCAGATCGCCCATCCCTCGCGGGAAGTCGGCGTGCTCCTCGGTGACGTGCCCGGTCACCCGGCGCGCTCGGTCCGCGGCCACCTGCGGATGCTGTGCGCCTCGGCCGGAGTTCCCGCACGGCGCGCCGACGAGGTCCTCGAAGTGGTCGGCCTCGTCAGCCTCCGCGAGGAGTGCCTCGGCACGCTGTCGCGCGGCATGGACCGCAGACTCGGCCTGGCCTGCGCCCTCCTGCCCGACCCCCACACCCTCGTCCTGGACGAACCAACCGACGGTCTCTCCGCCCGTGAGGCGCAGTGGCTGCACAGCATGCTGCGCGCCCACGCCCACCACGGCGGCACCGTGCTGTTCACCACGGCCGACCCCAAGGAGGCCGCGCGCACGACCGACCGGGTCGTCACCCTCGACGGCGGCAGACTCGTCGCCGATCAGGAGGCCAAGGAGTTCGCCCGCACCCGGCTCCGCCCGCGCGTGGCCGTCCGCAGCCCTCACGCGGCGCGCCTCGCGGCCGTGCTCACCAAGGAGGCCCGTGCCGCCCGCCGGTCCGTAGAGGTCGTACGCGAGGACGGCAACCGCCTTTCGGTGTACGGCAGCACGACCGCCGACATCGGCGAGACGGCGTTTCGCCACGGCATCCTTGTCCACCAACTGGCCGACGAGGTGGGAGACATGGGCCCGGGTGCCGGTGCCGTGCCGGGAAGCGAGACGGAGGCCGACGGCGCGGGGCCGGCTCAGCGCGAGTCGCCCGTATCGGACTCACCTGCGGCGGCCCAGGAGCGAGCCCCCTCGGACGCCTGCCCGGCGGAGCGGGACGCTGCCGAGCCTGACTTCTCTTCGGAGGACAACTTCTCTTCGGAGGAGAGGGAGCAGGCAGTGGCGGACGGGCCGCCGATGGACCACGGACAGACCGCGTCCGGCTCGTCGGCGCCGGAACCGGCCCGTGCCACGCTGGGCCGCTCGTCCGTGGAGCAGAGTCGAGCCGCTGTGGACGTACCGATGGTGGACCGGGAGCACGCGGAATCCGCCTTGCCGACGGCTGACTGGGAGACCGCGCGGCTCGGCCTGCCGACGACGCAGCCAGACGGCGCGGATCGTGCCGCGTCGGCGACGGAGTCCCACAGCGCGGAGTGTGGCTCGTCGGCGACGGACACAAGCACCTCGGCACTCGAGGTGTCCCGCTCACTGCTCGATGCGTCCCAGCCGGAGCAGGAGACGCCGGCGTCAGACGGCGCGTCGGGGGAGCGGGGCGTCACGGTGTCAGGCGTCCCGGGGGACGAGCGTGATTGCGGCCCAGAGGGCCTCTCGGCGCCGGACCATGCCGTGGCCCGCCTCTCCGCGGACCAGGCAGCGTGGACCGTACCGGCCGACGAAGACCGGACCGTGTCCGGGGCCGGCGCATCCGAGCGCACGCGGACCGGCCACGGCGAGCGGTCGTCGCTCGGGGAAGACCCCGGCCACGCGTCCGCGCCGGAGCACTCGGAGATCACCGCCCCGGACGAGAGTGCGTCGTCGGCCACAGCGGTTCCCGGTACCGGCGAAGTGGCGGCTCATGATGTCGTCGGCGTCGGTGGTGAGGCAGCTCCGGCCAAGGTGGCCGCGGAGGCCGACGGCAGCCGGTCCGCCGAGGCGACGGCCGCGTCGAGCACCGGCCAGGCCAGGGTCTCGGCGTCCGTGGAAGCGCAGACCGGCAGCGCGAGCAGCGCCTCGGCGGGCATCCCCGTCACCCGAACCCGCCTCCCTGGCGCCAGGAATCCCGTCGCCAGGGATCCGGGCACCAGCAAGCCGGAGCCCAGCCGCGCCGTACGTCCGGAGGGTGGGCACACGGTCGATACCCTCTCCCCCCTCCCACCCCCCATCTCCGTCCGCCCCGCCCGCACCCCCCTCCGCCCCCTGTGTTACGAGATCCGGCGCGCCACCGGAATCGGCACCGGCTTCCTGACCTGTGGTGCCGTGCTGGTGGTGTCCGCGCTCACGGCCGTGGTGCTGGCCCGGATCGGCCATACCCCGCAGGCGCGGCTGTTCGCGGCGTGGCCGCGGGAGCTACCGCTGCCACCCGCGGCGTTCGCGGCGGGGCTGCTCGGTGCGCTGGCCTTCGGGGACGAGTTCCGCTACCCCGCCCTGGCCGCGGACCGCGGCACCGTGCCCCGCCGACTGGGGCTGCTGACCGCGAAACTGCTCGTCTCCGGAGCCACCGCGCTGCTGCTGGCCTTCCTCACCGTGGGCTGCGACGCCGAAGTGCTCTATCTCGTCTACGGACGGGAGCTGACCCAAGTTCCCGCGGACTGGCTTTCCGTGACCGCGAGTTGGTTCGGGCTGGTCGTCGGCTGCGCCTGGGCCGGTGTGCTGGCGGCCGGAGTGTTCCGGTCCACCACGGCGGGCCTGGCCGCCGTCCTCGCCGTACCCGTCCTCGTCGTACCGCTCGTGCAGAAGGCGTTGCAGGGTTCCGGTATGCGGATGGCGGCCGGCTTGCCGATGCGGATGCGGGAGGTGCTCCTGCTGCAGTGGCCCTTCGGAGGGGAGCGCTATCTGCTCGCGGCGGTGCGGGTTCTCTCCCAACCCGTGGGCGGAGCACTGCTGTTGGCTTTGGGGGGACTGCTCTGCGCGTATCTGTTCGCGACGCTGCGCGCACGGGTCCGATGACGACTGTCCGAGCGATTCCGGTCCCGCTGTGCGCACAACTCCCCGCAGAAAGCCCATTTCTTTCCGATAAGGCGTCAATTGCGATGGCGTGAGCGATCACCCTTTCGTGTGCTTTTCACCAAAGACCTCAAGGGAGTTGGAGACGGCGCCGACAAAGGATCCGTGAGTACCCTTGCGCACACCATGATGACCGCCGCCCGCTCCGCAGACTCAGGTCTGACCGGCCCGGGCGATCTCGACCGCTATCCCTACGCCGAGGCCCCGGTGGCCGACCGCGTCGGAGCGCCCTCCTGGGACGGCGCGGACCCGGAGCTGGGCCGTGTCGGCCGGCGTGCCGCGGGCAGCCGCGGACGCGGGCTGCACGGCCAACTCGTTCAGCAGCTGGGGCAGATGATCGTCTCCGGCGACCTGGGCGCGGACCGCCCGCTGGTGCCCGAGGAGATCGGCCAGCGCTTCGAGGTCTCCCGCACCGTCGTCCGCGAGTCCCTCCGCGTCCTCGAGGCCAAGGGCCTGGTCAGCGCCCGCCCGAACGTCGGCACGCGCGTGCGTCCCGTCAGCGACTGGAACCTCCTCGACCCGGACATCATCGAGTGGCGGGCCTTCGGGCCCCAGCGCGACGACCAGCGCCGCGAGCTCAGCGAGCTGCGCTGGACGATCGAGCCGCTCGCCGCTCGCCTCGCCGCCGGGCACGGGCGCGAGGAGGTGCAGCAGCGCCTCTGCGACATGGTCGAGATCATGAGCCACGCCATGGCGCAGGGCGACGCCCTGACCTATTCGCGGGCCGACAACGAGTTCCATGCCCTGCTCATCCAGATCGCCGGCAACCGCATGCTCGAGCACCTGTCCGGGATCGTCTCGGCGGCCCTACAGGTGTCGGGCGGTCCGGTCACCGGGTGTGACCGGCCGAACGAGGCGTCCCTCGCGCAGCACGCGCGGATCGTCGACGCGCTCGGCACCGGAGACGGCGCGGCGGCGGAGGCGGCCATGCGCCAACTGCTCACGGTCCACCCCGAGGTGGAGCGCGTAGTTCCCGCTCCGCGCGAGCACTGACCCGCGACGAGGCGGTTCGGTCGCCGGTGTGCGACGTCCTCGTGGTTCTCATAGCCGCGCTGGACCGGTTCTCGTGGCCGCGCCGGGCCCGGGTACCGGACCCCGCCGGACCCGCCGGATCCCCTGGAGTCCGGCGGGTCCGGCGGTGCGACGGGCCGCGGTGGTGCTGATCGCGGCCGGGTGTGTCATCGCAGCTGACCCCTTCTGCCCCTATCTGATCGCTTTTGAACGCTTACGGGGTGTGACTCGGGCCACGCAGATTGGGCGTAACGCTCGTGGGAACAGCGCGATGACCTAAGAGGTGACAGCCGCGGAGGGAATACGGACGCCATGACAGGCGCTGTGCATCTTCCCGGCCCCCGCCCGCGCCGTCGGCCCATCCCCAGGCCGGTGGTCGGCTCCTGTCCGCAGTGGACGGTGCCGGAAGCCGTTTTCCAACGTTCCGAGAGGTTGTTCGTGTCGGCCAGCACATCCCGTACGCTCCCGCCGGAGATCGCCGAGTCCGTCTCTGTCATGGCGCTCATTGAGCGGGGAAAGGCTGAGGGGCAGATCGCCGGCGACGATGTGCGTCGGGCCTTCGAAGCTGACCAGATTCCGGCCACTCAGTGGAAGAACGTACTGCGCAGCCTCAACCAGATTCTTGAGGAAGAGGGTGTGACGCTGATGGTCAGTGCCGCAGAGCCCAAGCGCACCCGCAAGAGCGTCGCAGCGAAGAGTCCGGCGAAGCGCACCGCCACCAAGACGGTCGCGGCCAAGGCGGTGACCACCAGGAAGGCCACCGCCACCACGGCCGCCCCTGCCGCGCCCGCCGCCCCGGCCGCGGGCGATTCCGCCGAGGAAGCCGCAACCGCGAAGAAGGCCGCCGCCAAGAAGACGACCGCGAAGAAGGCGGCCGCCAAGAAGACCGTCGCGAAGAAGACGGCCGCCAAGAAGACCACGGCGAAGAAGGACGACGTCGAGATCCTCGAGGACGAGGTCCTCGAGGACACCAAGGTCGCCGACGAGCCCGAGGGAACCGAGAGCGCCGGATTCGTCCTGTCCGACGAGGACGAGGACGACGCGCCCGCGCAGCAGGTCGCCGCGGCCGGCGCCACCGCCGACCCGGTCAAGGACTACCTGAAGCAGATCGGCAAGGTCCCCCTGCTCAACGCCGAGCAGGAGGTGGAGCTGGCCAAGCGCATCGAGGCGGGTCTGTTCGCCGAGGACAAGCTGGCCAACGCCGACAAGCTCGCCCCGAAGCTCAAGCGCGAACTGGAGATCATCGCCGAGGACGGCCGCCGCGCCAAGAACCACCTCCTGGAGGCCAACCTCCGTCTGGTGGTCTCCCTGGCCAAGCGGTACACCGGCCGCGGCATGCTCTTCCTGGACCTCATCCAGGAGGGCAACCTCGGTCTGATCCGCGCGGTGGAGAAGTTCGACTACACCAAGGGCTACAAGTTCTCCACGTACGCCACCTGGTGGATCCGCCAGGCGATCACCCGCGCCATGGCCGACCAGGCCCGCACCATCCGTATCCCGGTGCACATGGTCGAGGTCATCAACAAGCTCGCGCGCGTGCAGCGCCAGATGCTCCAGGACCTGGGCCGCGAGCCCACCCCGGAGGAGCTGGCCAAGGAGCTCGACATGACCCCGGAGAAGGTCATCGAGGTCCAGAAGTACGGCCGTGAGCCCATTTCGCTGCACACCCCGCTGGGTGAGGACGGCGACAGCGAGTTCGGTGACCTCATCGAGGACTCTGAGGCCGTCGTCCCCGCCGACGCCGTCAGCTTCACGCTCCTGCAGGAGCAGCTGCACTCCGTTCTGGACACCCTGTCCGAGCGCGAGGCCGGCGTCGTCTCCATGCGGTTCGGTCTCACCGACGGTCAGCCGAAGACCCTCGACGAGATCGGCAAGGTGTACGGCGTGACGCGTGAGCGCATCCGCCAGATCGAGTCCAAGACCATGTCGAAGCTGCGCCACCCGTCGCGTTCCCAGGTGCTGCGCGACTACCTCGACTAGGTCGCGGTCGTACGACGGCGAAGGCCCGGATCCCCGTGCGGGGAGCCGGGCCTTCGTGCTGCGAACGGCGGCGGCCTGGATGACTCTGGGTGTCCCAGGAGGACCCCAGAGTGAGGAGGCTGCATGCGCCGTTCCGTTGCCCGGGCACTGATCCGGCCGCTGGCCCTGGCCGCCACGATGACCGCCATACCCTTGGCGAGCGCGGCCCCGGCGGCCGCCGACAGCGTGGTCGTCGGGGGATTTCCGATAGATGTTTCTCAGGCTCCGTGGACGGTGGCGCTGTCCAGCCGTGACCGGTTCGGAGGTACACGGGCGGGCCAGTTCTGCGGTGGTGTGGCGATCACGCGGACCGCGGTCCTCACCGCGGCCCACTGCATGACCGAGGAGGCCCTGGGCGCCCCACCCGACCGCGTGCGTGACCTGAAGGTCATCGCGGGCCGCACGGACCTGCTGTCGAGTGAGGGTGACGAGGTCACCGTACGGGATGTCCGCGTCAACCCCGGGTACGACAGCGCGACCAACTCCGGCGACTTCGCCGTCCTCATGCTCGCCGAGGCGCTGCCGCAGAGTGCGGTCATCGCCATGGCGGCTGCGGGGGACCGGGCCTACAGGCCCGGTACCGAGGCCCTGGTCTCCGGATGGGGCGACACGACCGGCGGGGGCGCCTACACGCGCCGGCTCCACGCCGCACGCGTGCGCGTGCTGCCCGACGATCTCTGCGTCGACGCCTATCCGGGCGGACCGGACGGCGTCTACCGGGCCGGCACGATGCTCTGCGCCGGTGAGGTCGCCGGCGGGCCGGACGCCTGCCAGGGGGACAGCGGTGGCCCGTTGGTGGCCGGTGGGCGGCTGATCGGGCTCGTCTCATGGGGGAGTGGCTGCGGGCGGCAGGGAAGCCCCGGCGTCTACACGCGCGTCTCCGAGGTCCTGCGGGCGCTCAAGGCGAGCGCAGCGGCCGGATGAGGCCGTACAGGCGCATCTGAGGCCCTGCACTCGGGCATGAGCACGGGCGGCCGCTCCTGGAGAGGAGCGGCCGCCCGTTCACCGGCCTGTGCCGGGGCTGGCTCGTCGTGTGTGCGAGATTCAGCGCTCTTCTTCCGAAGACGTGTTGGGAACGGACGTCAGCCGCTCCGTCTCGTCCTGTATCTCAGCGGCGATCTTCTTGAGTTCCGGCTCGAACTTGCGCCCGTGGTGGGCGCAGAAGAGCAGCTCTCCGCCGCTGAGCAGGACCACGCGCAGGTATGCCTGGGCGCCGCAGCGGTCGCAGCGATCGGCGGCCGTCAGTGGGCTCGCGGGGGTCAGAACAGTAGTCACGTCGCCTCTTCTCTAGCTCGACGAGCTGTCGTACCAGGGTCAACATCCAACCAGCCCGAAAACGTTCCCGCTCGTGGCTTTTCCTCGAAAAAATCTTTCCGGGCGGCTGTCTGCTGCCGGTTGGCGGCGAATGTGCCGTAGTGCGTGTCTCAGTGCTTACGGTTTCGCGCTGTCTTGTGTCTCGGTCCTCCCGGCCGGGTTGCCGGTTGTTCATGAGGACGTGCCCGGAGCCTAAATGGTTCATGCCTCGAATGGAACGTGATGTGTGCTTCACTCCATCGAGGGATCGAACACGCATGCGAGTCTGGACTAGTCTGTGTTCCCGACGAGGGTGGCGTTACACCGGCTCTACCAGGCCTCGGTACCCTCTGAGCGGCGACCGAAGCCGCCCCCTTACCCAAAAGGGGGCTACCTGAAATTCAGCGAGGAGCGAACCGCGTGACCGCCGATACGTCCGTGCCGTCCACAGCGCTGCTGGCAGGAGCAGACCGCGACGGTTCCAACTACACCGCGCGGCACCTGCTCGTCCTCGAGGGTCTCGAGGCCGTGCGCAAGCGCCCGGGCATGTACATCGGCTCGACCGACAGCCGCGGTCTGATGCACTGCCTGTGGGAGATCATCGACAACGCAGTGGACGAGGCCCTCGGCGGCTACTGCGACCACATCGAGGTGATCCTCCACGACGACGGCTCCGTGGAGGTGCGTGACAACGGCCGCGGCATCCCCGTGGACGTGGAGCCCAAGACCGGCCTGTCCGGCGTGGAGGTCGTCATGACCAAGCTCCACGCGGGCGGCAAGTTCGGCGGTGGCTCCTACGCCGCCTCCGGCGGCCTGCACGGCGTCGGTGCCTCCGTGGTCAACGCCCTCTCCGCCCGTCTCGACGTCGAGGTGGACCGAGGCGGCCATGTGCACGCCATCAGCTTCCGGCGCGGAGTGCCGGGCGCCTTCGCGGGGAACGGCCCGGACGCCAAGTTCGAGGCCGAGAGCGGGATGCGCAAGACCAAGAAGGTCCCCAAGACCCGCAGCGGCACGCGTGTGCGCTACTGGGCCGACCGGCAGATCTTCCTCAGGGACGCCAAGCTCTCCCTGGAGAACCTGCACCAGCGCGCCCGCCAGACCGCGTTCCTCGTGCCCGGCCTGACCATCGTCGTCCGTGACGAGTTCGGCCTCGGCGAGGGCGGCAGCAAGGGTGAGGAGTCGTTCCGCTACGACGGCGGCATCAGCGAGTTCTGCGAGTACCTGGCGAACGACAAGCCGGTCTGCGACGTCCTCCGTTTCTCCGGGCAGGGCTCCTTCAAGGAGACCGTCCCGGTCCTGGACGAGCACGGCCAGATGACGCCCAAGGAGGTCACCCGCGAGCTGGGCGTCGACATCGCACTGCGCTGGGGCACGGGCTACGACACCACGGTCAGGTCCTTCGTCAACATCATCGCCACCCCCAAGGGCGGCACCCACGTCGCCGGCTTCGAGCAGGCTCTCACCCAGACCCTCAACGATGTCCTGCGCGCCAAGAAGCTGTTGCGCGTGGCCGAGGACAACATCGTCAAGGACGATGCGCTGGAGGGCCTCACCGCCGTCGTCACCGTGCGCCTGGCCGAACCGCAGTTCGAGGGGCAGACCAAGGAGGTCCTCGGCACCTCGGCGGCCCGCCGGATCGTGAACCAGGTGGTCATGAAGGAGCTCAAGGCCTTCCTGACCGCCACGAAGCGTGACGCGGCCGCCCAGGCCCGGGTCGTCATGGAGAAGGTGGTCGCAGCCGCTCGTACCCGTGTCGCGGCGCGCCAGCACAAGGACGCCCAGCGGAGGAAGACCGCCCTGGAGTCCTCGTCCCTGCCGGCCAAGCTCGCCGACTGCCGCAGCGACGACGTCGACCGCAGCGAGTTGTTCATCGTCGAGGGCGACTCCGCACTCGGTACGGCAAAACTGGCGCGGAACTCCGAGTTCCAGGCACTGCTGCCGATCCGGGGCAAGATCCTCAACGTGCAGCGGTCGTCGGTGACCGACATGCTCAAGAACGCCGAGTGCGGCGCGATCATCCAGGTCATAGGAGCGGGCTCGGGCCGTACCTTCGACATCGAGCAGGCCCGCTACGGCAAGATCATCATGATGACCGACGCCGATGTGGACGGCTCCCACATCCGCTGCCTGCTGCTCACGCTGTTCCAGCGCTACATGCGGCCCATGGTCGAGGCCGGCCGTGTCTTCGCCGCGGTGCCGCCCCTGCACCGCATCGAGATCGTCCAGCCGAAGAAGGGCCAGGACAAGTACGTCTACACGTACTCCGACCGTGAGCTGCGCGACAAGCTGATGGAGTTCCAGAGCAAGGGCATCCGGTACAAGGACTCCATCCAGCGCTACAAGGGTCTGGGCGAGATGGACGCCGACCAGCTGGCCGAGACCACGATGGACCCGCGCCACCGCACGCTGCGCCGCATCAACCTCTCCGACCTGGAGGCTGCCGAACAGGTCTTCGACCTGCTCATGGGCAACGACGTGGCACCCCGCAAGGAGTTCATCTCCAGCTCGGCGGCGACACTGGACCGCTCGCGCATCGACGCCTAGCCGCTGCGTCGGGCTGCGGCCGACCGCGGATCGCTGCAGGGCGGCCCGGTCGGACGCGCCCTGAGCCGGGGCGGGCGCTGACCGAGCTGTCGGCGGTGCCCGTCCTGGCGAGTGTCTCTCCTGGCGGCGGTCGGGCCGTTCGGGCGTCCGCCGGGAACGGCGGCGGCGGGCGTGGGGTCGACGGTGACTGGCAGTCCGTGCTTGCCGGTGGTGCGTCGGCCGGGAGCGGTGGTGGACTGTGCTGCCGCCTGCCGCCTGCCGCCTGCCGCCTGCCGCCTGCCGCCTGCCGCCTGCCGCCTGCCGCCTGCCGCCTGCCGCCTGCCGCCTGCCGCCTGCCGCCTGATGGCCGTGCATGTGGTGGAGGCGGTGGAGTGTTGCGGCCTCCCGCCGCCGGACGGCCGTGACTGCGGCACCCGGCACGGCCCCAAGGCCGTGCGCGTACCCCACCGTCCTGTCGCTGTTGCCTGGCACCGGTCGACGGGGGTCCCCCGGCCCCTTCGGCCCCGGACCGACTGGGCCCCGTACCCGTGATCTTCGGACGATCGGGGCGCCCCGCACCCTTCGTTCTCCGGACGATCGGGGCCCGCGCATCTCGTGACCCCCAGCCGACCGGTCAGCCCGCGTCCCTCTTGATCCCCGGCCGACCAGGCTGCCCCCACCTTTCGGTCGCCGGCCGACCGGCTCCCCGCACCTCGGCGGGACCCGGTGGCTCCATCCCTGGGTGACTCCGTTGGCTCCACCCCTGGGTGGAGACGGGCCACTCAGTGATTCCACCCGTGATCCACCCCGGCTCCGATCTCGTGACTTGCGAATTTCCGTAGCTTCGAAGGCGTCGGCAGCACTCGCTTCCGGCACTACCTCTCGCTCACGGAGGCTCTGATGTCCGGGCTCGTCAACGCGCTCATGATCGTGGCCGTCGTCGCCGTCGTGATCGTGCGGCAGTTCCGCGCCCGCGCGATCGACACGGACCGGCGCTGGTGGCTGCTGCCCGTGATCCTCGCAGTCGTCGCGCTGCGCGAGCCCGGCATCCTCGACACTCACCACCGCGCAGGATCCGCCGCACTGCTCGCCATGGAACTGCTGACAGGCCTGGCCACCGGTGCCGGCTGGGCCTGGACCACCCGCGTCTGGACGGCTCCGGACGGCGTCGTATGGACCAAGAGCACCAGGGCGAGCGTCGCCGTGTGGGTCGGAGGCATAGCCCTGCGGGTCGGTGTCTACGCCGTCGGCTCCGCACTCGGCGTCCGCCAGGACAGCGCCGCCCTGATGCTCGGTCTCGCCGGCACCCTGCTGGTCCGCGGCGGGATTCTCGTCTGGCGGGCACAGTCGCTCGGCGTCATGAGCCGACCCGCCCCGGCGTACGGTGCGACGAGTCGTTGTTCCCCGCGCTGCGGGCCGGCGCGCGGGGTTACCTGACCAAGGACGCGGGCGGCGACGAGATCGTGCGGGCCGTGCAGAGCGTGCTGTCGGGGGACGCGGGGCTGTCGCCGAGCATCCAGCGCCGTTTGCTGGAGCGGCTCTCACAGCCCGAGCCCGAACCGGCGGCCGCCCAGGCGTCCGACGGGCTGACCGCGCGCGAGACCGAGGTCCTGGTGCTCATCGCCGAAGGCCTCAGCAACCAGGAGATCGCTCGCACTTTGCATGTCTCCACCGCGACCGTGAAGACACACATCAACAACCTCTTCGCCAAGACAGGCCTCAAGGACCGGGCCCAGGCAGTGCGTTATGCCTACAGCAAGGGGCTGGTGCGACCGCCCGCCCGGTGAATCACCTTATGGGGTGAAGGCGAGGGGAAGAAGAGTCGGGGATCTTCCCGATCTGTCCATCCTTGGGCATGCAGTCAAGCAACGATCGTTCCCGCGGAACCGGGGACGGTCCCGAGAGTGCGCCCGAGCACCAGGAAGACCACGGCGCGCCCGCCCGCGACGTGACGTACGACGACCCTTGGTACGACGCGCTGGCCTCCGGCTGGGGCGAACTGGACGGCACGGGCAGGCCGGCACCGGCCGTTCCGTCCGCTCGCCGGGAGGGGAGCGGAACAGAGGTCCGCGCCCGGGACGTGTACGTCGAGGTGCAGCGCAGCGCGGCCTTCCAGGAGGTGCGCAGCCGGTACCGGCGGTTCGTGGTGCCCGGAGTGATCGTCTTCCTCGTCTGGTACGTGGCATACGTGGTCCTGGCCACGACCGCGCCCGGATTCATGGCGCGGCCGGTGGCCGGGGCGGTGAACGTGGGCATGCTCGCGGGGCTCGGGCAGTTCCTCAGCACCTTCCTGCTCACCTGGGCCTACTCCCGGCATGCTCGGCTGCGTCGGGACCGGGCCGCGCTGGAGCTGCGCTGGGACACGCAGGAACTGAGCCGCGGCGCGCGGGGAGGTGCCGTGTGACGGGTGGCCATCAGACTCTGGCGCTGCTGCTGTTCAGCGGTTTCGTGGCCGTCACCCTCGGGATCACGACCTGGGTGAGCCGCAGGCGGCACGGCTCGGCGGAGGAGTTCTACGCGGGCGGGCGGCTGTTCACCCCGATGGAGAATGGTTTTGCCATCGCGGGCGACTACATGTCGGCGGCCTCCTTCCTCGGAGTCACGGGGCTCATCGCGCTCTATGGCTACGACGGGATGCTCTACGTGGTGGGCTTCCTCGTGGCGTGGCTGGTCGTGCTGTTCCTGGTGGCCGAACTGGTCCGCAACTGCGGGCGGTTCACGCTGGCCGACGTGGTGGCGGCGCGGATGAGCGAGCGTCCGGTGCGGATCGCCGCGGGGACGTCCTCGGTCACGGTGTCCGTTCTGTATCTGGTGGCGCAGATGGTCGGCGCGGGCAGCCTGGTGGCGCTGCTGCTGGGGCGGACGAGCGGCGCGGCCCAGGCCTGGACGGTCATCGGGGTCGGCGCGCTCATGGTGATCTATGTGTCGTTGGGAGGGATGCGGGCCACCACCTGGATCCAGATCGTGAAGGCGGTTCTGCTGCTCAGCGGGACGATCGCCCTGACCGCGCTCGTCCTGGTCCGCTTCCACGGGGACGTCGGCCGGCTGCTAGCCACGGCCGCGGGGCGCAGCGGTCATGGGAACGCGTTCCTGGCACCGGGCCTCGCGTACGGCGGGAGCTGGACCGCCCGCCTCGACTTCATCAGCCTCGGGCTCGCACTCGTGCTGGGCACGGCGGGGCTGCCGCACATCCTGTCCCGCTTCTACACCGTGCCCACAGCCCGGGCCGCCCGTCGCTCCGCGGTCTGGTCCATCGGCCTGATCGGCGGCTTCTATCTGATGACGCTCGTCCTGGGGTTCGGGGCGGCGGCCATCGTGGGGCCCGATGCCGTGCGCGGTTCGAACGCGGCCGGGAACACGGCGGTGCCCCTGCTCGCCCTCGATCTGGGCGGCGGTGCGGGCTCCACCGGCGGAACGGTTCTGTTCGCGGTCGTCGCCGCCGTCGCCTTCGCCACGATCCTCGCGGTCGTCGCCGGCATCACGCTCGCCTCCTCCGCCTCGGTGGCCCACGACCTGTACGCGTCGCTGCGGCGGTCGCACGGCAAGGTGCGCAGCGAGGTGGCGGTGGCACGGTTCGCGGCCGTCGGCATCGGTGTCGTCGCGATCGCGCTCGGTCTGCTGGCCCGTGACCTGAACGTCGCCTTCCTCGTCGGTCTCGCCTTCGCGGTTGCCGCGTCGGCGAACCTCCCGGTGCTGCTCTACTCGCTGTTCTGGCGCGGCTTCACCACACGCGGCGCGGTGTGGGCCGTGTACGGAGGGCTGCTCCCGGCGCTCGGGCTCGTGCTGCTGTCCCCGGTGGTGTCCGGCAGTCCGGGCTCGCTGTTCCCCGCGGTCGACTTCCAGTACTTCCCGTTGCAGAATCCGGGCCTCGTCTCCATTCCGCTCGGCTTCCTGGCCGGCTGGCTGGGCACGGTCACCTCGGACGAGGTCGCGGACGAGGCCAAGTACGCCGAGACGGAGGTGCGGTCGCTGACCGGGGCCGGGGCGGTGTAGCGGGCGGGTTCTCAGAACCGGCCGTGATCTCCGCGTCTGAGGGGCAACTGCATCCGGTGGAGCGGGCCCCCGACCGCTACGGCGCCACCCACGCGTACCGGTGCTCCGGGCGGCCCGTGTCACCGTACTTGAGGGAGAGCCGGAGGCGGCCCGCCTGTTCCAGGTGGCGGAGGTAGCGCTGGGCCGTGGAGCGGCTCAGGCCGGTCCGTGCGGCGACCTCATGGGCCGACAGCGGATGGCCGGCGCGGTGCAGGACACCGCAGATCAGGTCCGTCGTGGGCTCCGAGTGGCCGCTCGGCAGGCCGGGCGCGGACGGCACGGGGGCGGTCCGCAGCGCTCCGTAGATCCGGTCCACCTGCTCCTGGCCCGTCAGGCCCCGGCCACCCACCCGGTCGACGGTGCGACGCAGCGCGGCGTAGGAGTCGAGGCGGGCGCGCAGTGCGGCGAAGGTGAACGGTTTGACCAGGTAGTGCAGGGCGCCGAGGCGCATCGCCTGCTGGACGGTCGTCACATCACTGGCCGCGGTGATCATGATGACGTCCGTGCCGTGGCCCTGTTCCCGCATGCGGTGGACGAGTTCGAGGCCGGTCCGGTCCGGCAGGTAGTGGTCGAGAAGGACCAGATCGATCCCGCCGCGTTCGACGGCGGCCAGGGCCTGGGCGGCGCTGTGCGCGCGGGCGGTCACCCGGAAGCCGGGAACCTTCCCCACGTACTTGGCGTTTATCTCTGCGACGCGGAAGTCGTCGTCCACCACCAGGACGTCAATCATCGGGCCTCTCCTTCAAGGCCGACGAGCGGTGAGCCCGTGTTTCGGCTCCGCAGTTGTAGCGCGAGCAAAATGAGCACAACAGGCTCTTGCAAGCAAAAGAACGGCTTGCGCTCACAAGACTCCTGCCGTGGCCGGGGCCACACCTACCGTCCCGGGCCATGAGCGCACACACCAGCCCCGCCATCGAGCTGCGGGGCGCGAGCAAGACCTTCAGGACCCCGTCCGGGGGACTGCACACGGCCGTGCGCGGCCTGGACCTCACCGTGCGGCGCGGCGAGTTCGTGGCCGTCGTAGGACCGACCGGCTGCGGCAAGTCCACCACCCTGACCCTGGTCAGCGGCCTGGAGGAGCCTACCGAGGGCGAGGTGCTGGTGGCCGGGGAGCCGGTCGCCGGCGTCGGCGACAAGGTCGGCTTCGTCTTCCAGCAGGACGCCACCTTCCCGTGGCGGACGGTGCTGTCGAACGTCATGGCCGGCCCGCGCTTCCGGGGGGTGCCCAAGGCGGAGGCCAGGCAGAAGGCCCGTGAATGGCTGGCCCGGGTCGGGCTCACCGCCTTCGAGGACCGCTATCCGCACCAGCTCTCCGGCGGTCAGCGCAAGCGCGTCGCCCTCGCCGCCACCTTCGTCAACGACCCCGAGATCCTGCTGATGGACGAGCCGTTCTCGGCCCTCGACGTGCAGACCCGGGCGCTGATGTCCGACGAACTGCTGGAGCTGTGGGAGGGCACGGGCGCCTCCGTCGTCTTCGTCACCCACGACCTGGAGGAATCCATCGCGCTGGCCGACAAGGTCGTCGTGATGACCGCCGGACCCGCGACCGTGAAGCAGGTCTTCGACATCGACCTGCCCCGGCCGCGCAAGGTCGAGTCGGTGCGCCTGGAGCCGCGGTTCATCGAGATCTACCGCGAGATCTGGGAGTCCCTCGGCGAAGAGGTCCGCATCACCCGCGAGAGAGGTGCCGCCCATGTCGCCTGAGGTTCTCAGCACGCCGGTCGTCGACACCGCCAAGGTCCCCGATCGCGCGCGGACCCGCGCCCAGGCGGCCCGCCGGCGCAAGGCGCTCGTGACCGTCGCGCGGGTGCTGCTCCTGGTGGCCGTCCTCGGCCTGTGGGAGGGGCTGTCCCGGGCGAAGGTCATCGACCCGTTCAACTTCTCGATGCCCTCGAAGATCTGGGACCAGATCTGGACCTGGGTGACGCACGGGACCGCGCTCGGCTCCCTGGGCGAACAGATCTGGTACACGCTCTACGAGGCACTGCTCGGCTGGGTCATCGGTGTGGTCGCCGGGGTGCTTCTCGGCATCGCCCTCGGGCGGATCACCTTGCTCGCCGAGGTCCTTGGTCCCTACATCAAGGTGCTCAACTCGATCCCCAGGATCGTGCTCGCGCCCATCTTCCTGATCTGGTTCGGGCTCGGGCCCTCGTCCAAGGTCGCCTCCGCCGTGGTGCTCGTCTTCTTCCCGGTGTTCTTCAACGCCTTCCAGGGCGCCCGGGAAGTGGACCGCAACCTCGTGGCCAACGCCCGCATCCTGGGCGCGAGCGACCGCAGGGTGACCCTCCAGGTGGTCATCCCGTCGGCCACCTCCTGGATCTTCACCAGCCTCCACGTCAGCTTCGGCTTCGCGCTCATCGGCGCCATCGTCGGCGAGTACATCGGCGCGACCAAGGGCATCGGCCTGCTCGTCGCGCAGTCGCAGAACACCTTCAACGCGGCCGGCGTCTACGCCGCGATGGTCATCCTCGCGGTCGTGGCCCTCGTCGCCGAGGGGCTGCTGACCTTCGCCGAGCGGCGCATCTTCCGCTGGAAGCCGACCGGCTCCGACAGCTGAACCCCACCCCCGCTCTCCCCGCACCGCCCTCTCACAAGGACGTGAACCACCATGCGCAAGACCGCCAGATACGCCTCCCTGGCCGCCGCCGGACTGCTCGCCCTCACCTCGCTCACCGCCTGCGCCGACGACGCGGCCAGTTCCACCGCCGACACCGGCAGCGGCGGCGGCAAGGGCGAGTCCGTCAAGATCATGGTCGGCGGCCTGGACAAGGTCATCTACCTGCCCGCGATGCTCACCCAGCGCCTCGGTTACTTCCAGGCGGAGGGTTTGAACGTCCAACTCCTCAGCGAGCCCGCCGGAGTCCAGGCCGAGACCGCGCTCGTCTCCGGTCAGGTGCAGGGAGCGGTCGGCTTCTACGACCACACCCTCGACCTCCAGGTGAAGGGCAAGTCGGTCGAGTCCGTGGTGCAGTTCTCGCACGCGCCGGGCGAGGTGGAGGTCGTGTCGGCCGAAGCGGCGGACGATCTCACGTCCCCCGAGGACTTCAAGGGCCGCAAGCTCGGCGTGACCGGTCTCGGTTCCTCGACCGACTTCCTCACCAAGTACCTGGCGGTCAAGAACGGCGTGAAGGTCAGCGATTTCACGCCGGTCGCGGTCGGGGCCGGCCCGACGTTCATCGCGGCGCTCCAGAAGGGCGCGATCGACGGCGGCATGACCACCGACCCGACCGTCGCGACGATCCTGGACAAGAAGGCGGGCAAGATCCTCATCGACATGCGCACCCCCGAGGGGTCGCAGCAGGCGCTGGGCGGCCCGTACCCGTCGTCCAGTCTGTACATGCAGACGGACTGGGTGAACGGACACAAGGACACCGTCCAGAAGTTGGTCAACGCATTCGTCAAGACGCTCAAGTGGATGTCCACCCACAGCGCCGACGAGATCGCGGCCAAGATGCCCGCCGACTACTCCCAGGGCGACAAGGCGCTGTACACGCAGGCCGTCAAGAGCACGCTGCCGATGTTCACCGACGACGGCGTGATGCCCCAGGGCGGCCCCGAGACCGTCGAGAAGGTGCTCAAGGCGTTCAACCCCAACATCCAGAACGCGAAGGTCGACCTGAGCAGGACGTACACGACCGAGTTCGTCGAGGCCGCCGGGTAGACACGGGCCCGCTCAGGCGCGGGTCGCCCACACGTAACGGTGTTCGGGGCGGCCCGCGTCGCCGTACTTGAGGGTCAGCCGGGCCCGTCCGGTGCGCTCCAGGAGCTTCAGGTAGCGCTGGGCGGTCTGCCGGCTCACCCCCGTCCGCTCGGCGATCTCCTGGGCGGACAGCGGCCCTTCGGCGTTCATCAGCGCCTGGCGCACCAGCTCGGCCGTGGTGGGGGAGTGTCCCTTGGGCAGCTCCGGTTCCGACGGGGCGGACAGGGCGCCGAAGATACGGTCCACCTGTGCCTGTTCGGCCTCGCCGCCGCCGTCCAGGGTGCGTCGCAGCTCGGCGTACGCCTCCAGCTTGGCCCGCAGGCCGGCGAAGGCGAACGGTTTCACCAGGTACTGCAGCGCCCCGTGCCGCATGGCGGCCTGGACGGTCGACACGTCCCGCGCCGCCGTCACCATGATCACGTCGGTCTGGTGGCCGCGCCGGCGCATCTCCCGCACGACCGCGAGCCCCGTGTCGTCGGGCAGATAGTGGTCCATGAGCACCAGATCGAGCAGCGGCAGGGCCTCCACCTGACGCAGCGCCTCCGCCGCGTTGTGCGCCTCGCCGGCCACGTGGAACCCGGGCACCTTCTCGACGTAGGCGGCGTTGACCCGGGCCACCCGGGTGTCGTCGTCCACGACCAGGACCTCGATCATCGCGTCTCCTCCTCGGCGGTGGCCGGGACGTTCGCAGAGGCCGCACCGGACCCGGTGAGGGCCGGTTCCAGCCCCGGTTCGGTCAGCGCCTCGGGCAGGACCACGGTGAACTCGGCACCGCCGCCGTCCGCCGCGTCCACGGCCGCGCTCCCGCCCTGGCGTTCGGCGAGCCGGCGCACCAGGGACAGCCCGATGCCCCGCTTGCCGTGCGCGGGCGGCTTCTTGGTGGACCACCCATCGGTGAAGATCAACTCCCGCTGGTCCGCCGGGATCCCGGGCCCGGTGTCCCGCACCCTGAGGACGACCGTACGGCCCTCCGTGCGCAACTCGACCTCCACGCGCGCGTGCGGGGTGCCCGCGACCGCGTCGAGGGCGTTGTCCACGAGGTTGCCGACGACCGTGACCAGACCCCGCGGATCGATCAGCCGGTCCGGGAGCCGGGTGCCCTCCGACACCCACAGGGCGACCCCGCGCTCGGCCGCCACGGTCGCCTTGCCGACGAGCAGCGCGGCCAGCAGCGGGTCCTGGATCTTCTCGGTGACCTGCTCGGCGGTCACCCGGTGGTCGCCGACCACCTCGCCGACGAACTCCACCGCGTCGTCGTACATCTCCAGTTCCAGCAGCCCGAGCAGCGTGTGCATGCGATTGGCGTGCTCGTGGTCCTGGGCGCGCAGGGCGTCGATCAGCCCGCGCGTGGAGTCCAGTTCCCGCCCCAGCTGCTCCAGTTCGGTGCGGTCGCGCAGGGTGGCCACGGCGCCGCCGTCGTCGGTGGGCATGCGGTTGGCGACCAGGACGCGCTGACCGCGCACGGTGAGCAGATCGGTGCCGGCCACCCGGCCGGCCAGCACGTCCGTCGTACGGCCCTCGCCGAGCGCCGCGTCGGGGGTCTGCCCGACCGCCTCGTCGCCGATGCCGAGCAGCCGCCGTGCCTCGTCGTTGAGCAGGCGGATACGGCCGCCGCGGTCGAGGGCGACCACCCCTTCCCGGATGCCGTGCAGCATCGCCTCGCGCTCCGCGAGCAGCGCCGAGATGTCGGAGAAGGCCAGGTCCCGGGTCTGCCGCTGGACCCTGCGGGAGATCAGCCAGGCGGCCAGGGCGCCCACCGCGAGGGCCCCGCCGGCGTAGGCGAACAGCCCGGGGATGGCGCTGATCAGCCGCGCCCGCACGCTGTCGTAGGCGATGCCGACCGAGACGGCCCCGACGATGCGGTGATCGGCGTCGTACAGCGGTACCTTGCCGCGCGCCGAGCGCCCCAGGGTGCCCTTGTCGATCTCCATGACCTCCCGGCCGGCCAGGGCGTCGCTGGGGTCGGTGGAGACACGCCGGCCGATCTCCGAGGCCGTGGGATGCGACCAGCGCACCCAGTTCCGGTCCAGCACCACGATGTACTCGGCGTGGGTGGCCCGCCGGATCCGTTCCGCCTCCCGCTGCACCGGGCCGTTCCTGGTCGGCGGGGTGGTGCGGACACCGTCGGAGATCTGCGGGTCCTGGGCGGTGGTCTCGGCGATGGCCAGCGCGCGCCGCATCGCTTCCTGGTCCAGCTGCTTGCTCAGCGGCGCGAGGAACAGCCCGGTCGCGAGCACCGCGACCCCCGCGGCGATCGCCACCTGCATCAGCAGCACCTGCGAGAACACCCGCCGCGGCAGACCGAGGCGCAGACGGCGTGCGCGGGGAGTGGGGCTCATACTCATGACGGTACGTGTCGGGAGTCCGGGCGCCCCAGAGGGTGTGGTACGGATCTCTTGACCGTTCTTGATCCACCGATCAACCGTTGACCGGACCGGCGGCTCACCTTGACGAGCCGGACGGGCGGGCGCCGCTCAGCTCGCCAGCGCCGTCGGCCGCACCTCGCGCACCGCCACCACATCCATCCGTGCGGGCGTCCCCAGCACCTCCGCGCCGCAGCTCTCCGGGCGAGGCGGCAGCGACGCCCCCTGCGCCACGGTGACCTGCCAGCGGCGGCCGTCGGCGTGGCCGACGGTGACCTGCCAGCGCGGAGCCGCGCCGTCGGTCCGCAGGACACGCAGCACGCCCGCCCGGTACTCGTCCGCGGCGGACCGGACGGCCAGCTCGGCCGCCTGGCCGGGCCGTTCCCAGGCGGAGCACCCGCGGCACCCCTCGACGACCACGCGCCCTTCCCGGACCCCGTGCAGGGCCTCCTTGACGGTGTGCGCCTCGGCGCGGCCGTACGCGTAGCCGTACGGCAGGACGAGCACCGTCGGCGAGAAGCGATGTCCACCCAGATGGGTGACCTCCCAGATCCCGCGTACTCCCGAGGCGGCCAGCTCCGAGGCGAGGGGGCGGCCCAGGAGGGCACAGCAGCGGTCCCGCTTGCCGTTGGTGCACACGAGCGCGAGCGGGTCGCCGCGGTGCGGGCGGCCGCCGAGAGCCGCGCCGAAGGAACGATGGTCGCCCGCACCGAGTGCGGCGAAGTCGAGCTCCAGCAGCCGCCGCGGATCGCGGGTGGTGGCGCCGTGCAGCCACACGTGTCCCGGAACGGTGTGGGCGGCGTACACGTGCCGGAGCGCGGGCGTGCCGGGGTCGGCATGGCGGCCGGGGCGCCGGATGAGCGCGATGCGCACTCCGGTTCCCTCGGCGGCGGCCTCCAGGGCCCGGCCCAGCGCGGGGTCCAGGTGGCTGGAAGTGAGCGCCTTGGCACCCCACGGTCCGGGCTGCTCCAGCAGCAGCCACGTCGTCGCCGTGGCAGCCGTGCCGGGAACGGGCTCGTCGAGGCTCCGGGAGACGGTCGCGCACCTACTCACAGAGGTGAGCCTAACCTGACTGCCCGCAGGCCGACTTCCGGGCGTGCCGTGTCCTACTCCGGCAGGGGCTGCGGCGGCCGGGGACCGACGTAATGACCGCTGGGTCGCATACGCAGCGGGCGCTCGCCGTACTCCTCCAGGGCGTGCGCGATCCAGCCCGCCGTCCGGGCGACGGCGAAGATCGTCTCGCCGGCCGTGGCCGGCATGCCGCAGGATGCGGTGAACACCGCCAGGGCCAGGTCGACGTTGGCGTGCAGGGGGGTGTGCCGGGCTGCCGTGGCGACGATGTCGCGGGCGGCCAGCAGGGCGGGCTCCGCGCGCGGGACCTGTTCCAGGAGGCGGAAGAGTACGCGCGCGCGGGGGTCCTCACCCGGGTAGAGCCGGTGGCCGAGACCGGGGATGCGGCGACCCGCGCGCAGTTCGTCGGCGATCACCGGTACCGCCGTGCCCTGGTCGAGCACGTCGAGCAGCAGCCGGTGGGCCAGGCCGCTGGCGGCGCCGTGCAGCGGGCCCTCCAGGACGCCGAGACCGGCCGACACGGCCGCGTAGGCGTGCGCGCGTGCCGAGGCTGCGACCCGGACGGCGAGGGTGGAGGCGGCCAGGTCGTGGTCGGCGAGCAGGGCCAGCGCGGTGTCCAGGACGCGGAGGGACGCCTCGTCGGCGGGGCGGCCGGTCAGCCGGCCCCACAGGCGGTGGGCCAGCGGGCCGTCGTCCCGGTGACCGTGCAGGGCCGGCGGGAGCGCCGCGACGAGCGTGGGGATGAGGAGGCGGGCGGTGTTCAGCACGGCCTCTTCGGAGAGGTCGAAGCGCAGCGGGTCCTCGGCCGCCGCGGCGATCGCCGCCACCCTCAGCCGGTCGGCGGGGGAGGCGTGCTCGGACAGGGCGTCCACCGCGCGGCGGGCGACCTCGACGGTGGTCCCGGGCGCGCAGAAGGTGATGCCCGGGGTCAGCCGGCCCGTCCACAGCCACTCCGCGACCTCCTCGTAGGAGTGCCGGGTGGCCAGCTCGACGGCGTCCACACCGCGGAAGAAGTACCGGTCCTTCTCGATCAGCGTGATGCGGGTCCGGACCGACAGCTCGCTCCCGGAGCCCGGACTTCGGGCCGCCTCGCGCCGGTTGCGGCGGGCGAGTGCCTCCACCTCCTTCGCCTCGAAGGTGCTGGCCCGGCCGCCGGGTTCGCGTCTGCTGCTGAGCAGGCCGCGACTCACGTACGCGTACACCGTCTCGGGCTTCACGCCGAGCGCCTCGGCGGTCTCCTTGGTGGTCAGCCGTCCCCCGGGGCGGCGGGGAGCGGGGTCGTGATCGCGCATGGGGGTCACCGTAGTCGCCTCTGCACACCTTGATAGCCATATATTGATTGGATCAACATTGACAAGAAATGAGTCAAGCATGGACAGTCGGATCGAGTCCAGGGAGGAGAACCATGGCCATCAACAGGACCGCCACCCCCCTCATCGACGCACCGCGGGGTCTCGCGGGTGTCGTCGTCACCGAGACCCGGATCGGTGACGTACGGGGGCGGGAGGGCTTCTACCACTACCGCCAGTACTCGGCCGTCGAACTCGCGCGGACCCGCGGCTTCGAGGACGTCTGGCATCTCCTGGTCCACGGGCGGCTCCCGGACGCGGAGCGCCGCGCCGCCTTCGCCGCCGAGACCGCGGCGCTGCGGCGGCTGCCCGGCGACGTGCGCGCGGCGCTGCCGGCGATCGCCGCGGCGAGCCGTGTCTCCGGCCCACTGGCCGGACTGCGTACGGCCCTGTCGCTGCTGGGTGGGGCACAAGGACTCCGGCCGGTGTACGACATCGACGCCGACCGGCGGCGGGCCGACACCGTGTCCGTCTGCGCGGTCGTCCCCACGCTGCTCACCGCGCTGTACCGGCTCGGTCAGGGACTCGAGCCGGTCGAGCCGCGTGAGGACCTCCCCTACGCGGCCAACTACCTGTACATGTTGACGGGTTCGGAACCCGACCCGCGCCGGGCGCGTGCGGTCGAGCAATACCTGATCTCAACCATTGACCATGGATTCAATGCGTCAACCTTCACCGCGCGGGTCATCGCGTCCACGGGTGCCGACGTTGCGGCCTGCCTGACCGGTGCGGTTGGCGCGCTGTCCGGACCGCTGCACGGAGGTGCGCCCAGCCGGGCCCTGGACACGCTGGACGCGATCGGCACGCCGGACCGGATCGACCCCTGGATCCGGGAGCGGGTGCTCGCCGGTGACCGGATCATGGGCTTCGGGCACGCCGTCTACCGCACCGAGGACCCCCGTTCGCGGATGCTGAGGGAGATAGCCCTGTCCTTCGGTGGCCCGCGCGTGGCCTTCGCGGTGGAGGTCGAGCGCCGGGTCGAGGCGATCCTCGCCGAGTTCAAGCCCGGCCGCGAACTCCACACGAACGTCGAGTTCTACGCCGGGGTGGTCATGGAACTGTGCGGTCTGCCCCGCGAGATGTTCACGCCCACCTTCGCGGCCGCGCGGGTGGTGGGCTGGAGCGCCAACATTCTCGAACAGGCGTCCGACCCGAAGATCATCCGGCCGGTGGCCCGGTACGTCGGACCGGAACCGCAACTCTCGGTACCCGCACCGGCCTGAGCCGAGCGCGCAGAGCGGTCCGGTCCCGTGCCCACCCGGCTCCGGACCGCGAGCGTGCGAGACGTCGGGAACCTCCGCCTCGGCGCGCAGGAGCGCCTCGCGCTCCCCGGCTCACCCGGGCGCACCGAGACGCGCACGATCTGCACCCGGATCCCGGTCCATGCCTGGCCGGGCAGTGGCTGTCCTCGTGGCGACGCCGCGACTCCTCCCGCTCGTATCCTGGTCGCGCAGTCGAAGCTCGTCCGTGCGCCGGGTCGCGAGCCGGTGTGCGCTTGCGCGTGAGAGAGGTCGCCCGTTGGGGAACAGCCTGGACAGCAGCCGTGGTCCGCAGCAGATCCCGGTCGTCGTACTCGCCGGTTTCCTGGGCTCCGGGAAGACCACGCTCCTCAACCACCTGCTGCACCGCAGCGGGGGCAGCCGCATCGGGGCGATCGTCAACGACTTCGGGGCCATCGAGATCGACGCGATGGCCGTGGCCGGCGCTCTCGGCGACTCGACCGTCTCGCTCGGCAACGGCTGCCTGTGCTGTGCCGTCGACGTGAGCGAACTGGACGCCTACCTGGACCGGCTGGCCGCGCCCGCCGCCGGCATCGACGTGATCGTCATCGAGGCGAGCGGGCTCGCCGAGCCGCAGGAACTCGTGCGGATGGTGCTCGCCAGCGAGCATCCCGGCATCGTCTACGGCGGTCTCGTCGAGGTCGTCGACGCCGCCGAGTTCGACGACACGCGTGCGCAGCACCCCGAAATCGACCGGCACCTCGCCCTCGCCGACCTGGTCGTCGTCAACAAACTCGACCGCGCGGACGACGCCGACCGGATCCTCGGGCTCGTCCGCTCGCTCACCGACCGCGCCGCCGTCGTCCCCGCCACCTACGGCCGCATCGACCCCGAGTTCCTCTTCGACTGCAGGCCGAGCGCGGAGCGCATCGGACAGCTGTCCTTCGACGACCTGCACGACCACGGCGCACACGAGCACGCCGGGCACCTGCACACCGGCTACGACAGCCTGTCCTTCGCCTCCGACGTGCCGATGGAGCCCCGTAGGCTCATGCGGTTCCTGGACAGCCGGCCCCAGGGGCTGTACCGGATCAAGGGATATGTCGACTTCGGTCCGTACGACCCGCTCGGCCGGTACGCCGTGCACGCCGTCGGCCGGTTCCTGCGCTTCTACCCCGAGCCCTGGACGCCCGCCGACGCCCGCCTCACCCAGCTCGTGCTGATCGGCTCCGGAATCGACGCCGGCGCCCTCGGCAAGGAACTCGAGGCGTGCAGGAACGACGCCCCGCACACCGACGAGCACGGTATGTGGGGCGTCCTGCGTTACGTGCAGGGGCCGCGGGAAACGGACCCGGAGGAGGCCGGTCCGGACGAGGCGGACCTCGAGGATCCGCCCGCCTGGATCACCGACCAGGGCACCGACTAGAACACCGGCCCCGCGACCACCGACACCGTCTTGGGCAGCGAGGTGCCAGAGCCGTCCCGGCGCGGGTCCAGCTCCGGCAGCTCCGCCGGGGTGCCGTTCTTCTGCGCCGCGAGCGCGGGAACCGGGCCCGCCCAGGCCAGCGACAGGCAGTCCTCGCCCTTGAGGAACCGCTGGCAGCGCACGCCGCCGGTGGCCCGGCCCTTGCGCGGGTACTGGTCGAACGGCGTCAGCTTGGCCGTCGTCTGCACGGAGTCGTCCAGCGTGCCGCGCGAGCCCGCCACCGTGAAGACCACGGCGTCGACGGCCGGGTCCACCGCCGTGAAGGAGATGACCTTCGCGCCCTCGGCGAGCTTGATGCCCGCCATGCCGCCCGCCGGGCGGCCCTGCGGGCGGACGATCGAGGCCTGGAAACGCAGCAGCTGCGCGTCGTCCGTGATGAACACCAGGTCCTCCTCGCCGGTGCGCAGCTCCACCGCGCCGACGATCCGGTCACCCTCCTTGAGCGTGATGACCTCCAACTCGTCCTTGTTGGACGGGTAGTCGGGCACCACACGCTTGACGACACCCTGCTCCGTGCCGAGCGCCAGACCCGGCGACGACTCGTCCAGCGTGGCCAGGCAGACCACCGTCTCGTCGTCCTCCAGGGAGACGAACTCCGCCAGCGGCGCCCCTCCGGAGAGGTTCGGCGTGGCCACCGACTCGGGCAGCTGCGGCAGGTCTACCACGTTGATCCGCAACAGGCGGCCCGCCGACGTCACCGCGCCGATCTCACCGCGCGCGGTCGCCGGGACCGCCGAGACGATCACATCGTGCTTGACGCGCTTGGCGCCGGCCGCCTCCGCGAACGGCTCCGCGGTCGCCGTACGGGCCAGCAGACCCGTCGAGGACAGCAGCACCCGGCACGGGTCGTCGGCCACCTGGAGCGGCACGGCGGCCACCGGGGCACCCGCGGACTCCAGCAGGACCGTGCGCCGGTCGGTGCCGAACTTCTTGGCCACCGCCGCCAGTTCGGCCGAGACCAGCTTGCGCAGCTCGGCGTCCGAATCCAGGATCCGGGTCAGCTCCTCGATCTCCGCGGTGAGCTTCTCCTTCTCCGCCTCCAGCTCGATGCGGTCGTACTTGGTGAGCCGGCGCAGCGGCGTGTCGAGGATGTACTGCGTCTGCACCTCGCTCAGCGAGAAGCGCTCGATCAGGCGCTCCTTGGCCTGCGCGGAGTTGTCGCTGGACCGGATGATCCGGATGACCTCGTCGATGTCGACCAGCGCGGTCAGCAGACCCTCGACCAGGTGCAGCCGGTCGCGCTTCTTGCCGCGGCGGAACTCGCTGCGGCGCCGGACCACCTCGAAGCGGTGGTCGAGATAGACCTCCAGCAGCTCCTTCAGGCCCAGGGTGAGTGGCTGGCCGTCGACCAGGGCGACGTTGTTGATGCCGAAGGACTCCTCCATCGGCGTCAGCTTGTACAGCTGCTCCAGGACCGCCTCGGGCACGAAGCCGTTCTTGATCTCGATGACGAGGCGCAGACCGTGCTCGCGGTCGGTGAGGTCCTTGACGTCGGCGATGCCCTGGATCTTCTTCGCGTTGACCAGGTCCTTGATCTTCGCGATGACCTTCTCGGGGCCGACCGTGAACGGCAGTTCGGTGACCACCAGGCCCTTGCGGCGGGCGGTCACGGTCTCCACCGACACCGTCGCGCGCATCTTGAAGGTGCCGCGACCCGTCGCGTACGCGTCCCGGATGCCGTCCAGGCCGACGATCCGGCCGCCGGTGGGCAGGTCCGGGCCCGGGACGTGCTTCATCAGCGCGTCCAGGTCCGCGTTCGGGTGCTTGATCAGGTGACGGGCGGCGGCGACGACCTCGCGCAGGTTGTGCGGCGGCATGTTCGTCGCCATGCCGACCGCGATGCCGGAGGAGCCGTTGACCAGCAGGTTCGGGAAGGCGGCCGGGAGGGCCACCGGCTCCTGCTCCTGGCCGTCGTAGTTGGGCGCGAAGTCGACCGTGTCCTCGTCGATCGACTCGGTCATCAGGCTCGTCGCCTCGGCCTGGCGGCACTCGGTGTACCGCATCGCGGCCGGCGGGTCGTCGTTGCCCAGCGAGCCGAAGTTGCCGTGGCCGTCGACCAGGGGCACGCGCATGGAGAAGGGCTGCGCCATACGCACCAGGGCGTCGTAGATCGACGCGTCACCGTGCGGGTGCAGCTTGCCCATGACCTCGCCGACGACACGCGCGCACTTCACATAGCCGCGGTCGGGGCGCAGGCCCATCTCGTTCATCTGGTAGACGATCCGGCGATGCACCGGCTTGAGGCCGTCACGGGCGTCCGGCAGGGCGCGCGAGTAGATGACCGAGTACGCGTACTCCAGGTAGGAGCCACGCATCTCGTCCACGACGTCGATGTCGAGGATCCTCTCCTCGAACGAATCGTCGGGCGGCGGGGTCTTCGTGCTGCGGCGGGCCATCGCTGCCGGCTCCTCCTGATCTGGTCGCTTGCCTACGGTGCGCTCGGTGTGGGGGGGCGGGGGGGGGGGGGGGCGGGGCGGGGGGGCGGGGGGGGGCCGCCCCCCCCCCCCCCCCCCCCCCCCCCCCCCCCCCCCCCCCCCCCCCCCCCCCCCCCCCCCCCCCCCCCCCCCCGCGCCCCCTCGGCTCGCTCTTGCTGCTGAAGCGATTGACGGATCTGACGCGGACCATTGTGGACCGCGGCACTGACAGCCCGGGCCACGACCCGGTCTCCGCCGGCCTGGCCGGTGCCCGGAGGCCATCGGGAGAGGGGTCGCAGGCAGGCTACGCGATCCGCTGTGGGCGTACGTCCCGCGGGAACTTCACCGACGTCCCGCACGCTTTGCATACAGTGGCAGGAACGGCAGGAAAACCGCGGTTTCTTTCGACCGCCTCCGCTCGCGAAGGGACGTACATGCCCATGGGTCACACGACCACAGCCGAGGCAGGCTCCGGGGGCCTGACAGCGACCGAGCACCGCCTGGCCAACGGTCTGCGCGTGGTGCTCTCCGAGGACCACCTGACCCCGGTGGCGGCGGTGTGCCTCTGGTACGACGTCGGTTCCCGCCACGAGGTCAAGGGGCGTACCGGCCTGGCTCACCTCTTCGAGCACCTGATGTTCCAGGGCTCGGCGCAGGTCAAGGGCAACGGCCACTTCGAGCTGGTGCAGGGCGCCGGCGGCTCGCTCAACGGCACCACCAGCTTCGAGCGGACCAACTACTTCGAGACCATGCCGGCCCACCAGCTGGAGCTCGCCCTCTGGCTGGAGGCCGACCGCATGGGCTCGCTGCTGGCCGCCCTGGACGACGAGTCCATGGAGAACCAGCGGGACGTCGTCAAGAACGAGCGCCGCCAGCGCTACGACAACGTCCCCTACGGCACCGCCTTCGAGAAGCTGACCGCCCTCTCCTACCCGGAGGGCCACCCCTACCACCACACGCCGATCGGCTCGATGGCGGACCTGGACGCGGCCACCCTGGAGGACGCGCGCCAGTTCTTCCGCACCTACTACGCGCCGAACAACGCGGTGCTCTCCGTGGTCGGCGACATCGACAGCGCGCAGACGCTCGCCTGGATCGAGAAGTACTTCGGGTCGATCCCGTCCCACGACGGCAAGCCCCAGCCCCGCGACGGCTCCCTGCCGGAGATCATCGGGGAGCAGCTGCGCGAGGTCGTCGTCGAGGAGGTCCCGGCGCGCGCCCTGATGGCCGCCTACCGGCTGCCGCACGACGGCACGCGCGAGGCGGACGCGGCCGACCTCGCCCTGACCGTCCTCGGCGGCGGCGAGTCCTCCCGCCTGTACAACCGGCTGGTGCGCCGCGACCGTACGGCCGTCGCGGCCGGTTTCGGCCTGCTGCGCCTGGCCGGCGCGCCCTCGATGGGCTGGCTCGACGTGAAGACCTCCGGTGACGTGGAGGTGCCGGTCATCGAGGCCGCCATCGACGAGGAACTGGCCCGGTTCGCCGCGGAGGGCCCCACGCCCGAGGAGATGGAGCGCGCCCAGGCCCAGTTGGAGCGTGAGTGGCTGGACCGGCTCGGCACGGTCGCCGGCCGCGCCGACGAACTGTGCCGGTACGCCGTGCTGTTCGGCGACCCGCAGCTCGCCCTCACCGCCGTGCACCGCGTCCTCGAGGTGACCCCCGAGGAGGTCCAGG
Source organism: Streptomyces sp. NPDC048521 (assembly GCF_043199855.1). Lineage (NCBI taxonomy): Bacteria > Bacillati > Actinomycetota > Actinomycetes > Kitasatosporales > Streptomycetaceae > Streptomyces > Streptomyces sp. NPDC048521. The sequence continues at coordinate 118,851 of NZ_JBICWR010000017.1, forward strand.
AGGTCGCCAAGGCCCGCCTGCGGCCCGACAACCGCGCGGTCCTCGTCTACGAGCCCAAGTCCCCGGAGGCCGTCGAGGACGCCGAGGTCCCGGAGGATCCGGAGCAGGAAGCGACCGTAGAGGCCGGTAACGAGAACGAGGAGACGGCCAAGTGACCCAGCTCGCCACGATGGACTTCCACCCCCAGCCGCAGCCGGGCGAGGCCAGGCCGTGGGCGTTCCCGGCCCCCGAGCGCGGCACGCTCGACAACGGTCTGACGGTGCTGCGCTGCCACCGCCCCGGCCAGCAGGTCGTCGCCGTCGAGGTGCTGCTCGACGCGCCCCTGGACGCCGAGCCGGCCGGCCTGGACGGCGTCGCCACGATCATGGCGCGAGCCTTCTCCGAAGGCACCGACAAGCACTCCGCCGAGGAGTTCGCGGCCGAGCTGGAGCGCGCGGGCGCCACGCTGGACGCGCACGCCGACCACCCCGGTGTCCGGCTCAGCCTGGAGGTCCCGGCCTCCCGCCTGGCCAAGGGCCTCGGACTGCTCGCCGACGCCCTGCGCGCCCCGGCCTTCGCCGAGAGCGAGGTGGAGCGGCTGGTCCGCAACCGCCTGGACGAGATCCCGCACGAGCTGGCCAACCCCTCCCGCCGGGCGGCCAAGGAACTCTCCAAGGAGCTGTTCCCGGCCGCCTCGCGCATGTCCCGCCCGCGGCAGGGCACCGAGGAGACCGTCGAGAAGATCGACGCGGGGGCGGTACGCGCCTTCTACGAGCGGTACGTACGCCCGGGCACGGCCACCGCGGTCGTGGTCGGCGACCTGACCGGGGCCGATCTGGACGCGCTGCTCGGCGACACCCTGGGCGCGTGGACCGGCACCCGGGGCGAGCCCCGGCCCGTGCCGCCGGTGACCGCCGACGACACCGGCCGCGTGGTCATCGTGGACCGGCCCGGCGCCGTCCAGACGCAGCTGCTCATCGGCCGGGTCGGCCCGGACCGGCACGACCGCGTCTGGCCCGCCCAGGTGCTCGGCACCTACTGCCTCGGCGGCACCCTCACCTCCCGCCTGGACCGCGTCCTGCGCGAGGAGAAGGGCTACACCTACGGTGTGCGTGCCTTCGGGCAGGTCCTCAGGTCCGCCCCGGACGGCACCGGTGCCTCGATGCTCGCCATCAGCGGCTCCGTGGACACCCCCAACACCGGCCCCGCGCTGGAGGACCTGTGGAAGGTGCTGCGCACCCTCGCGGCGGAGGGCCTGACCGACGCCGAGCGGGACGTCGCCGTGCAGAACCTGGTGGGTGTGGCGCCGCTGAAGTACGAGACCGCGGCGGCCGTCGCGAGCACCCTCGCCGACCAGGTCGAGCAGCACCTGCCCGACGACTTCCAGGCGACGCTGTACCAGCAGCTGGCCGCGACGGGCACGGTGGAGGCCACCGCGGCCGTCGTCAACGCCTTCCCGGTGGACCGGCTGGTGACCGTCCTCGTCGGTGACGCGGCTCAGATCAAGGCGCCGGTCGAGGCGCTGGGCATCGGCGAAGTCACCGTCGTCGCCGCGGAGTAGCGGCACGCGCGCGTGGGGCCCTGACGACCCGCGGGTCGTCAGGGCCCCACGCTGTTCCACCGGCTGCCCAGATGCCCGATTTGAGGCGGAGGTTGCCTGTCTGCCCTGTGGGATGCGCTACAAAAGCCCCGATCCGTTTGAGGATTGAAAGCAGGCTTTCGTAGCGTCATGCGGGCTGTTCGTCAGGCAGTGCGCCGCACCCGCGGCACCGGACAGCCATCGCCGAGTCCCCGTACGGCGCGAGCCAGGGGAGCCGGGGACCCACCGTCCCTGGGGTGAATCGGGTGCCCATGCGAGAGCGAGGGGGCCCGTAGGAGACCTTCCTGCTCCGAACCCGTCAGCTAACCCGGTAGGCGAGAGGGAAGGAAAGGACCAGCCACTTCATGGCGTTCATGTGCGCCACCGGGAAGCACCGCAAGCCCGGCCGGGTCAAGCGGACCACCGCTCAGGCGGCCGGTATCGCGGCCCTCACCACCACCGGTGTCATCGGCACCCTCGCCGTCTCGCCGGCGCTCGCCGCGGAGAACTCCCTGGAGCAGACCGGTCTCACGCCCGTCCTCGCCGCGAGCGACGACGTGGCCGAGCAGATCGACGCGCAGGCCGCCGCTCAGCAGCAGGCCGCCCAGGAGAAGGCGGCCGAGGAGGCCGCGGCCAAGGCGGCCGCCGAGAAGGTCAAGCAGGAGCGTGCGGCCCAGGCCCGCGCCGCCCGCGAGGCCGAGCGCAAGCGCCTGAACGCCTTCGTCGCCCCGATAGCGCACTCCTACGTCTCCACGGCCTACCAGGCCACCAGTTCCCTGTGGTCCTCCCGTTCGCACACCGGCGTCGACTTCCACGCCGCCAGCGGCACGTCCGTCCACGCGGTCGGCTCCGGCACCGTGGTCTCCGCCGGCTGGGGCGGCGCGTACGGCAACCAGATCGTGATCCGGATGGCCGACGGCATGTACACCCAGTACGGCCACCTGTCGTCCATCGGTGTCACCGTGGGCCAGAAGGTCACCCCGGGCCAGCAGATCGGCCTGTCCGGCGCGACCGGCAACGTCACCGGCCCGCACCTCCACTTCGAGGCCCGCACGACCCCCGACTACGGCTCGGACATCGACCCCGTCGCCTACCTCCGCAAGCACGGCGTGAACGTCTGACCCTCCGTCGCACGGCACCCGAAGCCCCGGCTCGCCGAGCCGGGGCTTTCGTCGTTTTTCGCGGTGTCCGCCGGGCCCGTTGTCCAAAAAATATGCATGGATTCCGGCCCGCCGTCGGAAATTACGGCTCATTGGAATAGAGTCACGGGACACACGTCCATCGTCGACGTTTCACGGGGATTAAGGCGGAGGTCGGTCATGCGTATTCCGGCGCACTCGGTGTGCACGGCGATCCGGGACGACATCGTCGCGGGTGTCTACGAGCGCGGCAGCCGCCTCACCGAGGAAGTCCTGGCCCGCCGCTACGGCGTCTCACGCGTCCCCGTCCGCGAGGCCCTGCGCACCCTGGAGGCGGAGGGCTTCGTGGTGACCCGCAGGCACGCGGGCGCGTGCGTGGCCGAACCCACCGAGCAGGAGGCCGCCGACCTGCTGGAGATGCGCATGCTCCTGGAACCGCTGGGCGCGGCGCGGGCCGCCCAGCGGCGCACGGAGGCCCACCTCAAGGTGCTGCGCGGCCTGGTCCGGCTGGGGCAGGAGCGGGCCAGGCGGGGCAACAGCGAGGATCTGCGCTCGCTGGGCGGCTGGTTCCACGAGACGCTCGCCCAGGCCTCCGGCAGCCCCTCGCTGACCTCGATGCTCACCCAGCTGCGCCACAAGATCGCCTGGATGTACGCGGTGGAGGCGCCGTCGAGCCCGCTGGAGGCCTGGGCGGAGCACGGCGCGATCGTGGACGCGGTGGCGCGCGGCGACGGTGAGCGCGCGCGGGCGGTCACGGCGCTGCACGCCGAGCGCGCGACGAGCGCGCACCGCCTTCGCTTTTCCGGCGCCGCGGAGCGTGTGAGGACTTCGCAACATGCCGTAAACATGTCGGGCCAGCGGCATTAACACGGGCGCCGTATACAAAGAAGAGCTATTCGGCGGCGGGGCATTTTCTGCGCTGCCCGAATTCCGCTGTGCCGTAATTCATGAGAGGGCGCCACACGCATGCCGGCGGTAAATCGGCGGTAAATCGGTGGCAAATGGAGCGGGGCGTGCGGCGCTTATGACGCAGCCGCGTGCGGAGGGTGCGAGCTTATGACGCAGCCGCGTGAGCATTGCGCCGCACAGGGTGCAGCCGCGCCGCCCCGAGGGGCCGACGCGGCTGCGGCGTGAGCGCGCGAGGCGCTCAGACGGTCTCGGGCAGCTCTTCCAGGCCCTCGGCGACCAGCTTGGCCAGACGGTCCAGGGCGGCGTCCGCGCCCTCGGCGTCGGAGGCCAGGACGATCTCCTCGCCACCCTGGGCGCCCAGGCCCAGGACGGCCAGCATGGAGGCCGCGTTGACGGGGTTGCCCCCGGCCTTGGCGATCGTCACCGGGACGCCTGCGGCCGTGGCGGCTCGGACGAAGATGGAGGCGGGACGGGCGTGAAGGCCCTCGGCCCAGCCGACGTTGACGCGGCGCTCAGCCATGTGTTGCTGCCCTTCAGTCTTCAGGGTTGTCTAGACCAGTTTCCCATATCGTGAAGCGTCCCCGGAGTGGACCTTCGTCCCCTCCGGTGTGGCGTCGGACCGCGGCCTCGGTCCGGCTTGTCGTCCTCCACAGACTGCCTCGCGCCGTTGTCGTACGCGAGCCGTACTCTGGGGCCCATGCAGACCTCGGCGGACCGGCAGGACCGGCACGAGTACCCCGCCCACTGGGAGGCGGACGTGGTGTTGCGCGACGGGGGCACCGCGCGCATCCGGCCCATCACCGTTGATGACGCCGACCGCCTGGTCAGCTTCTACGAGCAGGTCTCGGACGAGTCGAAGTACTACCGCTTCTTCGCGCCGTACCCGCGGCTCTCCGCCAAGGACGTCCACCGCTTCACGCACCACGACTTTGTGGACCGGGTGGGACTCGCGGCCACCATCGGCGGCGAGTTCATCGCCACCGTACGCTATGACCGCATCGGTACCGACGGAATGCCCGCCTCCGCGCCCGCCGACGAGGCCGAGGTCGCCTTCCTGGTGCAGGACGCCCACCAGGGCCGCGGGGTCGCCTCCGCCCTGCTGGAGCACATCGCGGCCGTCGCCCGCGAGCGGGACATCCGCCGCTTCGCCGCCGAGGTGCTGCCCGCCAACACCAAGATGATCAAGGTGTTCACCGACGCCGGCTACACCCAGAAGCGCAGCTTCGAGGACGGTGTCGTACGCCTGGAGTTCGACCTCGAACCCACCGACCGCTCCCTCGCCGTGCAGCGCGCGCGGGAGCAGCGCGCCGAGGGCCGCTCGGTACGACGGCTCCTCGTGCCCGGCTCCGTCGCCGTCGTCGGCGTCGGCCGCACCCCCGGCGGAGTGGGCCGCAGCATCCTCGGCAACATCAGGGACGCCGGCTATCCCGGCCGGCTGCACGCCGTGAACAAGGCCTTCCCCGAGGACCTCGAGGAGGTCGACGGGGTGCCGGCGTACCGCTCGGTGCGGGACATCGAGGGACATGTCGATCTCGCCGTGGTCGCCGTACCCGCCGAGCACGTGCCCGCGGTGGTCGCCGAGTGCGGAGAGCACGGCGTCCAGGGGCTCGTCGTGCTCTCCGCCGGATACGCCGAGAGCGGTCCCGAGGGGCGCGAACGCCAGCGGGTCCTCGTCCGGCACGCGCGCGCGTACGGCATGCGGATCATCGGCCCGAACGCCTTCGGGATCATCAACACCGCGCAGGACGTCCGGCTGAACGCCTCCCTCGCCCCGGAGATGCCCCGCCCCGGCCGCATCGGGCTGTTCGCCCAGTCCGGCGCCATCGGCATCGCCCTGCTGTCCCGGCTGCACCGGCGCGGGGGAGGGGTGACCGGGGTCACGGGCGTGTCCACCTTCGTCTCCGCGGGCAACCGCGCCGACGTCTCCGGCAACGACGTCCTCCAGTACTGGTACGACGACCCCGGGACCGACGTCGTCCTCATGTACCTGGAGTCCATCGGCAACCCCCGCAAGTTCACCCGGCTCGCCCGGCGGACGGCGGCGGCCAAGCCGCTGGTCGTGGTGCAGGGGACGGGCGCCGCGCCGCAGGGCCACGCGGTACGCGCCACGCGGCTGCCGCACGCGACCGTCTCCGCCCTGCTCCGGCAGGTCGGGGTGATCAGGGTCGACACGATCACCGAGCTGGTCGACGCGGGCCTGCTGCTCGCCCGGCAGCCGCTGCCCGCCGGTCCGCGCGTGTCGATCCTCGGCAACTCCGAGTCGCTGGGCGTGCTGACGTACGACCGCTGCCTGGCGGAGGGGCTGCGCCCGGCGCGACCACTGGACCTGACGACGGCGGCGACGGCCGAGGACTTCCACCGGGCGCTGGCGCGGGCGCTGGCGGACGAGACGAACGACGCGGTCGTCGTCACGGCGATCCCCGCGATCGGCGAGGGGTCGCCGGGGGACGCGGAACTGGCGCAGGCGTTGCGGTCGGCTGCGGCGGCCGTTCCCGGCAAGCCGGTGCTGGTGGTGCACGTGGAGCTCGGCGGGCTCGCCGAGGCGTTGTCGGCTGCGGCGAGCACCGCACCCCAGGCCGTCGACAAGGCGCCCACCGGAGTGACCGGCGCCGACGACGCACCCACCGCGGTAACCGCGGAGCCGCCCCCCGAAGGCACCCATCTGATCCCCGCCTACCCCGCCGCCGAACGCGCCGTCCGGGCCCTCGCGGAAGCCGTCAAGTACGGGCAGTGGCGTCGGGAGGCGGCTGATCCCGGGAAGGTGCCGGAGTACGACGACATCGACGAGAAGGCCGCCGCGCGGCTGATCGGCGAGCTGCTCGAACGGGGCGAAGGACTCACGATCCCCGCCGACGAGACCTGCGAGCTGCTCGGGGCGTACGGCATCGACGTGCGCCGGGCGTGCCCCGCACCCACCCCGGACGCCGCAGCCGAGGCCGCCCGCGCCCTCGGCTACCCGGTGGCCCTGAAGGCGACCGCCCCGCATCTCAGGCACCGGGCCGACCTGGGCGGCGTACGCCTGGACCTCGCCGACGAGGAGCAACTGCGCCGGGCGTACGCCGAGTTGACCGAGCTGTTCGGGGCGCCGGAGGAGCTGCGGCCGGTGGTGCAGGCCATGGCGCCGCGCGGGGTAGACACGGTGGTACGCGCCGTGATCGATCCGGCGGCCGGTGCCGTGCTGTCCTTCGGGCTGGCCGGGGCCGCCTCGCAGCTGCTCGATGACATGGCGCACCGGCTGATCCCGGTCACCGACCGGGAGGCGACCTCGCTGGTTCGGTCGATCCGTACGGCACCCCTGCTGTTCGGCTGGCGCGGCTCCACACCCGTCGACACCCCCGCGCTGGAGGAGCTGCTGCTGCGCGTCTCCCGGCTCGTGGACGATCACCCGGAGGTGGTCGCGGTCACCCTGGAGCCGGTCGTCGTCGCCCCGCACGGCGTGAGCGTCCTCGACGCCACCGTACGGCTCGCGCCGCCGCCCGCCCGCGACGACCTCGGCCCGCGCACGCTGCCGGCCTACTGAGCGGGGGAGGGGCGGCGTGGAGATCGCCGGACGCGAGCTGTCCGAGGGCAGCTGGTGGGACTGGGAGGTCATCGCCTGGGACGCGGGGCAGCTGCGCCTGGCGGCCGGGTACGACCTCACCTACCACCACGGTCTGGAGCTGGTCCTCCTCGATCCCGTCCTCGTCTCGTGCCCACCGAGCTTCCAGGACCCCGTCTTCCGCGCGCCCACGGCCCGGGAGACGGCACGTCTTCGGCGGGCGCTGGGCGCGGAGGCGGCCCTCGTCGTCGCGTTCGAAGCGGTCTCCGGTGGCCCAGAACCCGTCTCCTGCCTGGTCGCCGCCGAACGGCTGGACATCCGCCCGGGGCAGCTGCGCAGACACGCGCGCCCGCGTGCGCAGGCCGCCCCGGGTCCCCGTGACTGGCCCGGACCGCCCTTGCCCACGGATTAGGATGGACGCCATGGCCAAGACCAGTACGACGACCCAGGGGCTGCGCGCGGCGATCGAGCGCAGCGGCTACTACCCGGCCCTCGTGGCCGAGGCGGTGGAGGCCGCTGTGGGCGGCGAGCCCATCCGGTCGTACCTGGTCCACCAGGAGACCACGTTCGACCAGAACGAGGTGCGCCGGCATGTGACCGTGCTGGTCCTCACCGGCAACCGCTTCATCGTGAGCCACACCGACGAGCAGGCCGCCGACAGCACCTCCCCGACGCCGTACGCCACGACGTCCACGGAGTCCGTGAAGCTCGGCCGGATCTCCTCGGTCGTGGTCAGCCGCGTGGTCGCCAACCCGGAGCAGTACAAGCCGGGCACGCTGCCCCGCGAGGTCGTGCTGACCATCGGCTGGGGCGCGGTGAGCCGCATCGACCTGGAGCCCGCCGCCTGCGGCGACCCCAACTGCGACGCCGACCACGGCTACACGGGCAGCTCCACGGCGGACGACCTGAGCCTGCGCGTCAGCGAGGCCGGGGACGGCCCGGAGACGGTGCGCCAGGCGCTCGCCTTCGCGCAGGCCATCTCGGAGGCGACCGCGGACCTCACGCGCTGATGTCCCAGCTCTCCGCCTGGGACCACCCGGAACCGCTCGCCCTGGACACCGCCCCGCTGCCCGAGTACGGCACCGGCTCCCTCGCCGACCTGCTGCCCACCCTGGCCGCCGGGATGGGCGTCCCCGGCCTGACCGCCACCATCGAGGAACTGGCCGCGGCCGACCGGGTCTGCGTCTTCCTGATCGACGGGCTCGGCTGGGAGCAGCTGCGGGCGCACCCCGACGAGGCTCCGTTCCTGACCTCGCTGCTCGGCAGCTCCCGCGGCGGCACCGGCCGCCCGCTCACCGCCGGCTACCCGGCGACCACCGCGACCTCCCTGGCCTCCGTCGGCACCGGTCTGCCGCCGGGCGCCCACGGCCTGCCCGGATACACCGTCCGCAATCCGGCCACCGGCGAGCTGATGAACCAGCTGCGCTGGCAGCCGTGGACCCCGCCACGCCCCTGGCAGCCGTATCCCACCGTCTTCCAGCTGGCCCACCAGGCCGGGGTGCACGCCGCCCAGGTGTCCTCGCCCGCCTTCGCGCAGACCCCGCTCACCAAGGTCGCGCTCAGCGGCGGCACCTTCCACGGCCGGCTGACCGGCGAGGAGCGCATGGACCTCGCGGCCGAGCAACTGGCCGCCGGGGACCGCTCACTGGTGTACACGTACTACGCCGAACTGGACGGCGCCGGGCACCGCTACGGCGTCGCCTCCGACACCTGGCGCGGCCAGCTCATGTGCGTCGACCGGCTCGCCCAGCGCCTCGCCGAGCAACTGCCGCCGCGCAGCGCCCTCTACATCACCGCCGACCACGGCATGGTCGACATCCCGTTCGACGACGAGCACCGGATCGACTTCGACGCGGACTGGGAGCTGCGCGCCGGGGTCGCCCTGCTGGGCGGTGAGGGGCGGGCACGGCACGTGTACGCGGTGCCGGGCGCCGGGAACGACGTCCTGACCGTCTGGCGCGAGGTGCTCGGCGAGCAGTTCTGGGTGGCGTCGCGGGACGAGGCGATCGCGGCGGGCTGGTTCGGCCCACGCATCGACGAACGCGTGTACGCGCGGCTCGGGGACGTGGTCGCGGCCGCGCACGACGACGTCCTGATCATCGCCTCCGAGCGGGAGCCCAAGGAGTCGGCACTGGTCGGCAACCACGGTTCGATGACCCCCGCGGAGCAGCTGGTCCCGCTGCTCGAAGTACGCTCCTGACACCCCTGCCGCCCTCGCCGAAAGGTGCTCAACCCCTCATGCCCGAGCTGGTGTTCTTCTCCGGAACGATGGACTGCGGGAAGTCGACGCTGGCTCTGCAGATCGAGCACAACCGCTCCGCCAGGGGCCTCGTCGGCATGATCTTCACCCGGGACGACCGGGCGGGCGAGGGCAAGCTGTCCTCCCGGCTGGGCCTGGTCACCGACGCGGTGGAGGTCGAGGACGGTCAGGACCTCTACGCCCACATCGTCGAGCACCTCTCCCGGGGCGGCCGCGCGGACTACGTGATCGCGGACGAGGCGCAGTTCCTCGCGCCCGGGCAGATCGACCAGCTCGCGCGCGTGGTGGACGACCTGGGCCTGGACGTCTACGCCTTCGGCATCACCACCGACTTCCGCTCCAAGCTGTTCCCCGGCTCGCAGCGGCTGGTGGAGCTGGCCGACCGCATCGAGGTGCTCCAGGTGGAGGCGCTGTGCTGGTGCGGCGCCCGCGCCACCCACAACGCCCGCACGATAGGCGGCGAGATGGTCGTCGAGGGCGCCCAGGTGGTCGTCGGCGACGTCAACCAGTCCGCGGGCGAGGTCGGCTACGAGGTGCTGTGCCGCCGCCACCACCGGCGCCGGATGACGGCCGCGTCGGCCCGCGCGGCGGCCCTGTCCCCGGACGTCCTGCCCGTCTCACCGGCCTGAGCACGCACCCCGCCTCCGGCTCGCGGGCCGGCGTCGGCACCTCGGCCCGCGCCGGCCGGGCCACCACTGACGGCTCGGGCCCCGGTTCTCAGCACGGGTCCTGGATCACCGAGAACTCGGCTCCCTCCGGGTCCGCCACCGTCGCCACCCGGCCGTGCGCGCTGTCGTGGACGGGTCTGAGCACCCGGCCGCCGAGGTCCACGACCTGCCGCAGCGCGGCCTCGGCGTCGCAGACCTCGAAGTACGTCCGCCAGTACGACCCCCGGTCCCGCGGCAGCGCGTGGCCCACGCCGTGCAGACCCGCCACCGCACGACCGCCGAGGTGCAGCGTCACGTAGTCGAAGTCGGCGGACACCACCGGCTCCACCTCGTAACCGAACACACTGACGTAGAACTTGGCGACGCTCTCGGTCTCGAAGGTGAGCAGCTCGTCCCAGGCGGGCGTGCCGGGCACGCCGGTGATCGCCGTGCCGAGGTGCGCGGCGCCCTGCCAGATCCCGAACACCGCCCCGGAGGGGTCGGAGACGATGGCCATCCGCCCGGCCTCGGCGGCGTCGAGCGGGCCGACCGCCACCGTGCCGCCGCACAGCCGCACCGTGTCGGCCGTCCGGTCCACGTCGTCCGAGGCGAGGTACGGCGTCCAGGCGATCGGCAGCCGGCGGTCCGGCGGCAACTGGCCCATCCCCGCCACCTCCCGCCCGTCGAGCAGGGCCCGCACGCAGGGGCCGAGCTGCTGCGGACCCGGCCGGAACTCCCAGCCGAACAGTTCACCGTAGAACTCCTCGGTGGCGGCCAGATCGTGCACCATCAGGCTCACCCAGCAGGGCTCGCCGGGCACGTGCCGCGCGTGCGGACCGGCCGACTCCCGTGCCTCGGTCATCGATCACTCTCTCCCCGGCCCCTCGCGGTGGCCGTGTCGCATCCGCTCCCCGGAAGGGGTGTCCACGCGGACCGCGTGTACGCCCGTGCCGGTGCCCGCGTCCTCCCCTGTGCCGCCTGCCGTGCCGCGCCGCGGCCCGGCGGTGGCACGGGGAGGACGCCGGATCTGCCGTGGTTCGCCGCTTCCTGACGGCGGCCGACGTGTCCGCCGGCCGTACAGCGCGTGCTCGATCCCCTACGCCTCGTGATCGAGTCTGTCCGGCCGAGCAGAGTAGCCGGACCTGGACGCCGCGGCCACCCCTGGCGTATGGATGGACGCCATGAGAGCCATCATCACCGCGACCGAACTCGCACACGAGCTGACCGGCGCGACCCCGCCCGTGCTGCTGGACGTCCGCTGGCAGCTGAGCTTGGCGAAGGCGGCGGGCGCACCGGCCTTCGACGGACGGGCCGAGTACGCGGCCGGGCACATCCCCGGCGCGGTCTTCGCCGACCTGGACCGAGAACTGGCCGCCACACCGGGGGCGGCCGGCCGCCATCCGCTGCCGGACCTTGAGGAGTTCGGCGCCGCGATGCGCCGCGCGGGGGTGTCGGCGGGCCGGCCGGTCGTCGTGTACGACGGCGGACAGGGCTGGGCGGCCGCGCGCGCGTGGTGGATGCTGCGCTGGACGGGTCACCCGGACGTGCGGGTCCTCGACGGCGGATTGCCGTCCTGGGAGGGCGAGCTGTCCACGGCGGTGCCCGATCCGGCCGAGGGCGACTTCGTACCGGCGTCGGCCGCCGCGGGACTGCTGGACGCGGACGGGGCCGCGGCGCTGGCCCGCACGGGTGTGCTGCTGGACGCGCGCGCGGGTGAGCGGTACCGCGGTGAGGTGGAGCCGATCGACCGGGTCGGCGGGCACATCCCGGGCGCGGTGTCGGCGCCGACGACGGAGAACGTGGGTCCCGACGGCCGCTTCCTGCCCGCGGCGGAACTCAAGGACCGGTTCAAGGCCCTGGGCGTCTCCGAGGACACCGAGGTCGGCGTGTACTGCGGTTCGGGCGTCTCCGCCGCCCACGAGGTGCTCGCGCTGGCCGTGGCGGGCATTCCGGCGGCCCTGTACGTCGGCTCCTGGTCCGAGTGGTCCTCGGACCCGTCCCGCCCGGTGGCGGTGGGCGCGGACCCGCAGTAGGGACGGTCAGCCGGAAGAGGGGGCACGCGCGCGTGCCCCCTCTTGCGTACGTCCTGCGGCCGGTTACTCCTGCTTCTTGCGGCGCGTGCCGAACACGATCTCGTCCCAGCTCGGCACGGCGGCACGGCGGCCGGGGCGGACGCCGTCGGCCTCGGCCTGGCGGTCGGTGGCCCCGATGAGCCGGTCGCGGTGGCTGCCGACCGAGCGGGGCATCAGAACGTCGGCGTAGGCCGAACCCGCCGAGGCGGCGGGTGCCGGGGCCTCTTCCTCCACGGGCTCCTCGGCGGGTTCCTCCGAGGGCTCCGACGGGCGTTCCGGGACCACCAGGTCGCCCCGGAAACTCGGCACGGCCTCCAGCAGACTGGTCAGCGAGTCCCGTTCGCCCGTGCTCTCCTCGGGAGGCTCGGACGGTTGCGCGGGCAGACTGGGCCGCTCCCGGTCGCCCCGGTCGAGGGCGCGGTCCATCGAACGCTCGCGCGGCAGCCGGGCGATGCGCGGGACGAACGGGAAGCTCGGCTCGGGCACGGCGAGGTCGTCGGACTCGCCGATCAGCGAGCGCGCCTCGTCGTCCACGGCCTGGACGAGCCGCCGGGGCGGGTCGTACGTCCAGCTCGCCGAGTGCGGTTCGCCCGCGACCCGGTAGACGAGGAGGACTTCCCAGGTGCCGTCGTCGCGGCGCCAGGAGTCCCACTGCACGGTGTCCTTCTCGGCGCCGCGCAGCAGCAGTCGCTCCTGGACGGCCTCGCCGAGCAGCGGGCCGGAGTTCTCGCCGGGACGGCGGACCGGGGTCTTGCGGGCACGCTCGGCCATGAAGGCGCGCTCGGCCAGCACGGGACCCTCGAAGCGCCGCACCCGGTCCACGGGGATGCCCGCGAGCTGTGCGACCTCCTCCGCCGTGGCACCGGCACGTATACGCGCCTGGATGTCGCGGGGCCGGAGATGGCTCTCGACCTCGATCTCGATCTGACCGAGACGGGGGCGGTCGCCGCGCACAGCGGCACGCAGCCGTTCGTCGATCGGAAGTGTGTACTCCGTGGAGTCGGCAGCTTTGAGCACCAGTCGTGTGCCGTCATTCGAGACGGCCACGACACGCAGTTCGGGCATGGGGACCTCCCGGGTGGTGCCTGCCGACGTCACGTGCGTCGCTGCTTCCGCTAGTCGAGTGTGGCCTGCCCGGGTGCAGCCTGCCACAACCTTGCCGAGTTGCCCGGCGTGTCGGGCACGGGCCCTGGACCGCCGTTATGGCACGGTTACCTGTTCGCAACGCTAAGTGACCAACTCCGTCACCCTGTGCAACTAGCCCCCTCCCGGCGGTCGTGCAAGGCCGCGGGCACCCTGGTGGGAGACCGGACCCAGGGCTCGCAACAGTACTCCATTCGGACCATGTGCGTGGATCGGCGCGCCGCCCAACTTCTGGCAAGGGGTGCGACTTGGCCGTCCGCAACCGGCTTTGTCGATCATGAACGTGGTGAACTTCACGTAATCCCCAGAAACGGAACTAATGGTTTCGTCTGTACGTCCCTTTCTCGTGCAGTCGATCGATCAATGTCATCAAGTAGACCGTCAAGTAGGGGAAAGGCAGGCAAGTTCCGGGTATGCGTGAGACGCCCGATGCGGGTCGGAAGCGGATCGACCTGAACGTCCCCCAGGTCGCGGGCGGTGCCCTGGCGGCGGTCGTGGCGGCCAAACTGGCTTCGTACTTCGGGGTGTACGGCACGATCCTCGGTGCCGGGGTCGTCAGCGTCGTGGCCACCTGCGGCGGCACGGTGTTCCAGCACTTCTTCAAGCGGACCGGGGAGCAGTTGAAGGAGAAGGCGGCGGTGGCCGTCCGGCCGAGGGAACAGGTGGCACCGCTTCCCGGCGAGTTCACCGAGGGCACCGTCTACCGCGCGCGGGTGAAGAACTGGAGACGCCCGGTCCTCGCGGCCGCCGTCGTCTTCGGCGTCACCATGGCCGGCATCACCGCGTACGAAATGGTGTCCGGCGACACCTTCAGCGGCGGCAGGGGCACCACGGTGGGCGAAGCCGTCACCGGCCGCGGCCCGTCCTCCGCGACGTCCGGCTCCACCGATCCCGGTTCTCCGCGAACGGATTCCCCGAAGTCCGGTTCCCCGCGGTCCGATTCCTCGACGTCCACGGGGGGCTCGCCCTCGTCGCCGCCCTCCGGTACGCCGGACGGTCACCGGTCCGGGACCGACGGGGGGACGACCGGCGGCGGGACGCCCGCGCCCGGCGGCTCCGCCGGCACGGGGCCGAGCGACGACGTGAGTACGTCCCCGACCCCCACGCCCAGTGGGTCCGCCGCGCCGCCTACGCCCCCAGAACCCTCCGCAAGTAGTCGTTCCGGAACAGCCGTTCAGGGTCGAGACGGTCTCTCAGCGCAGTGAACTCGCCGAAGCGCGGGTACACCCGGGCGAAGTACTCGGCGTTCCGCGTGTGCACCTTGCCCCAGTGCGGCCGGCCCTCGTGCGCGGTGAAGATGCGCTCGGCGGCGGTGAAGTAGGCCTGGTACGGCGTGCCCCGGAACATGTGCACGGCGATGTAGGCGCTGTCCCGGCCGGAGGCCGTGGACAGGGTGATGTCGTCCGCCGGGGCGGTGCGCACCTCCACCGGGAAGCTGACGCGCAGGCCCGAGCGGTCGACCATGGCCTTCAGCTCGCGCAGCGTCTCCACCAGGGCCGCGCGCGGGACGGCGTACTCCATCTCCACGAAGCGCACCCGGCGCGGCGAGGTGAAGACCTTGTAAGGGATGTCCGTGTACGTCCGCGCGGACAGCGCCCTGCTGGAGATCTGCGCGATCGCGGGGACGGTGGCGGGAACGGCGCGGCCGACCCACTGGGCCGCCTGGAAGACGCCGTTGGAGAGGAACTCGTCCTCGATCCAGCCGGCGAGCTGCCCCACGGGCCGCTCGGGTCCGGCGCTGCGGTTGTTGCGCTTGGTGTTGGTGCTGCCGGTGTGCGGGAACCAGTAGAACTCGAAGTGCTCGTTCTCCGCCCACAGCTGGTCGAACTCGGCGAGGACCCGCGCGAAGGGCATCGGTTCCTCGCGCGCGGTGAGCAGGAACAGGGGCTCCACGGCGAAGGTGATCGCGGTGACGACGCCGAGGGCGCCGAGGCCTATGCGGGCGGCCGCGAAGACCTCCGGGTTCTCCTTCTCGGAGCAGGTGAGCACCGAACCGTCGGCCGTGACGAGTTCGAGTCCCTTGATCTGGGCGGCGATGGAGCCGGACTCGCGGCCGGTGCCGTGTGTGCCGGTGCTGGTGGCCCCCGAGACGGTCTGCTCCATGATGTCGCCCATGTTGGTGAGCGAGAGCCCCTCGCGCGCGAGAGCCGCATTGAGTCTCTTGAGCGGGGTGCCCGCCTCGACCGTGACCGTCATGGACTCGCGGTCGATCCTGCGGATGCCGGTCAACAGGTGAGGGCGGATCAACACACCGTCGGTCGCGGCGATCGACGTGAAGGAGTGGCCGGTCCCGACCGCCTTCACCTTCAGCCCGTCCTCCCGCGCCCGGCGCACCACCGCGGCCAGCTCCTCCACCGAGGCCGGCGCGACCTGCCGGGCGGGGCGGGCGGAGACGTTGCCGCCCCAGTTACGCCAGGTGCCGTTCTTCGCGCTCGCTGTGGTGCTCAACGGTGCCTCCCCGACCCGCGGCCGGCCTGCGGAGCCGGCGGTACCCGAGGAAACCGACCACGACCGCGACGGCTCCGGACACGGCCGGAACCCCGTACCCCGCACCCGCCCCGGCTGCGTCGATCACCCAGCCGGCCGCGGAGGAGCCGAGCGCGACGCCGACCGCGAGGCCGGTGCTCACCCAGGTCATGCCCTCGGTCAGCTGCGCGCGAGGTACGTGCTCTTCGATCAGGGACATCGTCGTGATCATCGTCGGTGCGATGGACAACCCCGCAACGAACAGCGCCACGGCCAGAAGCGGCAGGTTTCCGACCAGTAGGAGGGGGATCATACTCACGGCCATCGCCGTCACGCCCAGCAACCAGCGACGTTCCGGCGCCCCGGCGAACCGCAGCAGCCCGAAGACCACCCCGGCCGCGCAGGAGCCGGCCGCGTAGACGGCGAGGACCACGCTCGCGGCGCCCTTGTGGCCGCGCTCGTCGGCGAAGGCGACCGTGACCACGTCCACCGATCCGAAGATCGCTCCGGTCGCCACGAACGTGGTCACCAGCACCTGGAGTCCGGCCGAGCGCAGGGCGCTGCCGCCGCCGTGGCGCTCGCGCGGGTGCGGCTCCGGCTCGGTGGCGCGCTGGGCGGTGAGCCAGAGGACGCCGACCGCGAGGAAGCAGGCGGCCAGCAGGGGCCCCGCCTCCGGGAACCAGGCCGTGGACAGCCCGATGGAGATGATCGGGCCGAAGATGAAGCAGACCTCGTCGACGACCGACTCGAACGAGTACGCGGTGTGCAGCTTCGGCGTGCCCCGGTACAGCGCCGCCCAGCGCGCCCGGATCATCGCGCCCAGGCTCGGCACCGAGCCGATCCCGGCGGCGCACGCGAACAGCACCCAGTCCGGCCAGCGGAAGTGCGCGGCGAGCAGCAGCCCGGCCGCCGCTGCGAGGGCCACCAGGGTCGCGGGGCGCAGCACCCGCCGCTGTCCGTGCCGGTCCACCAGCCGGGATATCTGCGGCCCGATCGCCGCCGCGGACAGCGCGATGGTGGCCGACAGGGCACCCGCGAGCCCGTACCGCCCGGTGAGCTGGGAGACCATCGTGACCACGCCGATGCCCATCATCGACAGCGGCATCCGGCCGAGGAACCCCGCGGCGGAGAAGGCCTTGGTGCCGGGCTCGGCGAACAGGGCTCTGTAGGGGCTGGGCACGTGGTCTCCGGGCGGCTCGGTAAGGCGCGAATGCGGCTCATACAGCTTACGAATCAGGGCACCCTAATTGCACCCTGTGCGTCAACCGGAAAAAAATGCACAAAATCAGCAGTAACCGGACTTGGTGCCCCACTGTTTCCCGGCTGTCAGTACCGGGTGGCAGGATCAAGACATGCCAGACGCGCTCGATGCCACCCCGTACGACGCCCTGCTCCTGCTCTCCTTCGGCGGCCCCGAGGGCCCGGACGACGTGGTCCCGTTCCTGGAGAACGTCACGCGCGGGCGAGGCATCCCGAAGGAACGCCTGAAGGAAGTCGGGCAGCACTACTTCCTGTTCGGCGGGGTCAGCCCCATCAACGACCAGAACCGCGCCCTGCTGGACGCCCTGCGCAAGGACTTCGCCGGGCACGGCCTGGACCTGCCGGTCTACTGGGGCAACCGCAACTGGGCGCCGTACCTGACGGACACCCTGCGCGAGATGGTCGCCGACGGCCGCCGCCGCATCCTGGTGCTCGCCACCAGCGCCTACGCCTCCTACTCGGGCTGCCGGCAGTACCGCGAGAACCTCGCCGACGCACTGGCCGCGCTGGAGGCCGAGGGCCTTCAGCCGCCGAGGATCGACAAACTGCGGCACTACTTCAACCACCCCGGCTTCGTCGAACCCATGATCGACGGCGTGCTGCGCTCCCTCGCCGACCTCCCCGAGGACGTCCGCGACGGCGCCCACATCGCCTTCACCACCCACTCCATCCCGACCTCCGCCGCCGACACCTCCGGCCCCGTCGAGGCACACGGCGAGGGCGGCGCCTATGTCGAGCAGCACCTGGACGTGGCCCGGCTGATCGCCGACGCCGTCCGCGAGCGCACCGGCGTCGAACACCCCTGGCGGCTCGTCTACCAGTCCCGTTCCGGCGCCCCGCACATCCCCTGGCTGGAGCCGGACATCTGCGACCACCTCGAGGAGCGGCACGCCGCCGGTGTCCCGGCGGTCGTCATGGCCCCCATCGGCTTCGTCTCCGACCACATGGAGGTCCTCTACGACCTCGACACCGAGGCCACGGCCAAGGCCGGCGAACTGGGCCTGCCGGTGCGCCGCTCGGCCACCGTGGGCGCCGACCCACGGTTCGCCGCGGCCGTCCGCGAGCTGATCGTGGAGCGCGCCGCCGTGGAGCGCGGGCAGCAGGTCACCCCCTGCGCCCTGGGCGCCCTCGGCCCTAGCCACGACGTCTGCCCGGTCGGCTGCTGCCCGGCCCGTACGCCCCGGCCCGCGGCCGCGGGCGCCGACAGCCCCTACGCGTGAGGAGACCCGTGACCGACGCCCTGCACCGGGACCTGCTCGACCTGGCCCAGGAGGCCGCCCGCCGCGCCGGCGAGCTGCTGCGGGACGGCCGCCCGGCCGACCTGACCGTGGCGAAGACCAAGTCCAGCCCGATCGACGTCGTCACCGAGATGGACATCGCGGCGGAGAAGCTGATCACCGACCTGATCTCCGGCCGGCGCCCCGACGACGGCTTCCTCGGCGAGGAGGGCGCCTCCGTCGCGGGCACGAGCGGTGTCCGCTGGGTGATCGATCCGCTCGACGGCACCGTCAACTACCTGTACGGCCTGCCGACCTGGGCGGTGTCCATCGCGGCCGAGCAGGACGGCGAGACCGTCGTCGGGGTCGTCGCGGCACCCATGCGCGGCGAGACGTACTACGCCGTGCGCGGCGGCGGCGCGTGGGCCACGGGCGCATGGGAGGGCGAGCGGGCGCTCACCTGCCGCCCCGCGCCCCCGCTGGACCAGGCACTGGTCTCCACCGGCTTCGCCTACGTCGCCGAGGTCCGCGCCCACCAGGCCGAGGTGGCCGGCCGGATCGTCCCGCTGCTCCGGGACATCCGGCGCGGCGGCTCGGCTGCGGTCGACCTGTGCGATGTGGCCTGCGGCCGGCTCGACGGGTACTACGAGCGCGGGCTCAACGCGTGGGACTTCGCCGCGGGGGACCTGATCGCCCGGGAGGCGGGCGCGCTGACCGGTGGACGGCCCGGAGAGCGGCCCTCACGTGACCTCACGGTCGCCGCTGCCCCGGGGGTCTTCGAGCCCCTCCAGCGGCTGCTGGAGGATTTCGGGGCCTGGCACGACTGACCGAAGGCGCGGGCCCGCAGGGGAACCGGGGAAGGCGCCGGCGGGCGAAGACGAACGGGACCCCCGGCGCTGGATTCGCCGGGGGTCCCGTCGGTGCGCTTTCGGGCCGATCAGACGCGTGACGCGCCGACCTCCACACCGTGTTCGGCGGCGAGGCGTCGCAGGTCGTCGAGCTCTGCCTGCTCCACCTCGGCGAGGAAGTCGTCGCCCTCGTCACGAGCCCGCGACAGGTCGGACTCGGTCGCCCTTATGCGCTGCAGAAGTCCTGCGGTGAAAGCGTCCATGCTGCGCCCCCTCGTCCTGGGTCGTGGGTCGGTGGCACGGGGGTGTGCCGGTTGAGAAGGGGCGATCACGTCTCCTGTAGGTGCCCAGCGCTGCCCTGCTGGGCGGCGACGGTGCCGGACACCCACGCCCGCCCTGCGGAAGCGGATGGCGGAGTGCCGCATGGTGCTGCGGCACATGCAGAGCGTGATCGCGGGGTGTAAAGCCGTCCTCCCCCCGCTCCCTTCCCCGGAAACCTCAACCGGAGGAAAAAATCTCGTATTCCCGACCTCCGACCCCGGTCCCTGCGGCCCTGACCCCGCCTTACAGCCGACTTACGGCCGAAAAGGGCAGGATGGAGGTCACACCCCACGAACACCCCTGCCCGCTCGCGCCCACGGCGCGCTACGCGGGTGGACATGAGGAAGGACAAGCGACGTGCGCGTACTCGTCGTCGAGGACGAGCAACTGCTCGCCGATGCGGTGGCCACCGGACTGCGCCGGGAGGCCATGGCCGTCGACGTCGTGTACGACGGTGCGGCCGCCCTGGAGCGCATCGGCGTCAACGACTACGACGTGGTCGTCCTCGACCGCGACCTCCCGCTCGTGCACGGTGACGACGTCTGCCGCAAGATCGTGGAACTGGGTATGCCCACGCGCGTGCTCATGCTCACCGCGTCCGGTGACGTCAGCGACCGCGTAGAGGGCCTGGAGATCGGCGCCGACGACTATCTGCCCAAGCCGTTCGCGTTCAGCGAGCTGATCGCGCGCGTGCGCGCCCTCGGCCGCCGCACGAGCGTGCCGCTGCCGCCGGTCCTGGAGCGGGCCGGCATCAAGCTCGACCCCAACCGCCGCGAGGTCTTCCGCGACGGCAAGGAGGTCCAGCTCGCGCCCAAGGAATTCGCGGTCCTGGAGGTGCTGATGCGCAGCGAGGGCGCGGTCGTCTCCGCCGAGCAGCTGCTGGAGAAGGCGTGGGACGAGAACACCGACCCGTTCACCAACGTGGTGCGTGTGACGGTCATGACCCTGCGCCGCAAGCTCGGCGAGCCCCCCGTGATCGTCACGGTCCCCGGCTCCGGCTACCGGATCTGATCGCCCGTGGCCGCGACGCCGGCGCCGCCCCAGGCGCCCCCGAAACCCACCTGGGACCCCAGGAGGCCGCAGCCCCCCTTCCCCTGGCTGCGCCCGACCATCCGGATACGGCTCACGCTGCTCTACGGCGGCATGTTCCTGATCGCCGGCATCCTGTTGCTGTCGATCATCTATCTGCTGGCCGCGCAGGCGATCAGCACCGGCAACCAGCCGCTGTTCAAGATCGTCAGCTTCCAGCAGCTCAAGGTCTCCAGCGACAACTGCCCCGCGATCAACACGACCGCCCTGTCGCTGCAGGACTTCAACGACGCGATCAGCCAGTGCGTCGACCACCAGCGCCAGGCGGCCCTGGACAACCTGCTCAGCCGGTCGCTGCTGGCCCTGCTGGGTCTCGCCGTGATCGCCTTCGCGTTCGGCTACGCGATGGCCGGCCGCGTGCTGTCCCCGCTCGGCCGGATCACCCGCACCGCCCGCCAGGTGGCCGGTTCCGACCTGTCGCGCCGCATCGAGCTGGACGGTCCGGACGACGAGCTGAAGGAGCTGGCGGACACCTTCGACGACATGCTGGAGCGTCTGGAGCGGGCCTTCACCGCCCAGCAGCGCTTCGTGGGCAACGCCTCCCACGAGCTGCGCACGCCGCTGGCGATCAACCGCACCCTGCTGGAAGTGCACCTGTCCGACCCGAACGCACCGGTGGAGCTGCAGCAGCTCGGCAAGACGCTGCTGGCCACCAACGAGCGCAGCGAGCAGCTCGTGGAGGGTCTGCTGCTGCTCGCCCGCAGCGACAACCAGATCGTCGAGCGCAAGCCGGTCGACCTGGCTGAGGTGGCCACCCAGGCCGTCGACCAGGTGCACGCCGAGGCGGAGGCCAAGGGCGTCAAGATCCGCGGCGGGCGCAAGCCGGCCGTGGTGCAGGGCAACGGCGTGCTGCTGGAGCGGATCGCGCTGAACCTCGTACAGAACGCGGTGCGCTACAACGTGGCCGAGGGCGGCTGGGTCGAGGTGGACACCGAGGTCGAGCACGGCCAGGCGGTGCTCACCGTGTCGAACACCGGGCCGGTCGTGCCGGCGTACGAGATCGACAACCTCTTCGAGCCGTTCAGACGGCTTCGTACGGAGCGCACGGGCAGCGACAAGGGGGTGGGCCTCGGGCTGTCCATCGTCCGCTCCGTGGCCCGCGCGCACGGCGGGCACATCGTGGCGCAGCCCCGGGAGGGCGGCGGCCTGGTGATGCGCGTCACCCTGCCGCTGTGACCAGGGGCCGACACACGCGGAGGATGTTCGCTTTGCGCGGAATTTTCAAAGGGTCCGACGAGGTTGGACTTGTGTGATCGATCACATGGGAGGATTTCCGGACATGCACTCTCCGTGATCATGACACAAGGTGGAAAGCCGGGAAAGTCCTGGTTTTCAGGGCTCTTGATCACGGGAAGTACACGGGGAGGCGCCTTTGAGGTGCGACATTCGAACCGTGTACGGTCCTCACCGCCGTCCAAGCCGATCACTCTCGAGGGATCGGGTTGGGTGTCGATTGAGTAACAGACCTTGATGTGAGGCAAAATCTCCGCCTCAGGTCGGGCACAAGTCCGGCCTCTCACGCGTTACGTGCGCTGGAGACACCGCAGACACCCAGAGGGGGAGAGCGATATGGCAACCGATTACGACACTCCACGCAAGACCGACGACGACGTCGACTCGGACAGCCTTGAAGAGCTGAAGGCCAGGCGGAACGACAAGTCCACCTCGTCGGTGGACGTCGACGAGTTCGAGGCCGCAGAGGGCCTCGAGCTGCCCGGCGCCGACCTTTCCAACGAGGAACTGGCCGTCCGAGTGCTGCCCAAGCAGCAGGACGAGTTCACCTGCATGAGCTGCTTCCTGGTGCACCACCGCAGCCAGCTGGCCCGCGAGAAGAACGGTCAGCCGATCTGCCGCGACTGCGACTGAGGACGGGTCGGCCGTGTCTGGCTCGACCCCTCCATGGAAGCGCCGCTTCCCCCTGGGGAAAGCGGACCCGGGGCCGTCCGACGGCCCGCACGGCGCGCGTGACGACGAGCGGGGCTCATCCGGTGCGGGAGCCTCGCTCGAACCGGCCGCCGCCGGGGAAGACCCGCCGGCGCCGGTGCGGCATCCCGCGCCCGTCGCGAGGCGACGGGTCGCGGTGATGCGTGACAAGGCCCGGGACATGGCCCGGGAAGGGGCCCGTAGAGGCGGCAGCCGCGCTCGCGCGGGGCTGGCGTACCTCACGGACCGGATCATCGAGATCGCCCCGCGTATCCCCGTACGCGACCTCGCGACCCTGCGCAGGCAGTTCCCCGGCTTCGGGCCGGAAGAACTCGCCGACAAGCTGGTGGCGGGCGCGGCGGCCGGGACCTCGACGGTCGGGGCCGGCATCGGGGCGGCGGCGATGCTGCCGGTGCCTCCGGCCATGCCGACCGAACTGGCCGCGGAGATCACCGGGGTCGCCGTGGTCGAACTGAAGCTGATCGCCGAACTGCACGAGGTCTACGGCGCACGTCCGCCGGGGAACCTCAAGGTCCGCAGCACCGCGTATCTGTCCTCCTGGTCGGGGGAGCGCGGGATCGACGTGATGAAGCCGTCGACGTACGACACGGCCCTCGGAGGCCGTATGAAACGCCAACTGCGTCAGCAGATCATGAAGCGGATGGTCCGCGACCTGCCCAACCTGATGCCGTTCATGGTCGGAGCCGCCGTCGGGGCGGCCATGAACCGCCGGGACACCAGGAGACTCGCGGCGCGCATCCGCGCCGACCTGCGCAAGGTCCAGGTGCCGTGGGACGAGCTGCAGGGGCTGCCGCCCCTGGAGAAGCCCGCGGAGCCGCTGAAGATGCGCGACCTGCCCGACGAGCTCTAGGACCCGAGGGGCTCTAGGTGTTCGCCTTCCGGGCCGCCTCGATCGCCGCGGCCAGCTTCTCCGGCTCCCGCGTCGACAGGTACAGGTACGGCGTCGGGTCCTCGGGGTCGGTGACCTCCACCCGCAGCGCCGTGGGGATGTAGGCCCGCAGCAGCAGGAAGGCGCGGGTGTCGGCCTTGTACGTCCGCCAGGCGCGGGCCTCCTCCGCGTCCAGGATCTGCGACCCGCCCAGCGCCGACACCGGGATCTTCGCCTCGCCCGCTATCAGGGAGCCACCCACCACACGGATGCGCGGGGAGCCGTAGGCGCTGGCCACCACCGCCGCGGCGGCCGTACCGCCGACCAGGCCGCCGAGCAGCGGCAGGGTGCCGAACGGCAGCAGGATCAGGGCGAACGAGACACCCACGAGGAAGCTGATCAGCCACCACGAACGGGGGGCGGTGAGGCGTTCTTCGTAAGGGGTGGCGGTGAGCTGCATGGAGCCAAGCTTGGCACGGGATCCGGAACACCCGGACGCGCGGGTAAGGTCTGCGCCTGTGAGTGGTAGTTCAGCAGCCCTTCGACCTCCCGCCGACGCGGTGCAACCGGTACGGCACCCCGACGCGCCCGCGCCCGGGGATTTCCTCGGCGCCCACTACGAACACTGTTTCGGTTGCGGCCCCGGGCAGCCGCACGGACTGCACCTGGCCGCCCGGGCCGGTGAGGGCGTCTCGCTGACCGCCGAGTTCACCGTCCAGCCCGCCCATCAGGGCGCCCCCGGCCTCGCGCACGGCGGAGTGCTGGCCGCGGCCCTGGACGAGACGCTCGGCTCACTGAACTGGCTGCTGCGGACCATCGCCGTCACCGGGCGGCTGGAGACCGACTTCGTACGGCCCGTGCCCGTCGGGACCACGCTGCACCTGGAGGCCGAGGTCACCGCCGTCGCCGGCCGGAAGATCTACTCCACCGCCACCGGGCGCATCGGCGGCCCCGACGGGCCTGTCGCCGTCCGCGCCGACGCCCTCTTCGTCGAGGTCAAGGTGGACCACTTCGTCGACCACGGCCGCGAGGAAGAGATCCAGGCCGCCATGAACGACCCGGACCAGATCCGGCGTGCCCGCGCCTTCGAGGTGAACCCGTGAGCCGAACCCCGCTGAACGTGCTGATCCGGCGCCTGGACCCGGGCGTACCGCTTCCGGAGTACGAGCACCCGGGGGACGCCGGCGCCGATCTGCGCACCACCGAGGCCTGTGAGCTGAAGCCCGGTGAGCGTGCCGTGCTGCCCACGGGTGTGTCGATCGCCCTCCCGGAGGGGTACGCGGCCTTCGTGCACCCGCGTTCCGGCCTCGCCGCGCGCTGCGGCGTGGCCCTCGTGAATGCCCCAGGGACGGTTGACGCCGGGTACCGTGGGGAGATCAAGGTGATCCTGGTGAATCTCGACCCGCGCGAGTCCGTGCGGTTCGAGCGCTTCGACCGGATTGCCCAACTGGTCGTCCAGCAGGTCGAGAAGGTCCGCTTCCAGGAGGTGGCGGAACTTCCCGGCTCGGCGCGGGCCGAGGGGGGCTTCGGGTCCACCGGTGGCCATGCCGCGGTGGGCGGCGAGAGCGGCACAAGCGGTCAGGCCGCCCTGGGCGGTCCGACGGGTGGGAATCGATACGCTTCGGTCGTATCCGACCGGGAAGGACAGTGACGTGTTCGGACGTCGCAAGAAGAAGGGTGCCGCCGAGGACGCGGCCGGCGAGGCCGAGCAGGTCGTCGACAACGTCGACACCGAGGCGGACGAGGAAGAGGAGGCCGAGCGCGAGCGCGTCCGGCTGGAGCCCGGGCCCCGGCCCGACGGGCCGTGGGACAGCAGCGAGGTGCGCGACCCGGGTGAGGGCCGTGTGGACCTCGGCGGGCTGTTCATCCCGGGCGTCGACGGCATGGAGCTGCGGGTCGAGGTCGCCGGTGACGCGATCGTCGCCGCGACCGTCGTGCTGCGCGACAGCGCCATCCAGCTCCAGGCGTTCGCCGCGCCCAAGCGCGAGGGCATCTGGGGCGAGGTCCGCGAGGAGATCGCGTCCGGCATCACCCAGCAGGGTGGCATCGTCGACGAGGCCGAGGGTCCGCTGGGCTGGGAGCTGCGCGCTCAGGTGCCGGTGCAGCTGCCCGACGGCACCGGCGGCTTCCAGGTCGTGCGGTTCGTCGGCGTGGACGGCCCGCGCTGGTTCCTGCGCGGTGTGATCTCCGGCCAGGGCGCGGTGCAGCCGCAGGCCGCCGGTCTGCTGGAGCAGATCTTCCGTGACACGGTCGTGGTCCGCGGCGAGGGCCCGATGGCGCCCCGCGACCCGATCGTCCTCAAGCTGCCCAACGACGCCCAGATGGTTCCCGAGGGCGTCCAGCAGGAGGAGGGCTCGCGCTTCTCCGGCGGCATGGGCCAGCTGCAGCGCGGACCGGAGACCACCGAGGTCCGCTGAGTCGGGACGACGGAGGGCCGCACCCTTGGGTGCGGCCCTTTCGCATGCGTGACCCCTTGACGGACGAATGGTCTGTACCTACGGTCTCCGGCCAACGCCTGCGTTCATACAGGCACTCCGCGTTCACGTACGAGAACGGAGTCACTGTGCGTCGTACCCCCCTGCTCGCCCTTGTGGTCGCGCTCCTGCTGGGCGCCTTCACCGCACCCGCCGCCCACTCCGCCCCCGATGCCTTCGCACACCCCGGAGTCACCGTCTCCCGGGGCCAGCTGGACTTCGCCCGCGACAAGGTGCTGGCCGGCGCCCAGCCCTGGAAGGGCGCCTACGACCAGATGATGGCGAGCAAGTACGCCGACCTGAACCGCACGCCCAAACCCTGGGCCACCGTCGAGTGCGGCTCCTACTCCAACCCCAACTACGGCTGCACCGACGAGCGCGAGGACGCGATCGCCGCCTACACCGACGCCCTCGCCTGGTACATCACCCGCGACACGCGCTACGCCCAGAAGGCCATCCAGATCATGGACGCCTGGTCGGCCACCATCACCAGCCACACCAACAGCAACGCACCCCTGCAGACCGGCTGGGCGGGCTCCTCCTGGCCCAAGGCCGCCGAGATCATCAAGTACACGTACACCGGCGGTTGGGCCAACCAGAGCCGCTTCGCGACCATGCTCCGCAACGTCTACCTGCCGGTGGTCATCAAGGGCTCCAACTCCAACGGCAACTGGGAGCTGTCCATGATGGAGGCCGCCGTCGGCATCTCCGTCTTCCTGGAGGACAAGGCCTCGTACGACACCGCGATGGCCAAGTTCCGCACCCGCGCCGCCGCCTACGTCTACCTCGCCTCCGACGGCGATCTGCCCAAGACCGTGCCCAGCCAGAACCTGAACACCCGGGACAAGATCGTCGCCTACTGGCAGGGCCAGTCCACCTTCGTCACCGGCCTCACCCAGGAGACCTGCCGCGACTTCACGCACACCGGGTACGGCATCTCCGCGATCTCCCACATCGCCGAGACCAGCCGGATCCAGGGCCAGGACCTGTACGGCACCGACGTCGGCGAACGCCTGCGGCAGGCGCTCGGCTTCCAGTCCAAGTACCAGCTCGGCACGGCCGCCCCCAGCTGGCTGTGCGGCGGCACCCTGCATCTCGGACTCGGCCCGGTCACCGAGGTCGGCTACAACGCCCTGCACAACCGCCTCGGCATCGCCATGACCAACACCCAGACGCTGACCCAGCAGCAGCGCCCGGCCGGCAGCAACAACCTCTTCGTCGCCTGGGAGACCCTCACCCACGGCGACAACCCCAACTGAACCGTTGAACGGCCGGGCGCCGCACGGCGATACTGGCGCCCGGTCCACGGGGACGACGGGGGAGACGGAATGAGTCAGGTGCTCACCGAGACCATGGTGCGTGTCGAGGACGTCCACAAGTCCTACGGGCGGGACGCCGCCGCCGTGCACGCCCTGCGCGGCGTCTCCTTCGAGGTGCCGCGCGGCGAACTCGTCGCCCTCAAGGGACGCTCCGGCTCCGGCAAGACCACGCTGCTGAACATCGTCGGCGGACTCGACACGCCCGACCGGGGGCGGGTCGAGGTCGACGGGCGGCAGCTCGGGGAGCTGGGCGAGAGCGAGCTGCTGCGGCTGCGCCGGGACCGGATCGGGTTCGTCTTCCAGTCCTTCGGGCTCATCCCGATCCTCACCGCGGCCGAGAACGTCGGCGTACCCCTGCGACTGCGCCGCGCCGAGCCGCGCCAGCGGGAGGAGCGCGTCGAGCTGCTGCTCTCCCTCGTCGGACTCGCCGGTCACGCGGCCCAGCGGCCCGGCGAGCTGTCCGGCGGCCAGCAGCAGCGGGTGGCCATCGCCCGCGCCCTCGCCAACCGCCCGGCCCTGCTGATCGCCGACGAACCGACCGGGCAGCTCGACGCCGAGACCGGGCACGCCGTGATGGAGCTGCTGCGGGCCGTCGTCCGCACCGAGCAGGTCACCGCCCTGGTCGCCACCCATGACGCGACCCTCCTCGACCTCGCCGACCGGGTGCTGGAACTGCGCGACGGCGAGATCACCGAGCACTGAACCGCGGGGAGCGCGGACGGCACATCAGGATTGCGTCAAAGGTGCCCTCCGGCGCGGCCCCTGTCCCGTTCGCCGTGATCGTGGGCCGTAGGGTCGACGCTGCGTAGGCAGGAGTCACGGGAAGACAATGGGGCCATGGCACGCGGCAAGCTTCGGATCTACCTCGGTGCCGCACCGGGTGTGGGCAAGACCTACGCCATGCTGTCCGAGGCGCACCGCCGCATCGAGCGGGGCACCGACTGCGTCGTCGCGTTCGTCGAGGCCCACGGCCGGCCGCGCACCGAGGTGATGCTGCACGGTCTGGAGCAGATACCGCGCAGCCGGCTGGAGTACCGGGAGACCACCTTCGGTGAGATGGACGTCGACGCCGTGCTGCGCCGCAGCCCCGCCGTCGCCCTCGTGGACGAACTCGCCCACACCAACGTGCCCGGTTCCCGCAACGCCAAGCGCTGGCAGGACGTGGAGGAACTGCTCGCCGCCGGGATCGACGTGATATCGACCGTCAACATCCAGCACCTGGAATCACTCGGCGACGTCGTGGAGTCGATCACCGGGGTGCGGCAGCGCGAGACCGTGCCCGACGAGGTGGTACGGCGGGCCGACCAGATCGAGCTGGTCGACATGTCCCCGCAGGCCCTGCGCCGCCGTATGGCGCACGGCAACATCTACCAGCCGGACAAGGTCGACGCGGCCCTGTCCAACTACTTCCGCCCCGGCAACCTCACCGCCCTGCGCGAGCTGGCGCTGCTGTGGGTGGCCGACCGGGTCGACGAGTACCTCAACGAGTACCGCAGCGAACACCGGGTCTCCCGGATCTGGGGCTCCCGCGAGCGGATCGTCGTCGGGCTGACCGGCGGACCCGAGGGGCGCACGCTCATCCGCCGTGCCGCCCGGCTGGCCGAGAAAGGGGCCGGCGGCGAGGTCCTCGCCGTCTACATAGCCCGCAGCGACGGGCTGACCTCGGCCTCCCCGAAGGAACTGGCCGTCCAGCGCACCCTCGTGGAGGACCTCGGCGGCACTTTCCACCACGTGGTCGGTGACGACATACCGGCCGCCCTGCTGGACTTCGCGCGCGGCGTCAACGCCACCCAGATCGTCCTGGGCTCCTCGCGACGCAAGGCCTGGCAGTACGTCTTCGGGCCCGGTGTCGGCGCCACGGTCGCCCGGGACTCCGGCCCCGATCTCGACGTCCACATCGTCACCCACGAGGAGGTCGCCAAGGGCCGCGGACTGCCCGTGGCCCGCGGCGGACGGCTCGGGCGGGCCCGGATCCGCTGGGGCTGGGCGGTGGGCCTGGCCGGCCCCGCGGTCCTCGCGGTGCTGCTGAACAGCGTCGATCTCGGTCTCGCCAACGACATGCTGCTGTTCCTGGCCGTCACGGTCGCGGCGGCCCTGCTCGGCGGCCTGCTGCCCGCCCTGGCCTCGGCGGCCTTCGGCTCGCTGCTGCTGAACTACTTCTACACCCCGCCGCTGCACCGGCTGACCGTCGCCGACCCCAGGAACATCGTCGCCATCGCGATCTTCTTCGGCGTCGGCATGGCGGTCGCCTCGGTGGTGGACCTGGCGGCCCGGCGCACCCACCAGGCCGCCCGGCTGCGCGCCGAGTCCGAGATACTCTCCTTCCTCGCCGGCAACGTGCTGCGCGGCGAGACCGGCCTGGAGGAGCTGCTGGAGCGGGTCCGCGAGACCTTCGCCATGGAGTCGGCCGCCCTGCTGGAGCGGGCGAGCGACGTCGACCCGTGGACCTGCGCCGGCCGCGCCGGATCCGGGCCCCCGCTCGAGCGCCCCGAGGACGCCGACGTCGACATGCCGGTCGGCGACCACATGGCCCTCGCGCTCACCGGC
Organism: Streptomyces sp. NPDC048521; assembly: GCF_043199855.1. Taxonomy (NCBI): domain Bacteria; kingdom Bacillati; phylum Actinomycetota; class Actinomycetes; order Kitasatosporales; family Streptomycetaceae; genus Streptomyces; species Streptomyces sp. NPDC048521. The sequence continues at coordinate 148,470 of NZ_JBICWR010000017.1, forward strand.
CGGGTGCTGCCCGCCGAGGACCGCCGGGTGCTCGCCGCCTTCGCCGCCCAGGCAGCCGTCGTCCTCGACCGCAGGCGCCTGCGGGAAGAGGCCGACCGGGCCCGCGCGCTCGCCGAGGGCAACCGCATCCGCACCGCCCTGCTGGCCGCCGTCAGCCACGATCTGCGCACCCCGCTCGCCGGGATCAAGGCCGCGGTCTCCTCCCTCCGCTCCGACGACGTGGCCTGGTCCGAGGAGGATCAGGCGGAGCTGCTCCAGGGCATCGAGGAGGGCGCCGACCGCCTCGACCACCTCGTGGGCAACCTCCTCGACATGTCCCGCCTGCAGACCGGCACCGTCACCCCGCTCATCCGCGAGATCGACGTGGACGAGGTCGTCCCGATGGCGCTGGGGGGCGTACCCGAGGGCAGCGTCGAGCTGGACGTGCCCGAGACCCTGCCGATGGTCGCCGTCGACCCCGGGCTGCTGGAGCGGTCGGTGGCCAACCTGGTGGAGAACGCCGTCAAGTACAGCCCGCGCGGGCGGCGTGTCCTGGTCTCCGCCAGCGCCATGGCCGACCGGGTCGAGGTGCGGGTGGTGGATCGCGGACCGGGCGTGCCGGACGAGGCCAAGGACCGCATCTTCGCGCCCTTCCAGCGGTACGGTGACGCTCCGCGCGGTGCCGGGGTAGGGCTCGGCCTGGCGGTTGCCCGGGGCTTCGCCGAGGCCATGGGCGGCACCCTGGACGCCGAGGACACGCCGGGCGGCGGGCTCACCATGGTGCTCGGCCTCCGCGCGGCGGGATCGCCGCCCGCGTCCCTCGGCACGGGCACGGACATCGCAGAACCGGAAAGGCAGCCCCTATGACGACCCGGGTGCTCGTGGTCGACGACGAGCCGCAGATCGTGCGCGCCCTCGTGATCAACCTCAAGGCGCGCAAGTACGAGGTCGACGCGGCCCCCGACGGCAGGACCGCGCTCGAACTCGCCGCCTCCCACCACCCGGACGTGGTCGTCCTCGACCTGGGCCTGCCGGACATGGACGGCGTCGAGGTGATCAGAGGCCTGCGCGGCTGGACCCGCGTGCCCATCCTGGTCCTCTCGGCCCGTCACTCCTCCGACGAGAAGGTGGAGGCGCTGGACGCGGGCGCCGACGACTACGTCACCAAGCCCTTCGGCATGGACGAACTGCTGGCCCGGCTCCGCGCCGCCGTGCGCCGGGCCGAGCCGGTCGGCCCCGGCGCGGACGACCTGACGACCGTCGAGACGGAGGGGTTCACCGTCGACCTCGCCGCCAAGAAGGTCCACCGCGGCGGCAGGGACGTCCGGCTCACCCCGACCGAGTGGCACCTGCTGGAGGTCCTGGTCCGCGACACCGGCCGTCTGGTCAGCCAGAAACAGCTGCTTCAGGAGGTGTGGGGGCCGTCGTACGGGACCGAGACCAACTACCTGCGCGTCTACATGGCCCAGCTGCGCAGGAAGCTGGAGACGGACCCCTCGCACCCCAGGCACTTCATCACCGAGCCGGGGATGGGCTACCGCTTCGAGAAGTGAGCCGGCGCGTGGGCTGCCTGGCCGAAGTGAGCTGCCTTACGGTCCTGTCGGCTCTCCCCGGTACGCTCTAGTTATGACTGCTGTTCCTCGATCCGAAAAGCCGGCCGGCCGGTTCCGGCGCATGCTCGACCGGCTCTCCTCCTCGCAGGAGGACCTGGAGTCGGAGGAGCTGCGTGAGGACGCCGAGACGGCGGGCTGTACCAAGATCGGCGACTGTCGTGACCGGCAGATCGTCACCGTAACTGGTACCTTGCGCACGGTCACCCTGCGACCGCGGGCCGGAGTCCCGGCCCTGGAGGCCGAGCTGTTCGACGGCTCCGCCGCGCTGGACGTGGTGTGGCTCGGCAGGCGCTCCATCGTGGGCATAGAACCGGGGCGCAAGCTGATCGCATCGGGCCGGATCTCGATGAGCCGGGGCCGCCGGGTGCTGTTCAACCCGAAATACGAACTGCGACCCCTTGGACGGGAGTAGCCGGTGACGTCCCTCGACAAGCCGACCGAAGGCACCGACCAGAGCCCGTCGGACCATGCCCGCGCGGTGACCGAGGCCGCGCTGTTCGAGGCGTTCGGCGGTGTCCGCGGCATGGTCGAGACGGTCGTGCCGGGCCTGCTCTTCGTCGCGATCTTCACGGTCAACAAGGACCTGCACCTGTCGGCGATCGCCGCGCTGGCCGTGTCCCTGGTCCTGGTCGTCGTCCGGCTGGCCAGGAAGGACACCGTCAAGCACGCCTTCAGCGGGGTGTTCGGCGTGGCCTTCGGTGTCGTCTTCGCGATGTTCACCGGCAATGCCAAGGACTTCTACCTCCCCGGCATGCTCTACACGCTGGGCCTGGCGCTGGCGTACATCATCACGACCCTCGCCGGCGTGCCCCTGATCGGCCTCATCCTCGGCCCGGTCTTCAAGGAGAACCTCTCCTGGCGCACCCGCAACCCCGGCCGCAAGAAGGCGTACGCGAAGGCCAGCTGGGCCTGGGGCCTGATCCTGCTCGCCAAGTGCGCGATCCTCTTCCCGCTGTACTGGTGGGCCGACACCGCCCAGCTCGGCTGGGTCCTGGTCGCCCTGAAGATCCCGCCGTTCCTGCTGGCGGTATGGCTCACCTGGGTCTTCCTCGCCAAGGCCCCGGCTCCCATCGACGTCTTCGCGGAGATGGAAGCCGAGGAGCAGGCGGAGAAGGAGCGCAAGGCGGCTCTGGCCGCGGAGAGCGGCGAGGCGACGAGCGGACGGCACCGCCGGGACATGTGAGCGGTCCTACGACGTGAGAGGGCGCCCTTGGCATCAAGGGCGCCCTCTCACGTCGTACCGCCGAAAGGCGTCAGGCGTCTTCGCGCCGCACCGACAGCAGCTCCTCCAGCTGCTCCTCCCGGGCCTGCGCGGCCACGAAGAGCAGTTCGTCGCCCGCCTCCAGGGAGTCCTCCTTGGAGGGGGTCAGCACGCGGGTGCCGCGGATGATCGTGACCAGGGAGGTGTCCTGCGGCCACTCCACGTCGCCGACCTGGGTGCCGGCCAGGGCCGACTCCTCGGGCAGGGTCAGCTCGACGAGGTTGGCGTCGCCGTGGCTGAAGCGCAGCAGCCGGACCAGGTCGCCGACGCTCACCGCCTCCTCGACCAGGGCGGACATCAGGCGCGGGGTGGACACGGCCACGTCCACGCCCCAGGCCTCGTTGAACAGCCACTCGTTCTTGGGGTTGTTCACCCGGGCGACGACGCGCGGGACGCCGTACTCCGTCTTCGCGAGCAGCGAGACGACCAGGTTCACCTTGTCGTCGCCGGTCGCGGCGATGACGACGTTGCAGCGCTGGAGCGCCGCCTCGTCCAGGGACGTGATCTCGCAGGCGTCGGCCAGCAGCCACTCCGCCTGGGGCACCCGCTCCACCGAGATGGCGGTCGGGGCCTTGTCGATCAGCAGGACCTCGTGGCCGTTCTCCAGCAGCTCGCCCGCGATCGAGCGGCCGACGGCGCCGGCACCGGCAATGGCGACCCTCATCAGTGACCGCCCTCCTCTTCCGGGCCCCCGGCGAACGCCGCCTCGACCTTCTCCACGTCGTCCGTCCGCATCATCACGTGCACCAGATCGCCCTCCTGCAGCACCGTCTGCGAGGTGGGCAGGATGGCCTCGCCCAGGCGGGTCAGGAACGCCACCCGGACGCCCGTCTCCTCCTGCAATGTGCTGATCTTGTGCCCCACCCACTTCGGGGAGGCGTGCACCTCGGCGAGCTGGACACCGCCGGTGGGGTCGCGCCACAGCGGCTCGGCGCCCGAGGGCAGCAGACGGCGCAGCATCTGGTCGGCGGTCCAGCGGACCGTGGCCACGGTGGGGATGCCCAGACGCTGGTAGACCTCGGCGCGGCGGGGGTCGTAGATGCGGGCGGCCACGTTCTCCACACCGAACATCTCGCGGGCCACGCGCGCGGAGATGATGTTGGAGTTGTCACCGCTGGAGACGGCGGCGAAGGCGCCGGCCTCCTCGATGCCCGCCTCGCGCAGGGTGTCCTGGTCGAAGCCGACCCCGGTGACCCGGCGGCCCCCGAATCCCGGGCCCAGCCGGCGGAAGGCGGTGGGGTCCTGGTCGATCACGGCGACCGTGTGGCCCTGTTGCTCCAGGGTCTGGGCGAGAGCGGAACCCACTCTTCCGCAGCCCATGATGACGATGTGCACGACCGTCCTTCCGGTGTCCAAAAGTTGCTGCTCAGCATCAGGGTCTCAGACCGACGCCCAAAGCTACACACGGGCGGTTCGGGGCGGGCACCCCCCGTACGCGGGTTTGCCCGATCAGGGCCGCCGCTCCCCGTCGCCGATCATGGACCGCGCCCACCGGCGAGTGATGCTGCGCACGCTGAACAGGGTCAGGATTCCGAGGCCGACGAGGGCGACCGTGGCCCCGATCAGCTCAGCGGTCGCGGGCATGGAACCTCCGAGGTGCGAGGACAGGCGGGATTTGCCATCTAGGCACGGAAGGCGGGTCCGGCACGGAATCCGCAGGTCTTGTGTGGCTTGAGTTCACTCGTGGGGCAGATACGGGACGGCGACTGGGCGGCTGCCAGTTCGAAGGCTTACGATCCTCTCTCGTGTCCAAACTGACCGACGTGCCCAAACGGATCCTGATCGGGCGCGCACTGCGCAGTGACCGGCTGGGCGAAACACTCCTGCCGAAGCGCATCGCACTCCCCGTCTTCGCCTCCGACCCGCTGTCCTCCGTCGCCTACGCGCCGGGGGAGGTCCTGCTGGTCCTGTCCATCGCGGGCGTGTCGGCGTACCACTTCAGCCCCTGGATCGCCGCCGCGGTCGTCGTGCTGATGTTCACCGTGGTCGCCTCCTACCGGCAGAACGTGCACGCGTACCCGAGCGGCGGCGGCGACTACGAGGTGGCCAACACCAACCTCGGCCCCAAGGCCGGCCTGACCGTCGCCAGCGCCCTGCTCGTGGACTACGTCCTCACCGTCGCCGTCTCCATCGCCTCCGGCATCGAGAACCTCGGCTCCGCGATCCCGTTCGTGGTCGAGCACAAGGTGCTCTGCGCGACCGCCGTGATCGTGCTGCTGACGCTGATGAACCTGCGCGGCGTGAGGGAGTCGGGCAAGCTCTTCGCGATCCCGACGTACGTCTTCGTCGGCGGCGTCTTCATCATGATCGCGTGGGGCGCGTTCCGGGGCCTGATCCTCGGCGACACCATGCGTGCCCCGACGGCCGACTACCACATCAAGGCCGAACACCAGGGCCTCGCGGGCTTCGCGCTGGTCTTCCTGCTGCTGCGTGCCTTCTCCTCCGGCTGTGCCGCGCTGACGGGCGTGGAGGCCATCTCCAACGGCGTCCCGGCCTTCCGCAAGCCCAAGTCGAAGAACGCCGCGACCACGCTCGCGCTGATGGGCCTGCTGGCCGTCACCATGTTCTGCGGCATCATCGCCCTCGCGATGACGACGAAGGTCCGCATGGCCGAGCACCCGGCCACCGACCTGATCCACAACGGCAGCGCGGTCGGCTCCGGCTACGTCCAGAACCCGGTGATCTCCCAGGTCGCCGAGGCGGTGTTCGGCAAGGGCAGCTTCCTGTTCGTCCTGCTGGCGGCCGCCACGGCCCTGGTGCTGTTCCTCGCGGCCAACACGGCGTACAACGGCTTCCCGCTGCTCGGCTCGATCCTCGCCCAGGACCGCTACCTCCCGCGCCAGCTGCACACCCGCGGCGACCGCCTCGCCTTCTCCAACGGCATCGTGCTCCTCGCGGGCGCCGCGGCCCTGCTGGTCTTCATCTACGGCGCCGACTCCACGCGCCTGATCCAGCTGTACATCGTCGGCGTGTTCGTGTCCTTCACGCTCAGCCAGACCGGCATGGTCCGGCACTGGAACCGCCACCTCGCGGTCGAGAAGGACCCGTCCGAGCGCAGCCACATGATCCGCTCCCGCGCGATCAACGCGTTCGGCGCCTTCTTCACCGGCCTGGTGCTGGTCGTCGTCCTGGTCACCAAGTTCACGCACGGCGCCTGGGTGGCCCTGCTCGGCATGGTCATCTTCTACGCGACCATGACCGCGATCCGGAAGCACTACGACCGCGTCGCCGAGGAGATCGCGGCCCCCGAGGGCCCCGCCGACGACATGGTCCGCCCGTCCCGGGTGCATTCGGTCGTCCTGATCTCCAAGATCCACCGTCCGACGCTGCGCGCCCTGGCCTACGCCAAGCTGATGCGCTCGGACTCCCTGGAGGCGCTGACGGTCAACGTCGACCCGGCCGAGACCAAGGCACTGCGCGAGGAGTGGGAGCGGCGCGGCATCGACGTACCGCTGAAGGTCCTGGACTCGCCGTACCGCGAGATCACCCGACCGGTGATCGAGTACGTCAAGGGCCTACGCAAGGAGTCCCCGCGCGACGCGGTCTCCGTGATCATCCCCGAGTACGTGGTCGGCCACTGGTACGAGCACCTGCTGCACAACCAGAGCGCCCTGCGCCTGAAGGGCCGCCTGCTGTTCACACCGGGCGTCATGGTGACCTCGGTGCCCTACCAGCTGCAGTCCTCCGAGGCGGCCAAGCAGCGGGCCCGCAAGCGGCAGGAGTGGAGCGCGCCGGGCGCGGTCCGGCGTGGACCGGCGGTGGAACGGCCGAAGGAGTCGTCGGCGGCCCAGGACTGAGCCCCCGCGGGGAGGCCGTAGACTGGTGGGCTGTTGTCCGGCCCACCGGTGTGCGGCCGTTCTCGTAGCCGAGTCCCTTCCCCGAGGCTCACCCGAGTCTCCTCCTCGATCTGGAGTCACCCCACCATGCAGGCAGAACCGACGAAGTCTCTGGTGGGCACGGAGTACGAGGTCGAGATCGGCCCCGTCGCCCACGGCGGCCACTGCATCGCCCGTACCTCCGAGGGCCAGGTGCTGTTCGTCCGGCACGCCCTGCCCGGCGAGCGGGTCGTGGCCCGAGTGACCGAGGGCGAGGAGGGCGCCCGCTTCCTGCGCGCGGACGCGGTGGAGATCCTCGAGGCCTCCAAGGACCGCATCGAAGCCCCCTGCCCCTTCGCCGGCCCCGGCCGCTGCGGCGGCTGCGACTGGCAGCACGCCAAGCCGGGCGCCCAGCGCCGCCTCAAGGGCGAGGTGATCGCCGAGCAGCTGAAGCGGCTCGCGGGCCTCACGCCCGAGGAGGCCGGCTGGGACGGCACGGTGGTGCCGGCCGAGGGCGACAAGCTGCCGGCCGGCCAGGTCCCGCAGTGGCGCACCCGCGTGCAGTACGCCGTCGACGCCGAGGGCCACGCGGGCCTGCGCCGCCACCGCTCGCACGAGGTCGAGCGCATCGACCACTGCATGATCGCGGCGGAGGGTGTCAGCGAGCTGGGCATCGAGCAGCGGGACTGGACCGGCATGGAGTCGGTGGAGGCGATCGCCGCGACGGGTTCGCAGGACCGCCAGGTGATCCTGACGCCGAGGCCGGGCGCGCGGCTGCCGATCGTGGAACTCGACAAGCCGGTGTCGGTCATGCGCGTCGACGAGAAGGACGGCGGTGTCCACCGCGTCCACGGCCGCCCCTTCGTCCGCGAGCGCGCGGACGACCGTACCTACCGTGTCGGCAGCGGCGGCTTCTGGCAGGTCCACCCGAAGGCGGCGGACACGCTCGTGACGGCGGTCATGCAGGGCCTCCTCCCGCGCAAGGGCGAAACCGCCCTGGACCTCTACTGCGGCGCCGGCCTCTTCGCGGGTGCGCTGGCCGACCGCCTCGGCGAGAAGGGCGCGGTCCTCGGCATCGAGTCCGGCAAGCGGGCGGTGGAGGACGCGCGGCACAACCTGGCCGACTTCCCGCGGGTCCGCATCGAGCAGGGCAAGGTCGAGTCGGTCCTGCCGCGCACGGGCATCACGGAGGTCGACCTCATCGTCCTCGACCCGCCCCGCGCGGGCGCCGGCCGCAAGACGGTCGCCCACCTCGCCTCCCTGGACGCCCGCCGCATCGCCTACGTCGCCTGCGATCCCGCCGCGCTGGCCCGGGACCTGGGGTACTTCCGGGAGGGCGGGTACCGGGTGCGGACGCTGCGGGCGTTCGACCTGTTTCCGATGACGTCGCACGTGGAGTGCGTGGCGATTCTGGAGCCTGCGGGCAAGGGTGCCTGACCTGCGGTTCGTTGCCCTGGTGAGTTGCTCGACCTGTTTCCCTCCGTGCAGCGGTTCGAGCGGACGATTGATCTTTGAGGGCTCTCCGACCTGCGAATTCGTGAGCGAGGCGCTTGTGACGGCGACGCCTTCAAGTGGCTCTTGCGGAGATCCTTGACGCTCGGATGGCGCTTGAAATGGAGGTCTCTACTGCGCCTCCGCAGTAGGGACGCGAGCGGCCGCCTGGTCCCACGCTCCGCGGAGCCGAGAGCGCGGCCCGACCTGCCAATTGATACCGGCCTGGTATCATCTCTGCATGGCGATGACACTTCGACTCCCCGACGACCTTGACGCGAAGCTCACCGAGCGGGCTCGTCGGGAGGGCCGCAGCAAGCAGGAACTTGCCATTGAGGCCATCCGTGACGCCCAGAACCGGGCCGAGCTGAAGGTCGATGACGTTCTGGCCGAGCTCATGGACAGCGATGCGGAGATCCTGGACTACCTCAAGTGACGGACGTGCGCTACATCCAGATCGACGAGATCCTGGCAATCGCCCGCACGGTCAACGGCACCGAGCACAGCGTGCGTGACATGGGCCTTCTGGTGTCGGCGATCGAGCGACCCCGGACGAACATGTTCGGAGCCGAGTTGTATCCCACGCTGCACGAGAAGGCTGCGGCACTGCTGCACTCCGTCGCCCGCAATCACGCGCTGATCGACGGCGACAAGCGCACCGCCTGGCTCGCCATGCGTGTCTTCCTGCGGTTCAACGGCGTCAGTGCCAGTACCGTCCCGCCGCCCGTCTCCGTTGCCGGCCCGTTCGTCGAGGAAGTCGCGCAGGACAACATCGATGTACCGGCCATTGCCAAGCGTCTGTCGGCCTGGTTCCCGGATACCTGACGCCGATGACGTGGGGAGCTTGCGTGCCCAGCCCTCACGCATTTCCGGCTTGTTCGTGACCAGAGCGGAACCGGGCGTTGACACGGACCAGGCCAGGCGCAGCGGCAGCTCCAAAGCCCCCGGAGCCGGGAGTGAGTCTGCGCACGAGGCAGCCGATGTCCCGCAGCCGCCCCTGCGGGTGGAGGCGATCCAGCCTCGTGTTCTGGAGTCGCTCTGCCGGCTTCGGGCAGGCGGGGTGGCCGGCTGGACGGGGCATGACGCTGCCGTAATCCGGTAGTTGTCGTCCGGGCTCCGGGGAATCAACTACCGGCCGCCCGTGGGCGGGTGATGATACAAGAGACAGGTGATCAGGTCGGTGGCCGCGCGAGTACGGTGGAGTGGCCTGCCCGGATGGACTTGGGGGAAATTCATGACGTTCGAGCAAGAATGGGCAGAACTGCGCGCGGCGGCGGCCAAGCGGACTGCCATGCAGATCAACAGCATTCCGGCCGACGGCGGCGGAGGTGGTGGTGGCGGGAACGACCTGGTGGTCAATCGGGACGACCTCGGCGCTATCGGCAATGACGCGTATGACCTGCTGGGTCGGCTGGCGAAGGAGGGCGACATCGCCCGTTCCTCCACGTTCGACGCGGCGACGGCGCTGACCAACGGGAACTTCGCGAGCGGTTCGGCCGTGCTGAAGGTGCATGACTTCTGGCAGACCCACCTGAAGACGCTGCTGGACGCCTGCGCGCAGATTTCGAATCACCTCGATTACAGCAAGGCCCAGCACGCCAAGGACGAGGCGAAGATCGAGGGAGATCTGACCCGGGTATCCGTGCTCACGGAATACATGAAATAGGGCTCGGGGGAGCGCGCACCATGCTGAAGTACGAGGACATAATCGACGCCCCGGTGGCGAAGCTGAAGGCCGCCGCCGACGACTGGTCGGAGATGGCGGGGAAGCTGGACAAGCTCGCCACCGACGCCGCCGACGGGATGAAGGCAAAGGCGGACAGAGCGGCTTGGGAGGGCGTCAACGCCGGGGTCACCAAGGCGTTCATCGGTAAGACGGTCAAGGAGTTCGCGGACGCCGCGGCCGAGGCCAAGGGCGTGAAGCTGATCCTGGAAGAGGGTTACGCGGCCATCAAGAAGGCCAAGGACGACCTGGTCAACATCCGGGACCACGAGGGACCCGCGGCCGGCATCCGCGTGGACGGCAACGGCAAGGTCACGGCGCGGAACCCGTTGTCCGAGATCCCCGCGGCGCGGCACGACCCCGACTACAGCGAGCTTCTGCAGGAGGAGAGGCGGAACATCGAGTCGTGGCAGAAGAGGATCGACCTCATCGTCGACAACTGCAACGACACCGACCTCGCCCTCAAGAACACCCTCGAGGCCAACGTCACCGACCGCAAGGACTTCAGCGCTCCGACATACACGAAGCTGGACCAGGAGGAAGCCGCCCGCGCCGCCGCTCTGGCGGCCAAGGGCCAGGACATCACACACGCCGAACTGCAGCAGCTCAACGAGCTGCTGAAGGACAACAGTTCGTCGGTGGAGTTCGCCAAAGACTTCTACGAGAAGCTCGGTCCCGAGAAGTCGCTCGCGTTCTTCGGCCAGCTCTCCAGGGACACGTACGAGTACGGCAAGGTCGACGCGGTGCGCCTCAAGGACGTCCAGGAGCTGCAGAAGAACCTGGGCCTCAACCTGGCCACCGCCTCTCACGACAAGGAATTCACCGACAAGTGGGGCCCGGAGCTCCGCAAGTTGGGTACGGAGCGCATTCCGCTGGCCAAGCACGACTACGGCGGGCCGTTCGGATACCAGCTGCTCGGCGGGATCATGCGGTACGGGAACTACGACGCGAAGTTCCTCAACCCGATCGCCGAACACGTGGCGCAGCTGCACGCGAAGCATCCGGACATGTTCGCCGAGAACAAGGTGGTGAACAGTCCGTTCAAGAACCCGTTCAACCCCTCGGGCGTGAACGGGGCCGGCTACGACCCGGCCACCGCCATGCTGGAAGCGCTCGGCAACAGTCCGGTAGCGGCGAAGAAGTTCTTCGCCGACCCCCCGACCGCGTACAACGAGGACGGCACGGTCAACCACGGTGCCACGGCCGACCTCGGAAAGAACAAGGACGGCGAGGCGATCGACAACTACCTCGACTTCTTCGGCAACGAGAAGTGGGAGTCCTTCCCCGACGTCAACTCTTCCGACGAGAAGGAGAACAAGGCGTCGCTCGACCAGATGCCCGACGCCCTCGGCCACGCCCTGGAGGCAGCGACCCTCGGCTACCCGGCCGGGCACCCGGACGCCGGCGTGGTGCGGGACGCGGACAACGCCGCGGTCATGCAGAAGGTCATGGAGAAGTACGGTGCGGACCCGGGTCTGCTCAAGGAGCACCACGAGGCGATGGCCGACAGCCTGGGCGTCATGGGCGCCGGCTACATCGACGACATCAACTGGGCGTTGGCCAAGAACGACCCGGACAGCGTGTTCGCGCCGGGCAAGAACCCGGACGGGCACCTCGACTTCGCGGACACCGTGGACGGGAACGGGCGGAGCGTCGTCCGGGGCTTCCTCAGCACCCTGGGACAGCACCCGGACGCCTACGCGACGCTCTCGACCGCGGAGCAGGTCTACACCCGCAGCGCGCTGGAAGAGACCGTGGGCCCGGACGGAAAGATCACCGAGGAGGTCGAGGCCAGGGCCAGGGCGACCGTGCGCGTGGGCGCCGAGGTGCAGGGCATGCTCGACCAGTCCCGTGCCGACCAGGTGGAGGCGACGAACCTCAAGACCCACGAGGACTACGAGAAGGCGGTCGCCAAGCGGGCGGGCTGGGTCGAGTTCGGAGCCACGGCGGGCCTCGCGGCGGGCGTCGCCTTCCTGCCCGCGACCGCGGCCGTGGGCACGGCCGCGGTGCTCATCCCGCTGGCGACCGACACCGCCAGTGGTGCTGCCGAACAGGTCATCAGCCAGATGGTCGGCGACATCTCCGACAACTCGGTGGACGAGCACAAGGAGAAGATGGAGGACCTTACCCAGGTAGAGAGGAAAAGGATCTACTCCGCCGGTGAGAGCATGGCCGAGGCCCCGATGGGGGAGTTCCTGGAGCGTCACGATATTGGCAAGGACAGCGTGTTCAGGCAGGACCTATACGAATCGATGCTGATCGGCTACGGGGTCGGCAACGACCGGGAGAACCAGCAGGGTAACGACCCGGAGACCGGCTGAGAGCGGTGGACGGCCGAGGACACGTAAGGATGCGGACAGTGATCAGTCGTAGGTCAGTACCCGGGGGACTCCTCTCCGCGGCCGTGGCCGGCTCGTTGTTTCTCGGGGCCACCGGTTGTGGAGGGGACGGAGATAAGGACGGAGTTCCGAAGGACTACAAGGTCGTGGCGGGGACACAACTCTGCGGTGGCAATGCCGTGTCCGCCGACGCGTCCCGGGCGCTGAAGGTGATAACGGGGTCGCCGCGGTTCGAGGCGTCGGCAGAGAGGTACACCATCAAGGCCGCGGCAAACCTTGTCGAGACGTTCCCGACCCCCACCGTGACCAAGGACGTCTGCCGTGTCTACACGCCCATCGGCACGCCGGATTTCGAACTCAGAATCACCTGGAATCTGGAAGACGGCGCCCCGACGGGTGCCCCGGCCCCGAACTTCACCGTGCTGAAGATGGGGGAGCGAGCCGTGGCGGCGGCGGACAAGGCGTACGTCTTTTTCGCGTGCCGGAGCGCCAGGTTGGCCGGCTCGTCGACACCGGCCCACATCGTGATCGGCGTGGAGCGCTGGGGCATGCCGACGGAGCCCGAGGGCAACGTCGAGGCGTTGAAGGACGCCTACGCGACCGTGGCCCACTCCTTCTCACTGGCCATGGCCAAGGAACTGCGCTGCGAGAAGAACGGCGGGCTCCCCGCGAGGCCCGTGCTGGATCCCGCGTAGCCGCCGGCGTATGCGGAGACGACCATGATCAGGTGGCCCTTCCTGTCCGGAGGAGGGGCCGTCTGCTGTATGCGGTGCGCCACGGACGAGCGGTGCACGGACCTCGTTCCCAAGGTGGCGCCGACCTCGCGCTCGCCCACGATTCCGACCCGGCCCGGCTCCCCGTACCGGACGGTGCGGAGACGCTTGGTCCGACCTGCGAACACCACCACGTGCAGCCGGCCATCTCCACAGCCGCCCGGGAGGCGGTCGACTGCCCACGGTTGCGTCGCCTTGGGGCGTTCCGTTCAGGCAGGGCGGACGTCGAGGACGGGGATCGGCCACCTCACCTCGACGCCCACCCGACGCCGCCTCTGTGGCACGTCAGCCCGGTGCGTCGGCGTAGGTCGCCCGCCCAAGAGGTCATGTGCCCATGAGCGCGGAGCCTGCCCGTGTGCAACGGCTTCAGCGCTCGCGGGACCGGGTGGTTCTCTCAGGAACTCCGGACGTGGTCCCGTGACGGGCCGAGCGGACATCGGCGAGGACACAGAACGCGCCCGCATCCGCGGCGACACGCTTGAGCCGCTTCAGCCGGCCGAATCGACCAAAGTCTCGAAGCCTGAGCCGTCGCAGTAGGACACGGCACGACCCTCGGCGCCGATGTCGCCGCCCACCGCGTTGACGGTGTCGTCGAGGATGTGGCTGTCGCCGTGTTCGATGCCTTCCCGGTCAAGCTTCTTCGAGGCAGCGATGGCGGCACGACCCGCTGATTCCACGTTGTCCGACTCAGGCGACCCGACATCCTGTCCGCCACCGGCGTCTGCCGCGCTGCTTGCCACGGTGCGCTTGGCGTCCTGCCAGGAGCCCAGCTCGGTGCAGTACTCCTGCTGCCACTGCTTGGCTTGCGCCGGATCGTCCGACGAGCAACTGCTCATCAGGGCGGCGACCACGACAGCGGCCATCGCTCGCGCGACTACTCGTCTACTCCTACCGATGTGCTGCATGTACATGCCCTCCCCGATACGATCATCAGCGCCTGCTCCTGGGTACCGCGTCAGCTGGTACAGCTCAACTCGTCCTGACCGAACCGGTGCCGCATCGGCCGGGGTTGCGTCCGCTCGCGACGGGCGATCAGGTGCGGTCAAGCCGCCCGAACGGTCAGCCGCACCGAGTCCAGCCCGGCGCGCAGGATGAAGGCGGAGTCGTCGTGCGGCCGGCTGTCGACGGGCCCGAAACGGACGGCGCCCGCGTCGGCGCAGACGATGTCGACCCCATCGAAGGCGTCCGCCGCCTCCTCGACCCAGGTCCGGACCGCGTCCCCGTCGGTGATGTCCAGTGGGCCGGGAGTGAGGGCCGTGCCGCCCTCGCGGGCGATGAGTCGCTGCGTCTCGACGGCCTCCTCGTGCAGCAGGTCGCCGCCGACGACGAGCGCGCCCTCGGCCGCGAACCGCGGGGCCGCGGCCGTGCCCCGGCCGCGTGCGGTGCCCGGGATCAGGGCCACCTTGCTCTCCAGCCGCTTCACGACGGCCCCTCGCGCAGGGCGTCGGAGACGGACTTCACGCCGCCGTGCGCGGTCAGCCCCCCGTCGACCGGGATGTCGGCACCGGTGATGAACGACGACTCGTCCGACAGCAGGAACACGACCAGCGGGGCGACCTCGGCGACGGTCCCCGTGCGCCCCAGAGGGGTCTCCCGGATGTTGGCCTCGCGGAAGGCGGGCGCGGCGGAGGCGGTCATCCCGGTCTCGATGTAGCCGGGGTGGATGGTGTTGACGCGGATGCCGCGCGGCCCGAGTTCGAGCGCGGCCGTCCTGGACAGCCCCCGCAGCCCCCACTTGCTGGCGGTGTAGGCGACCGGGTAGTGGGCCGTGAGGGCCGCCGAGGAGCCCACGTTGACGATCGAGGAGCCGGGCGGCATGAGCGGGGCCAGGTGCTGGATGCCCAGCAGCGGCCCGGTGACGTTGACCGCGTGGACCCGGTCGAAGTCCTCGGCCCGCACGTCGCCGACACGGGCACGCCAGGTGATGCCCGCGTTGTTCACCAGCCCGTGGATCCGCCCGTACGCCTCCTTCAGCTCGGCGGCGAGGTCGGCCCAGTCCTGTTCGCCGGTCACGTCGAGGCGGCGGCAGTCGCCGTCCGGCCGTACGTCGGTGGCGATCACCCGCGCGCCCTCCCGGGTCAGCGCCTCCGCCTCGGCGGCGCCCTGGCCGCGTGCCGCGCCGGTGACCACGACCACCTTGCCGAACAGCCGTTTGACGTGCAGGTCGCTCACGGCCGCTCCCGGGGCCGGCGCCGGCCGGTGGGGACGGCCACCGGGTCCGCGCCGGGGACGACGGTGTTGGACACCGTGCCGATGGCCTCCACCGTGAGGGTGACGGTGTCGCCGGGCTTCAGCGGCGGTGGGCTCTGCTCGCCGCGCCGGCCCCACAGTTCGGCGAGGCAGCCGCCGTTGCCGCAGGTCCCGGAGCCCAGGACGTCACCGGGCACCACCCGCGTGCCACGGGAGGCGTACGCGACCATCTCCTCGAACGTCCAGCTCATGTTGGACAGCAGGTCCCGGCCGACGACCTCGCCGTTGACCTCCGCGGTGAGCGCCAGCCGCAGGAAACCGTCGGCGTCCCGGTACGGCTCCAGTTCGTCGGCGGTGACCAGGTAGGGGCCGAGCGTGGTGGCGGTGTCCTTGCCCTTGCAGGGGCCCAGGCCGACCCTCATCTCGGCGGACTGCAGGTCGCGGGCGGACCAGTCGTTGAAGACGGTGTAGCCGAGGATGTGGTCGCGGGCCTGCTCCGGGGTGAGGTCACGTCCTTCCCGGCCGATGACCACGCCGACCTCCAGTTCGAAGTCCAGGACCGCGGAACCGGGGGGCACGGGGATGTCGTCGTGCGGGCCGTGGATCGCGTGCGGGTTGGTGAAGTAGAAGGTCGGAGCGGCGTACCACTGCTCCGGTACGCCGCCGGTGCCTTCCACGGAGCGCCGTACGCCTTCCACGTGCTCCTCGAAGGTGACGAAGTCCCGGACCGAGGCGGGTCGCACAGGAGGCAGCAGCCGGACCTCCGACACGTGCGGGCCGGGCGGGACGTCGAGCGCAGCCGCGCCCGCGGCGAGCAGGCCGGGCAGACCGCCGGACTCCGGCAGCAGGTCGGTGAGCGACGTGACGCCGGGCAGCGGCAGCAGGGTGCCGTTCTCCTCCACGACGGCCACGCGACGGCGGTGATGGTGTTCGTAGGCGGCGAAACGCATGGTGCGGCTCCGGGCAGGCTGGGCCCAAGGGCGCGGCGGGACGTGAGTCGGGGCGGGTGACAGGGCCGGCCGCGCCCCCGGGAGCGGTGGGGTGGGATCAGACCGGCGGGGCGACGAAGCAGCCGCGGTCGGGGTCGTTGAAGGACTCCTTGGCGACCAGCTCGTTCATGGGGTTCGCCGTGCCCCACTGGTCGGTGACCTCGGGCTGGGAGAAGTCGTAGACGTGCGGGTGCCAGGTGTCCTCGTCGAGCAGTTCCAACTCGGTGGTGTACTCGACGGTGTTGCCGTGCGGGTCGAGGAAGTAGGTGAAGGTGTTGTCACCGGCCATGTGCCGGCCCGGGCCCCAGATCTTCTTGAACCCGGCGCGGATCACCCGGCCGGAGCCGCGCATGTACTCGTCGATGCCGCGCATCTCGAAGGAGACGTGGTGCAGGGCGGTGTGCGGGCCCTTCGCCAGCGCCATCGAGTGATGCTGGTCGGAGATCCGCATGAAGTGCATGACCTCGCCCATGTGCGGCGAGCTGAGCGTGTCGGAGAGGCGGAAGCCGAGGTGGCGCTCGTACCACTCCCTGGTCCGGTTCAGGTCGGGGGAGTTGAGGACGACGTGGCTCAGCTTGACCGGGATCGCCTCCTTCTCCTCGATCTTGCGGTGCTGCCGGACCGCGACGTCGGCGGAGACCTCGATGGTGCGGCCGTCGACGTCGAAGAAGCGGAAGCCGTAGCCGCCGCCGGGGGTGTCCACCTTGCCCGGCCGGGTGATCAACTGGACCCCGCCCGCCAGGAGTCGCTCGGCGAGCGTGTCCACGTCGGCGGCGGAGGCGGCGCCGTAGGAGACCAGGTCGAGGCGCTTCTCCTCGGCCTTGCGCAGCCGGACCACGTACTGCTCGGGGGAGCCTTCGGCGGCCAGGAAGGAGATGCCGGAGTCCTCGGCGACCTTGGTCAGGCCCCAGACGCCGGCGTAGAAGTCGAGCTGCTTGTCGTAGTCGGGCACGGCGAGGTCGACGTGCCGGAGGTGGGTGAGCAGACGTGCGCTCATGGTGTCACTCCTTGCAGAGGAGGGCGGCGGCGTTGCCGCCACGTACCGCGTGGAAGTCGGTGTCGGGAAGGCGCGCGGCGCGCAGCGCGCCGACCGGGTCCTCGGCACCCATGTCGAAGGGGAAGTCGGAGCCGAGCAGCACCCGGTCCGCGCCGGCGACCCGGATCAGCTCCCGCAGGACGTACGGGTCGTGGACGAGGGAGTCGAAGTAGAGCCGCTCGAGATAGCTGCTGGGCAGGTGGGCGCAGCCGGCGCCCGCGTCGGAACGGGCGGACCAGGCGTGGTCGGAGCGGCCGATGTGGGTGGGCAGATAGCCGCCACCGTGCGCCGCGATCAGCTTCAGGCCGGGGTGCCGGTCCAGGACACCGGAGAAGATCAGGTGGGAGAGCGCGACCGCGTTCTCCACCGGCTGTCCGACGGTGTTGGACAGGTACCACTGGTCCAGGCGCTCGTCGAGCGTGCAGCCGAAGGGGTGCAGGAAGAGGATCGCGCCCGTCTCTTCGGCCCGTGACCACAGCGGCTCGTACGCCGGGTCGGACAGCTCCCGGCCCGGGGCGTGGCTGGAGATCTCGACGCCCAGCAGGCCCTGTTCCAGCGCGTGATCGAGGGCTCGTACCGTGTGATCGGGGTGCTGGAGCGGCACGAGCCCGAGCCCGCGCAACCGATCGGGCGAGGCCGAACAGTGCGCCGCGGTCGCGTCGTTGGCGAGCCGGTACACCTTCTCCGCCGTGTCCTCGTCGGTCCAGTAGTGGTAGTGCGAGGGGGAGGGGCTGACCAGTTGGACGTCCACGCCCTGGGCGTCCATCGAGGCCAGGCGCACGTTCACGTCGGTGAGCCGCGGGATGCGCTCGCGCACCATGGGTCCGCTCACGGCGAGGGCCGCCGGACCGTTGCGCCGGGCATCCAGCGCCTTCGCCTCCGCCAGACCCGGCAGGCCCGCGACCAGGGCCTCGACCTCGGGCAGCAGCACGTGGGCGTGGACGTCCACGGTGGGGGCCGCGCTCACGGCAGCTCCCGCAGCATCGTCATGGTGCGGCCCATCAGGCCGGGAACGTCCGCGTCACGGACGCCGTCGAGCTGCCACTGCCCGATCTGGACGGACGCCTCCACGACCGGGCGGACGCGGGCGACGCGCCGCTCGTAGTACGCCTGGAAGAGGGCGTCGTCCCAGGTGTCCGAGGCGGTCAGCAGCTGGGCGAGCACCCACGCGTCCTCCAGGGACAGGGCCGCGCCCTGGGCGAGGGTGGGCGGGCAGCAGTGCGCGGCGTCGCCGATCAGCACCACCCGGCCGCGGTGCCAGGAGCCCTCCACCAGCAGCCGGTCGAACCAGGTGTAGTTGACCTTCGCCGGGTCGGTGATGTGCGCGGTGATCTCCGGCCAGAATCCGCCGTAGGCGGAGGCGAGGCGCCGCATCTCGTCCGCGTACGTCTCCGGTGGGATGGAGGAGCGGTCGCGGTTGGCCTCGACGACGTACGCGTAGAGGGTGGTGTCGCTGGTGGGGCAGTAGCCGGCGATGTAGGCGGGGCCGCCGTAGGCGAGGTCGGTGCGGATCACGCCGGCCGGGCGGGGGGCGGCGATCCGCCAGATGGCCATGCCGGTGGGTTCCGGCTTGTCGCCGATGCCGATCGCCGCGCGGGTCGAGGAAGCGAGGCCGTCGGCGGCGACGACCAGGTCGTACCGGCCCTCGCTGCCGTCGGAGAACCGTATCGAGACCCCGTCCGCGTCCTGGCCGGCGATCTCGGCGGTCGTGCCGAGCCGCACCGAGGCGTCGCTGCCACGCACGGCGTCGATCAGGATCTGCTGAAGCTGCGGGCGCTGCATGCCGACGGTGGCGGGCAGATCGTCGCCGCCGGTGCGCAGGTCCCAGGCGATGTGCAGGACGGTGCCGTCGGGGGCGGTGATGCCGACCGAGCCGAAACCGAAGCCGGACTCCTTGACCCGGTCCCAGACGCCGAGTTCACGCAGGACACGCAGGGCGTTGCCCTGGAGGGTGATGCCGGAGCCGGCGGTGGCGTTCCAGTCCTCCTTGGCCTCGATCAGGTCCACCGTGAGGCCGGCGCGGCGCAGAAGGACCGTCACGGCGTTGCCGGCGGCGCCACCGCCGATCACCAGGACCGTGCGGGCTGTGCTCATGTGGGAACTCCCTTGTTCCGTGTGTTACTTGACGGCGATCGGGTTGACGGGGGAACCGACCGCGCCGGTGATGGGGAGGGGGGCGGCGGTGAGCCAGAACTCGTACACGCCGTCGCGGGCACAGTCCTCGGCCAGCGCCTCCAGATCCCACAGCTCGCCGATCAGCAGGCCGATGTTCGGGATGGCGACCTGGTGCAGCGGCTGGAAGGCGTTCTCGAACTCGTTGGGGCGGACCTCGAAACCCCAGGTGTCCGTGGCGATCGCGGCGATCTCGGTGCCGTGCAGCCAGCCGGCCGTGGTGAACGACAGGCCGGGCGCCGGTCCGCCGGCGTAGTCGCCCCAGCCGTCGCGGCGGGCCCGCGCCAGCTGCCCGGTGCGCACCAGCACGATGTCGCCCCGTCCGACGGCCACCCCGTGCGCCTCGGCCGTCGCCGTCACGTGCTCCTCGCAGATCGCGAACCCGTCGGGCAGCTCGCCGTCCACGCCGATCACCCGGCCCACGTCGAGCAGCACGCCACGCCCGGCGACGTACGGCGCCATGTGCTCGATGCCGGTGACGAGGTCACCGTCGGAGGTGACGACCTTCTCGGCCGCCCGCCCGTTCCACGCCTTGCCGTGGTCGAAGATGTGCCCGAGCCCGTCCCACTGCGTGGAGCACTGCAACGGCATCGCGATCACGTCGTCGGCGCCGCCGATGCCGTGCGGGAAGCCCTGATTGCCGAGGGCGGCGTCGGTGCCGGTGTCCAGCATGGTGTGCACCGGGTTGGTGCGCCGCCGCCAGCCCTTCTGCGGGCCGTTCATGTCGAAGGACTGGGACAGGGAGAAGCTGACACCCCGTCGGACGAGTGCCGCTCCCTCGCGCCGCTTGGCCTCGTCGAGGAAGTTGAGGGTGCCGAGCCGGTCGTCCGCGCCCCAACGGCCCCAGTTCGAGTACGCCTTGGCGGCCTCGGCGATCGATCCCTCGGGATCGTGGCGGTCCAGGGTCACGGCGCGACCTCCGCCACACATCGGGTGCGCTGCACACCGAGCCCGGTCACCGAGCCCTCCATGACATCCCCGTCGCGCAGCAGCCGGCCCCAGTGCATGCCGTTGCCGGCCGGGCTGCCGGTCAGCACCAGGTCGCCGGGGAGCAGGCGCGCGGTCTGCGAGGCGTACGACACCATGCGCGCGACCTTGAAGATCATGTCCTTGGTGGACTCGTCCTGCATGGTCTCGCCGTTCAGCCTGAGCGTGACCCGCAGGTCGTCCGGGTTCGCGATCGACTCGGCCGGGACGATCCACGGGCCGAGCGGGGTGAAGCCGGGGGCGTTCTTGCTGCGCAGCCAGTCGGTGCCGATCTGCGGCATGTCCCGGCGGAAGACGGTGGCCCGGTCGGTCAGGTCGTTGGCGATGGTGTAACCGGCGATGTACTCCGGCGCCTGTGCCACCGGCACCCGGTGGGCCGGCTTGCCGATCACGACCGCCAACTCCAGTTCCCAGTCCGGCTTCTCGGCCCACCCGGGCAGGACGACGTCGTCGTACGGGCCGGTGATCGAGGTCGGCAGGCCGATGAAGACGTACGGCAGGTCCTCGGCGGCCCGCCGGTCCATGATCTCGGCGGCCTCCGCGCGCCGCTCGCTCTCGGGCCGTTCGTCACCGGGTGCGCGGTGGGCGACGTGCAGGTCGATGACGTGCTGCCGGTAGTTCGCGCCCGACTGGAACACCTGGCGCGGCGCCACCGGTGCGTGGACGCGCAGGTCCGCGACGGCGGTGCGGGCCAGGCCGGTGTCGGCCGCGAGCGCGCGCAGCTGCGGCAGAGCCGTCTCCCAGCGGTCCAGCACGTCCAGCGCGGTCAGCCGTTCGTCGCCGAAGGCGTCCCGCAGATCGAGAGCCTGGCCGTCGGGGGTGACGAGCGCGGGGAATTCCGGTCCGTCCGGGGCCGAGAGGGTGGCGAGGGCGAACGGTCCGGCGAAGAGTGCGGACGTGGGTTCAGGTTTCACGGACATGTCCTCCTGATTGCGGTGTGACTAATCTGGACCTCGCACCCGCGATCAGGGAAATAGATCTCATGGATGATCTGCATCCACGGCGTTTATTCGCCCTGGTAGCCGCCGCACCGCTTGGGGGAAGTCCAGTGAATCTGGCCCGTCTCGATCTCAATCTCGTCGTCGCGCTGCGCGCGCTGCTCGAAGAGCGCAACGTCACCCGGGCCGGGCAGCGCGTCGGGCTGAGCCAGCCCGCCATGAGCGCCGCCCTGGCCCGGCTGCGCCGCCATTTCGACGACGACCTGCTGGCCAGGGTCGGCGGCCGCTACGAGCTGACCGCGCTGGGCCAGGTGCTGCTGGACCGCACCTCGACGGCGTACGACGTGCTGGAACGCCTCTTCGCCAGCCAGGCCCACTTCGACCCGGCCGAGGAGAGCCGCGAGTTCAAGCTGCTCGCGTCGGACTACGCCGTCGCCGTCTTCGGCACCGAGCTGGCCCGCGTGGTGCACGAGGAGGCGCCCGGCATCCGGCTGCGCTTCACCCAGACCCCGACCACCGTGGTCGACGACACCGCCACCCTGCTGAGCGCCTCCGACGGGCTGCTCATGCCGCACGGGGTCATCAGCGATTTCCCGGCCACCGACCTCTACGACGACCGCTGGGTGTTCCTGGTGGCGGACGACCACCCGAGCATCGATGACCGCCTCAGCCGCCAGGACCTTGCCCGCCTGCCCTGGGTCACCTATCAGCGCACCTACGACGCCCCCGCGGTGCGGCAACTGGGCATGCTCGGCATCGAGCCGCGTGTGGAGATCTCCGTCGACAGCTTCCAGCTGCTGCCCCTGATGGTCGCCGGCACCCGACGGATCGCCCTGGTCCAGGCGCGGCTGGCCCGCCTGATGGCGCCGATCGCCGCCGTGCGGGTGGTGGAGCCGCCGTACGAGGCGATCCCGCTGCGGGAGGCCCTGTGGTGGCATCCGGTGCACACCCATGACGCCGCCCACATCTGGCTGCGGGAGACGGCCGCGCGGGTCGGCAGGCGGCTCGTGGACCGAGCCGAGGAGGACGGCGTTCCCGCGCGGTGATCCGGGCGCGCGGACACCGGATCATCCACCGCATGGATCGACGCCATCCGCACCTTGGATCGCGTGAGGGGTGGGCAGGGCCGTGCCCGGACCGCATAGTCGTGGCACATCACGCACGCGCCCTGCGCCAGGTCCCGGAACGACAGCCGGGCCGGTCCGCTCCGGCGGCGCTGCCTTCCCGCACCTCACGTCCGGAGTGCCGCCATGCCCGCATCCGCTGCCCCGCCCACCCGCGCACACGGCACCACCCCGGCCACGCGGCGCGGGCTGTCCGCCGCCCTGCTGATGGCCGGCAGCTGTCTGCCCGTCCTCGGCGCGGTGCTGCTCGCCCCGGTCCTGCCCGACATGCAGGACCACTTCGAGAGCGTTCCCGGCAACGCCGCGCTGGTGCCACGTCCTTGATGCCGACCCGGCGGATCCGGTCCCGGCCACGGTCGAGACCCGCCTCGGCCCGGCGTTCCGGTAAGTGATGTGCGGCAGGCGCAGCGGGCAGGCGTCGGTCCATGGCCTATCGGCCCCGCGGTCCCGCCGTGCTGCCGCGCACGACGAGCCGTGGCGTCATCGTGGTCCGCATGGCTCTGTCCCGTCGTCCCTCCACACGCTCGACGAGCATGCGGGCGGCGGAGGAACCCATGGTGTGGCCGGCCTGGTCGACGCTGGTCAGCTGGACCGGGGCGAGTGCGGCGAGGGTGGTGTTGTTGTAGCCGACGAGGGACAGGTCGTCCGGGATGCGCAGGCCCAGTTCATGGGCGGCGCGGTAGATGCCCAGGGCGGCGACGTCGGCGCCGGTCATGACGGCGGTCGGCGGGCGTTCGGCCGTCAGCAGGGTCATGCCGGCCTTGAAACCGCCCTCGTCGGAGTAGGCGGCGTGGTGGACACGGGCGTGGCCGGTGAGGCCGTGGCGGTCCATCGCGGCGAGGTAGCCGTCCGTCAGCACGGTCTCGGGAGGGCGTTTCCAGCGGTTGGCCTTGGTGCCCTGGGCGGAGACCAGGGCGATGTCGCGGTGGCCGAGCCGCACCAGGTGGTCCACGACCAGGCCGGCGCCGACGTCGTCGGCGTCCATGACGGAGTCGTGCGTGTCGGCGGCGTCGTGATGGCCGATGACCACGGTGGGCGTCGACGCGGCCGTGGCCAGCACCTCGTCGCGGGCGGTTCCCGGCGCGATGAGGATCAGCCCGTCCATCTGACGGTCCACCAGGGACCGGATCGTCTTGGCCTGTTCCTCCGGATCGAAGCCGGCCGCGCCGATCAGCACGGTGTACTCGCTGTCGCGCAGTTCGTCGCGGATGCCGTCGAGGATGTCCGCGAAGAAGGCGTTGCGCACGTTGTCCAGCAGCACACCGATCGTGTACGTCCGGCCGCGCATGCCCCGTGCCGCCGCGTGCGGGCGGTAGCCGAGTTCGGCGATGGCCGCCTGGACCTTCTCGCGCATGGCCGGGCTCACGCCGTAGGCGTTGCGCAGCACCTTGGACACGGCGGCGACGGAGACACCGGCATGCCGGGCGACATCCGTGATGGTCACGCGTCTGTTGCGTCGAGGCTCCCCGGCCCGGTCCATCGTCCACACTCCGGCTCTCGTAGCGGTAGGTGTAACGGTCTACACGCCCACCCCGGGGTGTCGTCAAGCCTCCTGCGGCATAACCACGCCGTTACAGCGCTGTGTCTTGACGGCGGCAGGGGAGGAGTGCAGGGTGTTCCCCACTCGCAGTAGAGAACGTTTTACACACCTGCTCGTTGCCCCCGGGCTGTGCACCCGCCCCTGGCGCCGCCGTCACTCTTCTGCTTCCTCTACAGCCTCCCTGGAGTCTTCCGTGTCCCGTCGCATGTCTCGTCCACGTCGTGCGCGCCTGAGCCTGTTCACGGCCGGCACCGCCTCGCTCGCGCTGCTCGCCACCGCCTGCGGTGGCAGTGGCGGCGGTTCCTCGGCCACGCCGAAGGAGTTCAGCTACCTCAGCGTCACCGAGAACACCACCGTCAAGGCGGCGTTGACCACCCTGTCCCACGGTGCGTGCAAGCCGGCGAACGAGGCGCTGCCGCTGAAGGTGGAGACCGTGCCGCAGGCGAGCCTGGACCAGAAGCTCCAGCTGCTGGCGGGCCAGAACGCGTTGCCGGTGCAGTTCGCGGCGGGCAACGCCCCGGCGCTCACCCAGAAGCTGGCGAAGTCCGGTCGGGTCGCCGACCTGGAGGCGAAGCTGAAGGAGCTGGGTGTCCACGACCAGCTGGAGCCGGCCGCCGTCTCGACGATCAAGGCGCTGTACGGCGGGAAGCTGGACGTACTGCCGTACGAGTACAACATCGAGGGGATCTTCTACAACAAGAAGATCTTCACCGCGGGCGGGCTGAAGGTGCCCGGCACCTGGGACGAACTCGTCGCCGCGGCGGGCAAGCTGCAGGCCGAGGGCATCCAGCCCTTCTCCGCCTCCGGCCAGCAGGGCTGGCCGCTCACCCGCCTCATCAGCGGCTACCTCTACCGCAGCCTCGGCCCCGACGCGCTGCAGCAGGTCGCCGACGGCGCGGCGAAGCTGACCGACCCCGACTACGTGAAGGCCGCGCAGGAGGTCGCCGCCCTCGGCAAGAAGGGCTACTTCGGCAAGGGCGTCGGCTCCATCGACTACGACACCGCGATGAACCAGTTCCTCACCGGCAAGGCCGCCATGTTCTACATGGGCAGCTGGGCGCTGGCGAACATCGCCGACACCGAGCAGGACAAGATCGGCGCCGCGAACGTGGGCTTCATGCCGTTCCCGGCCGTTCCGGGCGGAAAGGGCTCGATCGACCAGTACCCGTCCAACGTCGGCCTCGGCATCACCCTCGGCGCCAAGTCCTTCGACAAGAAGACCGGCGACTGGGTCACCTGCATCGCGAAGAACTACGGCAGCACGGCACTGAAGGACCAGGGCACCATCTCCGGCTTCAAGGTCAACACCCCGGTGAAGGACGCCAACGAGGTCACCGGCCAGGTCCGCGAGACCATCGGCGCCTCGAAGCAGAACGTGCTCTGGTTCGAGGCCCTGTTCGGCACCAAGGCCACCACCGTGTCCCAGACGAACGCGGCGAGCCTGGTCGCCGGGAGCATGAGCCCGAAGCAGTTCATGCAGACCGTGCAGGACGCGCTGTCCGCGCAGTGACCGGCCGGCGGCGGCGCACGCGGCCTCCCCGCGTCACCGTGCGCCGCCCCCGCCCGACGGCAGCTCTCCTCGACGGATACGAAGTGGACTGACACCCATGCACCGCGTACTCGGCGACCGCAGGGCCATCGTGCTTCTGCTCGGTCCCGCACTCCTCGTCTACTCACTGATCATGCTCGTCCCGATGGTGTGGTCGCTCGGCTACTCCTTCACCAAGGGCAACACCATCGACGGCTTCACCGGCAACGGCGTCGCCAACTTCTCCCGCCTGTTCGACGACCCGGCCGTGCACGACGCCTTGTGGTTCACCCTCGAGTACGCGGTCGTCGTCACCGTCGGCCAGGTCGTCGCCGGCTACCTGCTGGCGCTGCTGTACGTGTTCTTCCTCAAACGGGCGTCAGCGTTGATCCGCACGCTGGTGTTCTTCCCCGTGGTGCTGCCCACGGTCGCGGTGGGCCTGTTGTTCCAGAAGTTCTTCCAGGTCGCCCCGCAGACCGGCCCCGTCAACTCCCTGCTCAACGCGGTCGGGATCGACTCGATCGACTTCTTCGGCAGCGCCGGGCACGCCTTCTGGGTGCTGATCGGCATGGACATCTGGCGCTCCATGGGCTTCTACGCCGTCCTGCTCTTCGCGGGCCTGGTCGACATCCCCGACGAGGTACTCGAATCGGCCCGTCTCGACGGTGCCACCGGCCTGCGGCTGGTCCGCCACATCGTGGTGCCGCTGTCCCTTCCCGTGCTGATGTCCTCGCTGATCTTCAGCATCAACGGCACGCTCAAGGTCTTCGACTCCATCGTCGCCCTCACCAACGGCGGACCGGGCAACGGCACCACACCGCTGACCCTGTACATGTTCCAGACGTCGTTCACCTACAGCGACTACGGCTACGGCAGCACCATCGCCCTGCTGCTGACCGTCGTCTGTCTCCTGGTGAGCCTGGTCGTCTACCGCGTCTCGCGGCGCGACCTCACGGAGGGCTGACACTCATGGCCATCGACACGGCGGTGAAGACCGCAGCGAGGAACGGCGGCCACGGGCCGTCCGCAGCGATCCGGTCCCGCCACCGGCGACCGGGGAGCCGGCTGTGGGTGAAGATCGTCGTCACTGTGCTGCTGGTCGTCGAGATCTACCCGCTCGTCTGGATGTTCCTCACCTCGCTGAAGTCCAACAGCGACTACCTGAACAACTCCACCTGGAGCCTGCCCACACACTGGGAGTGGGGCAACTACGCCGAGGCGTGGACCACCGGGCACATCGGCCTGTACCTCCGCAACAGCCTGCTCGCCGTCATCCCGGCACTGGCACTGATCCTGCTGCTGGGCACGGCCGCGGGCTTCGCCCTGCAGATCATGGTGTGGAAGGGACGCGGCCTGACCCTGCTCGTCTTCCTCGCCGGCATGATGGTGCCGCCGCAGATGATCCTGCTGCCGCTGTTCACCGTGTACTTCCGGACCGGCCTGTCCGGCACCCTGTGGCCGCTGATCCTCACCTACACCGGCACCGGCCTGCCCCTGACCGTGTTCATGATGGCGACCTACTACAAAAGCGTCCCCCGCGAGCTGTTCGAGGCGGCCACCATCGACGGCGCCGGCATCCTGCGCGCCTTCTGGACCATCAGCGTGCCGATGGTGCGCAACGCGCTGCTGACCGTCGGACTGGTGCAGTTCTTCTTCATCTGGAACGACCTGCTCATCGCGCTGACCTTCACCAACGACCAGGATCTGCGCACCGTCCAGGTCGGCCTGCTCAACTTCACCGGTGACTTCGGCGCCACCCAGTACGGCCCGCTGTTCGCCGCCATCTGCCTCAACGTCTTCGGCACCCTCCTGATCTACCTCTTCCTCAACCAGAAGGTCATGAAGGGCCTCACCTCGGGCGCGGTCAAGGGCTGACCCCGCCCCGCCGGCACCGCCCCGCGCACGTGAACGAAAGGTTCCCCTTGCTGTCCCCTCAGCCTTCCCCGGTGTCGTTCGAACACCTCACGGACGGCCTCGGCATCGGCGTCCCCGCCCCCCGCCTCAGCTGGACCCTGCCTCCCGGCACCGGCCGCCAGGAGGCGTACGAGCTGGAACTCGAGCGCTCCGGCACCCTCCACCGCACCGGTCGCGTCGAGAGCCCCGAACAGGTCCTGGTGCCCTGGCCCGGCGAGCCGCTCACCTCGCGCGAACGCGTCACCGTCCGCGTCCGCGTCTGGGCCCCGCACACACCCGCCCCCTCCCCGTGGAGCGAGCCCGCGACCGTCGAGGCCGGACTGCTCGACCCGGCCGACTGGCAGGCGGTGCCCGTCGGCGCCGGCTGGCACGAGGACCCGGAGGCCGAGCGCCGACCGGCCCGCGTCCGCAAGGACTTCCGCCTCGACCGGCCCGTGGCGCACGCCCGCCTGTACGTCACCGCCCACGGCCTGTACGAGGTGGAGATCAACGGCCGAACGGTCGGGGACGAGACCCTCGCCCCAGGCTGGACCGTCTACCCCCATCGCCTGCGCTACCGCACCCACGACGTCACCCCCCACCTCACCGAGGGCCCCAACGTGATCGGCGCCTGGCTCGCCGACGGCTGGTACCGCGGCACGTACGGCTTCGACGGCGGCACCCGCAACATCTACGGCACCGACCAGTCCCTCATCGCCCAGCTGGAGGTGACCTACGACGACGGCACCACGCTCGTCGTCGCGACGAACGGCACATGGAAGGCCGCACCCGGACCGATCCTCACCAGCGGCCTCTACGAGGGGGAGACCTTCGACACCCGGCTCCACGACCCCGACTGGGCCAAGCCGGGTGTGCCCGGGGCCGGTTGGACGCCCGTACGCGTCCATGCTCGGGACCCGCGCACGCTCGTCGCCCCGCAAGCGCCCCCCGTGCGCTGCACCGAGGAGATCACCCCGGTCCGCACCACCGGCAAGGACGACGGACGGCACCTGGTCGACTTCGGCCAGAACCTCGTCGGCCGGCTGCGGGTCACCGTGGACGGCCCCGCAGGCACCACGGTCACCCTTCGCCATGCCGAGGTCCTCCAGGACGGCGAACTGGCCACCCGCCCGCTGCGCGAGGCCCACGCCACCGACACCCTGATCCTGGCCGGCGACGGACCCGTCACCTGGGAGCCCCGCTTCACCCTGCACGGCTTCCGCTACGCCGAGATCACCGGATGGCCGGGGGAATGGGCGGAGCGAGCGGTGACCGCGCGGGTGTACCACACGGACATGCGCCGCACCGGCTGGTTCGAGTGCAGCGACCCGCTGGTCAACCGGCTCCACGAGAACATCGTCTGGAGCATGCGCGGCAACTTCGTCGACATCCCCACCGACTGCCCCCAGCGCGACGAGCGCCTCGGCTGGACCGGCGACATCCAGGTCTTCGCCCCGACCGCGAGTTTCCTCCACGACTGCGCCGGCATGCTCGACTCGTGGCTCACCGACGTCGGCCTGGAGCAGCTGCCCGACGGCACCGTCCCCTGGTACGTGCCCGTGATCCCCGGCGGCCCGATGTGGACGCCGATCCGGCCGGGAGCGGCCTGGGGAGACGTCGCCACCCTCACCCCATGGACGCTCTACCAGAGGTTCGGGGACCTCGGCCTGCTCCGCCGCCACTACCCCACGGCCAAGGCGTGGGTCGACCTCGTGGAGCGGCTCGCCGGTCCCGGCCGGCTGTGGGACACCGGCTTCCAGCTGGGCGACTGGCTCGACCCGGCCGCACCGCCGGACGACCCGGCCGCCGGCCGCACCGACCGCTACCTCGTCGCCACCGCCTACTTCGCCCACTCGGCCCGGCATCTGGCGCTCGCCGCGCACGCCTTGGGCGAGACCGCGGACGCCGGCCGCTACGGGGTGCTGGCCGACGAGGTCGCCGACGCCTTCCGGCGCCGCTACGTCCTGCCCTCCGGCCGCATGACCAGCGACAGCCCCACCGCCTACGCCCTCGGCCTGGCCTTCGACCTGGTCGGCGCGGAGCAACGCCGTGCGGCCGGTGACCGTCTGGCCGAACTCGTCCTCCAGGACGACACCCGCATCGCCACCGGCTTCGTCGGAACGCCGCTGATCTGCGACGCCCTGACCGACACCGGGCACCTCGGCGTCGCCTACCGCCTGCTCACGCAGACCGGCTGCCCCTCCTGGCTGTACCCCGTGACCATGGGTGCCACGACGATCTGGGAACGCTGGGACAGCCTGCGGCCCGACGGCACCCTCAACCCGGGCGGCATGACCTCCTTCAACCACTACGCCCTCGGCGCCGTCGCCGACTGGCTGCACCGGGTCGTCGGCGGCATCACCGCCACCGCACCCGGGTACCGGGAGATCTCCTTCCGGCCACGCCCCGGCGGCGGCATCACCTGGGCCCGCACCCGCCACGAGACGCCGTACGGTACGGCGTCCCTGTCCTGGGAGCTGACCGCGACCGGACTGTCGGCCCGCATCACGGTGCCCGACGGCTGCCGCGCGACCGCCGAACTTCCCGGCTGCGCCCCCGTCGCCCTGGAGCCGGGGGAGCACGTCCTGGAGACAGCGGGGAGATCAACGGAGGCTGCTTAGAAGATTCTTCGCGACACATCCACGCAAGGGCCCGGTGCATGCTCTTTCCATGCGCCGGTCCTGCTTTTTCGGAAGGCGCAGAAAACGGTCGGCATCCCTTCGCTGGATGAGTGTCATCCGTCACGTCGATAGCTCGTCGATTCGTGCGGCGGTTGCCATTGAAATATGAGGGTCGATTTCCCTGCGCCAGTCGTGTCATGGCTGGTCAGCTGCCCTGAAGAAGGAAGCGTTGCCGGAGGGTTGACCCGTAGTGGGAACAGGCCCTAATTTCACGTTCGTCGGCTGAGACGCTGCACCTGATTCCGGTGTGACCGGACGCCCCTGAAACCCGTTGCGGGACGGCGACGGTGAAATCCGTAGAAGCGGAATCGCAGCACTGCACGGGCGCCGACTCATCGCACCTCACCGCAACACCCCGAGCCGGGGCCGGCCGAAGTCCTGACCACTTGGCCGGTCCCACCTTCCCCCTCCGCGGCCGCCTGCCCGGCAGTCGCTCGTTTCGTCCGGAGAGCCGTTGTGAACAGACGAACGTTCCTGTCCGCCGCCACCTTCACCGCGTTGGCCATGAGCATGGCCCCTGTCGTGTCCGAGCAGGCCGTGGCAGCCTCCGGTCCCGCCCCGCAGGACCGGGCCGAGGCCCTCCTGGCGACGATGACGGCGGCCGAGAAGGAAGCCCTCGTCCTGTGCGACTTCGCCACCGTCGGCCACCTGGGAATCCCGGCCCTGACCATGGTCGACGCCTCGGCGGGGCTGCGCGGCGAGAAGGGCGTCACCGCCTTTCCCGCGCCCGTGGCGCAGGCGGCCACCTTCGACGAGGACCTCGTCGGCCGGATCGGCCTGGCCATCGGGGCAGAGGGACACGCCAAGGGCTACAACAACCTCCTCGGACCCACCGTCGACCTCGCCCGGACCTGGCACTCCGGGCGGCAGGCCGAAGGCATGGGGGAGGACCCGCTGCTGGCCGGCCGGCTGGGCGCTGCCGCCGCGGTCGGCATGCAGAGCCGGCACGTGGTGGCCACCGTCAAGCACTTCGCCGCCTACACCCAGGAGACGAACCGCTTCTTCACCGACACCAGGGTCTCCGACCGCGCCCTGCACGAGATCTACTACGCACCCTTCCGCCGGGTGGTCGCCGCTGCGCCGGCCACCTCGGTGATGATGGCCTACCCGAAGATCAACGGCACCTTCGCGACGCAGCACCCGGCCCTGTTCGAGGACGTGAAGAAGGGCATCGGACTCCAGGGCTACACCGTGCCGGACTTCTGGGCCGGCGACGACCAGGTCGCCGCCGCCCGGGCCGGCATGGACCTCGCCGGACTCGGCCCCGCAGGCGTCAAGATCCCCGCCGGCGCGCTCACCGGCGGCGCGATACCGGACACACGCCTGGACGACGCCGCTCGTCGCATCCTCGTCACCATGTTCGCGAACGGCCTGTTCGACCACCCCGTCCCGGCCCCGGCCGACGACGTCAGCACGCAGGACCACCAGAACCTCGCGCACGAGGCCGCGGTCGCCTCGACGGTCCTGCTCGCCAACCGCTCCGCGACCCTGCCCCTGCCCGCCTCACTGAAGTCGCTCGCCGTCATCGGCCCGGCGGACGCCGACGCCTGCACCGGCGTCGCGGGCTCCAGCTATGTCGATCCCGGCACCTGGACCACCCCCGTACAGGCGATGCGCGCCCGCGCCGGCAGCACGGTGAAGGTCACGCACACCCAGGGCACCAAGGGCGACGTGCCGCTGACCACCGTCCCGACGACCGTGCTGCGCACCCCCGCCGGAACAGCCGGACTGACCGGCACCTACTACGCGGGCGCCGACGCCGCGGGCACCCCGGCCGCGACCCGGACCGACGCCACCGTCGACTTCACAGCCGCACCCGTCGGCGGCCTGCCGGGCGTCTGGTCGGCGAAGTGGACCGGCACCCTCGTCCCCACCACCACCGGACTGCACCGCTTCTCCCTGCTCCCCGCCGGCACGACCACCCTGAGGATCAACGGTGCGACGGTCGTCTCCGGCACCCGCCACAGCCGCCGCTTCTTCCTCGGCCCCTACGACTACCCCCTCCAGGGCACCGCCCAGCTGACCGCCGGCCGGGCCGTCACCGTCGAGCTGACCTACACCAACGCCACCGCTGACACCGGCAGTTGCGGCCTGACCCTCGGCTGGCAGCCCGACTCCCTCATCCCCGCCGCCGTCGAAGCGGCCCGTGCCGCCGACGCCGCCGTGGTGTTCGTCAACCGGGTGGCGGGCGAGGACATGGACCACGCGGCACTCGACCTTCCGGGCGACCAGAACCAGCTGATCACCGCCGTCGCCGCCGCGAACCCCCGCACGATCGTCGTCCTCAACACCGACGGCCCCGTCGCCATGCCCTGGCTGAACGACGTCGAGGCCGTGCTCCAGGCGTGGTACGGCGGCCGCGGCATGGGCACCGCCCTGGCAGCCGTCCTCTTCGGCGACAGCGACCCCTGCGGACGCCTGCCCGTCACCTTCCCCGCCGACGCCACCCAGGGACCGGGCACCACCACGGCGACGTACCCCGGCACCAACGGCTCCGTCTCCTACGACGAGGGCATCGCCATCGGCTATCGCTACTACGACGGCAGGAACCAGACCCCCCGCTTCCCCTTCGGCCACGGCCTGTCCTACGCCACCTTCACCCACGGCGCCCTTGACGCCGCGTACGACAAGAACGCCAAGCACGTGACGCTCTCGGTGACCGTCACCAACACCGGCGCACGCAAGGGCACCGAGGTCGTGCAGATCTACGCCACCCTGCCGAGCGCCGCCGCGGCCGAACCACGCCGCCTGGTCGCCTTCCGCAAGGTCACCCTCGCCCCCGCGACCTCCCAGCGGCTTTCCTTCACCATCCCGGTGCAGGACCTGACCGTGTGGACTGCCGGCACCTGGACCCTCGTCCCCGGCACCTACACCCTCACCACGGCCCGCAGCGCACGGAACACCACCGCACAGCGAGCCCTCACCCTGGGCTGACCCCAGCCCCGGCCGCGGCTACCGGGAGGCCGCGGGCGCGTCTTGGAGGGGGGCGGCGAGAGCGGGCAGCCGGCCCAGCGAGCGGGCGACACCGAGACCGTCCATGTAGTCCCGGACATGGGTGATCAGTCCGTCCCGGACCCGGATCACCAGCACGCTCGGGAAGGCGAACGGCGCGCCGCTTCCGGTCACCGCGCCGACGACCGTCTGCTCGGCGATGACGACCTCGGGATCGGCGGTGTCGTGCACCGTCACGTCGCGCAACGCGGCCGGCCGGGCCGGGCTGCGCTCCCAGGCCGCGCGGTAGCCGGCGCGCACCGCCTCGCGGCCGAGGTGACGCTCGGGCATCCCGGGGAAACGGAAGGGGAGTTCGTGCACCGCGTCCACGTCGTACAGGTCGGCCAGATCGTCCGCGGACAGGGCGAGCATGGCGCGGTGATAACGCTCCAGCACCTCACGAGGCGAACGACCGGCGGGCTGTGCGGTGGACATGGCGGTCACTACTCCGTTCACGGGGTCCCAGGACCATTCCTGGGGACGGAGTCTGCCGCGCCCTCCCCGCCGCGAGGGGGCACGGAGCCCGCCTCGCGCGGGGTTCACCCCCACGAGTGGCCGGACGGGTCGGCACCGCTCGAGCGACCGTCGTCGGCTCGTACTCTTGTCCGACGGCGCGGGTGGTCACCGGGCGGCCGGCAGCGGACCGGGGTGGAAGGTCCCGTAGCGGCCGCGGTGGAAGAGTAAGGGGGAGTCCGGCTCGCCGACCGACATGTGGTGGACCCCGCACAGGGCGATGACGTGGTCACCGGCCCAGTACTCGTCCCTCAGGGAGCACTCAAGCCAGCCGATCGCGCCCGTCACCAACGGCGCCCCGCCCGGCGAGAGGTGCCACTCGGTGCCGTGGAACTTGTCGGGGCCGCTGGCGGCGAGCCGGTCGCACACGGGCAGTTGGCGATCGGCGAGGATGCTCACCCCGATCCGGCCCGCCTGCCGGATCCGCGGCCAGCTGCTGCTGGTCTCCGCCACGCAGAAGGAGACCAGCGGCGGCCGCAGGGACACCGAGGTGAAGGAGTTGACCGCCAGACCTACCGGCAGTCCGGCGCCGTCCAGGCCTGCGACGGCGACGACTCCGGTGGCGAACATGCCGAGAACCCGGCGGAACCGATCGGGGGCGACGGCGTCGACGTCGGACGACACCGGCGCCTCGTCTCCCGGTCGGACCCGGGCGCCCGGCAGGGGCCCAGGCCCCTGCCCGGGCATCCGGCCGGCGCTCACCGTCAGAGGGTGACTTCGAGGAGCAGACGACGGCGGGCGCTGCTGCTCCTGGTGATCTGGTGACGGTTCACCAGCTCCCGCTGGCCGGCCAGCTTCAGGCCCTCGGCCGCCAGCTCCTTCTCCAGGGCGCCGAGCGGCGCCAGGTGCGTCCAGGCGGTGTACAGGGCGGTGTCGACGACCTCGCCGCTCTGGACCCGGTTGGCCAGGATGCTGGTGGAGCGCAGGCCGTCCGGTTCGATCCGGTCGATGAACGTGCACAGCACCGGGGAACGGTCGTCCTTCGTCGGGAAGACCGAGGTGTACTCGAAGGCGGCGGCCGCGCTCTCGAACCCGGCGATGTCCAGCACGGTCAGCAGGAAGCGGCCGTCCTCGGCGAGGTGCTCGCGCACACAGCGGAACAGTTCCGCGCGCTGCTCCTGGGTGAGGTTCCACACCGCCGTCGCGCCGAGCACGATCAGGTCGAACTTACGGTCCAGCGAGAAGTCCGTCATGTCGCCCTCGACGGTGCTCAACCGGCCCGCGTACTCCTGGTGCTCGGGCTCCCGCATCCGCTCGGCGAGGATCTCCAGCATCGACGGCGAGTTGTCGAGCCCGACCACCTCGAAACCATTCTGCAGGAACGGCAGGGTCAGCCGGCCCGAGCCGCAGCACAGCTCCAGCACCGGGCCGGGCCGCCCCTCGGCGGCGCTCAGCAGCTCCTCCACCTCGGCGTTGTCCCGCACGGTGAACGAGTGGTAGAAAGCCGCACCCTCCGAGTCGTACATGCCGTGCTGGTGGATCTTCCCGGCGAACAGCTCCACGAGAGCCGCCGCGGTGCCCTTGAGCTGGTATTCGGTCATGCTTTCCTCCGGTTGCCCATCGTTGATCGAGACCCTAGGCCGGGGCTCTTACAGGCGGCTTGGGCCTCGCTTAAGCCGCCCCGGCCGGCGGGGTCAGAGCCGGGAACGGGCCGGCAGCACACGCGGGTCCATGCTCAGCAGGACGCCCCGGCTGCCCCCGTCGACGGGGAGCGAGACCCCGGTGGTCGAGCCCGCGGCCGGACCGGCGAGATAGCAGATCGCGGTGGCCACCTCGTCCGCGGTGACCAGCCGCCCGTTCGGCTGGCGCCCGCTGACCGCGGCGAAGGCCGCCTCCGGGTCGGGCGCGGCATCGACGAGCCGGCGCACCCACGGCGTGTCGACCGGCGCCGGGGTCACACAGTTGACCCTGATGCCCTCGTGCAGGTGGTCGGCGGCCATGGCCGTGGTCAGGGCGAGCACCGCCCCCTTCGAGGAGCAGTACACGGCCGCGTTGGGCAGCCCGACGGTGGCACCCAGCGAACACATGTTCACGATGGACGCCCGCTGGGAGCGCCGCAGATACGGCAGCGCGGCACGGGCCACCCGCACCATGCCGAACACGTTGACGTCGAAGACCCGCTTCCACTCGTCGAGATCACCCGATTCCACGGTCCCCCGGCCGAGCACGCCCGCGTTGTTCACCAGGATGTCCAGGCCGCCCAACCGCTCGGCGGCCTCCGCCACGGCCGCCTCCACCGAGGCGTCGTCGGCGACATCGCCGTACACCCCGACGAGCGGTTCGGGAACGGCCGACTTCCCGTCCGCGTCCAGGGCGTCGAGGTCCAGACAGGCCACCGCCGCACCCCGGGCCGCCAGCATGCGGGCGGTCGCCAGCCCGATGCCGGAGGCGCCACCGGTCACCAGTGCGGTCAGCCCGCTCAGTTCACCGCTGCTCATCACGGTCCTCCCCAGCGTCGTCGGCGCACTTCTGGCGAAGCGCGTCCAGGTAGTGCATGCCCTCGAGCACCCGGTCCTCGGGAACCCCGAAGTCGATCAGGCAGGCGACCTCGTCGACCCCCGCCGCACGCAGCCGCCCTACGGTCTGCCTGCCGTCCTCGACCGTGCCGAACAGCCCACCGGTGTCGAAATAGCGGTCGAAGGAGCGCGCCACGAGGAACTCGCGGTCCTGCGGGGACAGCCGTTCCAGGTCGATGCCGCCGGGCAGCGCCGCCGCGGCCGTCTTCATGATCAGACCGATCGAGCTGCGCAGGTAGTCGCTGAACGGCTCGCGGACCTCCTCCCGGACCTTCTCGCGGTCCGAACCCAGCAGGGTGTGCAGCATCAGCGCCACGTGGCCGCGCGCCCCGGGACCGTGCGCGGCGGCCAGCTCCTCACGGTAGGCGGCGATGTTGCGCTCCAGGTCCTCGATCTCCTGGCCGATCAGATGGGTCAGCACGCCCGTGCCCAGCCGACCGGCCGTACGGAACGTGTCGGCGGAACCGGCACTCGTCAGCCACAACGGCAGCTCGGGCTGGACCGGCGGAGGGAAGATCTGCACCTTCGACTCCTGGCCCGCCCCGTCCGGGAACGCCACCTCCTGCCGCCCCCACAGCCGGCGCAGCGTCTCCACGGACCGCACCAGGACCTCCTTGCGGTCCCGGTAGTTCTCCGGACGCAGGACGAAGTCCACCGCGTGCCAGCCCGACGCCAGCGACAGGCCCACCCGCCCACGCGACAGGTTGTCCACCACGGACCACTCCTCCGCGATCCGCGCCGGATGATGCAGCGGAGCGACGACACTGCCCGCCCGGATGGCGATCCGCTCGGTAGCCACGGCCAGCGCCGCACCGACGACGGCCGGGTTGGGGTATTGGCCGCCGAATTCATGGAAATGGCGTTCCGGGGTCCACACCGCGGCGAATCCGTGGGTGTCCGCGAATTTCGCGCTGTCCAGCAGAAGCCGGTACCGGTCATCGGCCGCGGCCCCGTAGTCCGCGAAATAGAAGAGACTGAAGTCCACGAAACTCCTCCTACCTGGCGCGCCTGGTCCAGCAGGACCGTAGCCGCGGCCCCGGCACGCAGGGAACTCGCCTTTAGAGCGCGCCAAGAAGGGCTTTGGCGGGGCCGGTGACACTGACCCGACGATCGGTGATCGGCACCAGAGGGAGCAGTGAGCCACCGTGGCGAAGAACAACTTTTCCGACGGTTCCCCGACGGATCCGGTGGGTCCGGCCGAACAGGACGCGATCGCGGTGGTCGGCCTCTCCTGCCGGCTCCCGCAAGCCCCCGATCCGGCCGCGTTCTGGGAGCTGCTGCGGGCCGGCCGCGACGCCGTCACCCCGCCTCCGCCCGGGCGCTGGGAGGCCGACGCGCCGGGGGACCTCACCCCGGACGCCGTCACCGGTGCCGCCCGTGGCGGCTTCCTCGACCAGGTCGACGCCTTCGACGCCGAGTTCTTCGGCATGTCCCCGCGCGAGGCCGCCTCCGTCGACCCCCAGCAGCGCCTGGTCCTGGAACTGGCCTGGGAGGCCCTGGAGGACGCCGGCGTCCTGCCCGCCACCCTGTCCGGCAGCCGCACCGGCGTCTTCGTCGGGGCGATGCACGACGACTACGCCGCACTGCTCCAGCGCCGGGGCACCGGCGCCGTCACCCCCCACTCCGCGACCGGCCTGAACCGGGGCGTCCTCGCCAACCGGGTCTCGTACACGCTCGGCCTCAACGGGCCCAGCCTCGCCGTCGACACGGCGCAGTCCTCCGCCCTGGTCGCCGTCCACCTGGCCTGCGAGAGTCTGCGGCGCGGGGAGTGCGACCTCGCGATCGCGGGTGGCGTCAACCTCAACCTCACCCTCGCCGGCACGGTCGAGGCGTCCCGCTTCGGCGGCCTCTCCCCGAACGGACGCTGCGCGACCTTCGACGCCGACGCCGACGGCTACGTACGCGGCGAGGGCGGCGGCCTGGTCCTGCTCAAGCCCCTGGCCCGCGCCCTGGCCGACGGCGACGAGATCCACGGCGTCCTGCTGGGCAGCGCCATGAACAACGACGGCGCCACCTCCGGTCTGACCGTGCCCGACCAGGTGGCCCAGCAGCGGGTCGTGGAGGCGGCCCACCGGAGGGCCGGAACCCGCCCCGAGCAGGTCCAGTACGTCGAACTGCACGGCACCGGCACCAAGGTCGGCGACCCGATCGAGGCGGCGGCCCTGGGCGCGGCACTCGGCCGGGACCGTGCGGTTCCGCTGGCGGTGGGCTCGGCCAAGACCAACGTCGGCCACCTGGAGGGCGCCGCGGGCATCGTCGGCCTGCTGAAGACGCTCCTCAGCGTCCGGCACCGCCAGCTGCCCCCCAGCCTCCACTTCCGGACGCCCAACCCGCGCATCCCGCTCACCGAACTCGGCCTCACCGTCCAGCGCGAACTGAGCGCCTGGCCCCGCCCCGACACGCCGCTCATCGCCGGCGTCAGCTCCTTCGGCATGGGCGGCACCAACTGCCACGTGGTGGTGGCGCAGGCGCCTGTGCGGACGCCCGCGGGCGAGGACGCACGCACGCACCCGGCACGGTCCGGCACCGGCGCACCCGACCCGGCGCACGGCGGCCCGGACGCCCCGGTGGACCACGCCCCGGCGGACCACGAACCGGCGGACCCGACCCGCGGGACGGACCGGGATGCCGGCGCCGAACGGCCGGTCGTGTGGCCGTTGGCCGGGCGGGGGCCCGAGGCACTGCGGGCGCAGGCGGCCAGGCTGCACGCCCGTCTGACCGCCGACGGCGGCATGCCCGACCCGGCGTCCGTCGGGTACTCCCTGGCCACCACCCGCACCCAGTTCGACCACCGCGCGGCCGTCGTCGGCTCGGACCCCGAGCGACTGCTCGTCGGCCTCGCGGCCCTGGCCCGGGGCGAGGCGGCGCC
Source organism: Streptomyces sp. NPDC048521 (assembly GCF_043199855.1). Taxonomy (NCBI): domain Bacteria; kingdom Bacillati; phylum Actinomycetota; class Actinomycetes; order Kitasatosporales; family Streptomycetaceae; genus Streptomyces; species Streptomyces sp. NPDC048521. The sequence goes on from NZ_JBICWR010000017.1 coordinate 187,431, forward strand.
CGGAACCGTCACCGGCACCACCGCGCAGACCGGCGGCCTCGCCTTCCTCTTCTCCGGTCAGGGCAGCCAACGGGTGGGCGCGGGAGCCGAGTTGTACCGTGCGCACCCCGCCTTCGCCGACGCACTCGACCAGGCCTGCGCCGAACTCGACCGGCACCTGGAACGCCCCCTCCAGCAGGTGCTGTTCGCGCCCGCGGGCACTCCCGAGGCCGCCCTGCTGGACCGCACCGGATACACCCAGCCCGCCCTGTTCGCGGTGGAAGTGGCTCTGTTCCGGCTCCTGGAGACCTGGGGCGTCACCCCCGGCCACCTGCTCGGCCACTCGATCGGTGAACTGGCCGCCGCCCACGTCTCCGGCGTCCTGGACCTCGCCGACGCGGCGACCCTGGTGACCGCGCGCGGACGGCTGATGGAGGCACTGCCCGGCGGCGCCATGGTCGCGCTGGAAGCCTCCGAGCGGGAGGTGCTGCCGCTGCTGGAGGGCCGGTCCGCGCAGGCCGACATCGCCGCCGTCAACGGCCCGCGCGCCGTCGTCGTGTCGGGCGACGAGACCGCCGTCGAGGAGATCGCCGCGGCCGTGGCCCGGCTCGGCCGCCGGACGCGACGGCTGCGGGTCAGCCACGCGTTCCACTCCCCGCACATGGACGCCATGCTGGAGGAGTTCCGCGCCGTCGCCGCCGGACTGACCTACGCTCCGCCGCGCATCCCCGTGATCTCGGACGTCACCGGCCTGCCCGCGACCGCGGAGCAGCTCGGATCAGCCGACTACTGGGTACGGCACGTGCGGTCCGCGGTCCGCTTCGAAGCCGGCCTGGCCACCCTGGTCCAGGCCGGCACCACCGCCTTCCTGGAGATCGGCCCCGACGGTGTCCTCACCGCCATGGGCCGAGAGTGCGTGCGGGACCGGAAGGCCGTCCTGCTGCCGACCATGCGCCGGTCGGCACCCGAGCCGGAGGCCCTGCTCACGGCCGTCGCGCGACTCCACGTCCACGGCCACGCGCCCGACTGGCACAGCCTCTTCGACGGGACGGGGGCCCGGCGCGTCCCCCTGCCGGGCTACGCGTTCCAGCGCCGGCGGCACTGGTACGGCGAGGACGGGGCCCGTCCGCTCGGGGAGCCGGCCCGCGGCACCACGGACGGGCACGGCGATGCCTCCACACCTCTGCCCGACTCCGCTTCCACGCCGGCCGCCGCCCCGCCGACCGACTCCGCCGCACCGGCCGCCGCCCTGCCGACCGACTCCGCTGCCCAGCCGGCGACAGGGGAGCGGGCCGACGCGGCGGACCAGGAACGGGCCATGCTCGATCTGGTGCGCTCCGCCGCCGCCCTCGTCCTCGGCCACGGCACGCCCGCGTCCGTCGACCCCGGCCGGCCGTTCCGGGACCTCGGCTTCGACTCGCTCCTCGCCGTGGAGCTGCGGGACCGGCTCGGCGAGGCCACCGGCCTCACCCTGGAATCCGGGCTGCTGTTCAACCACCCCACGCCCACCGAACTCGCCCACCGGCTGGCACAGGACCTGGCCGGTCCCGCCGGTCGGACGGAGGGTGCCGGTGGCGAGCCGCACGCGCCCACGGCCACCACGGTGGACGACCCCGTGGTCATCGTCGGCATCGGCTGCCGCCTCCCCGGCGACGTGCACGGCCCCGACGATCTCTGGCGACTGGTCGCCGACGGCCGGGACGCCATCGGCCCGTTCCCCGCCGACCGCGGCTGGGACCTGGACGCCCTCCACGACCCGGACCCCGAGCGGCCCGGCACCACCTACACCAGGGAGGGCGGCTTCCTGGCCCAGGCCGGCCACTTCGACGCCGCGTTCTTCGGCATCTCGCCCCGCGAGGCCGCGGCCATGGATCCGCAGCAGCGGCTGCTGCTGGAGACCGCGTGGGAGTCGCTCGAACGGGCGGGCATCCTCCCCGAGCACCTGCGCGGCAGCCGTACCGGGGTGTTCGTCGGCGGCACCGCCCTGGACTACGGCCCCCGCCTGCACGAGGCGGACGAGGAAGCGGGCGGCTATCTGCTGACCGGCAGCACCACGAGCGTGATGTCCGGCCGGATCGCCTACACCCTCGGTCTGGAGGGTCCGGCGGTGACGGTGGACACGGCGTGCTCGTCGTCCCTCGTCGCCATCCACCTGGCGGTGCAGGCGCTGCGGCGCGGCGAGTGCACCCTCGCCCTCGCCGGCGGCGTGACGGTGATGGCGACCCCAGGCATGTTCGTGGAGTTCAGCCGCCAGCGCGGACTGGCAGCGGACGGCCGCTGCAAGGCGTTCGCGGCGGGCGCGGACGGCACGGCATGGGCGGAAGGGGCCGGGCTTCTGGTCCTGGAGAGGTTGTCGGACGCGCGGCGCAACGGGCACCGGGTGCTGGCGGTGATCCGGGGCAGTGCGGTGAACCAGGACGGGGCGTCGAACGGGTTGACGGCGCCGAACGGTCCGTCTCAGCAGCGGGTGATCCGGCAGGCGCTGGCCGATGCGGGTCTGTCGGCGGCGGACGTGGATGTGGTGGAGGCGCACGGCACCGGTACGACGCTGGGTGATCCGATCGAGGCGGAGGCGCTGATCGCGACCTATGGTGCGGCGCGTTCTGCGGAGCGGCCGTTGTGGCTGGGGTCGTTGAAGTCGAACATCGGGCATGCGCAGGCGGCTGCGGGTGTCGGTGGTGTGATCAAGATGGTGGAGGCCATCCGTCATGCCGAGTTGCCGCGCACCTTGCACGTGGACGAGCCGTCGCCGCATGTGGACTGGTCGGCGGGCACGGTTCAGCTGCTGACCGAGTCCCGTCAGTGGCCTTCGGACGGTCCCCGGCGGGCGGCGGTGTCCTCGTTCGGCATCAGCGGCACCAACGCCCACCTGATCCTGGAGCAGGCCCCTGACGAGACGCCGTCCGTCGCCGCCCACGAGGTCGCGCCGCTGGTGCTGTCGGCGCGGTCGCCGGAGGCGTTGCGGGAGCAGGCAACCCTTCTGCACACGCACCTGACGGCGCGGCCCGAGATCGGGGTCGGGGACGCGGCGTACACCCTCGCCACCGCACGTACGGCGTTCAGGCACCGAGCTGTCGTCCTGGGTACCGATCGCGACGACCTGCTCGCCGGTCTCAAGGCCCTGACCGAGGGGCGGGACGCGCCGGGTGTGGTGGTGGGTGGTGCGGTGGGTGCTGCTCGTACGGCGTTCGTGTTCACGGGTCAGGGTGCTCAGCGGGTGGGGATGGGTCGGGAGTTGTATGGGGTGTTCCCGGTGTTCGCGGCTGCGTTGGATGAGG
>NZ_JBICWR010000018.1:0-186797 GCF_043199855.1 Streptomyces sp. NPDC048521
TCCCCCCCCCCCCCCCCCCCCCCCCCCCCCCCCCCCCCCCCCCCCCCCCCCCCCCCGCCCCCCCCCCCCGCCCCCCCCCCGGCCCCCCCCCCCCCCCCCCCCACGACGCGCTCCACGAAGCCTGACCGGGCCCCTGCGGGCAAGGCGGCAGTTCACTGCTGGATGAGGTCGTTCGGGAAGAGGCACGGCGGATGCTTGCCGCCGCGTTGGAGGCTGAAGTCAACGCCTTCATAGCCGAGTTGGCCGATAAGCGCGACGACAAGGGGCGGCGCCTAGTTACTCCAGCCGTAGATCGCTGGTGCGCCGTCCGACCGACGCGCCTACGGGTGCGTGTCCGTGATCGCGATGACCTCGTCGAGGCGGTCCAGGGCGGCCTGCAGGTCGTCAACCTTGGCCTGGATACGGTCGCGCTCGGCGCGCAGCATGGCTCGTTGCTCGGCGTCAGTGTGTCCGGAGTCCCAGCACGGAAGGAGTTCGGTGATCCTTCGGCTGGTGAGGCCGGCGGCGAACATCTGCTGGAAGAAGCGCACCAGGGTGACGGCGTCCTGCCGGTAGAGGCGCTGGCCGGATGGGCTGCGCTCCGCGATGAGCAGTCCCTGCTGCTCGTAGTAGCGCACGGCGCGTACCGAGACGCCGGCGCCCCGCGCCACCTCGCCGATGCGGATCAGCCGCTCGGCCGCGGCCTGCGTGACGGTCATGGTGATTCCTCTCACCCCGGTCCTGACGACCAGCACTTGCCCCTGACGTCAACGTCAGGTTTTAGCGTACCTGACATGGATATCAACAACTCAGTTGCCCTTGTCACCGGAGCCAACCGCGGCCTGGGCCGCGCCTTCGCCCAGCGCCTGCTCGAACGGGGCGCCCGCAAGGTCTACGCGACGGCCCGCCGACCGGAGACCGTGGACCTGCCCGGGGTCGAGGTGCTGCGCCTCGACATCGCCGATGCTGCATCCGTGAGGGCCGCCGCCGAGGCCGCCCCGGACGCCTCGCTACTCATCAACAACGCGGGAATCAGTACGGGGACCGACCTGGTGACCGGTTCGCTGGACGCGGTGCGGCACGAGCTGGAGACCAACATGTTCGGCCACCTGGGAATGATCCGGGAGTTCGCGCCGGCGCTCGCCAGGAACGGCGGGGGCGCGATCGTCAACGTTCTCTCCGCCATGTCGTGGTTCGGTGTTAAGGGCGCCAATGCCTACCACCTGACCAAGGCCGCCGCCTGGGCCATGACCAACGGCGTCCGCCTGGAGCTCGCCGAGCAGGGCACGCTCGTCACAGCGGTACACCTCGGCCTGGCCGACACCGACATGTCCGCGGGCTGGCCCGTGGACAAGATCGCTCCGTCGGACCTGGCCGACGCGGCGCTCGACGGTGTCGAGGCGGGCTCCGCCGAGGTCCTCGCCGACCAGTGGAGTCGGGACGTCAAGTCCCGGCTGCCGCTGACGCCGGAAGAGTTCAACGCCGCGATGGACCGCGCCCTGGCGGCGCTAACGGCGACCTGAGGGGCCCTCGGGCCACGCCGGCTTCGGTCGGTTGCTTCTGAGGTCGGCCAATTGATTCCGCAGTTGTGGATCTTCATGTTGTGGCCTCGCGTCGGCGGTAGTGGCAGTTGCGGGAGCGTGCCTGGTGTCGGCGACGCCATAGGGACCAGCGCAGGCGATGGTCGCGTTGGCCGTTCGGGGATGCGGCGGGCAGGGCGAATAGTCGCTGTATTTCGTTGCAGGTGAGGGCGATGAGTTGGGGGCCGGGTGTTCGCGATGCTCGTCGGCGCGGATGACGGCCAGGAAGGCGCGGGCGAGCATCGCGAGGGTCACCCAGCGCAGCCAGGGGGTGTGGCGGCGGACCTGGTGCTCGTCCAGGCCGGCGAGGCCCTTGCTGGCCTGGAAGGTCTCCTCGATCCTCCAGCGGGTTCCGGCGACGCAGACCAGGGCGGGCAGCGGTACTGGCCGCGGGCTGAAGCAGCGGTAGTAGGCCACCTCGCCGGTGGTGCGGTTGCGGCGGATCAGCAGCTGGCAGGTGCCCACCGAGTGGGTGGGGATCAGGCCGACGGCGGCCCAGTCGTAACGGCGCGGGCCTTTTGCGCCGGTGCCTGCGGACAGTTGCCGCCAGCCTCGTCGGGGCACCTTGCGCATCAGCACGTCGACACGGAACTTGCCAGCAGGGGTGTGTACTTCGGTGCGGCAGGAGACGGCCATGACGTATCCCGTTCCGTGCGTAGCGACCATCGACAGTAGGGCCGGGTTGCCGCCGTAGACCTCGTCGCCGGTGACCCAGCCGGCCGTGTGACCGCCGCCCAGAACCTCTCGAGCATCGCGGCGGCGAGCTGCGTCTTGGTGGCGAAACGCACCTCGTCGGGGTCCAGGCCCGCCCTGTGGCACCGCTCGGGATCGTCGGTCCATGCCCTGGGCAGGTACAACTCACGGTCGACGGCGGCGTGCCCGCGCGGCGTGGCATGGACAAGATAGACCGCGACCTGGGAGTTCTCGGTCCGCCCGGCGGTGCCGGTGTACTGGCGCTGCACCCCGACGGTCGCGTTCCCCCTCTTCACGCCGCCAGTCTCGTCGACGACGAGGACGGCCTGCTCGGCGCCCAGGTGATCGACGACGTACTCGCGCAGATCATCGCGGACTGCGTCCGCGTCCCACTTGGCCCGCTCCAACAAATGCTGCATGCCATCCGGCGTGGCCTCGCCGGCCCACTCCGCGATCGTCCAGCAGTTCTTGCGGGGCAGATCGGCCAGCAGTCCGCGAACGAACTGCCCCACCTGACGCCGGGGTTCAGAATGGGCGAACCGCCCGGCTATGCGCTCCATCAGCCCCTCGAACTCCTCGTCCCAACGGGCAGGGCCTACGCTGTGACCTGCGGCCACCGTCTGATCTTCTGTCTTCACACACGATGATCACCGGTGGCCGCACCCGTCGGCACCGCCTCACCCTCCAAGATCCACAACTGTGGCCAGCCCCTTGCTAGTGCTGCATCAGGCAACGTTCGCCCCGACCCGGCTCTGGGGAACCGGTCTGGCCCACCCGTTGTAGGAGTTGTCGGTGGCGGCTGCCAAGCTGGCGCCGATAACTCCGCTCGCAGTGATCAACTGGGGTTCCGATGCCTGATGAACGATCCGGGTCCGTGCTGTCCTCGGTCGGCTTCGACGCCGCGTGGTGCGCCACCGACCTCGGCGAGTACCGTGCCTGCCGTTACACCTATGAGCGCTACCCGTACGAGAGTCTGCCGCCGCTCGACTCCAGCCAGTTCACAGGCGCTTTCCAGTGGCTCGGTGGCACTCGAGGCCTCGACCCTGAGCAGGTCGCGAAGCTCAACGACTTGGCGGGGGATCTGGCGGCCAGGAGCCTGTCTCTGCCGCAGGACTTCGTCACTTTCCAGACCAGCGCGAATCTGTACGGCTCGCTGGACGAGGTCTCGGTGACTGGCTGCTGGACCGACATCTCGCAACCGCTACCCAGTCCGGTCGAGCCTGGTTCCTTCCTCGTGCGATTCCTGCGGGATCAGCAGGACTGCGTCATCTGGTACCTCTACCTTCGCTCCTCCGGCGAGACGTTCGTGGTGCACTCCCACCTCGACTACGAATACGAGTACGAGGCTCAGCGTGACGCGGAGGAGACAGAGAGCGACCTCGATGACGCGGAGGAGCAGAGGGCCGCGATCCTCTGGTGTGCACCGTCGTTCGAGGAGTTCGCCCATCGCTTCTGGATCGAGAATCGTCTTTGGCATGCGGTCAACGGCGGCGACATGTCCCAGCTCGCACCGCAGCTGCGTAACTACTTGCATCACTACGCACCATCTGAGATTTCCGCATGACGGTGTGTCAGGCGCGATCATGTGCGGGTGGCAGAACGAGTACGCGTCCGCGAGATCGATGACGACGAAGGCAAGCGCCTGCTGCAGATCGTGCGCCGGGGCACGGGGTCAGTGGTGAGCTGGCGGCGAGCCCAGATGGTCCTGCTGTCCGCCCAGGGCATGTCCGTGGCGAGGATCGCCAAGGTGACGTTCACCAGCGCGGACCGGGTCCGGGACGTGATCCACGACTTCAACGCCGACGGCTTCGAGTCCCTCTACCCCAAGTACAAGGGAGGTCGGCCCAAGACGTTCACGCTCCCGGAACGTCGTGAGATCAAGAAGATCGCCAAGTCCAGGCCGGCCGAGCACTGTCTGCTGTTCTCGACCTGGAGCCTGGCCAAGCTGGCCGACTGCCTGGTCGCCGAGGGGGTGGTCGACGACATCAGCCACGAGGGCTTTCGGGTCCTGCTCCGCGAGGATGGCGTCTCGTTTCAACGCGTGAAGACCTGGAAGACCTCCCGTGACCCCGACTACGCCGCCAAAAGGGCGCGCGTCGAGCACCTCTACGCGATCGCCGACGGCGAGGTGATACCCGAGGAAGGCGAGCCCGAAGTCGTGATCTGCCTGGACGAGTTCGGGCCGCCTAACCTCCAGCCTCACCCCGGTCGGCAGTGGGCCGAGCGCGGCGGACGGCACAAGGATCCCGAACGGGAACCACGGCCGCGACGGCGAGCGACCTGCACCCGACCGCACGGGGTCAGGCACCTGTTCGCCGCCTACGACCTGGGCAAGGACAAGCTCTACGGCCACATCAAGACAAAGAAGAACCGCACGAGGTTCCTGGAGTTCTGCCGCTACCTGCGCAGCCTCCACCCACCCAGGGTACGGATCGCGATCGTGCTGGACAACTTCTCCCCGCACCTGGTCACGAAGAAGGACACCCGGGTCGGCGACTGGGCCGCGGCCAACAACGTCGAGCTCGCCTACACCCCGACCAACTCCTCTTGGCTGAACCGCATCGAGGCCCAGTTCACGGCCCTGCGCTACTTCGCCCTCGACGGCACCGACCACGCCAGTCACAGGGAGCAGGGCAGCATGATCCGCCGCTACATCATCTGGCGGAACAAGCATGCCGCCGACGAACGACTACGTAAGGTAGTCGACAGGGCGAACGTTGCCTGATGCAGCACTAGTCAGAGCGAGGTGCGCGCTCATTGCTGCGGCACAGAAGGCCAATGCCGCGACAGCGGCTACGGTCTGCGTCGCCACACTCACCCGGTATCCCAGTCGGAACAAGCCGATCGCCGAGAGGAGTACCAGGCCCCCGAATCCTCCCACGTAGGCGAAAACCGGCGTCAGCGACGCGTGGGGGTCCGGCTCCAAAGGGTTGAAGTCGGTCCGCGCCAGACCGGTCAGCAGGGCAACGATTCCGACGATGGCGTCCAGTAACCACAGCAGGACGGCGAAGAGCACGTCTTCGCCCGCACCGCGGCGGGAAGGTGAATGGTCGTTCATGAGCCAAGCTTCTCCCTGCACAACAGGCTGGGGCCCGAGTACGCATACTCAGACCCCGCCGTCGATCATTGGTTCCTTACCGAGGGCGCGCTCCAGCACCTACGCATACAGCCGTGCACCGGCGATCTTCGGGTGGAAAGACGCCATACCCACTTCGAGTATGCCGGTTTTGTCTGCTGGGACAGACCGGTCTTGACGATGCCGTTCACATCCTCTGAGTCACCGCACACGGCCTTGCCCTCGAATTCGCCGCGTGGGTCGGCGAAGACCACGTCCGCGCCCGACTGGGTTCCCGCATCCGTGGCGGCGCCCTTCATCTCCTCGTCGAGGGTGTCCGCGACAGAGTTCAGCCAGGGCGCTTCCTCCGTGCCGATTCCGGGGATGCATGAGCTGCCCCGATTTTCGTAGAGTCCGGTGATCTTGTTTCAGGCGGACTGCGGGGTGGCTTCCTGTTGTCGCCACCACTCGCGTTCGTACTCGGCGGGCGGTACGTAGCCGAGGGCGGAGTGGAGCCGTTCCTCGTTGTACCAGGTGACCCATTGGAAGATCGCCCGCTCGACCTGGTCAACGTCCCGCCGGTCCTTGCATCTCGATCAGCTCGGCCTTGAAGGTGCCGTTCAGCGCCTCGGCCATCGCATTGTCGTAGCTGTCCGCGACCGAGCCGACCAAGGCTGAAGCCCCGATCTCGAACAGCCTCTCGGTATACCGAATTGATACGTATTGCGAACCGCGGTCGCTGTGATGAATGAGGCCTGAGTCCTTCTTGATCCGGCGTCTCCACAACGCCATCTCCAGTGCGTCCAACGGCAGTTCGGTCCGCATGTGGTTCGCGACCTGCCAGCCGACAATCATCCGCGAGTACACGTCCAGGACGAACGCCACGTACACCCAGCCGGACCAGGCGCGCACATACATCATGTCCGCCACCCACAGCTGATTGGGCCGCGAGGCCGTGAAGTCGCGGTCGACCAGGTCCGGCGGCCTGGGTGCCGACGGCTCCGGCACCGTGGTGCGGCGCCGCTGTCCGCGGATCACGCCCTCCAGGCCCAGCTCACGCATCAGCCGCTCGACGGTGCAGCGGGCCACGACGACGCCCTTGCGTCGCAGCGCGCGGGTGATCCGGCGGACACCATAGGTGCCACCGGACTCGGCATGGACCTGTTCGATCAGTGGCATGAGCTGCTCGTCGCGCAGTCGGCGGGCCGACTTCGGCCGCTTCTTGCGCGCGTAGTACGCCGACTCCGACAGCCCCAGCACCCGGCAGGCGAACCCGACCCCGAGACCCTTGTCCTTGAGGTGCTCGATCACCTGGTCGGCCTCGTCCGGGGACGGTCGAGTTCGCCGCGAAAACGCGCTCGCGGCCTTCAGAATCTCGTTCGCCCGCCTCAACTCCGCTGCTTCTTTGCGGAGTGGCCTCAGCTCTTCCCGCTCGGCGGTGGTCAGCCGGTCGTCGCGTTCGCCGGTGTCCGCCTCAGCCTGGCGGACCCAGCCGCGCAGGGCCTCCTTGTGGATGCCCAGGTCCTTCGCGACATGCGCGATCGGACGGCGGCCGGAGGTGCGGACCTCGCGGACGGCCCGCTCGCGGAGCTCGTCCGGGTACTTACGTGGTGCTGGCACTGCTCGTGGTTCTCCTTCGGGCCAGGATCATAAGCCTGGCTTCAGGGACTCCACCAAACCGGGGGCAGCTCACGGGTGATGGTGGAGCGGTCGACGCCGAACAACCCCAGCACCGAGTGTGGGAGGTCATGTCACAGGTGGATGAGGATGGCCACCAGTTGGTCGATGAAAACGAGTTGATGCCGGTCACCGGCACCCGCAGCCCGTTTCCTCGGCCCGCCTCGTGACGGCGGTCTTCGACTCCGCCTGCCGCGGCTGAGCCAACTCGTCGATCGGACACGTTAGATGACGCCGGGAGACACCCGTGACAGCTGATGTGCGAAGCCTCGGCCTCCGCATGTCCTCGTCCCGCACCGACAGCGCGCGGCGTCGGCGTTCGTTGCGGTTCGGCCGATGCCGTTGAGGTCCATTGGCTGGTCGGGTCGGCCTTCCCAGCCGCCTGAAGCGACGCGGCTTCCAGCCCCGTGCCTGAGACAGGCGGTCGGTGAGGTGCGCGGTACCCAGGTCAGCCCGTGTGACCTGGGTGGCCCTGAGTCAGCAGCGTGTTCCAGGCCAGGGCGAAGACGGGCAAGCCCAGTTCGGCGAGGCGAAGACGAGCGACCTTGACCTTCACCTGCGTGGCGCCGGTGGCCTCTTCGACCAGGTCGACCACGTAATACAGGTGGGTACCGATCAGAGCGTACCAGCTCCGGTTGGGGTGCGGGTCAGCTGAGTCGGCGGGAGTCAAGCGCGCAGCGGCAGCCCGGACAGCGTCTGCCGTCAGCCGGTACGTGACGTCATTGGCGGTGAAGGTCGTCTCCGTGGCGGTACGCATGGGATCGCTCCTGTCTGGGGCGGGGCCAGTGCCCTCACTCGGGGGCACTGACCGTGCGGGTGCGGCAGGCCGGAAGGAAGAGGGGCGGCGGCCTGCCTCGCGGGCGGCCCCCCTCCTTGACGTCGACTCACGGGCCGGCGTCACCTAGTTCATACCGTAAACGGCTGTGACGCCGGATCGGCGCGTCTCTCCGATATCGGGAGGCTCCCCAGGGGCGGGTCATGAGAAGGTGCGGTTCGGCCCAGCAGAGGGGGAAATTGGGACTGACCTACGGCTACGACATCTACCTGCGGCCCCAAAACGTCGCCAGGGCATTGGCCAATCTGGCCGAGCTGGCACCACCGAGCCGTGGGGTGCCGCCGCTCGAGCTCACCCTGCCCGGCGGTGACCGGCTCGTCCTCCCGTTCACGTCCCACTTCAAGAGCGAGCCGGTCGACTGCTCCACCAGCAGGACACTCGAGCTCGACACGTCCATCATGTTCGGCGTCGATGACGCAGTGCGCGAGTACGGAGAGGCACACGGCCATGAAATCGACGAGGACGGGCGAGTCAGGATCGGGTACGTCTACCTGACGATCCGGTTCGAGTCTTCGCTGCACCCTCGTTACGCGTCAGCGGAGTTCTGGGCAGCGACGTCGGCGATGAGCCGTGTGTTCGCGCGGTCGGCCCGCGTCAGGGAGGTGTTCACCGGCCTCACCGCCGCCAGCGGCGGAGTGTGCTGCCTGTTCGACACCCGCGACGGAAGCCCCGAGCAAGTGTGCTGGCTCAACGGTGAGACGACCCAGGAGATGGTCTCCAGTCCCCGCTTTCCAGATCTACGAGCCTTGTGGCGACTTGGCCCGATCCCGACGTGAGCACCGGTGTCCCTTGGCGCGGCACAACCCGGACGGGGCCTCCGGAGGCAGTCTTCAAGGGTGGCCGTGATGATAGCGGGTGTTCCCCACGCGGCCGTGCCACCGGTTCCGCCCGCCCTTCAGCACCACTGTTCTCCCGGGGGCCTACGCGGCTCCAGGAGTGGTGTGAGGTACTGGATAGCCTCTTCGACGGCCGACAGCCTTGTGTGAATGCTGCGATGTGGAGCCTGCCGGTTGGCGGATGTGGCGGGCAGCGGCCAGGAGAGCGGTGACCCGTGCGGGGTCGGTGCCGGTGATGGTGGCGATGCGGTTGATGCTCAGCCGAAGGTCGTCGTGGAGGAGCGCGGTGTCTTCGGCCGGGGTAGGCGTGCGGCCGGCGCGAGGGGCGACGGCACGGGTGTGCTTTTCCCAGGCCCAGGCGGAGGGGCACTGCTTGGTCATGACCCAGGACCATGTGCTGGCGATGAAGTCGAAGAGTTGGTCGACGCTGAGCTGGGCTTCCTCTCGTGTGAGGCGTGCGGCGGCATAGGCGTGGCAGGCCGGTCGGTGCAGGTCGTAGAAGGCGTAGGAAACGGTGGTGACGACGGCACGGCGCCGCATGGTGCTTGGAGCCGGGACGGGCGCGGTCGACCGGAGACAGGCCGACATGGGTCCCCGTTCCAGATCCCGGCATCGACAACATGACGCAGGTACTCGCCGGCCTGCTTGACGCCGGTAACTCATCAGGTTCTTCAGCGACTCGACGTCGAGTGACCGGCGCAAGGCACCTCGGAAACTGCGTCCGCCCGGATCTGGGATGCGCGGTGTCAGTGGCCGCGGCTGACGTGCGTGCGCATGTTATCGTCACTGCCCGATGGGCTTCCGCCAGGCCGTTGCTTTCCCGAAGTCGTCCGAGGCGATGCCTCGCCACCTCGCATGTGGCTGTCCGAGGAGCCGGTTTTGGATCCCGTGGGGTCCTGGACGCACTGCCAGAGTGCACGGGAGGAAACCGGACTGTGGCCACTGCTCGTCTCCACCCCATACGGACCTGGCCGGCCCACCGCCCTCGCGGCCGTCGACACCCTGGACCTTCACGCCGTGCTGGAACGGGACTGGCACTCCTATCGAGCCTTCCAGCTGAGGCAGCTTGCGGCGCCGCAAGAACCGAGGACCTACCGGAGGGCGTCGAACCCTGGGACGAGGGATCCCGGGGCGCCGTTCGACCGCTGGCCCGGCCTGGCGGCCGGCATCCCTTCTTCCCTGGCCGGAGCCGACCCTGCTGCCGCCGCCCGTACCGCCATCGCCCGGCTCATGGCCGGCCCTTACCCGCTGCCCAAGCCTCATCTGGCCCTGGTTCCGGCCACCCGCTCCGCCGACATTCCCGCGGTCATGGGCTGGCAGACGGAAGCTCCCTTGCCCCTGCTGTGCGCCCTGCTCCGCAGTTGGGAGGACCGCTTCGGTGCGCGGGTCGTCGCCTTCGACGGCGCCATGATGCACGTCTCCGTCGCCCGCCCGTCCCGGGACGCCGATCATGCCACCCACCTCGCTCTCGAACACGTGCTGACCGGCGCCGACAACATCAACGACGGCACGGTCCCGTACCCCGACTACGCCGCCTCACTCGTCGACTCCGCCCTCTGGTCCTTCTGATGGGACTGACAGCGGCCGACACAGCAAGCTGAGCTGCCGGTGTGTCGGCGTTCCCAACGGACGCGGGGTGCCCCAAGCCGTGGAGCCAGGCGAAGCTCCGCTCGATCACCCAGCGACAGGTGCCGAGCCCCGTGCCGCGTCGGGTACCGCGGCGGGCGACGGCTGGCACGATGCCACAGGCCCGGACTTGGTCGGGTATGCGTCGTGACGTAGCCACGCTCGGCGAATAGCGAGTCGGGCTTGCGCCGGGGACGGCCTACCCGGCCGCGATTGGTGGGTCCGCGTCGAGCAGCGGCAGCAGTTGGGTGACGTCGTTGCGGTTTCCGCCGGTCAGGCTGATCGCAAGCGGGGTGCCGTGCCCGTCAGCAACCAGGTGGTGTCTCGAGCCGGTCCGGCCCCCAGTCGACCGGCGAGGAACCCGTGTGGCTCCTATTGACGTCGGCGCGGTGGGTGTGAACACCGAGCCCCGCCGCCATCCTCGGCGTCTCCCTGCCTACTGTGCACGAACTCGTCAGACGTTGTGCTCTCGCGAGAAAGGGGCGCCGCGCTGATCGACGGCACCCCCCTTTCTTTCGCTGATGACTCAGACACCCAGGTAAACCGGTGCCTTCTGGACGGACTTGCCGTAGATGTGGTTGCTGACGGTGCCGTCGGCGGCCAAGACGACCAGGGTGACGTTGTCCTGGAGGACGACCGGGCGACCCTTGGCGTACGCGACGGAGAACGTGCCGTGGCTGGTGGTCAGCTGCGCCCCGTAGACACCGTTGTGCTTGACGAGCTTGACGATCGCGCCGTTGGCCAGCTTGTAGCGGCCCAGCCGGGGGCTGACGGCGGTCTCGGCGCCGGTCCAGCTGACGGTCCCGCCGACCGGGTCAAGCACCAGCGTGCGGTTGCCGAACAAAGCGGCGCCGGCGCGGGAGTGCGCGTCGAGGAAGCGCACCAGCTTGCCGTCCCGGAAGACACGGGCCTGGTGGTGGTCGGCGGAGACCTTGAAGATCTGCACGGTCGTACGTGCGTCGAGGCGCAGGGTGCGGGAGAGCGTGCCGTGCAGGGTGCAGTCGGCGGACAGAGCCGGGAAGGGCGTGGACTGCCAAGGGGTGGTCCCGCCCTGGCTGCGCTGGCCGAAGACGGGCTTGGCGGCGAGCACTCCGGTGATCTTCAGGCCGTCGGCCAGGTCGGTGGGCTTGCTCTGGTTCACGGTCGCGACGGCGTGGCCCTTGGCATCCAGGAGCGTGGCGGACGCGCCGTTGTCAGCGCTGCTGACCAGCCGAACCTTCATGCCGCCGAAGACGGAGGGGATGGTCGTGGCGGCGACACAGGCACTGCTCCCGGCCGGCGCGGACGGAGCGGCGGCATGGGCCGAGACGACAGAAGCAGTGGCGGTACCGACGAGGGCGACGGTGACGAGGGCGGTACGGAGTGCAGTACGCATGGCTGCTCCTGGCGACTTTGGCTTCTGACGTGCTGGCTACTCTGACCAGCGAGAACAAACCTAAAGATCATTCGTGCCGGATACGTCGAGTTCATGTCACAGGCACGTGACCGCGTGTCGCCCGTGGCGGCTGCGCGCTCCGGAGACGTCGCCGGGGCCGTACAACTGCCGGATGAGACCGCGTGGGACGGCGAGCTGGTCGTCTGGGACGTCGCGGGTCGGTTGGCCTTCGAGCAGTTGCAGAACCGGCGCCCCGACGCGGTGTTGGGGCGGTCCGGGCGGCGAGCGAGTGGCCGGCGTCCGGCGGCCTGGAGCGCGACGGTTAGCCAGGCTCGCCCGTCGGCTTCCCGGTCACCGCGTTCGGAGCGCCCACGGCCCGACGCGGCCGGTGCTTGGCCAGGGCTGCTCTGGGCCCGGTGCCCGTGCACGTGGTCGGCCGAGTCAGGGAGAACCTCCTCCAGCAGAGCGAGCCCGGATGTGTGGTGGTCTCGTTCAAGGTGGACTCCGGCGAGGGACCGGTGGACCGAGTCGGAGTCGTCGGTGTCGTGGGCGAGCCTGGTGAGGTCGGCGATCAGCTGCTCGTCGGTCTGCCAGCCGGCTCGCCAGGGTGCGTACCGCGGCGGCGGTGAACCAGTCGTCGCGCGGGCCCAGCAGCACGGGCGGCACGGGACCTTGCCCGTGGCCGGAGGCGCGGTCACGCTGGCGGCATGGTGAGTTCGTGGGGGCGGGCCGTGCCGCGGGCGGCCGGGCGGGCTGCGGGGTGGCTGGGAGCGTTTGCCGTGGGGTCATTCGTGGCGACCGGGTTCACCCTGTTCACGGCATGGGTGCCGCTGACGCTGTGGGCGCACGGGCACCGGAACCCGCTGGTCTTCTTCACAGCGTGCGGCGGGGTGACCGTCTGCCTGGTCGTCCCGGTGCCGGCGGCTGTGTATCTCCACTCCCGTGACTGTCAGAAGGCGTCCTACGTCGTCGGAGGCGGCGTGGGTCTACTGCTTCTCTCTGCGTACGGCGGTGTGTTGTATTTCGGGTGGCCGGACTCCGACCAGCAGGCTCTGCATGACCGCGGGATCGCGATGACCGGTGTCGTGACCAGGCAGTGGGAGTCGTCGACCCCGGACGGCACCGCTTCGGGGGTCGTCGTACGGCTGCCGGACGGGACCACGCACAAGCTCCAGGGTGAGCAGTCGCCGGTAGGAACGCGGGTCGTCATGACGGTCGACCCGCGTGGCCACGTCGACAACCGGCTGGGGCCGCCGCCGGGGGCACCGGACCATGGCGCGTTGAAGCTGTCGGCCGCCGCAGTGGCGCTCGGCTGCGTTGCGTCGTCCGCGTGCTGCGCGGGGCTTCTCACGGAGGACATGCGGCGCCGGCTGCACCGAAGGGAATCGGTCGACTGGCGGCCGACGAGGACGGGGCGGTCGTGAAGAACCGGGTCTTCTCAGCGTGGCCGCTGATCGGGTGACAGCGTGACCGGCACCGGCCCGGGGGCGGTCGCGGGTTGGCCCAGACGTCGTGGGCGCGTGTTGGGGAAGAGGGCTGCGGTGACGGTGTGGTCGGGGTGGTGGTGGCTGAAGACCACGTCGGTCACCTGCTCGGGGCTGATTCCGGCGTCGGCGAGCGGGGCGAGGACGAGCTTGCGGTCCTCGACCAAGCCGGGGTCGACGACGATCGTGTCGCCTTCGCGCAGGAGGGAGACGGTCGCGGCGACGTGCCACGGCTTCCCGCGGCCGTCCCGGTCGGTGTCGCGTGCGTCGAGGCTGTCGTAGCCGGGGGTCAGTGAAGGGGCCGTGATGACCCTCGCGGAGGGCAAGGCGTGCCGTCCGTACCGGGGGCTTCGGGGTGTGCGGAACCGCGCCCCGGCGCGGGTCTCGCGAACCGTCGGCGGGGCGGGGGCTCGCCTGCGGAGGCCATCGAATACGTGAGCGCACTGCTGAACGGTGAGGCACCCGCGCGCCTCGTGGGCCGTCGCCACCAAGGAACTCGTGGAGCCTCTCGACCCGGTACTCGCGGTGGAAACCATTCTGGGCGGGGCGGCGATCCGAGCCGATCAGGGACCTGACGGATGACTGGTGCCAGTCGCCCTGCCGATCAAGTATCAGGTCCCGTTCCTCGCCGGAAGGGGCTACGGGCCGCGGGCGTCGGTGAGGTGGGCAGCCTGGTCGACCATGCGAAGCGGTACGTGGGCCGATCCGTGCGCGCTGTCTCGTCGGTCGCGGCCTGTCTGTCCGCTGGTCGGGACGAGGACAATGCCGACATCGGAGGCGACAACGGACCTTCGGCTGCCCGGCGAATGAACGTGTGGACACGTGTGAAGCCGAAACGTGCACGTCCAGTGGATCATGTGTGACAGGGTGCACGTTGGCGAGCCGGCCGTTCCCGATAGGTGTCACGGCAGGTGTTCTCGCCGACCGGCCCGCCAAGTGTCGAGACGACCGGGGCCGGTATCTCACCTGTCTCACTCTGGAGAGAGCATGCAAGGTCCGAGACGCCGACGTGGCGGCAGGAGAGCGATGACGCTCGCCCTCGCCGTCACCGCCGGCCTCACCCTGGCGTCCCCGTACACCGCCGCAGCGGCACCGGCGGCCGCGGCCTCGGTGTCCACGCCCATCTACAAGGACACCAGTTACTCGTTCGAGGAGCGGGCGGCCGACCTCGTCTCCCGGATGACGCTGGAGCAGAAGGTCCGCCAGCTCATCACCAACGACGCCCCGGCCATCCCCAGCCTCGGCGTACAGGGCTACACCTACTGGAGCGAGGCCCTGCACGGCATCCAGTCGCTGGGCAACTCCAAGAACGCCGGGGACGACACCTCCTGGCCCGTCAAGGCCACCGGTTTTCCGACCTCCCTGGCCACCTCGATGGCCTGGGACCCCGCCCTCGAGTACCAGCAGGGCTCGGCGATCTCGGACGAGGCCCGCGGCTTCCTCGACAAGTCGCTGTTCGGGGTCGGCCGCAACAACCTCGGCAGCTCCGCCGACAACTACGGCGCGCTGACCTACTTCGCCCCGACCGTCAACAACGACCGCGATCCCCTGTGGGGCCGCCACGACGAGTCGTACGGCGAGGATCCCTATCTGCAGGGCCAGTTGGGCAGCCAGTTCGTGGACGGCTTCCAGGGGCAGAACCCCGACGGCACCTCGATCAACGGCTATCTCAAGGCCGCCGCCACGGCGAAGCACTACGCCCTCAACAACGTCGAGGACGCCCGTACCGCCATCAGCTCCGACGTCAACGACTCCCAGCTGCGCGACTACTACACCAAGCAGTTCGCCACCCTGATCGGCCAGGCCCACGTCGCCGGCCTGATGACGTCGTACAACGCGATCAACGGCACGCCGGCGGTCGCCGACACGTACACCAACAACACGCTCGCCAAGCGCACCTACGGCTTCAACGGCCTCACCACCTCGGACTGCGGCGGCGTCGGCACCACCTACAAGCTGCCCGCCGACGGCCACAACTGGGCGCCCGCGCCCTGGTCCGCCAACGGGTCCAAGACCGACCCGCAGTGGATCGACGACGAGACAGGCGACACCGTCGACGCCCGCGCCGCCGGCCAGGCCTTCGCGCTGCGCTCCGGCAACGACCTCAACTGCAGCGGCGACGAGATGACCACCGCCAACGTGATGGAGGCGGTGCGCGCGGGTCTGCTCAGCGAGGGCGTCCTCGACACCGCGCTGGTGCGGGTGTTCACCGTACGGATGAGGACCGGCGAGTTCGACCCGGCGGGCAGCGTCCCGTACACGTCCATCGACAAGTCGGTCATCCAGAGCGCCGCCCATGTGGACCTCGCGACCAAGGCCGCCGACGCGTCCATGGTGCTGCTGAAGAACAGCGACCTCGCCGCGACCGGCAAGCCGCTGCTGCCGCTGAAGGCGTCCGCGGTGAACAAGGTCGTCGTTCTCGGCAACCTCGCCGACACCGTCAGCCTCGGCAGCTACGGCAACGCCCCCGACCAGCAGATCTCGATGCGCAAGGGGATCACCGACGCCCTCAAGGCCGCCAACCCCGCGGCCACCGTCACCTTCGACGCGGCCGGCACCAGCACCACCGACACCACCGCCGTCACGCTCAGCTCCGCCACCCAGGCCGCCGTCAAGGCCGCCGACGTGGTGGTCGTGGTCGCCGGTACCGACCAGAACACCGCGAGCGAGGGCAAGGACCGCGGCAGCCTGGCCATGCCCGGCAACTACAACTCGCTGATCGACCAGGTCGTCGCCCTCGGTAACCCGAACGTGGTGCTGGACGTCCAGGCGGTCGGCGCGGTCGACATCTCGGCCCGCCAGTCCAAGGCCGCCTCGATCGTCTACAGCGCCTACAACGGCCAGAGCCAGGGCACCGCCCTCGCCGACGTCCTGTTCGGCAAGCAGAACCCGCAGGGACACCTGACCTTCACCTGGTACAAGGACGACTCCCAGCTCGCGGGCAAGAACACCTACGGGCTGACCCCCGCCGAGACGGACGGCAAGGGCCAGACCTACCAGTACTACACCGGTACGCCGTCCTATCCGTTCGGCTACGGCCTGAGCTACACGACGTTCTCCTACTCGGCCGCCACGATCGACAAGAGCAGCATCACCGCCGACGGCACCGTGAACGTCTCCTTCGATGTCACCAACACCGGTGCCGTGGCCGGAGCCACCGTCGCACAGCTCTACGCCGCGAACACCTTCACCGTCTCCGGCGTCACCATGCCCAAGCAGCGCCTGGTCGGCTTCAAGAACACCGGCGTCCTCGCGCCCGGCGAGAAGCTGCACATCACGCTGCCGGTCAAGGCGTCCGACCTGAGCGTGTGGAACCCCTCGACGTCCAAGCAGACGGTCTTCCCGGGCGCCTGGGCGCTGAAGGTGGCCTCCGACTCCGCCACCGTGCGGAGCACCGCGACCGTGACCGTCTCCGGCACCCTCACCCCGAAGGTCTCCACCGTCACGGTGCAGCCCGGCCGGTTGGTCTTCCACGCGGGTGAGACGCTCGATCTGACGAAGAAGAACCCCTGGATCAAGGACGACACCGACCCGGCCAAGGAGCAGCGGGACACCTCGATCACTGCCGACGACATCGTCGAGGCGGTCAACAACGACCAGTCGATGGTGGACCTGTCGAGCGCGTCGGTGACGTACAGCAGCAGCAACCCGGCCGTGGCCACCGTCAGCTCCTCCGGTGTGGTCACCGCGGGCGCGGACGGCGTCGCCACGATCAAGGTGACCGTCGGCGGTGTGACCGGCTCCATGGTGATGGTGGTCCAGGACTCCCTGGCCGTGCACGCCCCGCAGTTCGTGACGGCGGGCCAGCCGGCCACGGTCAGCACCACCCTCACCAACGGCACCGGCTCCGCGCTCAGCGGCGTGAGCGTCTCCCTGCCCGCCCCGTCCGGCTGGACCGTCAAGGCCACCACCGCGACCTCGTTCACGACCGTCGCGGCCGGCACCTCGGCCACCACCACCTGGCTGGTCACCCCGCCCTCAGGTGTGGCCTCCGGCACCTACCCGCTGACCGCCACCGCCACCTACAGCGGCGGCTCCTACACCGCCGACGCGACTCTGCTGGTGCCGTTCGCCTCGCAGAAGGCGGCCTACACCAACGTCGGTGTCACGGACGACTCCGACCCCACCCCCGGCAAGTACGACGGCGGCGGGTTCAGCTTCTCCGCGCAGGCCCTGGCGGCCGAGGGCCTCGCCCCTGGCAAGACGTTCACGCACGACGGACTGACCTACACCTGGCCGGACGTCGCCGCGGGCGCCCCGAACGCCATCGACACCAAGGGCCAGGCGGTCCTGATCTCCGGGACCGGCGGTGAGCTGGGCTTCGTCGGAAGCGGCACCAGCGGCCCCGCCCAGGGCATCGGCACCATCGTCTACACCGACGGCAGCACCCAGCAGTACGGCCTGAGCTTCTCCGACTGGTGGGACAACCAGAGCGTCGCCCAGGGCGGCGACCGCCTCGGCACCTACGCCTACATCAACTCCCACGACGGCAAGGTGGACCAGAAGGTCAGCCTCTTCACCACCACGGTGCCGCTCGCCGCGGGCAAGACGGTCCAGGCCGTCATCCTGCCCAAGCCGGGCGAGGCCGGCACACCGCAGGGCCACATCTTCACCATGGCCATCGGCGGCACCTCGCACACTCCGGCTCCCCAGCCGGACGGCCCGACCGGTCACATCACCGGGCAGGGCGACAAGTGCGTCGACCTGGCGGCCGGTCCCGCCGCGGGCGTCCAGGCGGTCCTCGCCACCTGCGACGACGACGCCTCCCAGCAGTGGACCATGGCCGCCGACAAGACGGTGTGGAACCAGGGCAAGTGCCTGGCCACCGCCGAAGGCGGCACCACCAACGGCACGGACGTCGTCCTCGACTACTGCGACGGTTCCAGGGACCAGCAGTGGACGGTGGATCCCACGAACGGTTACCTGGTGAACGCGCAGTCGGGTCTGTGTCTGGAGAACTCCAACGGCAGCACCGCGGACGGCAACCCGCTGATCATCTGGACGTGCAACAACGGTGACGTCGGCCAGAAGTGGAAGGTCCCGGCGGACGTGGCCGGCCCGTCGGGCCGTATCGCGGGCTACAACGGCAAGTGCGCCGAGGTGACCGGCGGCGCGACCGCGGACGGTACGGCGATCCAGCTCAACACCTGCGGGACGGGCAGCGCCCAGTCCTGGACGGCGGCCTCGGACGGCACGCTGCGGGCGCTGGGCAAGTGCATGACGGCGGCGGGCGGTGCGACGGCGGACGGTACGCAGGTCCAGTTGTCGACTTGCACGGGTGCGTCCTCGCAGAAGTGGACGTCGGACGCCAAGGGCCAGCTGGTGGGCACGCAGTCCGGCAAGTGCCTGGACGCCACCGGCCCCAGTTCCGCCAACGGCACCAAGCTCCAGATCTGGGCGTGTGCGGCTTCGGACAATCAGTTGTGGAGTGTGCCGTCGTCGCGTCCGACGGGTGTGATCAGTGGTTACGGCAGCAAGTGTGCCGAGGTCGCGGGGTCGTTGTCGGCGAACGGTACGGCGATCCAGCTCAACACCTGCGGGACGGGCAGCGGCCAGTCCTGGACGGTCGCGGCGGACAGCACGCTGCGCACGTTGGGCAAGTGCATGACGGTCGCCGGTGGCGCCACGGCCGTTCAGCTCTCCACCTGCACCGGCGCGTCCTCGCAGAAGTGGACGCCGGACGCCAAGGGCCAGTTGGTCGGCACCCAGTCGGGCAAGTGCCTGGACGCCACCGGCCCCAGTTCCGCCAACGGCACCAAGCTCCAGATCTGGACCTGCGCTGCCAGCGCCAACCAGCTCTGGAAACTCCCCTCCTGACCAGTCACCCCTTCCCACCTAGGAACATCGTGTTGCGAAGACACAGCAGCTCCGCGCTGGGCCTGGCGGCCCTCACCACGCTGGCGGCGCTGACCGTGAGTCCCACGGCCACGGCGGCCACCACCGCCGACACCCCCGTCGTGGTGCACGGCGGCACCGTCCTGCCCGGCCGGGTCGCCGGCAAGACGGGCGCGCTCGGCGTCACCTTCGGCTTCTCCGACATCACCATGGCGGGCGGCCCCTATGACCAGCCGGTCAACAAGAACTACAACCAGCCGATGTACCAGCCGAAGGCCGACGACCCGGCCTCCTTCTGGGACAACTACGTCGAGGAACTGGTCACCGCCGGCGTCGACTTCGTCGCCGTGGACCTGCGCGGCTTCGGTCCGGACAACGCCGTCCCGGACGGCGCCGGCGACCCCCGCGCCCTGACGCCGCTCATCGACGCGATCAAGCGGCGCGGCGTCGCCGACAAGCTCAAGATCGCGGCGCTGGACGACACCCCCGCCTCCCTCACCGACAAGAAGAACCGGGCCGTCCACCACACCGGTGGCTACGAGCCTCCCTTCGACGTCGGCGACGCCGACGGCACCGGCGAGGGCGGCTACAAGTACTTCTGGGACTACAACCAGCGCGAGTTCTTCTCCCGAGTCCCGTCCGACATGCTCTACAAGGTGGACGGCCGTCCGCTCATCTACGAGTGGTCGGTGAACGACTTCGCCTTCACCAACCAGGGCAACGGCAACCTCTCCAAGCTGCTCCAGTACGCCCGCAGCCACGCCAAGTCCGAGTTCGGCCTGGACCCGTACTACGTCGTCGACAGCAGCTGGCCGGACCGGGACCCGAGCGTGATCTCGCAGATCGACGGCATCAACAACTGGTTCCAGCTGCCGACGGGCTGGACCAACATGACGTACCAACCCATCATCGACAACGGGCAGTTGAAGTTCGACGGCGCCTGGGACTATCTGACCTCGGACGGTGCCGGCGACTACAAGAACACCTACCAGAGCACGTCCACTGCGGGCGCCTCGGTCACCTACTCGTTCATCGGCACCGGCATCCAGTACCTGGCCCGTACCGCGAGCGGCCAGGGCAGCGTCGACGTGTCGATCGACGGGGGCACGCCCGTCACGGTGTCGCTGTCCGGCAGCACCCTGAAGACCCAGCAGACCGTCTTCGAGAAGCAGGGCCTGACCGAGGGCACCCACACCATCAAGGTGACGAGCAAGACGGCCACGCCGGTCACCGTCGACGGCTTCAAGGTCCTCTCGAGCCGTCCGACCTCCGTCAACGGGCGCACCTACGGCGTCGCGACACCCGGTTTCCGGGTCGTCAACGACGACGTGAACATGGTGATGGACGCCGACCACGGCAATCACCTGAACCGGACGCTGGACGCCACGGTCAATGGCGGCGCGGACATCACCCTGGTCGAGGGTTTCACGGACTGGGAGGAGAACGCGATGGTCGCGCGTACGGCCGACGGCACGTACGCGGAGCGGCTGACGGACTACCCCAACCAGATGATCGACATCGTCCGGCAGTACTCCAACGACCCGTTCCCCACCTCCCTCAAGATCGAGGCGGAGACGGCGGACGCGTACAGCGGAGCCACCCCCGGCAACGACTGGGGCGTCTACCGTGGCGGCGACATCGATGTCCAGCCCACCAGTGACACCGGCGGCGGCTGGAACGTCGGCGACATCACCGCCGGCGAGACGCTGACCTGGAACAGCGAGCCCTTGCAGGGCACGGTTAAGCTCTCCGCCAGGGTCGCCACCCCCAACGACGGTGCTCAGCTCCGCTTCGTCGTGGACGGTGTGCCCGGCCCGACCGTCACCGCGCCGAACACCGGGGACTGGCAGACGTACGCCACTGTCGACGCCGGCACCTTCCAGTTCCCGGCGGGCACCCACCACACCGTGCGCCTGGAGTTCCCGAACGGCTCGCTGAACGCCAACTACTGGACGGCGACGACCCTCAGCCCGCCCGCCACTCCCGTCCCGGTCGGGCCCACCGGCCAGATCACCGGCCAGGGCGGCAAGTGCGTCGACCTGGCCGGCGGCAGCATGGCGAACGGAACCCAGGTCGTGCTCAACACCTGCGGCACCTCGACCACCCAGCAGTGGACGGTCGCCCCCGACAAGTCGCTCCGGGTCCTCGGCAAGTGCCTGACCACGCAGGACAAGGGCACCAGCAACGGCACCAAGGTCCAGATCGGCGCGTGCGACGGTTCCGAGAACCAGCAGTGGACGGTGGATTCCACGAACGGTTACCTGGTGAACGCGCAGTCGGGTCTGTGTCTGGAGAACTCCAACGGCAGCACCGCGGACGGCAACCCGCTGATCATCTGGACGTGCAACAACGGTGACGTCGGCCAGAAGTGGAAGGTCCCGGCGGACGTGGCCGGCCCGTCGGGCCGTATCGCGGGTTACAACGGCAAGTGCGCCGAGGTGACCGGCGGCGCGACCGCGGACGGAACGGCGATCCAGCTGAACACCTGTGGTTCGGGTACGCAGCAGGTGTGGACGGCGGCGTCGGACGGCACGCTGCGTGCGCTGGGCAAGTGCCTGACGGTCGCCGGTGGCGCCACGGCGGACGGAACCCAGGTACAGCTGTCCACCTGCACCGGCGCCACCTCGCAGAAGTGGACGTCGGACGCCAAGGGCCAGCTCGTCGGGACGCAGTCCGGCAAGTGCCTCGACGCCACCGGCCCAAGCTCGGCCAACGGCACCAAGCTCCAGATCTGGACCTGCGCAGCCTCCGACAACCAGCTGTGGAGTGTGCCGACGTCGCGTCCGACGGGTGTGATCAGCGGTTACGGCGGCAAGTGTGCCGAAGTCGCGGGGTCGTTGTCGGCGAACGGTACGGCCATCCAGCTCAACACCTGCGGGACCGGCAGCGGCCAGTCCTGGACGGTCGCGGCGGACAGCACGCTGCGTGCACTGGGCAAGTGCATGACAGTCGCCGGTGGCGCCACGGCGGACGGAACCCAGGTACAGCTGTCCACCTGCACCGGCGCCACCTCGCAGAGGTGGACCCCCGACACCAAGGGCCAGCTCGTCGGGACGCAGTCCGGCAAGTGCCTCGACGCCACCGGCCCGAGCTCGGCCAACGGCACCAAGCTCCAGATCTGGACCTGCACAGCCAGCGCCAACCAGCTCTGGAAACTGCCCAGCTGACACAGGGCTCGCACGAGCACCGGACCAGGCGGGAACAATTCCTGCCCGGTCCGGTGATTCGGGTGACCACCAGGTTCCCGCGCTCCGGAGGCTGCCCGCCCCCGTTATCTTCTTCGTGGTCCTGCAAGAGGGCCGCTGGCCTCCGGGTCCGGCATGACTGTTGCCCCCTGTCGCTGGGATGACCTGGGGGGGTGGTGTCACCGGGTCCGAGGGGTGCCGTCACAGACGCTGATCAGAGGTCTGGCCACCGCCCAGCCCGGCGCAATGCCGGGCCACTCGCGGGCGGCAGGTCTGCATAACGCGGATGCGCGCGAACGGCCCCGCCGCCGAGGCCGGCACGACATCGACGCATGTGGGGGCACGGTGATCGACATCGATGGGGTGGGCGTCTTCCTCGGCCTGGACGTCGGCAAGAGCAACCATCACGGCCGGGGACTCACCCCGGCCGGGAAGAAGGTCTTCGACAAGTCCCTGCCGAACGCAGAACCCTAGCTGCGGGCCGTCTTCGACAAGCTCAAGGCCAAGTTCGGCACCGTCCTGGTGGTCGTGGACCAGCCCGCCTCCATCGGCGCCCTTCCGCTGACCGTCGCCCGCGACGCCGGGTGCAAGGTCGCCTACCTGCCCGGACTCGCCATGCGAAGGATCGCCGACCTCTACCCCGGCGAGGCCAAGACCGACGCCCGCGACGCGGCCGTCATCGCGGACGCCGCCCGCACCATGCCCCACACCCTGCGCTCCCTCGAGCTCGCCGACGAGATCACCGCCGAGCTGACCATGCTGGTCGGCTTCGACCAGGACCTGGCCGGCGAGGCCAACCGCACCTCCAACCGCATCCGCGGCCTGCTCATAGAGACCGACGGTTCTCCGCTGTGTGCGGTAGGCCGACCGCCGACCGGCCGGATCGCCGAAGTGGCCTCCTCGTCAGGGTGTGTCAACTCACCGTACCGGGGCCGCAGCAGATCGCGGGTCCCGTCCTGCTGCCGCGGCATCGCGCTCGGGGTGACACCGCGAGATGTGGGCGGCCATCGCCTTTGGACGGAACAAGGACCGTACAGATCCACACCAGTCGGCCCCGGCGTGCCGGCGCTTGACTTCGAGAGCACTCCAATCCATAGCGTTCCGGACATGAGCACTACACCACAGCACAAGATCGGTTCCGGTTTCGGCGCCACCAGCACCGCCGACGACGTACTCCGGGACATCGACCTCACCGACAGGCTCGCGATCGTCACGGGCGGCTACTCGGGGCTGGGCCTGGAGACCACCCGCGCGCTGACGAAGGCGGGCGCCCGTGTCGTCGTCCCCGCCCGTCGGCCCGGCACCGCCCGGGAGGCGCTGGCCGGGATCGAGGGCGCCGAGGTGGACGAACTCGACCTCGGCGACCTGGACAGCGTCCGCGGCTTCGCCGAACGGTTCCTGGCCTCCGGCCGCACCGTCGACTTCCTCATCACCAACGCCGGGATCATGGCCTGCCCCGAGACCCGGGTCGGCCCCGGCTGGGAGGCCCAGTTCGCCACCAACCACCTCGGTCACTTCGCGCTGGTCAACCGTCTGTGGCCGGCGATCGAGCCGGGCGGCGCCCGGGTGGTCTCGGTCTCCTCCCGCGGCCACCACATCTCGGGCATCCGCTGGGACGACGTCCACTGGCGGCGCAGCTACGACAAGTGGGCCGCCTACGGACAGGCCAAGACCGCGAACGTGCTGTTCGCAGTGCACCTCGACCGGCTGGCCCGGGACGCCGGGGTGCGGGCGTTCGCCCTCCACCCGGGCGGCATTCTCACGCCGCTCCAGCGGCACCTGCCGAAGAAGGAGATGGTCGAACGCGGCTGGATCGACGAGAACGGCGAGCCGCTGAACCCGGAGGGTTTCAAGACGCCCCAGCAGGGCGCCGCCACCCAGGTCTGGGCCGCCACATCCCCGCGGCTGGACGGACTGGGCGGCGTCTACCTGGAGGACTGCGATATCGCCGAGCCCGCCGGGGAGGACGACCACGGGCGCGCCGGGGTCAAGTCCTGGGCCACCGACCCGGAGCAGGCGGCGCGCCTGTGGGAGCTGTCGGCGGGCCTGACAGGGGTGAACGCGTTCACCGGCCGGTAGCGGCCCGCCACGCGCGGGCGTCAGGAGGCGGCCGCTCAGGCACAAGATCATCCGACACCCGCAGAACTCTGCCGCCCACCAGCCCAACTGCCAAGCCTCTGAACCAAACTCATTCTGAAATGATCAGTAAGTACGAATGAAGGCAGTTCGGCATCAGTGAGCCTTTTCAGCGTTGCCTCTCCAGAGTGAGGACGGCGGCGGCGATGACGGACATGCGGTTGGGGCTGCAGCGAGCCCGGCGGAAGATGCGCCAGGACTTCAGTCTTGCGACGCTTCGTTCGACCGGTGCTCGTGCCGCTGACAGGGCCCGGTTGATCATCCGCTGGGTCGGGTTGAGGTCCTGGTACGGGAGTCGTCTGATCGGCGTGGTCACCCAGGAGCCAGGTCCGTTGGAGGCGCGGTCGGCGAGGACGGGAACGCCTTGGCGTTCGCAGATCCGGATGATGCGGTGGGTGCGGGCCGCGGTCAGGTCGTGGGTGCGGCCGGGCAGAGCGGGCGAGAGCCACAGCAGCTTGCCGGTGGGATCAGCCACGACCTGCACGTTCACGCCGTGGCGGCGGCGCTTCTGCGAGAAGTCGGCCCGGCTGTCGCCGACCCGGTCACATTCGGCGAGCGTTCCGTCGAGCAGGACGTGCTCCGGATCGGTCTCCTTCAGAACCCGGAGGAGGCCGGGTGCCCGCCGGGCGAGGTGGCCGACGACGGCGGTGACGTAGGCATGGGCGGTGCCCAGGGATATGCCGAAGCCGGCAGCGATCTGCGCGAGCGTGTCGTGCCGACGAAGGTAGACCAAGCCGACGAGAGCACCCTGGTGCGGCAGGAGCTTGCAGCGGCGGTCACCCTCACGGGTGACAATGAGCATGATCACTCGATCAGTGGCAGAGCTCACTTCAGCACTCTTTCTGTTACCAGAAACGAAGATGGGGAGGCGCCAGCTCCTCTCGCCCTACCCCTTGGCCCGGCCGGACGATAGGGTCCAGATGTGCGTTGATCTTCCGGGCGGCAGCCACGTGCAGCCGCGGACGGTGCAGGGCGCCTCGTAACGGGGTCGCCCCAGCAGGCATACCCGTCATCACCACACCGGAGATCCACACCATGACTGCTCAGCAGCCGCTCAC
This sequence comes from Streptomyces sp. NPDC048521, assembly GCF_043199855.1. NCBI lineage: Bacteria > Bacillati > Actinomycetota > Actinomycetes > Kitasatosporales > Streptomycetaceae > Streptomyces > Streptomyces sp. NPDC048521. Next base: position 25,355 of record NZ_JBICWR010000018.1, read on the forward strand.
CTACGACGCGTTCGTCGAACTCGCCGTAGCCGACTCAGCCGTCCTCGGTCTCGTCCTCAAAGGTTCCCAGGCCCACGACGGCATGATCACCCCGCACTCCGACCACGACCTGTACGTGATCGTTGCCGATGACGCCACGACTGACCTGACCCGGTTCGCGGGTCACCGCAGCGCCGAGCTCGACCTCGTTGTCGTCACTCTCACCCAGTTCTGCGGAGCCGGGATGCCCGGTTGGGAACGCTATGCCCTCGCCCGTGCTCGAGTCGTTCTCGACCGGCTCGACGGAGGCGTCGCCCGCATCCTTGCCGACTGGGCCCGGATGGATGCCGATGAAGCTTTCCGGGACGCCGGCGGATGGCTCGACGCTTACGCCAACTCCCTCTACCGCTCGGTCAAGAACCACCGGGACGGCCTGGCTCTGGCCGCCCGCCTCGACGCGGCCGACAGCATGCGGTTCCTGCTCGAGTTGCTCTTCGCTCTCCACCGTCGCCCCCGCCCTTACAACAAGTACCTGGAGTGGGAGCTCGCCCGGTACCCGCTGCCAGGCTGGGACACTGACGTGCTGCTGCGTGCTGTGGACCGAATCTCAGCAGCAGGCGACGTATCGCTGCAGCGGCAGCTGTTCACCCTTGTCGAGAATGCGGCCCGAGAGGCCGGACACGGCGAGGTGCTGGACGCATGGGGCGACGACCTTGACTTCATGCGACCTCAAGAGGCAGACGGCAACACTGCCTGAGCTCTGCCCTGGTCTCACGGCATCGGAGCCGCCCTGGAGGGCTCCGTTCGCCGGGCCGAGCCCGCAGCAGCTCACCGAGTTGGTCAGGGCAATGCGGCGCGAGAGCGCGCCGATCCGGTTCCCACGGCTCAGGCCACCATCCTGGCCCTGACCGGGATGGCCAAACCACCCATGGAAAGGAAAGCCGTGATGGAACACTTCGACGATCGAGCAGTGAATGACTGGTGCATCGAACACCTGGGTTACCCGGTTGCCGAGCGCACGTTCACGGCGGGGAACCTGTCCGTGGTCCACGGCCTCCGGCTGACGAACGGTTGCGAGGTGGTGCTGAAGATCCGCGACGACGACGCACGGCTGGGAGCCTGTACCTGGGTGCAACGCCGAATGTGGCAAGCGGGCTACCCATGCCCGGAGCCATTGACCGGTCCGTTGCCGCTGGGCACGAAGGTCGCCAGCGCCGAGACTCCCGTGCCAGGGGGTGAAGAGCCAGCGCCAGCCGATGCTCCCCGACAGTTCGCCGGCCTTCTGGCTGACTTCGTGACCCGCGCAGAGGATCTGGATCCGCAGCCGCTGCTACGACCAGCTCCCGCCTGGGTCCACTGGTACCACAAGGAGGACGGCGTCTGGCCGGTCCCGGACGACCGCAATGTCGACCTCAATGCTGAACGGTGCTCTGCCACGGCGTGGCTCGACGAGCTCGGCGCGGCCGTACGCGAGCGGCTGGAAGAGGTCCGCGACACTGCCTGCGTGCTCGGACACGGGGACTGGGACGGCCGCAATGTGAAGTTTCGCGACGGCCGGCCGCTCGTGGTCCATGACTGGGACAGCGTGGTCTACGAGCCCGAGGTGGTGATCATCGGCCAGGCCGCCGCCATGTTCGAGGGCGGCTCCACTGGTGCAGGAGCCTCGGTCGAACGGACACTGGCCTTCCTGGAGGAGTACCAAACCGCGCGCAGACGAGTGCTGAGCAACAACGAACTGCAGTTGTGCTGGGCGGCGGGCCTGTGGGTACGTGCCTTCAACGCCAAGAAGTTCCATCTCGACAACTTCGATGCGCTGGGACGCGACGAAGCCGAGACGAGGATGGGGCATGCCGGGATCTGATGACGGTGGAGCTTCGAAGCTGCGTGCATCACGGTGGATCAGTGCGGCTGAAGTGGACTGAATGCGGCCCTTGCCTCGAAGGTGACAACTATCGCGCTTGGACTCACCCCGTCACCCGGCCGGTGGCCACTGTGAAAGCGCTCAGTGGCCAACTCGACCGCTCAGTCGCAACGCATCAGCGGCGCGGCACCGCAGCGCACCCTCTACGAGAGCGACCCTGGCCCGCCGCCGGAAGTGAAGGACACTCCGGAGGGCCTGGCCCAGGTGATGCGGCCCGTCTGAGGCGATGCGGACTGCGTTCCCGGCTGGGCGATTCTGCTGCTTGAGCCACGTCGTTCTCTCGCTCGATGGCCTTGAGGCGGTTCTTGAGCCGGTAGCTGGGACCGTTGATGGAGATGATGGAGATGACTTCGCAGTGGTGGAGGAGGCGGTGGCGAGGACCTCGTCGCCGATCACCTGTCCCCATTCGCTGAAGGTCTTGTTCAAGGTCAGGATGATCGAGCCCTTCTCGTAGTGCTTCGAGATCACCTGGAAGACCAGGTTCGCTTCGGCGCGTTCGAGGGGCTGGTATCCGACCTCGTCGACGACGAGGACACTGGGCCGCAGGTAGGTGCCGAGTTTGTTGAGGAGCCGTCCGGCGGCTTCGGCTGCTTTGAGGTTGCGGACCATGTCGTCGAGGCTGGTGAAGTAGACGAAACGCCGCAGTTCCACCCAGCGATGCGGATCCAAGACCACCGCCACCCGCCCTTCGCCGCCCACACCGACCAACCAGCAGCTGCCGACCGACACTCCTCAGCGCATCAGAAACTGGCCCCGTTCACCCGTACGCGGGTGGGGACGTTCAGGTGTACGCCGACAGCACGGCCGGGTCTGATCGTCGTGGACGTCGCAGCCGCCGACGATGAGACCGCCCTGGCGTTCCAGGACGCGATCGCCGCCCGGTGGGCGACCGCGACGGCCAAGGACACCACGCGGGAGCCTGGTCAGCCAGGAGTGCGGCTGCGCTGCTGTCTGGACCTTCGTCAGCCACTCGACACCGATGCGGGCCACAGAGCCGCGATGCCGTGAGACCGCGTTGACCTGCCACGGTCGGGGCTCCCGCAGGCACGGCCGGGTCCGTGGTCGGGGTGGCGGAGGGCGTGGTCGTCTTGGCCCCTGCTGGTCACTCGGGTGGCGACCTGCCCGAGTGGAAGGCATGGCGCCATGACGTGGACGCTGCCGGAACCGATGATCGCCGCCCCGTGACCGACCCTTCTCTTCCGGCGGGGTGGGCGGGAGAAGTGAAGTGGGACGGGTTTCGGGCGCTGGCCTGCGTCGACGCCGCCCGGGTGGTGCTGCGGTCGAGGAGCGGCACCGAGATGACCCCGGCGTTCCCGGAGATCGTGGCGGGGGCCGCGCAGCTGCCGGACGCGACCGCGCTGGACGGCGAGCTGGTCGGGCGGGAGTCCGGTCGGTTGGCGTTCGAGCGGCTCCAGGGCCGCCTGCGGGCGCGCGGTGCCGGCGCGGCCCGGCTCGCCACCAAGTGGCCGGCTCATTTCGTCGCCTTCGACCTGCTGCGCTGTGAAGGCACGGACACCACCCGGTGGTCATACCGGCGGCGGTGCGCCGCCCTGGAGGAGCTGTTCCATGGGCATGGGCTGACGGCGCCGTGGGCGCTGTGCCCGTCGGCATGCCGCACGATGGCACCGCCCGCGGCCCGACCTCTCCCCCGCCTGACGGCGGCACAGCGCCAAGGCCCCGGCCGACGGGCAACCAGCTGAGCGGCGTCCCGGTCCCCGGCCACGGCCGCACTGCCCATCCCGCCCACTGGGGTGGCAGGCGGAGCAACATGAGAGGAGCCCGGCTGATGCCGGGCCTCGTAGCGGGAACAGGATTTGAACCTGCGACCTCTGGGTTATGAGCCCCACTCCAGGCGCTCACCAAAGGTGTGCCCGCCTGCCCGCCCTGCCTACCGGCCTCTATGCCAGGCCATACAGAAATGGGGCAAATGGGATGTATGGGGTCAGATGTTCGTGGGGACTCGCCAACCAATCCCCCCACAGAACGGAGACCCAGCAATGATCATCAAGAAGATGCATGAAATGGGCGTCCGGAGCGAGCACGCTTACATCGCCGGCCTGGCCTCCATAGGTCTTAGCGTCGCCGCCTGGGCCAGCTCCCTCAAGATGGAGGCGGGCACCGGCCTCGCCCGCGCCGACAGGTGGGGCATCTTCATCGGCGAATGGGCCCCCACCTTCTTCGGCCTCGGCCTCGCCCTCTCCCACTACGAGCAGCAGGAAGGCACCCTCGGCGCCACCATCCACGACCTGCACAAGGTCGCCAGCTGACCGGAGAGACGACCCCATCGAGCAGCGAGGCGTACGACCCGAAACTCGACGTCGACTTCACCCCGCTGCGCGAGCAGGACCTGACCCCCGCCGGCCTCGGCCAGGCCGCCCGAACCGTGAGGTGAACCAGCTGGTGACGCCCTTCACGGGAGCGCGTCGGTTTAGCCCAGAATCCTGCCGCGAGGGTCAGCCTCCAACACCGTGGCCTGGGCAGGTGATCCGATGGCGCTGCCGTGGGGACGGGGAGGTCCGTGACGGTTCTCGTGAGCCCTCGCCGTATTTCAGAGGGACACTGCCTGATCTGCCAGCGGCAGAACACCAACCGGACCGGGCTCGACGATCACTACGGTCGAGTTCATGACGACGATTACGACGCGTACTGTCGAGTATCCGGCCGACGGTTTGACGATGATCGGGCACCTCGCGCTCCCGGCCGGTGTCGACCGCCGGCCCGCGGTGCTGCTCGGACCAGAGGGCATGGGGCTCAGCGACGTCGAGCGCTGCCGGGCCGACGCTCTCGCCGAACTAGGATATATAGCACTGGCCTTCGACCTTCACGGCGGGCGCTATTTGGGCGACCCCGAGGAGATGCTGGCCCGTTGCCTGCCGCTGCTCGCTGATCCCGACCGGATGCGGGACATCGGCCATGCGGCGCTCGACGTGCTGCGCACCGAACCGCGGACAGACCCCGACCGGATCGCCGCCGTCGGCTACGGCACCGGGGGCGCCATCGCGCTGGAACTCGGGCGCGGCGGCGTCAACCTGCGCGCGATCGGGACAGTCAACGCAACTACCACGGGCCGACCGGGCGAGGCGGCGCGCATTCGCTGCCCGGTGTGGGCCGGGGTCGGGTCGGAAGACCCGATCATGCCGCCCGCGCAACGGGACGCGTTCACCGCTGAGATGCAGGCCGCGGGCGTCGACTGGCGTCTCGCGGTCTACGGCGGCGCCTTGCACGCCTTCCACCACCCGCCCGTCGGCCACCCTGTGGTCCCCGGCGTCGGCTACCACCCACGGCACGCCCAGCGAGCCTGGCGCGACGTCGTCGACCTGCTCGCCGAATGCCTGCCCGTGACGGAGGATCTGGGGCATGCCCCAGGTAAGCGGGCCGGCGCCGGGCACTGACAGTCCCCTCCCTTCGCGGCCGGGGTGGAGAAACGGACCGCGTACGGCTGCTGTGCGGTCACCGGCGCCGCCCGCGGAGCTCCGCCATGTCGATGAACTCGCTGTCGTCGTAGCCGGAGGCGACAAACGCGTCCACGGCCGGGGCGAGGCGAGGCGGCCCTGCCAGTCCTGGACGACCGCGTACAGCCTGCCGAGGGAGAACGTGCGGCGCGAGTCCTCGAGCGCGGCCGCCCATTCCCGCTCGAATGCCTTTACCCAGGTGTCGGCGCGCCGGTCGGCGCGCAGCTGGGCGAGGAGTTCGGCCGGCGCCCCCGGCGCGGGGGCGTACGGCGGGACGGGTGCGTGGTCGGGCTGCGCGCTCATCTGGTCCTCCCGGCGGGTCGTCACCTCACCGTACGCGCGCCGGATCGCCGTGGATGGGGGTGGCGGTGATCTCGCTTTCTGGCCAGCTCTGTCACTCCGGCGGTAGCAGATGAGGGCTGCGGCGATGCCGACGAAGGCGAGGAAGTGCTCAGACTTGCGCTCGTAGCGGCGGTGCAATCGTCGGCGCCCGTTCAGCCAGGACATGGTTCGCTCCACGACCCAGCGGTGCCGGCCCAAGCGGCTGGAGTTCTCCACACCGCGTCGAGCGATCCGGGGCACGATCTGTCGGCGGCGTAGCCAACTGCGCAGGTGATCGAAGTCGTATCCCTTGTCCGCGTGGAGTTTGGCCGGACGGCGCCGCCTGGGGCCGTAGCGGGAGCGGATCGGTGGGATGCCACGCATCAGCGGAACCAGAGCTTGACTGTCATCCAGGTTGGCGGCCGAGATACCGAGCGAGACGTCCCCGTCCCCACCAGGGGCTTCGATGCGGGAAGAACGTCAAGGGCCGTAAGCGGTTCCTCGTAACCGACACGCTCGGCTTGCTCCTGGCCGTCCATGTTGTCGCTGCGAATGTGCAGGACTGCGACGGTGCGAAGCGCCCGCTGTTGTGGACCCGCCTCGACCACCCGGGCCTTCACAAGATCTCAGCCGACCAAGGCTTCGCCGGCCGCCTGGTTGACTGGACCGCTGAAATCCTCGGCCGAGAACTGGAGGTCGTTCGCAAAGACCCTGGTCAGCGAGGCTTCCAAGTCCAGCCCAAGGGGTGGGCGATCGAGCGCACGTTGTCGTGGATCACCACCCATCGGCGCCTCGCCAGAGACTACGAGACCAGTCCGGCCACGCGGAGTCCATGATCCGCTGAGCGATGATCGGAGTCATGGTTCGTCGTCTTACCCGCGGCTGTCCCGCGAGGCGGCTGGGCCCGCGCCCGCTCGTACGACAGCCCTGGTAAACGGTGCCCCCACCTGGGCACCTGCAGGGCGGTGCCGCTGGCGTGTCACAGAGCCAGGAACCGCTCCACCTCGTGCTTGAGGCCCGGCGTCAGATCGCTCAGATCCGAGACGATCAGGCGAAGCTCACGCCCGAGCTCGGGTGACGTACTCCAGATCTCTGGACTCCTGGTCAGCACCGCCGCAAGCAGATCACCCTCGTACATATGACCCTCCGCCATCGGATCCAGCCGCAGGACCTCCAACGCCAGCGGCAGGAGGTAGGGCAGGCCCTCGTTCTGCCTGGTCAGCAGCCTCATGTCCGCAACTGTCAGCGCGCCGATCGGCTTACGCCGAAGCGCGTGCGCGGTCGCCACAAGGCGAGTCGCGTCGGCTGACGGGGCCGGCCAACGATCGTCCTCCAGCTCCTCGAGGGAGCGGTCACGGTTCGGGGGCGAGTCACCGAGGGATCGTTCCATACCAGATCTCAAACGCGGTCCGACACTTCCGCACCGGCGGTGGACGGCGGTCGGGCGGTGCACCCATCGTCCCCGGCGAGCGGACCCGGACGCTGCCGCATGCCCCGCCCCGGTGGTTCACGGGCCGGTGTCGCCCGTCCGGACGACACCGGGATGCAGTACCCGCACACTTCCGTACGGTCGTTTGCAGGGCTGGAACACCCTCCGACCTGCCCATGAGGAGGCGCGCCATGCGTCGCATCAGCTCGACACTCACCATATTCGCGGCCGCCGGCATGCTTGCACTCACCGTTCCCGGATCGGCGTTCGCCACGAACGGATTCCTCCGCATCGACGGAGTCGTCCACAACCACCCGCTCGGCTGCTACGAGGTGGCCCAGCTGTCCACCGTACTCAACTTCACGGACGTGCCCGTCCGCGTCCACAACGTCCCGGGGTGCCAAGGCAACGTCGTCCAGATCATTCCCCCAGGGCTGGCAACACAGGTGCCCGGGACGCACAGCATTCTCGTCGAAGACCCGTTCAGCCCCCTGAGATGACTCGCACGGCGGTGCGCGGACGCCGATACTTCGTTCCTAGCAGCTCAAGACACCACCCACAGCCTGCGCAACAACGACACCCCCTGCAGCGCCTCGTAACCGCCCCGAGCGGACCCATCCCGCCTCCCGGCCGCCCGCCGGAAAGCCCTCGGACTCGACGCCCGGCCTGAGCCGGTTCAACCGCCTGGTCCGCAGGTCGGCCGCTTGGCCCCGGCACCGAAGTCTTCCTTCCGCACTGACCCCGTAGATCGACCCGCCGGGCGCCGTGGCCTGCAGCCCGGCGGTACGAGGCAGCGGCAGCCGCCCCAGCGTCCGGCAGGACTCACGGCGTACGAGACGACAGGGCGCCGGACCGGGCCAGGCACCGCAGACCGGGGCGGACCAGCATCCGCACCCCGACCGTCGCCGGGCTAGTAGATGACGCATTCCTGCAGGGTGGCGCCCGCGTAAGAGATGCCGTCATCGCGTCCTCAGCAGGATCGATGCCGAGCGCGGCGAGGACGAGAAGCCCATCGCTTTCTCCGACTGCCGGTACTACTGCCCGGACGAGGAGTCCGTGCGCAAGGTGGTCGAAGCACTGCGTGAGTCCGACGAGCGCCTGCGCTCCCGCCCCGAAGAACTCATACTGTGGGATCGGCGGCCCTGTTAGAGCCCGCGTTCCCCGGTCTGAGGAGAGCGGCGACCGGCTCTCCGGTTCCGCCCGGGCCGTGGTCGACGAAGGCTGTCAGGGGGTGATGGCCGTAGGTCTTCTTCCAGGTCGCAGCCGCGTCCTCCTTGTCGGAGTGCGCGATCACGAGGACGCTGTCGAGATCGACCGTGACCTGTCCGTCGGCGTCCGGGGCGTTCTTGCCCGCCAACGACCAGACCCGGGTGCGGACTTCGGCCCGTGCGGACCGGATGGCCTGCAGGGCCTTCTCGCCCGAGGCGGCGAGGGCGTTGATCAGGCGGGAGACCGTCGGGTCGGAAGCGACCGGGCCGAAAACAGCCGGCTCACACCGCAGCACCGCAACGTCCGCGAGGCAGTCCCCGCCCAGCACGACCGCCAGAGCAAGGTCCAGAAGGACCTTGCCCGGGTCGTGGACGGTCCGGGGCTTGCGCCAGGACGCCAGTTGCGCGGGTATCGCCTGGTCAGGCCGATCTTACGGACCGTCTCCAGCAGCAGGACCGCACCGGCCTGTGAGACCACCTGCCGACCGTCTCCCTGGACACAGACACGGGGGTACGGCGAAATAGGCTCTTTCACCTGGAAAGCGCTCTTTTCCTTGCAGCCAACAGGACCCTCAGAAAGTCGTATCGTTGCAGGTCAAGGCCCCTTTCCGTGTTTCTGATCAACTCCTGGACAGCTCACCTCGCGAAAGCGCGAGGTGACACAACCGCTGTACGCAAACGCACCGGGCGCTATCTGGGTCGTAGTGCCGGGGGCTACAGCGGCACGACGTTGACAGCCTGTGCGCCCTTGGGGCCGGTCTTGATCTCGAACTGGACTTTCTGGTTCTCCGCAAGTGACTTGAAGCCGTCGTCCACTCGGATCTCACTGTAATGAACGGGGAGTTCCTCGCCGGCCTCATCCGGGATGATGAGACCGAAGCCCTTCGCGTCGTTGAACCACTTCACCGTGCCGGTGGCCATGTCCCCTCCAAGAAACGCCAGTTGGCTGCTGTGGCCGGGGGGCCAACAGCGTGACGCTACTGCCCGTCACAGTGTGCCGCTGAAACATCTTCCTCCGCGCCCGGGGGCGGTTCCGGCCAAGCGTCGCTGTACTGACCGCAAGATCGGCATCACTAGCTAGTACCAATACCGGGGAGCGTGGAGATTGGCCAGGCCCTGGGCGACGGTCTGAATGTTGCGGATCTGGTTGTCGGCGTAATGCTGAAGACCTTGGCGCAGCTCGGCCGGACGGGGGCTGATCAGGCCGTTGGTGACGAACACCGCCCGGCCCTGGTGCAGCAGCCAGACTTCGTAAAATTCCACGTCGAGCCGCACATCTGGGCCGAAGCCGAGGTTCGCGGTGCCTTCGACCGCGAGCGCGTCCGGGCCCTCGACGAAGCATGACAAGCTCCTGAGCTGCGGAGGGCCGACCTGCCGCCAGCGCTGCCGGAGGCTGTCCGTTATCACCTGGCCGCCGCGCACGGTGCCGGCCACGGAGGCGTGCACGGCGTCGGGGGCGTAGAGACTCGTGAGCGTCGCGGCGTCCTGCATGCTGATGGCGTCCCAGAGGCGCCGGAAAAACGCCTGGCCCGGGGCGGCGGGATCCTGGGCTGGTAACGCGGCGGGCGAGCGTGGGAAGATCGAGCCACCGGCGTGGAAGCGGGCGCGGCCGCCGTCAAGGGCGAAGACGTCGTAGGACGTGGCCTGCGCGAAGCCGGTCGACTGCGTGGACTCCGCGACGAACGAGGTGCCGAGGTCTATGAAGTTCTCGACTCCCGTCGTGTTGACAGCGCCGGCGATACCGAAGAACTCCGCGAAACCAGCCGCGATCGCTTCCGCACCGAGCAGCGTGCGGCCGGTGCCCACCGACAGCTGCACGGCGTCGGCATGGTAGAGCTCACGCAGCGCGGCCGTGTCCTGGGCGGCCAGCGCCGCGCACCATCGGTGATGGAATACCTGTGCAGACGTCAGCTGCATCGTCCGCCCTCGCCGCTACGCAGAAGAACCTTCACCCCACTCTACAAGTCTGGCTCGTCGGGTGCCGACCGCGAACCAGCCATGTCAGCGCGGCCGATTTCGTCCTGGTCTGCGTCGGCTCAAGAACTTCGAGGTGGGCACTTGGTCTGGCTGGCGCACACCTGAGGCCAGCCTCAGCGGACGAACCGTTGTGCTCGCCGGCCAGGACAAGCCCGTGTCCTTCGAGACCAACGAGATCCTCCCCAGTTGGACGTATGTGGAGTCAAGCGCAGCGACCTCACCCTACGGTCAAAGAGGAACTGGCACGTCGAGGACTTCATCTCGAAGGTGAAATGCAGCGGATGCTCGGCAGAGGTCGCCCAGGAGGCAAAACAACAGGTCAGCGATGGTCGCTCGTACCCTGATTGCTCATCAGTACCTTCCCTCATGAAAGGGGAGTGTCTAATCAACGGCGGATCTGATGATCAAGGAGACGCGTCTGATGACGGAGACCGCCGTGGGGAACGAGCAGGCTGAGCAGGTGGTTCAGGCACCGTCGAGTGCGGTGTCGGACGAGCAGCTCGTTGCGATGCTGGTTGACCGGGCCCGGAAAGAGGGACTGCAGCTGACCGGCGAGGGCGGGTTGTTGCAGCAGCTGACCAAGCGGGTGCTGGAGTCCGCCCTGGAGGGCGAGATCACCGACCACGTCGGCTACGAGAAGCACGACCCGGCCGGGAAGAACAACGGCAACAGCCGCAACGGCACCCGGGCGAAGACCGTGCTCACCGACGTCGGCCCGGTGGAGGTGAGGGTGCCCCGCGACACCGCCGGCACCTTCGAGCCGCAGATCGTCAAGAAGCGGCAGCGCCGCCTGACCGGCGTCGACGAGATGGTGCTGTCGCTCTCGGCGAAGGGTCTCACCCGCGGGGAGATCTCCGCTCATCTCGCCGAGGTCTACGGGGCGGAGGTGTCCAAGCAGACCATCTCCACCATCACTGACAATGTGATGGACGGCATGGCCGAATGGCAGAACCGTCCCCTCGACCGCGTCTACCCGGTCCTGTTCGTGGACGCCATCAACGTCAAGATCAGAGGCGGACAGGTCGCGAACCGTCCGATCTACGTGGTGATGGCCGTGACCGTGGACGGCACTCGCGACATCCTCGGCATCTGGGCCGGCGACGGGGGCGAAGGCGCGAAGTACTGGCTGCACGTGTTCACCGAGCTGAAGAACCGCGGCCTGGACGACGTGCTGATGCTGGTCTGCGACGGGCTCAAGGGTCTTCCTGAGGCCGTGGAGACCGTCTGGCCTCGCACGATTGTCCAGACGTGCGTGGTTCACCTGCTGCGGAACTCGTTCCGTTACGCCGCCCGTCAGGACTGGGACAAGGTCGCCAAGGCCCTCAAGCCCGTCTACACCGCGCCCAGCGAGGATGCGGCCACGGAGCGGTTCCTGGAGTTCCAGGAGTCCTGTGGCGCCAAGTATCCGGCGATCGTGAAGCTGTGGTCGGACGCCTGGGCCGAGTTTGTGCCCTTCCTCTCCTTCGACGTCGAGATACGCAAGGTCATCTGCAGCACGAACGCGATCGAGAGCGTCAACGCCCGCATCCGCAAGGCCGTCCGCGCTCGCGGACACTTCCCCAACGAGGCCGCCGCTTTGAAATGCGTCTACATGGCGCTGATGGGCCTGGACCCGACCGGGAAGGGCCGCAAGCGGTGGACCATGCGCTGGAAGGCACCCCTGAACGCGTTCCAGATCGCCTTCGAGGGCCGCCTGACACCGAGCAACTGACACCTCAACAACCCAAGATCAGCCGTTAAGTTGACACACCGGGGCGGTTTCCGCAGGTCATGCTTGATGTCGGGGTCGGCGAAACATGCTCGGGCCGTCGGGTTGTCTCGTTGGTGGAGGTGCCGGAATGGCTTCGGTCGTGGGTCTGCTGGAGGAACGGGAGCCGGCCGCGCGGGAGCGCGTGGAGGGGCTGCGGGAGGAGGCGGACCGGGTGCTGTCCGAGCTTGCGGAGGCGGAAACGGACTGGCAGGAGTGGCTGATCGCCCGGCAGCGCGTGGGCGAGGTCCGGTCCGTTCCGCGAGTCGCGAGGCCGGCCCGGTACGGTCGTTTGCCGACAGTCAGGAGGTGGCTCTCGGCCTACGTCAGGGCGCTCCGAATGCCGAGGGCGATGAGGACCGCTGACGTAACCTTGGCGGCAGTTTGCTTGAAGCGGGAGGTGTGCAGGGCGTGTGAGGCACGCAGGACGAGGAAGGTCCACACGGCGAGCCAGAGTGCGATCAGCAGCGCGTGGGCGGTGGCCAATGTGAGGATCTGGCCGCCGAAGGGCTGGCGGGGTGCGATGAACTGGGGGACCAGGGTCAAGTAGATAGCTGCCGCCTTCGGGTTGAGGACGTTGGCGAGCAACGCTTGGGCGTAGACAGAGTCCGCCCCCTTCGGCCGGCGTTGGCGGTAGGGGACGGGTGCCGCGTTCGGTGCGGCGGAACGCCATGTCCATATGCCCAGGCCGATGAGGTAGACGGCACCGATGAGCTTGACGGCGGTGAAGGCCAGGCTGGAGTGCATGACCAGGGCTGACAGGCCGGCTATGGCGAGAATGGCGTGGATGTACAGGCCGGTGACTGTGCCGAGGATGACAGGAAGAGCCTGACGACGGCCGCTGTCGGTGACGCGTTGGATCAGCAGGGCCAGGCTGGCTCCGGGGGTGGCGATCAGGGGAAGGACCGCCACCAGGAACCCCGCGACGGCGTAGGGATGGACCACAATGCCTCCGGATCGTGCGAGCGGGGGATCAGAGCACGACGCGGTAGTGGGTGGTCAGGCGCCGGTCGTCGGACAGGATGTGGAACGCAAGGCCGGGCGGCTGGTCGCGGTCTGCGGCCTTGGCGCCCTCCCAGGGCATGCGCAGGGTCCAAGTGATGGCCGGTCCGACGATCAGCGGACGCGCGGCGAAGGTCGAGGCGGCCGCGGTGTGGGCGTGGCCCGTGAGGACGGCGGCGACCTGCGGGTGCGCGTCGAGCAAGTCGGCCAGTTGTCCAGGCTCTTCGAGCATGCCGGAGTCGGGCAGGGGGTGATGGAGTTCGACCGGCGGCTGGTGGAAGGCGATCAGTGCCGCGGTGTCCTGCGGCAGCGCGGTGAGGGTGGTGTCGATCCAGGCGAGTGTTTGGGCGTCGAGGCGTCCCTCGTCGCGGCCCGGGATGGTGGAGTCGCACATCAGGATGGTGGTGCCGGCGATGTGGTGGGCCTGATTGATGGGGCCGTGGTCGGGTGCCTCTCCGAGCAGGGCCTTGCGGTAGGCCGGTCGCGCGTCGTGATTTCCGGGGCAGGTGAGCACGGGGAAGGGGGCGGTCAGGATCTGAGCTGCTTCCTCGTACTCGGCCTCCTCGCCGTGATCGGCGATGTCCCCGGTGACCAGGAGTGCGTCAACCGGGTGGGGCAGGGCTCGCAAGTAGTCCATGACGCGGGTGGCGCGTCGGGTTGCCCTCTCGCTGCCGTCCAGGTGCAGGTCGCTGATTTGTGCAAGCAGCGTCATTCCGCAGTCGCCTCCCATGGCGGGCTCAGCCGCCGACCTGTGCCAGGGCAGGTGTCTCCACCCACTCCCGTCTCTAACGGAAGTTCTTCATTTTCCGTTAGAGACCTTAGGGTGTGCGCAGGGATGTGATCAAGTGGCTGACGACCGGGCACCGAGATGGAAGGGGATGCCTTGTGGAGCGCTGGCTGGCATTGGAACTGGCGAGCACGATTCGCCACGACGGAGATGGCGGCGTCGCCGATGACCTCGCCACGGTCCAGGGGACGACGCACTGGATCCAAGAGCAGGGGGATCTGCTGGCCGGCCACGTTCCGGCTGGAGAACTCGCGGCGGATGAAAATCTCAGGCTCGGGATCATCGAGCTTCGGCAGGCAGTCCGGGCCTTGTTCGCCCGAGTGGTCAGTCCCGCTCCCCCCAGCCCGGCGGACGCCCATCGCCTGATGACTGCTGACCAGGCAATGGCCCACCTCAACACGGCTGCCGCGCGGGAACTCGTCGCCCCGCAGATCGACTGGCCCGCCGAAGGAGTCCCTACCATCCGACTGCTGTCGGCGGAAAGCGATCCGTACGTTCGGCTTGTCGCGGCCCTGGCCCGAGCCGCCATCGACTTTCTCAGCGGCCCGCAGTGCACGCAGTTGCGATCCTGCACCGCGCCCCGCTGCGTGCGCTACTTCGTCAAGAGCCACGGGCGGCAGGAGTGGTGCAAGCCGTCATGCGGAAACCGCGCCCGAGCAGCTCGTCACTACAGGCGTCAGCGCACGCCAGCTGATGGCGGTTCTGCCCCGTCATGATCGCTCAGGGGAAGCCCCAGGGCCGGGGCTGTCGCCGACGGCCACCAGGCGACTCCCGGGCGCCGTCCAGGCTGATTGTCGGATGACCTGGCCGGCGTCGATCAAGTCCTCGCCGTTCAGCACGATCCCGGTCAGCAGGGCGCGTTGCAGGCCGACGGCGTCCATCAACTGGTAGGCGACGGTGCGCAGGTCCTCTTGGTGCGCGGAAGGTTGGGCCAGGCGGCGGGTCTTCTCCCCACTGGTGCGATGCGCCCTCGCGGTCATGCTGCCCGGGGCGATCACGTACTCAGCGCCGAGGCGGTGATGCCGCTGCCGAACGCGCTGGTGTCGATGCCGGCGTTCGGGTAGTCGGTGCTCAGCGCGCTGATCGGCTTGGTCGGGATGCGGTGGGCGACCTCGGCGGCGTACGCGTTCTCCAGGTCGGTGTCACCGGTCACGGTGTGCCGGGAGTAGGCCGCGCCGACCTGGCCCCACATGTCGAACTGGAAGTACTCGCACGTCTCGTGCGTGATCTGGTAGCGGACCTGGGAGATCGTGCTGTCGTCGAAGAGGAAGGTCAGCAGGCCGTTGTGCACGCAGTTGGCGTTGCGCTCGACCAGCGCCAAGGGCAGTGAGACGCGGGTGCGGCCCCCGTCGCCGTTCTCGTTCCAGGCGCGGCCGCCCTCGACGATCAGGTTCCAGTACGCACTCTGGGTGATCTGCAGGCCGCGGGCGGCAGGGATGACGTGGCTGCCGTTCTGCACGAGGTCGATGCTCACCGGCGGCAGGTGCTTGAGCGCGGCGGTGGCCGCGTAGTGGTAGGTGTCCTTGATGGTGCGGAAGCCGCGTGCGGTGGCCACGCCGTTGAGCGTCAGGGTGCCCTCGAAGGTGTGCGTCGGGGCGGCGGCCGCCGCGGGCAATGCGAAGGCGTCGTTGGTGACGGTGCCGGTGGCCGCGCCGCTGGTCAGGTCGGCGGCGGTCAGCACCGACCTGGTCACGGCGCCGCTGCCGGTGAGCGGATCACCGGGTACGGCGGTCGCGGCGTACGCGGGTCTCGCCGCCAGCGGTGAGAACGGCACGAGGGCCAGGGCCAGTACGAGGACGGTCAACACGGCCCAGCGGCGCCGGGCATACAAGAGGGACACGGTGAACTCCTCGGGAACGCGAAGGGGTGGTGCCCGCATTCTGGGGACGCGCGGTGCTGCCGTCGAAGACCAATCGGAGTTCGACGGCATGCCTCGAAGGCATCGGTGGGGGTCAGAGACCGGCCGGCCGTTGGCCGCCGGGGGTCAGAGGCCATGGGGTGCGCAACCGCCGCTGGTGGGCAGCCGGCAACCGGGCGAGGAACTCGGCGGTGCGGCGCGGGACGTCGAGCCGTCTCCCGAAGTGCCCCGGGAACGCGAGGCCCTGCTGGCCTGGCTGGCCGAGTCGACGGAACAGCTGCTGGAGCACACTGCAGGAGACCGGCCCGGAGCACGGTTGCTGGACGTGGTGGGGCCCGTCGGCCGGCCGCGGACAGCGTCACCGCGGCGGTGCCGACGTCCAGCGCTGCGCGGGCCCTGCTCAGCCGCACCCCCAGACCGCCGTCGACGGGAACGACGTCACACGGCACGGATCCTCAGCGGCCCGCTCCGCGCGCTGAGTCCAGGTCCCCGATGAGCTGATCAAGCGGGAGCAATCCGCTGAGGAAGAACACGCCAAGCTCGCCGGACTGACCGGTGACGACTACGACGCCCTGGCGCCGCCGACGCAAGGCGTCCGAGAGAGTGCAGGCCGCTGTCACGGGGCACGACGAAGCCACCGAGAGCGACCGGTATGAGCTGGGCAGGCCGTGAAGAAGGCCGCGCGGCACGCTCCGATC
This sequence comes from Streptomyces sp. NPDC048521, assembly GCF_043199855.1. Classification (NCBI taxonomy): domain Bacteria; kingdom Bacillati; phylum Actinomycetota; class Actinomycetes; order Kitasatosporales; family Streptomycetaceae; genus Streptomyces; species Streptomyces sp. NPDC048521. The sequence continues at coordinate 41,734 of NZ_JBICWR010000018.1, forward strand.
GAGGCCTGCTGATCCTCGCGGGCCCACTCCACTCCTACAGGCCCTCCGGGTTCAGCAGGAGGTTGCGTACGGTACGTCGTGGATGTACTTGTGCCAGTTGGCGCGCGACAGACCGGATCCGACGCGTCGACATACATCGGTGGCCATCCGCCGTGCATCGACGCTGTATGTCAGCACCGGCATGTGCTGGGCGGAGACGTACAGGGTACGGTCGTCCTTGCCGAAGGCCAGCGCCATGACGCCGCCCCCAGGGTCGGAGAAGGCGGATCCGATCGGGCGCCGGGAAGCGACGTCCCACAGCCGGACCGAGCCGTCCGCCGTTCCGACGGCAAGCGTTTCGCCGTCGTGCGAGAAGGCCAGCGCCGACACGCCGATCGACGAGCTGCCATCGTCGGCCGCGGCATCGGCGGACTCAGGAGGGAACTCGGCCAGCCACTGCCGGCCGTGGCGGCCCCAGAGAGTCACCCAGCCCGACTCGTCGCCTCCGGCCAGATAGCCGCCGTCATGGCTGAAGGCCAAGCGAGCGGGGATTCCCTGCATGAGTGCACGGTGGGTGACCGCCCGGGAGGGCAGATCGACCAAGTCGCCCTGGGTGGTTGCCAGGAGGCGGTCGTCGTCCGCGACCGTCAGGCTTTCTCCCCAGACGCCGGGCAGCCGGCTGGATCTCGCCCTCCGGCGTACGTCCCACACCTCGGTGCGCTCCTCGGACAGCGACACCAGGAGGCTTCGGCCACCAGGCGCGAGTGCGATCGCGTCGATGGTCTCGATGTCGTCTGCTGTGGGCGGGAACCGCAGTGTGGTCGGCCGGTTCGGATGGCGGGTGTCCAGCACCTTGACCCAGGGCGGTTCGTCGGATGCGGTGTCCTCACTGGAGTAGGCGAAGGTCCGGCTGTCCGAGGCGAACGTCATGACGTCGGAGCACTGTGGTTCGCAGGGCGCAGTGGGCAGTCGGTCGGCCAGCACCTCGCCGGTCGGTACGTCCACCAGCCGCATCCGGTGCCTGCCTCCGGCCTGCCGGGTCTGTGCGAGCAGGCCGCCGTCGGGGCTGAAGCCCGCGCTCACGGTGGTGTCCTGCTGCCAGGCCTGATCAAGAGCGTGTCCCAGCGAGACCGTCCAGACAGTTGTGCTCGAACTGCCTGTCGCACAGCGGAGCACTCCCGCCTTGAGATCGATCCGGATGGCTCCGAGGTCCTGGCCGTCGGCCCATGGGATCCGGAACACCGGGGTGGCTGGATCGTCCGTCCGCCACAGCTGGATCTCGTTGTCGTCCGCCGTGGCGACGAACCGCCCGTCCTGGCTGAACTCGGCCTGCGTCAGGCCGCGGTGCTTGATCTGGCGCAGTTCACGCCCCGACGCCACGTCCCAAGTACGCAGGCCGCTTCCGGAGGCGACGGCCACCCTGCGGCTGTCGGGTGTGAAGGTGATGGTGCCGGTGCGGCATTCGTCCTTGTGGAACGCCGTCTCCCAGGCGCCCGGCAGCCGGCGCCGCCGCGTTACGTCCCACACCTTGAGCTGATGGTCGGGGCACATCGCGGTAAGACGGTCGTCAGGGCTGACGGTGGCCAGGCTCATGGTGGTGAACTTGACGTCGGTGAAGGCCGAGCCTGTCGCGACATCACTCACCGCACCACTGGAGCCCAGCCTGTTCTTGAACACCACGCGCCGGTGCCGCAGGTCCCACAGCCGCTCCACGGATCCTGTTCCGTCGTCAGGACCGGAGGCCGCCAGTGTGTGTCCGCTGGGGCCGAACCAGACCGTGTCCTCGTCGTGCCCGGGCAGTTGTCCGGTCTTCTTGCCGGCATCCAGGTCCCAGACCTGGATGCCGGATCCGGTGGACGCGAACGCCAGGATGCGGCCGTCCGGGGAGACGTCCGGCCATGAGGCGTCGGCTATGCCCGGAATCCTGAACGAGGACAGTTGCCGATGGCTGCGCACGTCCCACCGAGTGACCCGCTCTCCGGAGACGGAGACCGCAGTCCGGCCGTCGCGGTCGAGGTACACCTCGGTACCGTCCGCCTGGTCCGGGATCCGGAACGCGTCCTGTTCCTTCTGCGCCACGGAACCCATCAGTGCCGATCGGGTCTCCGGCAGTTCGGCGATCCTCCACGCCGCGAGGCTGAGCCGCATCGCGATGGCAGGCTCGGACGAACGCAGGCTTTCCGCGACGGCTGCGACCCGGCGGGCTTCGTCCTGGACGCGTTGGCGCTGACCCGCCCGGTTCTGCTGCCAGGCGACCAGGCCGGCCATCAGCGCCAGGACGACCAGGCACGTCAGGGCCACCACGAAGGTACGCAGCCGCCTGGCGGAACGCGCTGCCTGCTGCTTCTCCTGGTCGCGGGCCGCGAGGCCGGCGGACAGGAATGACTGTTCCAGTGGGGTGAGGTGAGCATGCCGCTCTGGTGCCGCGAACGCCTCCTGGGCGATGGCCAGCCGAGTGCCTCGGTAGAGGGCGCCTGGGTCACGGTCGAGGTCCCGCCAGGCTCGTGCGGCCTCGGTCAGCTGGCGGTGGGTTCGTATGCGGTCGCGTTCGGCGTCGATCCATCCGCTCAGCCTGGGCCACGCGCTGATCAGGGTCTCGTGGGCGAGGTCCACCGTGTCGTCGTCCAGGGTGATCAGCCGGGCGTGCGCCCATCGTTCCAGGACCACGTCGGCATCGGCTCGTGCGGTGTCCGGGGCGCTGCTGACGAGTTCGCCGCGGTCGGTGGGCCGTCGGGTGTCGGGCGTGCCGTCTCCAGGAGTAATCAGCCGCAGCAGCATGTGCTTGGTAAGGCCGGCCTGCGCGGGGGTGAGCTTGCCGAAAGCGTCTTCGGCGGTGCGGGCGATGGCGCCCTGAAGGCCGCCGGCCGATTCGTACGCCGCTTCGGTGAGGGCACGGCCCTTGCGGCGGTGCCAAGTCTCCAGGAGAGCGTGGGACAACAGGGGCAGCGCACCGGGTTCGCCGGAGACCTCTTCGATCAGCCGCGCCGTCAAAGAGCGTTCGACGATCATCCCCGCGGCCTGGGCGGGTCTGGTGATGGCCGCGCGTAACTCGTCGCTGCTCATGGGGCCGGCCAGCACAGTCGCGTCCTGTAACGCGGCGGTCAGGGCGGGATGTTCGGCGCAGCGGCCGAGGAAGTCCGCCCGGACGGCGATGACGACACGCATTCTGCTCCCGGGACCGGTGGCGGTCAGAAGGCGGTCGATGAACTGGTCGCGCTCGGCCGGGTCGTGGCAAAGGGTGTAGATCTCTTCGAACTGGTCCACGATCAGCCACGTGTCCCCGTCGCCGCCCTGTGAGGTCAGCCGCTGTTCGTGGGTGCGCAGGGGGTGTTCGCCCGGGGTGAGGATGCGTAGCGCGGCTGGCTGTGGGGCGGCCGGGTCCGGGTTGCGGAGACGGGGGATGAGGCCGGCGCGCAGTAGAGAGGACTTGCCGCTGCCCGAGGGGCCGAACACGGCGGTGAACCGACGGACACGGGTCAGCTCGACCAGGCGGTCGGTGAGTCCGTCGCGGCCGAAGAACAGATCGGCGTCGCCCGGTTCGAAGCGGGCCAGTCCCCGGTACGGGGGCTCGACGTCCTGATCCTCGGTTCGGGGTTCCGCCACTACTTCAGCGGCCGCCTGCCGCCAACGCTCCTCCCACTCCTCCGGATCACCGCTGCACGCCTTTACGTAGGCCAGCGTGACGGGCAGGGTGGGCAGCCGCTCGCCGCCGGCGGCTTGCGACAGAGTGCTTGTCCCTTGGCCCGCGCGCTGCGCCATCACCCGGTAGGTCGGGCTCCCGGCGTCCGCCCGGAGTTTGCGTAACTCGGCCGCGAATCGCGCCACCGGCCCAGTGGTGGGATCGAGTGGGCTCTCAGGACGTCCCGCCATCGCCAGCTCACCTCTCTAGCCGCCCGCTCCCCCGTGGACGCGGCGCGAGGCCGGATAAGGTACGCAACCTCGTGGCAGGAGTGCAATCCGAGGGCCTCTGCTTTGGCCACTGCCGCAGCGCATGGCCGTGACCTGCGGCGCGGCCATTGTTCAGGGCGGCAGAGCCGGCTGCCCATTCAATTCCCGGCCCGCTGAACTCGATGGTGAACGGCGGTCACCCAGGCCCAGCGTGAGTTGTCGGACGGCTCGACGGAACTCCGGCACAAGCGCGGGCCAGGCGGCCAACCGCCCGAGTGAAGCAATGAAGGAGCCAGTGGTCATGAGCGAGAACGAGCAGACGCCGCCTTACCCGCAGGGCGGCGCGGGGGTCTTCGACATCGACCCTGATCAGACCGGCGTCAGCCAGGACCCCGCCCACGAGGTCACCTCCGACCTCGACGCACTCCCCGACGACATGGAGCTCTGAGACCTGCCATGGGAACCGCACAGGGAATGATCGCCGCCGCCCGCAAGCTGCTGGGCACCACCGAGCACCCGCCCGGCTCCAACCACAACCTCATCACCTCGTGGTACGGCTTCTCCGGCCCGTGGTGCGACATGTCCATCAGCTACGAGGCCGCCCACTCCGACAACCTCAAGGCCGTGATGGGCAAGTTCGCCCTCACCACCGCCCACGCCCGCGCCTTCCAGAGCCACGGCCGCTGGCACTACGGTCTGGGCGGCATCCGCCCCGGCGACGTCGTCTTCTTCGACTTCTCCGGCGGCCGGTCCATCAGCGGCATCGACCACGTCGGCCTGGTCGAGGCCGTCCACTCCAACGGCACCATCACCACCCTGGAGGGCAACACCTCCGACGCCTTCCGCCGCCGGGTCCGCGGCCGCGCCTGCGTGGTCGGCTACGGCCGCCCCGCCTACGACGGTGCGGCCCCTATGCCGAGCCACGACGGCATCCTGCGCACAGGCTCCACCGGCAAGGCCGTCAAGACCCTGCAGGAGAACCTGAACGCCGTGCAGAAGGCCGGCCTCACCGTCGACGGCCAGTTCGGCCCCGCCACCGACCACGCGCTGCGCACCTTCCAGTCGAAGTACAAGCTGACCGTGGACGGCGAGTACGGCCCGCACACCGCCGCCGTGATGAAGGCCGCCCTCGCCGGCCGCAGCGGTGTCATCAAGCCCAAGGCTCTCGTCGCCGCCCCCGCACCGCTCGCCGTGGACGGCCAGTTCGGGCCCGCCACCTGCGCCGCCCTGCAGCGCGCCCTCAACAGCAGGACGGAGGCCGGGCTGGACGTCGACGGCGCCTTCGGTCCGCTGACCGTCAAGGCCCTGCAGACCTACCTGCAGGTCACCGCCGACGGCGTCACCGGACCGCAGACCGTCACCGCCCTCAACAAGCACCTCGGCCTCACGCCCCAGGACACCTGGGACACCAGCACCACCACCCAGCTCCAGAAGGCCCTCAACGCCAACACCTTCTGACCGAGCCCAGACCGCACCACCTCCAGCAACCCAGGGAGATCACATGCGCCTCGCCAGGCACGTCGCCATCGCCGTCACCACAGTCACGCTCAGTTGGGGCATCATCGCCGCGGCTCCCGCGCCCGCCGTCCACGGCCCGGTCAGCAGCCTCTCCGCGTCCTCCTGCAACGGGCCGCTGCACACCTACCGCGACGCCGGCTACCGGGGAGGCTGGAAGAGGTTCTGCTCCTCCGACAAGGACCTGTCCAACAACAAGTTCGACAACGGGTCGAAGGTGGACGAGCAGATCACCTCGGTGAAGAACACCGGTGGCTGTTACTGGAGCCTCTTCCGCAAGAAGAACTTCCACGGCGTGAGCACGCGCTCCTACCCGCACACCAAGGACTCGAACCTGAGCAACGACGCGGTCGGAAACGACGCGGCCCGCTCGCTCAGGCAGGAGTGCTGAGCCCCCCGCAACTGTGCGACCCGCGGTTGCCCCGCCGTCACCGTACGGCGGGGCACCGCTCTCTTCGACGCCCCAGGAGGCCACCCATGCGTCACCGCCGCATCGCCGCTCTCGCCGCCGTACTTGCTGCCACCGTCCTCGCGCTGGCCTGCTTGCATCAGCTCCCCACCGCGTCCGGCAGCCGCCTCCCGCTTTCCCCGGCCGTGCCCGCAGCCGACCAGGAGGCGAGATCCCTGCTCCTCCCCGTCGACGACTACACCCTCGACACACCGCAGACGACATTGATCCTGTCCGCGGAGGACCAGCTCACCGCCGCATGCATGGCGCGCCTGCACCTGAAGTGGCGCCAACTGACACGCCATCCCTCGCCGTTCACCCCGAACAGACTGCGGTACGGCCCCATCGAGCCCCAAGTCGCCGCGCGATACGGGTATCACGAGCTTCCCGACCCCGACCTGTCCCGGCGCGAGCAGCAGAGCACCGAACGCGACGCCGGACTCAGCCCCCGCCAACGAGCCGCCGCTTACGGCACCCCGCACCGGCCTGGTTGCCGTTCCCAGGCCCACACACGTCTGCTGGCACAGGTGCCGGACGTCCCCTGGGACCTGCTCAACCAGATCACCACCACCAGCTACGGCCTCGCACGCCAGTCGCCTGCAGTCACCACCGCCGGCCGTCGCTGGAGCACCTGCATGCGCCGGCGTGGTTTCCACTATGCCGACCCGGCAACCGCAGCCGACGATCCCCGCTGGAACACCAGGTTTGCGAGCCATGCCGAAATCGCCACCGCCCAGGCCGACGTCGCGTGCAAACAGCTCACCGGCCTGGTCTGGACCTGGTGGCGGACCGAGACCGCGCTGCAGAACGAAGCCATTGCCCGGCACGCCCGCCAGTTCCGCGCCATCGCGGCCGCCCGCAACCAGTACCTGACCCGGGCCCGGCAGGTCGTCACCAGCACGTCGGCAGCCGACACAGCCGCGCTCTTCCCGGACCCGGCTCTCCCTTCCACTCACGACGGAGCCAACCAGGATGAACACGCACAAGAACCCAGGTGAGGTACTCGACTTCGAGGAGTACGTCCGTACGCGCCAGGACGCTCTACTGCGCAGCGCCCGACGCCTGGTCGGCGACCCACTCGAGGCCCAGGATCTGCTGCAGACCGCACTGTTACGCACGTACCGCCGGTGGGACCGCATAGCGGACAAGCAGCTCGCGGACGCCTATCTGCGCCGCGTCATGATCAACACGCGCACGGGGTGGTGGCGGGCCCATAAGCTGCAGGAGCTCCCCATCGAACAGTTTCCGGACGCACCCGTCGGGGACTGCGCCGCCCAGCACGCCGACCGCGCGCTGGTGATGGACATCATGAGTGCTGACGCTCCGACAACGCAGCGTCGTGATGCTGCGGCACTGGGAGCAGATGACCACAGAGGAGACGGCCGCCGCCATCGGCTTGGCGCGTGGAACGGTCAAGAGCACTCTGCACCGTGCGCTCGCCCGGCTCCGTGATGAGTTGCAGCGCCGCGACCCCGACTCCGCTTCGGCGTCAGCCGTCGGCCGTGGATGCCCACCGACCGGCCGTCGGACACGCTGATGGGTGGGGCAAGCCGCATCCTCGGCGCCAACGGATGTGAGGTCTCTGGGTGTTCGGCTGCTGTTGTTGGCACCATGGCCTCATGAAGAAACACGGGGAGTGTGAAACGCCGTCTGCACGCTGCACCTTGAGGTTGCACGTATCGGCCGAGCCGGGTGTGGAGGCGGAGGCGCATCTGGTGTCGCTGCGGGATTGGCTGGCTGCGGAAGAGGCGCTGCGCGGCCGGGTGGAGCTACTGGCCCACACGCCGCAGCCGGGGCAGATGGGGGCAGCGCTGGACGTGCTGGTGGTGGCACTGGGCTCCGGCGGAGCAGGAGCCGTGCTAGCCCGGTCCTTGTCGACCTGGCTGGTGCAACGCCGCGCGGACGTCACCGTACGACTGAGCCGCGGCGATGGGCAGGAGGTCACCGTGGAGGTCCGCCGGACCAGCGATCCGCAGGCGGTGATCGGTGCGGTCGGGCAGCTGCTGGAAGGTGGGGAGGAGTGAAGAAGAGCGCACCGCGCTTCCCCGACGGTGCCACTTCCCGGGTGGTCCTCCTCGGGTGCGGCGACTTCGACGACATCGATCTGCCAGCGATTCCCGCCGTTAAGTCCAACCTCGCGGACCTTCGCTCCGCGCTCACGGATCAGACACACGGAACCCTGCCTCCGGAACACTGCCGGGTGCTGGCCGATCCGGCCGATCACCGCAGCGTCGGCATGGCGCTTGCCCAGGCGGCACGCGAGGCGGAGGACCTTCTGCTCGTCTACTACACCGGACACGGTCTGCTGGACGAGGACGGGCTCCTCCACTTCGCTCTGTCCTCCACGGATCCCGGTCACGTCGGCTTCACCGGTGTCCCAGCCGACCTGGTCAAGCGCTACCTCGGCCGGGCCCGGGCACGCCTGCGGGTCCTGGTGCTGGACTGCTGCTTCTCCGGCCGAGCCGTGGCCGCCATGACCGAATCCGGCAGCCTTCTGTCAGCCCAACTCGACGTGAGCGGCACCTATACCCTCACCTCCACCACGGCCACCGCACCCTCCCATGCACCGCCCGGGCAGCGCCACACCGCCTTCACCGCCGCACTGCTGGACGCTCTCAGCGAGCCGGAGCCGCTGACTTTGGACGGTATCCACCAGCACATCGACACTTTGCTGCAGGGGGCAGGGCTGCCGCGGCCGCAAAGGCGCTCCGTCAACACTGCCGGGGACATCGCCCTGGTCCGCGGCCCCGTCCAGCCATCCGGAACGAGCGCAAAGGCGGCAGCCGACGGCGCATACGAAGTTCGTTTTCGCCGGACGCCGCCGACCGCCCTGCCTGCGGACGGCCACCGCGACACCATTGCAGCCGTCGTTTTCCTCGCCGGCACGGTGACACTGACACTGGTTTTCGGCGGCTGGCGGGTCCTGCTGAGCATGACCGCAGCCGTGCTGGGGTTTGTCGGTCTCATCACCGTGCTGGCCGTCGTTGCGGCGAGAGTCCGCCACGAATTGATCATCGACGGGGAGGGGCTGAGAATCGCCCACGGAAAGCGTTCGGCCTGCGTGGCCTGGGCCGATATCGAGTGCGTCGGCGTACTGCGCACAATCGCCAACCACTCCAACGTGCTCGTCGTGCGGTTGCGTCCCGGCACACCCCGCCCCCCGGGATTCGGGAAAGGGGCCAACAACCACGTTCCGGACCAGCGTTATGTCATCCTGGGAACACTCGGCACCTACGGAGTCGACCCCGTGCGCCTGCGCTCGGCAACCGAACACTTCGCCGGCGGCATCTACCGCACCGACCAACAACTACTGGAGATGGACCCCCGGCTGCGCTGAAGGAGCCGGGCCGGGAAGCCCGGCTCCTTCAGCCACGATCTGCTCGGCTTGGCCCTCCGTCTGCTGCCGATCCACCCACCCCAAAGGCCTCACATGAGCAACGCATACTGTCGCTTCCTGAGAGGCCTTCTCTTTCCGCACCTCGTGTGACGTCTTCGCTGATCAGGCATGAAGGAGCTACTGCCGCGGGAGCCTGGGCTCGTTGCAGGACGAGATGTCGTGGAGGTGGCGGGTGCCGTCGATGCGGGCGGTTCTGGAGACGCGGCAGAAAGCTGCAGCCGCACAGGTGAAGGACCTCGAAGCCGAGTCGGAACGGGTGCGGGCGGCTCTGGCGGACACGCAAGAGGTCCACCGGCGCCGGGTGATCGGCCTTGAGCAGTATCTGGAGGCGCCGGCCGAGGGGAGGCTTCCCTCGACGTGACCAGTGGGGTGTCGAGGAGGAAGCCGGTCGGACGGCGTCGGGCGGTGCCTCACCGGCGACAGGCGACCGAGGTGGAGGAGGTGTCGCCGGGCTATGAGGCGTTGATGGCTGCTGCGCTCGAGGCGGGCGACGGGCTCGGCGCCCGCCGGGCAGCGGTGGTGCTGGGCTGGGACAGGGCGTCCGCGCGTCGAAGGAGCCAGAGCACGGCTGAAGCGGCTGGTGGAGCGGGGCTGGCTGGTAGAGCGGAAGCCGGGCAGGTTCGCGCTGCCCGTGTCGGCGCAGGATCCTGATGCCGGGCGGCCAGGCGGCGGCTCATGAGCATGGTCATCGACCACAGAATGACGGCTTGGCTGGTGTCGGTGCGCCGCTCGTGGTCACGGACCAGGCGCCGGATGCGCAGGCACCAGGCGAACGTTCTCTCCACGACCCAGCGGCGGGGCAGGACCTCAAAGCCGCGGGTGGCGTCGCTGCGGCGGACGATGTCGAGGACGAGTCCGAGCTGCGCTCAAGTCGACGAGGTAACCGGTGTATCCGCCGTCGGCCCAGACCCGTGCCAGTCGCCCGAAGCGGCCGTTGGCCGCCGACAGCAGAGTGCGGGCGGCGTCCCGGTCGGTGGTCGACGCGGGCGTGACCAGCACGGCCAGCAGTAGACCGAGGGTGTCGGTGAGCAGGTGTCGCTTGCGTCCGTCGACCCTCTTGCCGGCGTCGAAGCCCCGCGAGGTGAGGGCGACGGTGGGGTCCGCCTTCACCGACTGCGGGTCGATGACCGCCGCACTCGGCTCCCGGTCATGGCCTTCGGCATCACGGACGGCACCGTGCAGGCGGTCATGCAGCTCGGCCACGAGTCCCGCATCCCGCCGTGTCCTTGCGGAACCGCTTGCGTGGCTGGAGAGCGAGCGCGGGTCCGAGCTGGTCGATGATGCGGTCTGCCGCGGACTTGGACGGCCCGAAGAGGGGTGCCAGCTGGCGCAGAGTGAGGTTCGTCCGCCAGTAGGCGGCGACCAGCAGCACGCGGTCCTCCAGCGGAAGACTCCACGGCCGGCCCTTGCGCGCCGGATCTGCGTCCTCGCGCCGGAGTGCGGTGATCAGCTCGCCGAACTGACGCGGGCTCAGCCCCCTGAACGGGGCTGTCCAGGAGGGCTCCCACGCCGTGATCACACCAGTCACCGCTTGATCATTCCACTGCTTCAGGTCCTCCCTGCTCGAACGCGATGCGGCAGCGTTCCACCTGTTCGGCCACGTGCTCCATGAACCAGCGCATGATCTCGTAGGGGATGACGTGCTCGTCGTGGCTGTGGATGTGGACGGTCGGCTCCAGGTCCGGATCCTCGTCAGGTATCACCGCCACCAGGAAGGCCACTCCAGGCACATGTGCTTCCGCGTTGGGGATCTCAGCCCACGTGGCCGGCGCCGAGACGGCCTCGCTCAGCTCCACACACCATGCGTCGTCCGGCAAAGCGTAGTGGAACTGGACGGCATAGTGACGGCCTGCATGAACCCGCAGCTCTGGCATGTCCGCAGGCTGTCACAGCCCCGCGTCGGAGTCTCGCGAGTATCCCGCTCAGCACCCGGCGCGGGCTCCAGCCTGCGTTTGGGGAACAGCCTCTACATGCGAACAAAGCCTACGACCGGGCTGCTTGACGATCCTCGGCTCGAAGGAGCCGTCACGGTCGCGGGGCACGGCCATCTCCACCGGTCCCACGTCGGTCAGGACGGTCTTGGAGCGTGTGCCGTTGCGGGAGTTGCCGCCGTCCTTGCCCGCTGGGTCGTGCTTGTCATAGCCGAGGTGGTCGGTGATCTCGCCCTCCAGAGCGGATCCAACAGCCGCTTGGTCAGCTGCTGGAGTAGCCCGCCCTCGCCGGTCAGCTGCAGGCCTTCGGCCTGGGCCCGGCTCACCAGCTCATCGATCAGCTGGTCGTCCACCGCCTTCGCCGATACAGCCCCTGCCGACTCGACAGCCTCCTGCTCGGCCGACGTTCTCACTGGTCATCGATGCATCTTCCATGATCGGGAGTTATACCGAACGATTTACAGTCCCGCCAGGGCCTGCCGCACCTCAGCTGCGGGGAATGGAGTGCGCTTAGTCTCCGTAACAAGGCGATGGGCGAAGTCATCCATGACGACGGCGTGCGGGGCATGGCGATCAATAATCGCCATGATCCCGGGAGGAATGCCGTCGGGGCGGCGGCCTGCGATCCATTCGCGCAGGAAAATCCCGAGTTCCGTGTCACCGCGCACGGACTCGGGAAGGTGGTGGCGCAGCAGATGCCACGGTGCGTAGCAGCGGTCATACACCAGGTGGTCGGAGAGGAAGGCGGCTTCCTGAGCCGAGAGCTCGAAGTGGCGACTGAGAGCAAGCCCGAAGTCCGCGAAGTACACCTGTTGACCGTCGGTCAGCAGGTTGGCGAAGTGCGCGTCAAAGTGCACCAGCCCGCGTGAACTCATGAACTCGGTCCCCTGCACCAGCGCGTCTTCCACCCACAGATAGGAGGAGTCGCCTCCTGGCTCCGTGCCCGCCGTGTCACGGGTGGCGCTGAGCCAGGCCGCGAGTGTCTGAGGCACGTGCTCCAGGAAGAGCACCAGGCTGAGGGAGGATCTTCCGATGGCTTCCAGCCGATGACGTACGGCAGGCGATCCCTCCCAATGCGCGACGGCTCCCTCGACGCCTCCGAACTCATCGGCGAAGTCGGCAGGAGGCCGGTCCGGCAGAACCCGCCAGTGATACATGAGCGGGAAACCGGCAAACTCGTCCCTCAGAACCCAAGCGGTGGTCATGACATGCGCGGCTAGTTCGCGCCAAGCCCCGAATCCTGCCGACCCCACCCCGTACTGGTAGTAGAGAGGAAGCTCGAACAGGTTGGCGGTCGAGCGCACATGCTCCGGCCGCAACTCGGTGTCCGTCAGCGGGATCCGCTTGACGAACACAGGTATCCCCGCGACCTCCATCTCGCCCCGTCTGCCACCGATGCCCGAGCCCAGTGCCGGCGCGGCAGCCACCACATCGCCGAGTCTTCGGTCGCTGAGCAACGAGAGCTGTGCTCCTACGGCCGCATAGGTGGATACACGTGCGGCGGGTAGTGGCTCGGTCTCATCCATCGGTGGCTCCTGCCTGACATCATGCTGACCGCTGTCGATCATGCCAGGCGTCCCAACGCGGCTCCCGAAGTTGCCGTCAACGGCTCCCCAAGAAGCCGAGACAGCCAACATTCTCCGCCACGGCCTCCCGGCTCGTCCGTCGCCTCCAAGTATCAGCAACCGACGAACTGCCCCCTCAACAAAGGAGCACTGCCCTGAGCCTGATACCCCTCCCCACCCTTTCGAGTGAAGTGCAGAGAGGTCCAGGAGTCTGCGGATCCCTGCCACCGTGAATCGGATGGTGCCGGTGGGGTCGTTTCTGCGCCACCCTTTCGGTGGTCTGGGCCGCGACGCCGGGCAGAAACGCGGGCAAGCATGGCCAGGGTGATGTGGCGATACCAACCCGGATAGCGGCGGACCTCGTACTGGTCGAGGCCGCATTCGTTCTTGGCGGCCTGGAAGGCTTCCTCGATCGCCCAGCGCGAGCCGGCGATCCGGACCAGGTCAGCAATGCGGGTGCCGTTCGGGGCGTAAGCGAGGTAGTAGGCGATCTCGTCCGGGCGGCCCAGGCTGCGGCGACCCAGTACCCACTGCTCGTGGGTGGGCCTGTCGCCGTCGAGGACACCGATCGCCGGGCCCAGGCGATCGGCAGGGGTGAGGCCAGGGCTCGCAGGATCATCGCGCGGGCCAGCTCGCCCTTGGTCGCGAACCCGCGACTCGAAGTAGAACCAGACGTCTTCCTCGTCCCAGTAGCAGCGCATCCATGAGGTCACCCATCCATGATGAGGGGCCTAGCAGCGCGGATTTCGGGAGCATCTGGCCGGGCTGTTGGCGCCGCGGGAGGCAGCCCAACGGAGTGCTGTGGCGACAGTGTCCGGATGGACCAGCGGGCGCCTACGGCGGGGGCGGACGTGGCCGCTCACTGCTCACCACCGCCATATCTGACGGTCCCTGTATGGCGCTCGGGCCCCGCTGTGTGATGGGTCGGGGCGCAATGCGAGCGTGGTGACTATGACCACTGACACACCAGCAGATGTGCGAGTCACCCGGGCATGGAGCCGGATCGTGGAATGGCTTGCCGAGTACGCCCCGCCGTCGTACGCGGCCCTCAAGCCCGGCGCCTCCGACGACGAGATCGTGGCTCTCGAAGATGCCCTCGGCGTGAGCGTTCCGGAGGAGTTGAAGGCGCTGTGGCGGCTGTCCGCCGGTGAGGACGGCGTGGCCGGTTCGGGGCTCATGCTGGGCAACTGGGCCCTGATGCCGCTCGACGCCGTGATCGAGCTCTACCAGATGCAGATGCGGTTTCAGGAGGAGAACGGCGAGGATGAGGATGCCCTGGTGCTGTGGAAGCCATCTTGGATACCGTTCTGCTCCTTCAACCCCGACGACACCGTCTACGGCCTCTACCTGAACGGCGAGACCGGGGAAGTATGCAAGTGGACCAGGTTCGGGGACCGCGAGCGGGAGTACGAGTCGCTGCCCGCCTACCTGGAACTCATGGCGGTCAGCCTGGAAGCCCCCTTGGCGGCGGACGGGCCGCAGAAGCCCGGCATGATGGGCGGCGCCCTGGTGTGGGGACCCCCTTCTGACGGGGAGCACAGGGACCAGTGGGTGCGCCACCTTGGCCAGGCGCCGCCGCGCCATCCCGCGAAGACTCTCGGCGCGATCCGGGAAGCTCTGCCCGGCGACGAGGGTGCGGGGTTCGACGAGCAGCGCGACGCCCTCGACCTGACCGACCCCGAGGCCGTCGCCGCCTTCCGGGACTACTGGTGGGAGCGTGCCGTGCAGGCTCAGGAGGAACTGGAGGACGACGTTGCCGCCGCGCTGGGCGGGAACATCATGGTCCGGCCCGGCCGCAAGCTGGCGCCGGAGTACGAAGCCACGCTGCCGCGCGCCATCCGCCACCTCCCGCCGTCCATGGACGACATCCGCGCCGCCCTACGCCACGAGAGCGTCCGTGCACGGTTCGACCGGGAGTTCATGGACGCGATCCCGCCGCACTATCCGGCGCTGCTGCTGCGGTGGTGGGACATCGCCCGCCTGATGGCCGACCCTCGCGGCGACCGGGCCGTACGCGCTGTCATCAACGACCGCCGCGCCTCGGGCTAGGGTCCGTCTTCGAAGATCACCGGGTTGTGGATCATGGTGGGGTGATACGTCGTCATGAGCTCACTGATCAGGAGTGGGAGTTACTCGCTCCGCTGATACCGCGGGCTGCGACGGGCCGGCCGCGGGTGTCGGATCGGCAGGTCATCAACGGGATGGTTTACAAGATCCGGACCGGGATCTCCTGGCGTGACCTGCCGGAACGCTACGGCCCCTGGCAGACCGTCTACACCCGCTTCCGCCGCTATGCACTGGACGGCGTGTTCACGCGAGCTCTTCAGCAGATCCAGGCCTGTGCGGACGCGGTCGGCGACATCGACTGGCTCGTCCAGATCGACTCCACCATCGTCCGCGCTCACCAGCACGCCGCGGCCACCGGCCGAAAAGGGGGCGCCAGTGGCAGGACGAACCGGACGATCACGCCCTCGGCCGATCCCGAGGAGGCCTGACCACCAAAATCCACCTCGCCTGCGACGGCAAAGGCCGCCCGCTCGCCGTTCTCGTGACGCCGGGCCAGCGGCACGACAGCATCTGCGCCCGCCCGCTCCCCGAACGCATCCGAGTACCCCGCACCGGCCTGGGCCGACCCCGTTGCAGACCCGACCAGGTCATCGCGGACAAGGCCTACAGCTCCCGCGGCTTCCGCGCCTACCTGCGTAAACGTGGCATCGCGCATACCATCCCGGAGAAGACCGACCAGCGACGGCACAGGCACAACTGCGGCCGCCGCGGCGGGCGGCCGCCAGGGTTCGACCGGGACATCTACCGGCAACGCAACATAGTCGAGCGCTGCTTCAACCGGCTCAAAGGCTTCCGCGGCATCGCCACCAGATACGAGAAGACCGCGGTCTCCTACGAAGCAGCGGTCACCCTCGCGTCATTTCTCCTCTGGGCAAGATCCGTTTGAAGACGGACCCTAGTTCAGTGAAAGCGCCTTCCACCTCGCCAACTCCTGGCACCACGGCTGGGAGACCGTCGCCGCGCTCATCGCCACGACCAAGGCCACCGCCCGGTGACCAGCCAGCCCCGGACGCGACTGGAACGCGTACGCGCCTCGGTCGGGATCGCCTCGCTGGCCCTCCAGCAGATCGAGGACGACCTCACCGCCGACGACGTCGACCAGGAGGAGCTCGCCGCGATCCTGCGCGAGGTCATCCAGGACACCGACCCGCCCGGCGGCTTCATGGCCTGTGTCGCGCAGCTGCTCACCGTCGCCGCGCGCCGTGCCGAGCAGATCGAGCCCGACCGCGACGGAGACGCCTCCTGCCCGCTGCACGAGCCCGCCGCCCTGATCACCGACAACGCCGGGATGCGGCTCATCTGGACCGCCCACGCCCTTCACTCGCAAGGAGCCAGAGGCGCACGCCGGGCTCGGTCCGCGCGAGGACTGCCCGCAGTGCGTGGACCACATGAAGAAAGGCCAGCCCGCCCACATGATCGTCCGCTGACGGCGCTGCGCGAAGCCGCCGCCCTGCTCACCCATCACCCCGGGCAGCACCCCGTCCAAGCTGCCCGGCACCCCTCACTCCCAAGGAGTCCGCATGACCGAGCTGATCTACCCGGAGCTGCGGGAACTGCTCAAGGTGAACCAGATTTCCAGCCGGGTGGACCACGGCTCGCCGCACGTCTTCATCCGCACGGTCGGCTCCACCGGCCGCCGCATCATTCAGAGCCTGGTGGAGGACGACGCCTTCTGGTCCTGGGCGGTCATCGAAACCTTGCGCCACACCGGAGTACGGGCCGAGGAACTGACGGAACTGACACATCTGGCACTGGTCTCCTATCGGTTGCCCGAAACCAGAGAAGTCGTTCGTGTAGCGGCGATGTGCGCCTGGCGTTCTGATGGTCAGCAGGTGGCATTCAGTCGGAGTACACGCTGTTTCAACGTCGTTTCACCAGAGTTCCGCCTCGTGCCTACTTCACACTCACGCGTCGGCGTCGCCTCGGTTTGTGCCGCGGCTTTGACGTCCTCAGGACTGGTTGCCATCGGTCTGTTTGCCGCTCAGCCTGCAGCTGCCGCTGACCCGGCCGGCTACCAGAACGTTCGCATCAACGAGGTCACCTCCTCGAACAATGACACCGTGGAGCTGTACAACTCCGGCTCCACCGCGGTGAGCCTCAGCGGCTGGAAGATGTCCGACGACAGCTTCTCGCCGCAGTCGTTCACCCCGTCCGCCACCACGATCACTGCCGGGGGGTTCGTCACCTTCAACTCGCCCAAGGGGCTCGGTGACTCGGACAAGTTGGTGATCTACACGGCCGGCGGCGCTGTGGTCGACCGCGTTGAGTGGACCACCGACAAGGCGAAACCGGCGATGGCACGCTGCGGGGGCGACGGCACCGGCGCGTGGGTGACCGCGACTACCGCAACCACGTTCGGCGCTGCGAACGCCTCGAACTGCCCGTCGTCGATCCCCTCGGCGAGCCAGGTGCGGATCAACGAAGTCACCTCCGACGGCTCGGACACCGTGGAGCTGTACAACGGAGGAACGAGCGCGATCAGCATCGGGGCGTGGAAGTACGTCGACAACGACACCAGTCACTCCCCGGTCTCGATCTCGTCCTCCTCTCCGAGCGCGACGAGCATCCCTGCGCGCGGCTATGTCACGTTCAACTCCGCCCTCGGTCTGGGCGACAACGACTCGCTCTTCCTCCTCGACAGCAACGGCACTACCGTCGACTCGGTGACCTGGGCCACCGACGGCGCCAAGCCGTCCGATGAGCGCTGCACAAACGGCACCGGCTGGTTCCAGATCTCCACGACCGCGACGCTCGGCAGCGCCAACTCCTGCTCCGGCGGTGGTAGCGGCGGCGGTCAGACCGGCCATCTGCTGGGCGGCGGGGGCTCGCTGATCAGCAGCTGCACCCCTGAGGCGCCGTCCGGCACGAGCTCGACTCCGCCGGGCACTTCGGCGTGGCCGGGCGGGCTGGACGTCACGATCACGGACAACGTCTGCGCGTTCACCACGTCCACCGGCCCCGAGGGCCGCGACGTGAGCGGGCTGGCGTTCGACCCGGCGAACCCGTCGGTGCTGTGGGCCGCGAAGAACAAGAGCTGGCTGTACAAGCTGGTCAAGAGCAACGGCAAGTGGGTCCCGGACCCGTCGTGGAGCACGACCGGCAAACAGATCCGCTTCGCGGGCGGTTCGGGCCAGCCGGACTCTGAGGGAGTGACGGTCGGCGGCAATGGCCACATCTACGTGACGTCCGAGCGTGACAACGCCAACAACACGGTCCCCAAGGACACGATCATGGAGTTCGACCCGGCTGCGACCGGATCGACGCTGACGCCGGTCCACCAGTGGGACATGACGTCGCAGTTTCCCCAGCTCAACACCGGCAGCAAGGATGACGCCAACCTGGGCTTCGAGGGCGTCGGGTACGTGCCCGACAGCTGGCTGACCGCGAACGGCTGGATCGACCCGCTCACCCACGCCGCCTACAACCCGGCCAACTACCCGCTCCACGGCTCGGGCCTGTTCTTCGCCGGTCTGGAGTGGGACGGCACGCTGCACATCTACGGCCTGAATTCCGACGGCACGTTCACCACGTTCGGCACCATCGCCACTGGCAAGGCGTCCGTGATGGACGTGATGTTCGACGCCGGAACCCAGCGCATCGTCGCGACCTGCGACAACACCTGCGGCGAGACGCACACTTTCATGAAGGTCAACGCATCCGGCGCGATCGTGCCGGATGCGACCTACACGAACCCAGCCGTCATGCCGATCAACAACCTGGAGGGCTTCGCCATCGCGCCCATGTCGACCTGCGTCAACGGCTTCCGCGAAGCGGTCTGGAGCGATGACGGCATCTACGGCTTCGGCTCTGGAAGCTCCTCCTACGGACACGCCCTCTACAGCGGCGCTTTCCCCTGCTGATCCCCCAGACTGCAGGAGACGGCTCACGCACGGGGCCGCCTGCAGGTGAGGTGGAGCCAGGACCGAAGAGGCTCCCAGCCCGTAGGTAACGATGAAGCTTCCGGCAGACGGTGTCATGACCACTGACTACCGGGAGCTTCGTCGTACTCGTCTCCCCTCTCTCGCTCTTCGATCAGCTTTCTCGGGTGCGCCCCGCAGGTCGGTGAACAATCGCTCGCCAGCAGGGCGGGCAGTGTCGCCCGGGCTTGTCAAAGGGATGCCGGCCGCTGCGGTGCCCTCTGGTGATGATCCAAACACGAGGCGGGGCATGCGGGTGTGCGAGGCGGCGCCGTCGCTTCAGCGGTCGAGGCGGACGAGAGGTGAAAGCGGGATTGGGGAGGCCGGGGTTCTGAGGGCGGGGTGGGCGGTGGTCGCAAACCACCCTTCACCGAACTACCGGACGGGGAGGAGTGGTGGCACGGCTGCGGGGACATCCACCTCCCGATCCAGGGCGGGGCCGCCGGCCTTGCCGTACCGTCCAACCCACCGGTGATCCCCGACGCCCGATCACGATCCATCTGAGCTCTGACCTGCCCTCACCGGCGTGACGGATGCTCCGTGCCGCTTCGGCCCGTTCGACGGAGGCCGGGGCGGTCGCGGTGGTCCAGAGTTCCCTGCCCGAGGGAAGTCCCTGCCCGAGGACTGCTGGACCGGGACCGCGAGGTCGCAGTCGAGCACGTGCACGCCCACCTTCCGCGCGTGCTCAAGACGACCACCTCATGATGCGCCTGCTGTCAGTGCGTCGAGCGCAGACGGTCCAGCTCGTCCCCGATCGCTTTGCGCAGCGGATCGTGCTGCGGACCGAGTGAGTACTGCTTGTCGGTCCACTTGTCGCGGGGATAGAGCCATACCGGCATTCGAACTAAGTCGGACGGCTCCCACTCGAACCGGGGCCATACGTGCGCATGCAGGAACCCGTCGGTGTTGCCCAGGATCTCCAGATTGACCCGCCGGAAGGCCGCATCCATGCGACGGGATGATCGCTCGACTGCTTCTCCGAGTTGGTCCATGTCGGACAGGAAGGCCATCCGCTTGTCCCTGGGCAGGTCCGACAGCCTTTCCACCTTGGGATCGTCCACCAGGAGCACCGAGTAGCCCGGGAGGAACTGCACATCGCCGATCGCTGCGAACCCCGCGTTCAAGCGCCGCACAACTGTGGGGTTTTCGCCTCCCAGGGCGCTCCCGACCCGATCCATCCGCCAGTCATCAACCACGGCCAGAACCTACCCGGTCGCGATCACCACCCCACCTGGGATGTCGGGGCATCACCGGCGGTCCGATCCGGTTCGTGTCGATCATTGCCAGGGCTACTCTTCGCCCCACTCGGTCCTCCTCTCAAGGGACTTGGGAAGTTCAGCGAGCGACGGGCCGTCGATGAGCCGGGGTCGTCTGCTCGTACCGTTCCGGGCCCGGGCAGCCCGTCACAGGCGCCCGCAGCATCGCCCGCACGAGGGGTGCCGGTCTTCGCTGCGAGAGGTGACCTTGGCGGCGGGCCCCGGGATGCCGTGTCGAGTGAACGCCCACAGCACGAGGCCGAGGCAGCTGAACGCGGCGCCCAGTGCGCATACGGCGGTCCAGCCGGCCACCGTGTAGAGGGAGGTCGCGGCGATGGCGCCGGTGGCGCTGCCGATCGAGTAGAAGACCATGTATCCGCCGATCAGCCGACTGCCCGCGTCCGGGTGCAGCGCGTAGATCAGGGTCTGGTTGGTGACGTGAACTGCCTGCACGGCGAGGTCGAGAAGGATCACCCCCACGACCAGGGCCCAAAGGGAGCTGCGGGTGAAGGACAAGGGCAACCACGAGGCGACGAGCAGTGCCAGGGCGATGCCGGTGGTCCACCGGGAGAGTCCGTAATCGTTCAGGCGGCCCGCCACGGTCGCGGCCAGCGCGCCGGCGACACCGATCAGCCCCAGAGCCCCGATCGCGCTGTGGGGCAGGAAGTACGGGGCCTCGTTGAGCGGCAGCGCGATACTGCTCCACAGGGTGCTGAAGGCAGCAAAAATCAGGAGACCGAACAAGGCCCGTAGCCGCAGCAGTCGTTCCGTTGCGAACAGAGTGACCGTGGAGCGCAGGAGTTGTCCGTAGCGCAGAGTTGTCGGCGGAGCGTCACTGCGGCGCGGCAGCACTCGGTACAGGACCAGGGCAAGCAGAGCGGTGAGCGACGCAGAGACGAGGTAGACGGAGCGCCAGCCCGCGAGATCGGCCAGGAGGCCGGATACGGTGCGGGCGAGCAGGATCCCGATGACCACGCCGCTGGTGACCAGACCGACGACCCGGCCGCGCTCGGCGGGAGGGGCCAGTGATGCCGCGAAGGCCACCAGCGTCTGCGTGACGACCGCGAGAAGCCCCACAGCGGCCATACCCGCGAGCAGGAGCGCCGCCGTGCGAGCGGCGGCTACCACAGCCAGCGCCACCACCAGGAGCAGCAACTGGGCCACGACGAGTCCTCTGCGGTCGGCCACGTCGCCCAGCGGCACGAGGAAGAAGAGCCCCAACCCGTACCCGACCTGGGTGAGGGTGACCACGCTGCCCACAAGTGCAGGGCTCATGGCGAGGTCGTGGCCCATGGTCACCAGGAGGGGCTGGGAGAAGTAGACGTTGGCTACCGCGGCACCGCAGGCGACAGCGAACAGTAGAACGACGCCACGGGACAGGACGAACCCGGGACCTTCCCCGCTTCGGGCCGCGGTCCGTGGTGTCACAGCCTCACCGCTGTCGGACATCAGCATCCACCCCTCCACACATCTGGTTGCATCTTGCTACCGATAGCGACGGTAACCGCCTTGGTAGCATGTTGCAACCATCGTGAGAGTGAGGGAAACCATGGTGAACAGGACGCGCTTCGACGACAGCGAATGTCCCGTCGCCCGGTCGGTGGACGCCATCGGCGACTGGTGGTCCCTGCTGATCGTGCGGGACGCCTTCGACGGAAGCCGGCGCTTCGGAGAGTTCCAGCGCAGCCTCGGCGTGGCGAAAAATATCCTCACCGCGCGTCTGCGCACCCTGGTCGCCGGCGGTGTTCTCGAATCCGTCCCTGCCTCGGACGGCAGCGCCTACCGCGAGTACGTACTGACCCCGAAGGGCAAAGCGCTCTTCCCCGTCATCGTGGCACTGCGGCAATGGGGTGAACAAAACTTCTTCGCCCCCGGCGAACCACATTCACAGTTGGTCGACCGCCGCCAGGGACAGTGCCTCCGCCCACTGGAAGTGCTGTCTGCGGACGGACGCCGGTTGAACCCCGACGACACCATCGTCCACAAGATCGACACCCAGTGACGTCGTCGGCGGCCAGGTGGAGGACAGACGCACGATCTCCTGGACAGGCAGGGGCCGGGCAACGCGATCCCGTACGGGATCTACGACATCGCCGCGAACACCGACTGGGTCAGCGTCGGCAGCGATCACGACACCGCCGCGTTCGCCGTCGCCTCCATCCGCCGCTGGTGGCAGGCCCGGGGCCGGTACGACTACCCGGCCGCCACCCGTCTGCTGATCACCGCGGACGCGAGCGGGTCCAACGGCTATCGCACCCGCTCCTGAAAGACCGAACTCGCCGCCTTGGCCGCCGAGACGGGTGTGGACATCACGGTCTGTCACATGCCGCCGGGCACCTCGGAGTGGAACAAGATCGAGCACCGGCTGTTCTTCCACATCTGCATGAACTGGCGTGGCCGCCCGCTGACCGGCAACGACGTCATCGTGAACAGCATTGCGGCGACCACCACCCGCACCGGGCTGGAAGTCCATGCCGAACTCGACCCGGGCGCATACGACACCGGTGTCAAGGTCACCGACAGCGATATCGACGCTCTGCCCATGCACCGGCACCGTTTCCACGGCGACTGGAACTACACCCTCCCTCCTCAACCTCGTGACACCACCAGCCCAGCAAAGAACCCACGGTCGGCCGGCGGCCCGTCCCCGCAGTCCTGCACCGGGTGGCTGCGCAACCGGAGCTGACCGGCATGCCCGAACCAGCGCTGGACGAACTCGTCGGCCAACTGGCCCAGGAACTGGATGAGTCCCGCGAGCAAAAACAACTCGCCCCGGACACCACACTTTTGCCGCTGGCTGGGGAAGGCATCGGCGCTGATCCCGACAATCACCTGATCGAGTGGTCCGGTGAGGGGGCGCCACCGGTATCCGCAACGGCTCCGGCATCGGGCAGCCGCGCCCTCCGGGGCGTCGTCGGCGTTTCAGCCAACCCCCGTTCATCGCACACCTGTTGCTGGAGACGGATCGATGCATCCGCCACGCGTCGCTACCCGCTCCACTCCGGGATTCCGGAGCGACTGAAAAACGCCAGTTCGATATCTCGGCCGGCTCGTTGAGCCTCACGACCACGCCGGACGACCGTCTAGGGGGACCACGTTGACCTCGGCCGCCACGAACGAGGAGCAGCACACCGTGCTGCCTCCACCACCTCCCGCGGAGATCACCTACAGCGGGCAGTACTCCGTCAATCCGCTCGCCGAAGTCTCCTTCCGACGGATGTGCACGCAGATTCCGGCCGTCCTGGGCCGAATCGCGCGGCTGTCGTGGCGGACCGACCGGCGGGCCGTGCAACTCCTCCTCGGCTGCCAACTGGTCACTGGCGTTTCGGCCGCCGTGCTGTTGGCCGCCACCACTCGCGCCATGGCACCGGTCCTCGGGGACGGCACTGCCGGCGAGCGGCTGCGTGGCGCCCTGCCGGCGCTGCTGGTGGTGGCGCTCGCCGCCGCACTGGCACGCACGGCGGGGGCGGTCGCCACGTACGCCGAGCGGCGGATCACTCCGCGGCTGACGACGGAGACGGATACCGCCCTGGTCGAGTCGGTGTGCCGGGTCGAGGCCTCCGCATACGCCGAGGACGGGTTCTCGGACCGGCATGAGGCAGCCGAGATGGGGGTGATCCGCACGCACGTCATGGTCACCGACGCGCAGCGGTTCCTGTCCGCGCTGATCCGCATGGTTACCGCCGGTGGCGTGCTGTCGGTGCTGAACCCGCTGATGCTGCCGCCACTTTTGCTCGTGGTGCTGCCGGCCGGCGTCGGCGCCGTGCTGACCGCCCGGGTCGACTACGAGATCCACTACGCCAACATCGCCGACCGCAACGTGCGCGGCATGATGCGCTGGTGGGCGACTGAGTCGAAGTACGGCGACGAGGTCCGCGCCAACTCGATGACCGACTACCTCATCTACTGGTACCGGGCCCTGTCCGACCGGTGTGACCGGCGCACCCTGGCCGCCGCCCCGCGTACCCTGCGGATCGCCCTGCTTTCCGCACTGGCAGGCGGCGTCTTCCTCGTCGCGACCTGGGGCGCCCTGGCGTGGCTGGCGGTGTCCGGCCGGATCGAACTCGCGGTCGCGGCGACGGCGGTCATCGCGGTGCAGACTACGCTCGCCGCGCTGTCCCAGCTGGTCATCAACGGCGCCGCGGTCTTCCACACCAGCCTGTACCTGAGCGACATGCAGGCATTCCTCGACGACGCCGCCGCCCGCGCCCCCAAGCGCGGCCTCCACGCACACGCCGCGCCGACCGAGGAGATCCGGCTCGAGGAGGTCGTCTACCAGTACCCGGGCAAGGACAAGCCTGCCGTGAACGGTGTCTCCCTTTCCCTGCACCGCGGCCAGATCCTCGCGATCGTCGGCGCGAACGGCTCGGGGAAGTCCACGCTCACCCGGCTGCTGACCGGGATCTACCTACCGGACAAGGGCAAGGTCACGTGGAACGGCACTGACCTCGCCGAGTCGGACCCCGCCACGGTCTGGGCAAACACCGGCCTCGTGCCGCAGATCTTCGCGCAATGGCCGCTGCGGGTCCGCGAGAACGTCACCCTCGGCCAGCCTCGCACCCACGACGACGCCCCCGTGTGGGAGGCCGTCGACGCGGTCGGTCTGCGTGAGGCCGTCGAGGATCTCCCCGCGGGTCTTGACACCCTCCTGGCCCGAGACGTCTTCGGTGGCTCGGAGCTCTCCGGCGGGCAGTGGCAGCGCGTGGCGTGTTCGAGGGCCCTGTACAGGCGCCCGGGGCTGCTGATCCTGGACGAGCCCACCTCGCAGATGGACCCGCGTGGCGAGCACCAGATCTTCGAGCAGGTCAAGGCTATCGCCGCCGACCGCATCACGATCGTGGTCACGCACCGCCTGGAGAACACCAAGATTGCCGACCACATCGTCGTGATGGAGCACGGCCGGATCACCGAACAGGGACGGTACGACGACCTTGCCCACGCCGGCGGAACCTTCGCCGAACTCCTGGAACTGTCGCAGGACCGCTGATCCGTTTCGCCCCGTCCCGCCCCTCGGCGGGACGGGCCCCATGGAGGAGGAGCCGCCCCCATCACCCGCCACTGTCGACGACCTTGCCTCCCGTTCCCCGTGCGTTTCGTACCCGAGCGCGAGGTGCAGGGCATGAGCCAGACGAAACCCTTGCCCACGAGAGTGCAGCGCTGGGCGGAGCAGCGAACCGGGCCGGTTGTGGCCGTACGCGACGCCTCGCACGACTGGCACCGCTCCCGGGTGGGGGAGCTGGTTGGCGAGTGCTGCGGCCGCCTGCCGACGTGCCCGTGACCGCGCGGGACGTCCAGCTCAAGGGCATCACCCAGCGGATGCTCACCTCGGCGGCCCCCGCTGCCGAGGTGATGGCGCAGCTCGACGCGCGCCTGACTGCACCGCCGTACCGGCTGGTCGCCCACCACGCCTCCACGGAAGCCGGGATCATCGCCCGCCAGGCAGAGCACTGTCCCGTACTCGCCGCGACGCCGTTGCTGGACACGTTGCGCCTGGCCAAGGCCGTCGTGCCCGGTCTCGGCTCCTACGGGTTGGACAGCCTGCTCGGCCACTACGGCATCCCCAAGCCGGCCGGACGTCATCGGGCGATGCCGGACGTCGAGGTCACCGCCCAGGTACTGGCCCGACTGCTGAACGACGGGTGCGGCGGTGGCCGGTGGAGCACGCTGCTCGAACTGGACATGGCCGCCGGATTGCAGCCCACACGGCCTCCGGGGGCCCCGGACGCGGAACAGGGTGCCCTGTTCTGACCGGCCCGCCGAAGGGGGCGTCGCGCGGACGGCGCCGCCGGAACGACGCTCGTGGGGCCGGCCGTGCCGGTCCTCTGCTCACGCGAGAGGCCCCAGTCGGGCACGCCGCCGGCCCAGCCGGGACAGCGGTTCACCCACCGTTCCGCGACTGCTCGCGGCCGCCTTCCGTCGGGACGGATCTATGACCCGGCGGGCCTTGCCGGCAGCCGGTGACATGCGCTTCCGGGCCGAGGGAGGTGCCCTCGTGGTCGGCGTGGGACAGCAGCCCGAGTCAGTCCTGGGGGGCGGTGTCCGTCAGGCGGTTGAGGAGGTGGCGCGCCTCCTCCCGGGCGGCGGTCACCGCCGGCTCGCCGAGGCCGCACAGTCTCAGGCACGAGGACGCGATGGTGTCCGTGTCGGCCGCTTCGGGTGCACGGGAACGCCGTATCTGGATGACGACCTCCACCAGCTGGATCAGCAGCTCGCCGATCCGTTGGGCGGGCAGGCCGCGGGCCACGTCCTCGGTTGCCGCCAGGGTGCCGAGCGTTCCGTAGCTCTGCAACAGCCGGCCGCGCTCCCGGCGGAAGGTGTCGAACTGTTCGGCCTGCACTTCGGGCAGCAGATACAGCGTGCCGATGTTGTACGGGGTGCTGGACAGAGTACGCACGTCCATCACCGCCATCGCGTACAGAGCCGCGGCCGCGCTCGTCCGCTCGGGCGCCAGCGCCTGGATCCGCTTCACCATCTCCAGACTGGGCCGTACGGACGTGGCCAGCAGCTCGGCGAGGATGTCGTCCTTGGTGGCGAAGTGGTAGTAGAGCGAGGCCTGTCTGATGCCCACCCGCTCGGCGATCATCCGGGTGCTGGTGGCGGCGATCCCCCGTTCGACGAAGAGCGCCCCTGCGGCGTCGAGGATCTGTTCCCGGGCCGAGGTGCCGGGCGTGGACGGCGGCGTGTGCCGGGGTCGGCCTTGGCGGGGATGCGTCGTCGTCATCCCCCCATCCTGTCACCCGGGACGGCGGGCACCGACCGTAGCCGGCGCCCGGGTACCCGCTCCGCCGTCGCCGGTCACACGGATGCCAGATAGGCCCGCCAGCCGCCGAAGCGGGTGATGTCGGGCGTGCCCTCGACGGCGTACGGCTCCACCAGGAAACCCTTGGTCTGTCGCCCGTCGGCCAGTTCCACGGTGCCGATGGTCATCGGTGCGGGAACGGCGGCGGTGAAGGTCCCGAATCCCGCCGCTGGCAGCCGCCAGATCTCGCCCTCGATGCCTGCTGCCCCGCTGCCCGTTTCCGCGCCGGTGCCCGGCATGGCATGGGCGGCGGTCCGGACCAGGCCCGGCTTGGGCGGCTCGGTGGCCAGGGCGTGCAGCCGGTAACCGCCGCTGGTGCGTGCCGTGCCCACCAGAGTGCCGCCCGCCTGCACCAGTTGGGCGTTGAGCGGTTGGCCGGTGAGGTGGGCACCGACCACGAACAGGTCGAGAGCGGGGTTGGCGAGGCGCTCGGCCAGGGCGGCCAGGGCGCGGTCGGAGAACGCGGGGCCGGTGAGCATCACGCCGAACGGCAGGCCGTCCACGAACCCGGCGGGCACGGCGAGCGAGGCGCAGTCCAGCAGGTTGGCGAAGTTGGTGAAGCGTCCCATCCGGGCGTTGGCGCCGACCGGGTCGGCCGCCACCTCCGCCAGGCGGGGGTGCCAGGTGGTGGTCGGGGTGAGGAGTGCGGTGCAGCCGTCGAGCAACGCGCGCCCGGCGGCGCCGAGGGCGGCGAGCCGGGCGGTGTCGGCGGCCCAGTCGGCGGCGGTTCTGTCCCGGCCCGCCAGCACGATGGAGGCGACGGTGGGGTCGAGGTCCGTGCCGATCAGGTGGCGGTGCTTCTCCAGGTGCCCGCCCACGGCCGCGTACCGTTCGGCGACGAAGGCGCCGCCGTAGAGAAGTTCTGCGGCCCGGAGCAGCGGGGTGATGTCGGTTTCGGTGATCTCCACGCCTGTGCTCGCCAGGCGGGCGACCGCGGCGTCGAAAGCCGTGCGCCAGCCGTCCGCCATGCCATCCAGGTGCCGCCCGGCCGGGACGGCGACCCTGGGACGTGCGGGTGGCGGTGGGAGCTGGGTGCCGGCGCGGGAGAGCGGGTCGGCAGGGTCGGGGCCTTCGACGATCTCCGCGGCGGTGCGGGCAAGGCGCAGGTCGCGGGCGAGGACGGTGACGCAGTCGAGGGTGTAGCAGGCGGGGACCACCCCGGTCACGGGCACCAGGCCCTTGCTGGGCTTGACCCCGACGATGCCGTTGAGGGCGGCGGGCACCCGCCCGGAGCCGGCCGTGTCCGTGCCGAGTGCGACGTCGACCATGCCCAGCGCCACCGCGACGGCGGAGCCGGAGGAGGAGCCGCCGGAGATGCGGGCCGGGTCCCAGGCGTTGCGGACCGCGCCGTAGGGACTGCGGGTGCCGACCAGGCCGGTGGCGAACTGGTCCAGGTTGGTCTTGCCGAGCACCACGGCGCCGGCCGCGCGCAGCCGTGCCACCGCGGGTGCGTCGGTCTCGGGCCTGTAGGCGTACGACGGTGCGCCCGCGGTCGTGGGCAGGCCGGCGACGTCGATGTTGTCCTTGACGGCTGCCACCAGGCCGGCCAGCGGCAGCGCCGGGTCGATCCGAGCCGCTTCGGCGAGCACGTCGCCGCAGGGCCGGAGGTGGATCCAGATCTCGGGCCGGTCGGCCGACCGGATGCGGTCGTAGGCGGCCTCGACGCGTTCGGCCGGTGTCATGGCGCTCATACCCGCACCGCCGCGAGGATCTGGCCGGAGGCCACCTGTTCACCGGGTTTCACGTAGATCTCCAGCAGGGTCCCCGTGGTGGGCGCGCTCACCTTGGACTCCATCTTCATCGCCTCCAGCCAGAGGATCGGGTCGCCTTCGGCGACGGCGGCGCCCGGTTCGGCGACGGTCTGCCAGACGGTCGCGGTGAACGGTGCGGTGACGGCGACCGTGCCGTCCGGGACGGTGAGGGCGGCGGAGTCGGCGGCCGGGGGACGGGGATCGTCGTCGCGGTCGAACTCGCCGGAGGCCCGCCAGCGTTCCTTCTCCTCCTCGAAGGCGGCGCTCTGCCGTTCCCGGAAGGCGGCGATCGAGCCGGAGTTGGCGGCCAGGAAGGCGTTGTACTCGGCGATCGAGAAGGTCCCCTGCTCGGTGTCGAAGGCGCCGCGGCCGGCGTCGGTCTCGGCACGCAGCTCGAGCAGTTCCTCCGCGGTGACGGGGTACCACTCGATGCGGTCGAAGAAGCGCAGGGCCCACGGCGAGTCCTGGAACAGGCCGCCTTTGCGGAAACGGTTCCAGATCTGCACGGTGCGGCCGACGAACTGGTAGCCGCCGGGGCCCTCCATGCCGTAGATGCACAGGTAGGCGCCGCCGATGCCGACGGAGTTCTCCGCGGTCCAGGTGCGGGCCGGGTTGTACTTGGTGGTCACCAGGCGGTGCCGTGGGTCGAGCGGGGTGGCGACGGGGGCGCCGAGGTAGACGTCCCCGAGGCCGAGCACCAGGTAGGAGGCGTCGAAGACGGTGCGGTAGACGTCGTCTGCGCTCTCCAGGCCGTTGACGCGGCGGATGAACTCGATGTTCCACGGGCACCACGGGGCGTCGTCGCGCACCCCGGCCATGTACCGCTCGATGGCCAGCCGGGTCGCCGGGTCGTCCCAGCTGAGCGGCAACCGCACCGTGCGGGAGGGCACCACCAGTTCGCTGGTCGGCGGTACCTCGTCCTCGAGTTCACGCAGGAGGGCGGTCAGGTCGCGGGCCTTCAGCCGGCGGGCGTCGGTGTGGATCTGCAGCGAGCGGATGCCGGGGGTGATGTCGATGATGCCGTCGGGTGCGTGTGCGGCGAGGGTTTCCTGGAGGGCGTGCACGCGCATTCGCAGGCCGAGGTCGAGCACCATGGGGCCGTACTCGACGAGGACGTTGTCGTCGCCGTCGCGGCGGTAGGTGACATCGGGCCGGTCGTGCGTGGCCTGCAGGCGGCCCAGGACGCCGTCGTCGCCGTCCCCGCCGCTGCTGATCAGCGCGGGCGAGGCGCGACGCGCGTCGAGGGCGGCGGCCTCGGCTTCCCTGACGGGCACGAAGCGGACGGTGTCGCCGGGGCGGAGCTGGCCGAGCTTCCACAGCTCGCCGCTGGCGACCACCGCGGGGCAGACGAATCCGCCGAGGGACGGCCCGTCGGGTCCGAGAACGATCGGTGTGTCGCCGGTGAAGTCCAGCGCGCCGACCGCGTACGGGGTGTCGTGGATGTTGGAGGGGTGCAGGCCGGCCTCGCCGCCGTCCTGGCGGGCCCACCGCGGCTTGGGCCCGATCAGGCGGATGCCGGTGCGGGCCGAGTTGTGGTGCACCTGGTAGTCGGTGGCGTAGAGGGTGTCGATGTCCTCGCGGGTGAAGAACTCCGGTGCCGCGTGCGGCCCTTCGGTGACACCGATTCGCCAGTGCGAGGTGATCGCGGGGCGGCGCTCGATCGGGGTCGGGCCGCCGCCGCCGGCGGTCGTGGCGGCTGCGGGCCGCAGCACGTCTCCGGCGAGCAGTGCCCGGCCGCCGTGCCCGCCGAAGCCACCGAGGGTGAAGGTCGAGGCGCTGCCCAGGTATGCGGGTACGTCGATGCCTCCCCGGACGGCCACATAGCTGCGCAGGCCGGGACCTGTGGAGCTGCCCAGGAGCAGGGTGGCGCCGGCCGGGACCGGCACCGGCTCCCACAGCGGGGCTTCGGTGCCGTCCACGGTGACCGGGACGGGGGCGCCGGTGACGGCGACGACGGTGGGGGCCGAGAAGCGCAGGGTCAGCCCGCCCGCGGTGACCTCGAGCGCGGGTGCCCCGGCCGGGTTGCCGACGGCCAGGTTGGCCTCGGCGAAGGAGACGGGGTCGAAGGGTCCGCTCGGCGGCACACCGACGTGCCAGTAGCCGAGCCTGCCGGGAAGGTCCTGGACGGTGGTCATGGCGCCCGGTGCCAGGACGTCGATGCGCGGCTCGGGGTCGGCGGTGGTGGCGAGCGTGCTGGTGTGGTGCACGGCCCGGCGCACCTCGTCCCGCGCGGTCAGCGAGCGCAGCAGGCCCACGTTGGTGACGATGCCGTCGATCCGGCTGGCGGCCAGGGCCTCGCCCAGCACGTCGAGCGCGGTGTCGCGGGTGGCGCCGTGCGCGATCACCTTGGCGAGCAGAGGGTCGTAGTACGGCGAGATCTCCAGGCCGGTCTCGGCATAGCCGTCGACACGGACGCCGGGCATCTCGTCGGCGCCCTGGCCGGGGAGGACCGCCCGGGTGATCAGGCCGGAGGACGGCTGCGCGTCCTTGTCTGGGTCCTCGGCGTAGACCCGGGCCTCCACGGCGTGGCCGGTGGGCGTCCACTCCCGTTCGAACACCGCGTCGTCGACCCGGCCGTCGCGGGCCAGGGTGAGCATGAGGGCGACGAGGTCGACGCCGTACGCCTCCTCGGTCACCGGATGTTCCACCTGCAGGCGGGTGTTGACCTCCAGGAAGGCGGCCTCCTCGCGCACCGGGTCGTAGACGAACTCCACGGTCCCCGCGCCGCGGTAGCCGACCGAGGCGAGCAGCCGGCGCGAGGAGTCGTGCAGAGTTGCGCGGACATGGCCGGGCAGGGCCGGGGCGGGCGCCTCCTCGATCACCTTCTGGTTGCGGCGCTGCAGCGAGCAGTCGCGGTCGCCGATGACGGCGATCCGGCCGGTGCCGTCGCCGAAGACCTGCACCTCGACGTGGCGGGCCGGGCGCACCAGGCGCTCCAGGAACACGCCGGCCGACGCGAAGTTGGACTCGGCGAGCGCCGCGACGCGGGCGAAGGCCTCACGGACGTCCTGGGCGGTGGTGCAGGCCTGCATGCCGATGCCGCCGCCACCGCCGGTGGCCTTGACCATCACGGGCAGCCCGATCGACTCGGCGGCGAAGACGGCCTCCTCGGCGCATCCGAGCAGCTCCGTCCCGGCCAGCAGCGGGACTCCGGCCGCCTTGGCCAGGGCCCGGGCGGTGTGCTTCTCGCCGAAGGCGGTGATCTGGTCGGCGGTCGGGCCCGCGAAGCGCAGGCCGGCCTCCTCGACGGCACGGGCGAAGGCGGTGTTCTCGGAGAGGAAGCCGTAGCCCGGGTGGACGATGCCGGCGCCGTGGGCGAGTGCGGCTTCGATGATCGCGTCGCCGCGCAGGTACGAGTCGCGGGCGGGGGCCGGGCCGAGGCGGACCGCGTGATCGGCCTCCCGGACGTGCGGGGCGGCTCGGTCGGCGTCGGAGAAGACGGCGACGGTGCCCAGGCCCAGCTTCCGGGCGGTGCGGATGACGCGGCGGGCTATCTCCCCGCGGTTGGCGACGAGGACGGCGGTGGGTCGGGTCATGCGGCGCCCTCCGAGGCGTGTACGGACCGCGGGCTCTGTGCCTCGGCGCTCGACGGGCTGCGGGCGCTGTCCGGGTCGACGACGATCATCCGCAGCGGGGTCGGGTTGAAGTCGTTGCACGGGTTGTTCATCTGCGGGCAGTTGGACACCATCACCAGGACGTCCGTCTCGGCACGTACCGCGACCCGGCGGCCGGGCGCCGACATGCCGTCCACGATGCCCAGCGCGCCGTCCGCCTCGACGGGCACGTTCATGAACCAGTTGAGGTTGGAGACGATGTCCCGGGCCCCGAGGCCGCGCCGGGACGCCTCGGCGAGGAAGTTCTCACGGCAGCCGTGATGGAACATCACATGGTGGCCGTAGCGCAGGGTGTTGGACTCCTTGCCGCAGGCGCCGCCGATGGTGTCCTGGCGGTCGATCTCGTTGCCGACGACGGTCATCAGCGGGCGGCCCTCGTTACTGCGCAGCACGGTGCCGGTGCGCACGTAGGCGTTGCCCTGCCAGGCCAGGGTGTCGGGAACGCTGTAGCGCTCCTCGGGGTCGTCGGCGTTGTAGAGCAGGCAGTCGGCGGACTGGTTGCCGCCGACATCGACGATGGTCAGGATGTGTCCTTTCGTCACCACCGCCGACCAGGGCGCGTTGGGTGCGACCTTCTCGTCCAGGACGACGGTGCCCTCGGCCAGGGTCGCTCCCCAGTCCAGGGTGGAGCCTTCCGCGTACACGGCGCCGACCGGGACGGTGGAGGCGACCGTGCCGCCCGAGGCGGTCGGCCAGGTGGACACGGTGTTGCCGGTTTGCGTGGTCGCCATGTCACAGCCCCCGGGCTTCGCAATATTCGACGGTGTTGAGGTAGGCCCGGTGCAGTTCGGGTGTGGCGGTGAACCGCGGCTCGTCGGGGCCGGTCGGGCTGCCCCGCCAGGCGTGCACCCGCAGTGGCCCGACGACGTAGCTCGGACGCGGGTCCAGAGGGTGGGCGACATTGGCGAGAAGGACCAACAGGGGCATTTCCGCGACCAGTTCGACGTACGTGCCCGCTCCCGCGCTGCCCTGCCAGGCGAGGGTGCCGTCCGCCTCGACGTGTACGCCCTGGAAGAAGGAGACGCTCGGCGGCAGGTCCCGCCGGCTCAGGCCGTGTCTGGCGGCGGCCTTGACGAAGAGCCCGCGGCCGGACGGGGACGGTCCGTGGGGACGGGCGTCACCGTACTTGCGCGCGTTCCAGGCGTCCGTGGTGGTGCCGCAGAACGCGTCGTGCCGGCCTGAGGAGTCACCGGTGACCACGGCCAGGATCCGGCCGTCGCCGGACAGCAGCGGGTGGTTCTCCCCCAGGTAGGCCCGCCACGGGATCTTCTGGGTGTCGGCGACGTTCAGCCGCTCGACCGGTTGCAGGGCATTGAAGAGCAGCAGGTGGGCGCAGGCGTCACCCGTGGGATCGTCGAAGCGCAGCCGGGTGCCGCGGGCGAGCACTTTGTGGGTGTAGCCGCCGGGGGCCACCGTCTCCGCCCACACCAGCGTGGCCGGATCCACAGCCGGCGGGCGGTACGGGCTGCTGGACGCCGGAAGGTACGGCATCCAGTCGCCGGCCCGCCCGCCCTGGGCACGGGCGTCGTCCCGGGCGCTGCGGACACTGTCGGTCAGGTGCAGGTCACGGACCCGGGCGGGGGCCCGTCCGGTCGGCTGCTCGGTGGGGTGCTGGTCGTGCGGCACGTTGGCCGTCGACTCTTCGGCCGTGGTCATGGGTGTCCCGTAACCCCTTCGTGGGTGTGTTGTCGGTCCCGTCTCGTGCGCTGGGTGCCCGCGGGGCCCCGCAGTGTCAGGCGGGTTCGGCGACGGCTTCGGCGGACGGCTCGCGGTGCGTGTGGGGTACGTGCCTCAGTTCGATCCGGCGGTGCAGCCGGCGGGCCAGGAAGTAGGCGGCACCGGCGGCGAGGCTGAGCCCGATGAACAGCAGGGCGCTCCACCGCAGCCACCAGGTGCCGCCCGTGAGGTCGTAGATCTCCGCGCGGGGCCACAGCAGGTTGACCGTCATGCCGGCCTGGTAGAGGACGGCGAGCGCGGTGACCACGGTGCCCCGGCGGCCCAGCGTGAACAGCGGCCGGCCCCGCTCGTCGACACCGGCCGGCAGCCGGTCGGTGTGCCGGTGCCGGATCCGGGCGACCAGCAGCGGCACGGTCACGCCGAGATAGGCCAGGTACAACATGGCGATGCACAGGCTGGAGAGGGCGGTGAAGATCGCCGACTGACGGATGTTGACCAGGAGCGCGATCGCGGCGCCGGCACCCACCACGATCGACGTGATGACGGGCGTACCGGTGCGGGCCGAGACCTTGCCGAGGTAGCGGTGGCACGGCAGGGCGCCCTCGCGCGCCATGGAGTACATCATCCGTGCGCCGGAGGTCTGCACCGCGAGCGTGCAGGCGAACACCGCGACCGCGACGCAGCACAGCAGCAGCCTTCCCACCACCCCTCCGAGCCGGTCCGTGAGGACCCAGGAAAGACCGCCGGCCGCCAGGTTCCCATCGGTCAGGCTCCTCGCCGCCATCAGTCCCGAAAGGATCAGCAGTGCGCCGCCGACACCCGAGGTGACCAGCGCGCGCAGAATGGTCCGGGGAATGGTCCGGCGCGGGCTGTGGGTCTCCTCCGCCAGCTCACCCGCCGAGTCGAAGCCGACCATCACGTACGCCGCCATCAGCGAAGACGCCAGGAAGGCCCCGAGATAGCCGCCGCCACCCGCCCAGCCGGTGGTGTGGGTCACCACCTGCGGACCCCGCTCGGGCAGGAAGAACAGCACCAGCACGAGGGCGATCACGCCGACGATCTCCACCGCGACGCCGACGCTGGTCGCGGCGGCCATCTGGCGGATGCCGAGGATGTTCACCACGGTGGTGATCACCAGCAGGAGACAGCCCAGCAGGACCGCGTTGTGCGCGCCGGTCGGTGAAACTACCGACGGATCCGCGCCCGGTCCCCCGACGATCTGGAACCCGGACCAGATGCCCGGCAGCACCGCCTGCGCGGCGATCGCGGCCGCCGCGACGGTGAGGATCTGGCCGATGATCATGACCCAGCCGACGAACCAGCCCACCGTGGTACCGGCCAGCCGGCTCGACCACTGGTAGATCGCACCGGAAATGGGCCAGCGCGCCGCGAGTTCGGCGAAGCAGAGCGCCACCAGCATCTGCCCTGCGAACACCAGCGGCCACGTCCAGAAGAACGCCGCCCCGCCGAGACCGAAACCGAGGCCGAACAGCTGAAAGACGGTGGTGAGGATCGACACGAACGAGAAGCCCGCGGCGAACGACGCGAAGCCGCCCACACCACGGCGCAGTTCCTGTTGATAGCCGACGGGAGCGGAACCGGTGGTGACGCCACCGGCAAGGGTTGACGCGGTGAACCCGGACCGTCTCATCACCGCACCTCCGAATCACTAGAGGTCTACCTGTCGATCGACAGGTATTGCGATCGTGAAGTGGACCGGTCTCACCCCTGCGTCACGGCCGTAAACTTCACGTATCCGGCGCCTCACACACGCCTCGCCCTGTGGAGCCTCAGGTCCTGACCGGGAGGTTGCCGCGGCGCCATCGGCCGCACCCCGGGAGAGGGTGGCCGGTCTCGGCCGGCGCCACCGAGGAAGAGCGCGCAGGCGGCGGTGACATCGAAGGAGACCAGGGCGTCCGTCGTCACCGTCCAGTGCCGCACCCCGCGCGCCGCCCGCTGGAGGCACGGCCAGGCACTCCAGAGGACGACGGTGCGGCGAGAACGAGGTGCAGCCACTGCCCGTCGCGGAACTGCCACCCGGGCACCATCGGCGAGGTCCGGGCGTGGCTTTTTGATCTGGTCCTTCATGTACCGTTCGACGGTGCGCTGGGAGATGCGCAGCATCTGGGCGACCGGCTTGGTGCCCTTGAACTGCTTGACCGAGTACCGCATCTGCGCGCCCGCGCTCTTGGGCGCCGGGCGGGTGAATGTCCGCGGAGGAACTCAGACACAGCCCCGGGGCGGCGAGGTGTTCTGTGCCA
Source organism: Streptomyces sp. NPDC048521 (assembly GCF_043199855.1). Lineage (NCBI taxonomy): Bacteria > Bacillati > Actinomycetota > Actinomycetes > Kitasatosporales > Streptomycetaceae > Streptomyces > Streptomyces sp. NPDC048521. The sequence continues at coordinate 77,799 of NZ_JBICWR010000018.1, forward strand.
CGTCAGGCGACCCAGTCCGTGTAGTGGATGCGGCCGATCATCGCTCCGGCCGGAGCGATGATCGCGTCCGGAGGGACGGCAGCGAACAGACCCGCGGATTCGTCGGGGACGACGCTGCGCCGGTCGTGGTGAGCTTGGAGGGTCAGCCGACCGAGTTCGTCGAGCGGAAAGACATCGGGGCCGGCGACGCTGAGCGTGCCGTTAAACGGAGGTCCGGTGACGACGTCGGCGAGCGTGTCGACGACCTCTCCGACCGCGATCGGCTGCAGCCGGGTGGTCGGAAGGCGCACGCTGTCGCTGTCGCTGGTCCATTCCACGATCTTGTCGATGAACTCCATGAACTGGGTGGCGCGCACGATCGAATACGGAATGGGGCCTTCCTGTACGAGAACCTCCTGCAGGACCTTGGCGTTGTAGTAGTCGACATCGGGAACGCGGTCGATACCGACGATCGACAGCAGGACGATGTGACCGACTCCGGCCTGCTCGGCAGCCCGCAGGAGATTGGCCGTGGTCTTGCGAAAGAAAGGGACCGCCTTCGCGTCGAAGCTGGGCGCGTCTATGGTGTCGACCACGACCTCAGCCGCTCTCAGCGCGTCGGGCAGCCCCTCTCCTTTCAGAAGGTCGAGACCGCTGGACCTGCCGTGTGCGGCGACCTCATGATGGGTGGCTCTCAGCCTGTCCACGAGTCGGGACCCTACGAACCCGGTACCACCGATGACTGCGATCCTCACGGTAAGGCTCCTTGGCGGACGGTGATGCGGAGCTGTACGGCCGTCGACCCGTGCGGCCGAGCAAATGCCTGCGTGGCTGAGTTCCCGGATCACCCGGCAGGGACCGCGTGGATGCCGGCTCAGGCTGCGCTACCCCGTTTCGCCGAGTGCCCGCATCTCATACGGACCGGAGGGCGACGCACACCCGCGCACCCGCATCTGCGTCACATACGGCGATCTGCTTCCTCCGCCCGCTCAGGCGGTACGGAACCGGAAGGCGCCGGTGTCGCTGCCCAGGGTCAGCCAGATGTGGTCTTCCTCCTTGACCAGGCGCAGCGCGACGTATGAGCACCCCGGGCAGCGGGCGGTGATCCCCGGTTCGGGTCCGTAGATGTGCAGTTGGGCCAGAGGCCCGGATTGCCTGCAGTTCGGGCATCGCCACCAGGCCGTGGTGGGCTCCACGGCGAGGATCTCCGACAACGGACCGGCGAGACTGTTGCCATCGAGGAAGGCGGCGGGGTCTCCCATGAGAATCTCCCCTGTCAGGAACAGAAGGGTCAGCCGAAGCGTTCGGTGCGGATGGTCGCGGGTTCCTTCCCCCGGCCGGCGAACAGCCCGACGAGCAAGTCACTGACGGTCTCCACGAATCCGGTCGAACCGCAGACGTAGACGGGACTCACCGGATCGAGGCGGGCTGTCGGCTCCCGCAGATCCGCTGCCGTGATGCGGCCGGGCGCGCGGGAAGCGCCGTCCGGGATCCGACGCGTATGGACGAACCGGATGTCGAGGAACGGGCCGCCGTCGGCGAGTTCCTCCCGGTACCAGACGTCCTCGGGATCGCGCACGGAGTACACCAACTGGAAGAGACTGCGCGACCCGGCCGAGCGATGGGCGCGGATCATGGCCATGAGCGGTACGACACCGGAGCCGCCCGCCACCGCGAGCACCGGTTCGGTCTGCTCAGGGCGCCACACGAACCAGTTGCCGAGCGGCCCGCGTACCTCGACCTCCTCGCCCGGCGGGAGTTGGCCGGCCAGGTAGGGCGAGACCTCACCGTCCGCCACGGCCTGCACGCCCAGTTCCACCCGCTCGTCGTCGGCGGGCGCGGCCAGGGAGTAGCTGCGGACGGCCTGGTAGCCGTCGTCCGCCGTGAGACGCACATCGACGTGCTGACCGGGCAGGTGACCGGGCCAGCCGGGCACGCTGAACACCAGGGAGCGGGCGGTCGCGCTCTGCGCACGGCGCCCGACCAGCCGTGCCGGCAGCCAGGCGAGAGCCATGGTCAGTCACCCCAGTGACGCTGCTCGCGCCAGGGGTCGCCGTAGTTGTGGTAGCCGGCGGACTCCCAGAACCCCGGGTCGTCCTCGTGCGTGAGCCGCAGCCCGCGCACCCACTTCGCCGACTTCCAGAAGTACAGGTGCGGGACCAGCAACCGCGCCGGCCCGCCGTGCTCCGGCGAGAGCGCGTAGCCGTCGTAGGTGTGGGCGACCCATGCCTTTCCGTCGAGAAGGTCCTCCAGCGGAAGATTGGTGGTGTAACCGCCGTAACTGTCCACCACCACGTAATCGGCGGAGGTCTCCACTTCCTCCAGGAAGGCGTCGAGTGACACACCGCGCCAGCGCGTGTCGAACTTGGACCAGCGGGTGACGCAGTGGATGTCCGTCACCGTCTCCTGCTGAGGCAGGGCCATCATCTGGTCCCAGGTCCAGCTCCGCGTCTCGCCGAGCTCCGTGGTGAGGGTGAAGGACCACTCCTCGGTCGGCACCCGCGGAGTGGGACCGGCCGACAGGACGGGGAACGACTCGGTCGGATACTGGCCGGGCGGCAGCCGCTCCGTCAACGAGTGAGGTCGACCTCGGAAGCCGGGTGAGAAAGAAGTCAACGTCATCTCCTAGCCATATCTGGCCACCGTGACGCAAGAACAAGGCAATTCCCAGTATCGGACTACGGCAGCGCGTTGACCACTCGAGCTCTGGCCGGGCGCATCCCCTCAGCCGGCCAGAGGGTAGGGGGGTGAGCTGTGTCCCCGAGCCGGTTGGGGCCGCACAACGCCAGGATGTCAGTGGCCATGAACCGCTCATACAGTTCCGGGTCAGGCAGCACTTCCGCCCACCCGGTTCGTTGAAAGTGCTGCAGGACGTCGAACGGCAACGGCCGAACGGACGCCTGGGCCCGGTTCGTCGTAACCATGCTGGGTGAGCAGGGCAAGCCCATGCTCACACTGGTGGACGAGGAGGAACTGGCGCAACGGGCTCACCTGCGCGCCCCGCGCCCGGTGGGCTGACCCGTCTGCCCGCTTTGACGGGACGCTCTCGGTCGCACTCGGCGACTACTGCCCGGCCGGTGTCGCCATGCGACTGCCTGGCAACACGGACCAAGACCGCTGCCCGCCACGTCTCAGGCCCGCCCGGTTCACTCAGGCGCGGTCGCCGTCACACGCTGCCGACGCTGCGCGGTGAACTGCCCGGCTCGGCTGGACCGCCGAGGCACGAGCGGAGCTGGAGCGCGCCCGTGGCTCTGCCGCAACCTCTGCGAGCGGTCAGTACTGCCCGGCAGGCGGCCGCTCCGCGGGTCGTATCCGTCCGCCTCACCGTACTCGGTGAGCCGAGTCTGCGTCAGCAGTGCACGCGGCGAAGCCCTGAATGTGCCGAGGACGCTCGGATCGGTCACGGTGGCAGTGCCATTCATCATCGTCCGGGTCCAGCCGTTCCACGGACTTTCCGTGGAACGGGCGGCCCCGGAGAGTACGGGAGGTCGCCATGCGTATTGCCGTTGCCGGTGCGACGGGAAACATCGGGGCCCTTACCGTGGCCGCCCTGGAGCGCAACGGTCACGACGTCGTGGGCATCAGTCGCTCACAGGGCGCGGATCTGGTCACCGGTGAAGGGCTGGACGCGGCTCTGACCGGCGTGGAGGCCGTCATCGACACCACGAGCACCGAGACCGCCGACCGTGACGAGGCGGTGGCGTTCTTCGGCGCCACCACGCGTAATCTGCTGGCCGTCGAGGAGCGGGCCGGGGTCCGCCACCACGTGTTGCTCTCGATCGTCGGGCTGGATCGAGTGGTAGGCAACGCGCACATGGTCGGCAAGCGGGAGCAGGAACGCCTCGTGGCTGCGGGGCGGGTGCCGTGGACGATCGTTGCGGCTACTCAGTTCCACGACTTCGCCGTGACGCTGACGAACTGGACCGAGCGGGACGGCGTCGCCACCATCCCACCGTTGCTCGTGCAACCGATCGCGCCCGCGGACGTGGCCGATGTCCTCGCCGAGATCGCGACAGGCGCGCCGCAGGGGCGTTACCGGGATGTCGCAGGCCCCGAGCCGCAGGATCTGGTGGACATGGCCCGGCGAACCAACGACGCACGCGGCCACGCAGTGAAACTCGTACCGACGTGGTCGTCGGTGCTCGGCGTCGACATGGCCGGTGACGTCCTGCTGCCCGGTGAGGGCGCCCGCATCGCGCCGACCACTTTCGACGAGTGGCTCACGCAGCAGGTTCGGGATCGGTGATCGGCTCCCACTCGGCCACCTGGCTCATCCACCGAGTCCATGGGGGACGGGCGATCCGACTGGGCGCAGCCCTCGGGCCTTGGCGCCCGAGGACTGCTGATGACCCGACCCCGCCCTGCCCTGCCCTGCCCTGCCCTGCCCTGCCCTGCCAGACGATCTCGCCGTTCGGTGCGAGTCGGTAGTCAGCCTGTGCCAGAAGCGCGTCGGCGTCGTCGAGCGGCGGATAGAGGAGCTGGGTGTTGAACGCGAACCCGTCGAAGTGCAACCAGCCGAACTCGTGCTCGATCGAGTAACCGGGACCTACCGCCCGTTGGGCCAGGCGGCTGGACACGTCACTGGTCTCCTCATCGGTGAGGGTGGTCCGTCAATGGCCGCGCGAACACGCGCGATCACCACGGCGCTGGTATCGACGGTCCCGCAATTGTCGATCACCGGCCGCACCCGCGACCACACCGCCGCGCCGCCGCCGGGGCCCGCTCCGCCAGCCGGTGGAAGGTGTCGGCGCCGACCGCCCGGATCGCTGAGGCGCGCCATCGCTTCGCGCAGCTCGGTCAGCGGCAGCGGCACTGTGCGCTTCGGCGGGTGCGTCCGGTCGGTGGCCTGGCAGGCCAACGCGTAGGCGCCCGGCTGTCCTGACGGGAGGGCATCACCAGATCTCTACCGCAGCGCCCGCCAGGCGGGGCGCCACGGCAGCACGAGTCGGTAAGCCGCCGACGTGTGCACAGTCCGCTGCATGACGAACGAACTGCTACGAAGACCCGAACCAGCGGTGCGCTGCATGTGGAACGCATTCCGACCGATGACCTCCCCCGCGGCAGGCTGTTCGTCGAACTCGTCTGACACCACCGGCGGGCCCTATCAAAATCGTCAACGACTGAGGTCACACTCGGGGGATGAGAGAGCTCAAGGCAGTCGATGCCGGGACGCCGCATGCACAGTTCTTGGCGACCGAGCACTGGAGTTTGCTGGCGACGCGGAGCATGACATGGCAGGAGATCTTCAGCCGGACCGGAACATATCTGACGGTGCTGTCGGCCGCGGTGGTGGCGCTCTCGCTAGTGGCCAACGCGGCCGGGTTCGGGTCCGGGTTCACGACGTTCGCGTTGCTGGTGCTGCCGGTCGTCCTGCTCATCGGGTTCGGGACGTACTTCCGGCTGATCGAGGCGGACATCGAGGACACCTGGCTGATCATCGGCATGAACCGGCTGCGGCACGCGTACGTCGAGCTCGCACCGGAGCTTGAGCCGTACTTCATCGCCAGCCACCACGACGACCCGCCAGGAATCTGGACGACCTACAGCTTCCGCCGCCGGATCGGAGTGACGCACTGGCTGTCCGGCTCACCTGTCGTCATCGGCGTCGTCAACTCCGTCGTCACGGGCGTGCTGGCCGCGGTGGTCTGTGAGGCAGCCGGTGCCGGGGATACCCAGCGGACCTTGGTCGCCTCCGCCACGGCCGTCCTGACCGCGGTCGTCCTTGGGTTCCTCGGCCTCCGCAAGGTGCATGAGGTCTCCCGCAGCTATCAGCCGCGCTTTCCCAGTGCCGAAGCGCGACGCCCGCGCACCACTCCCCCGACAACTCACGACTGAGCACCACGTCACCGACGCCCCTTGATACGAACAGCCACCACCGCCCCTCGGCCACCGGCCGGGGGTGCGTGCCTCCTGGAGGAGTTCGCCGTGCCGACCTCCGAGACCGCCCCCGCTTCACCGCCTCACCTCCGCTCAACGCCACCGCCTCCCCCAGACCGTGGCCGCCTTCCTTGATGAGCCGTGCACCAGGTTCCGGAGCCGCGCCCGTGTGCTGCTGCCATGACTCGGCGAAAGCGCTAGCGGTGTCGCGGTCCGCGATGACGTTGGCGGGTGAGTGGCCGAGGCCGGCCAGGTGCGCAGCGAGAGTGTCGGTCTGCTCGACAGACAGAGGCGTGAGGCCCAGGCGTCCGCGCGGAGTGAGATAGAAGATCGCGCGGACCTCGCCCCGCGCCTCTAGTCGGCCGAAAACGGCGGCTTCGGCGTCGTGATCGGCCGCCCTACGTATCCGCAGCTTCTCGATGCCCGTCAGCGGCGTGTTGTGCAGGGCGGCGCGCGAGGACAGGAAGTCCCCGGCTCGGGCGAGGAAGTCGTCGACGTCTTGGGTGAGGTGCCAGTCATCCGGGAGCATCCTTCATGATCCAGGCGACCTCGACGCGGGAACTGCTTGCTCAACACCTTTCAGCCACGTGACTGACTGCTCCCGATCAGCCGCCGCCTCTGTCGGCAAAGGATGGCGAGCTCAAGCGGTCAGCGCATCACCGCTGTTCAGAAGGTCGGCATCCTGGTCTCGGTGGTGATGGCCTGGTGCTCGGCGATCTCCCGGCCGCGGTCCCAGGTGAGCGTCCGCCGCAGTTGGGGCGGGATGCCGAGGAGGCTCCTGGTGAGGTGCGGGGTGACCTGCTCGGCCTTGATGCCGTCCGGCAGCGCCACGATGGTCGTGTAGCGGCTGGTGCGCTCGACGAGCGTGGCAACCACCGAAGGCCGGGTGCCCATGCTCTGTGCTGGTCTCCCGATCAGATCGCAGGGTGGCAGCAGCGGACGCGGCGCAAGGTAGTGGTCCCGGCCGCCGTTGCGGGCGATCTCGCGGGAGACGGTCGAAGGCGATCGGCCCAGCCGTCTGGCCAACTGCCGGGCAGATTCCCCGGCGGGCCTCCGGTGGTCGATCGGCACGACACCCCACCCGGCGGACACCCAACCCGTCAGTCGCTTGGCCAGGGTCGCGCCTGTCTCCCCGGCCAGGGCGGCGTCGTCGCCGCTTCAGACCGAGCGCCGGATCCGATCCGCACCTGCTGGGGACGGTGCGGGCCGTGCCGGGGGCTACTGCCTCGCCCTCTCGGCCGAACACGGCGAAACGGCTGTCTCAGCCGGGGCTGTCAAGACAGGGTCCGGGAGCCCTTCACCCGTCGGCGAGGCTCGGTGCGCCGGGGTGTGCAGACGGTGACACGACGGTGAGCGGCTCCCCCGCGCTTGCGGCGAGACCGTTGCGGAGGACCGAATGTGCACCCTTGCTGTCCTCAATTGCGGCCAGGTACAGGCAGCCCCCTTGCGTTGAACGCGTCAAGAACTATTTCACGGACCAGGCCGCCTGGGCCTTGCCTCCTACGACCGCTGAGGAGCACGGCTGCGTCCCGGCCGACCAGAAGGAGATCAGCAATGACATCGATCAGTCCTACTCCCGAACCGGATCCGCGCAGGTGGCGCGCCCTCGGGATCATCTGCCTGGTCCAGGTGATGCTGCTGCTCGATGTGACCGTGGTCAATGTCGCGCTTCCCCCCATCCAGCGGGACCTCGGCCTGACGACCACCGGCCTGGCGTGGGTCGTCAACGGATACACCGTCACCTACGGCGGCGTGCTGATGCTCGGCGGACGTCTGGGTGATCTGCTGGGCCGCAGGCGCCTCTTCCTCACCGGCTTGGCGATCTTCGCGCTGTCATCGGCGAGCGCGGGGGTGGCCCAGCAAGCCGGTCTACTGGTTGCCAGCCGCTTCATCCAGGGCATCGGCGCGGCACTCGTCAGCCCGGCGGCCCTGTCGATGGTGACGCTGCTGTTCACACAACGGCAGGAAAGGGCACGAGCCATGGCCATCTGGAGCGGCCTGGCCGGAGTCGGCGTGGCCCTGGGCGTCGTGCTCTCAGGCGTCCTGACCACCATCACCTCCTGGCGCTGGATATTCTTCATCAACCTGCCCATCGCTGCCTTCGCGTTTCTCGCCACCTTCCCGCTCATCTCCGAGAGCCGGGCCGCCGCCAAGCGCGGCCGGCCCGACGTCCTGGGCGCCGTCCTGGTGACTCTCGGCCTGCTTTTGGTCGTGTTCGGCCTGCTGGAGAAGGACACCCATCCCTGGTTGTCGTTCCTGGTCCTGGGTTGCGTGGCGATCGGTGTGCTCTGCTTGATCGGTTTCGTGCTGGTCGAGGCCCGAGTGGCCCAGCCCCTGGTGCCCCTCACGTTCCTGCGTTCACGCAACCGGAGCATCGCCAACGTCGTCCGCATCTGCTACTATGTCGGTTTCGCCACCCTGTTCTTCTCACTGAGCCTGTATGTGCAGCACATACTGCATTTCTCCGCACTGGCGACCGGATTCGCCTTCGTGCCGTTCGGTGCGGTCATTCTGTTCAGTGCCACCGTGATGGCACCGCGCCTCCTTCCCCGGTTTGGACTGCGGGCGCTGAACGGAGGCGGACTTGCCATCACCACCGTCGGGTACGTCTTCCTTGCCGGGCTGAGCACCCACGGCACGTACCTGGCTGATGTACTGCCCGGACTCATCCTCGTGCCGCTGGGTGGCGGCCTGGTCCTCGTCGGATCCACCGTCGCCGGAGTGGACGGTGCCACAGGTGAGGACGCGGGCATCGCCACCAGCATGAACAACGCGTCCATGCAGATCGGCAGCGCCATCGGCCTGGCCGCCCTGGTCTCACTGGGCACCAGCCACGCCACCGTGCTGCGGCACGCAGGCGCCGCCCCGATGACCGCCACCACACACGGTTATGCCTTCAGCTTTGCCATCGCCGCTGGTGTGACGGCCCTCGGCGCGGTGCTCGGCTTCATCGGGATCCACCCGACGGCGCGGAAAGCGAACTCGTGATGCCGGCCACATCAGCGCCCCTGCGGTGTGCACGGCGATGAACTCCCGGCCGCGGCGAACCGCTTGACGACCGCTGAGTAGTCACGCGCCGGCGTCATGGTGGCACGGCGCCGGCGCGGCACGGGGCCGGCGCCGAGGCCCCACACACGTGGCCCCCTCGAGTGTGCCCGTGGGGGGTCCACGACGGCGGGCTCGCGCGCTGTAGCCCGCGAGCCCGCTCTCCGTGCCGCGGCAGGCGACGCGGTCGGCGGAAGGCAGACGCCACCGCATCCTTCTGCTCTCCGGCGTGCCACCGGGTACTGGCCCGACGCCGGCGGTCTGCTGATGCATCCGACCGGGCGGTTCGCCACCCGGTGCACGTGCGGTGTCACGAAGGACCAGGCTCCTTGGTTCTCCGGCTCCTCCTGCACCCACCGCACCTCGACGTCCTCGGGGAACGGGCGCGTTCCGCGCCGAGGTTCTGCTCCGGGAACGGGTAGAGACGCTCCACGCGGACGATAGCGGTGTCCGACAGGTTCGAGCCGCGCCGGTGGGCATCCAGGTCGTAGCCGCCGAGAATCAGGCTCCGGCGATGGTCCGGCGCCGGCATCGGCTCCGCGAGCGCGGCCCGCCAGGCCCGGGCGCCGCAGGGGTTCGTGAAGTACTGCGTCTCGTGCACCACGTGCTGGTCAGCGAATTCCGCGGAGCGATCGGGCGCCAAGCGGGCCTGGTACTGCGCCCACTTGCCGCTGTGTGCCGAACGGTCCCCGGCAGACGCCCCTGGTGGAAGTCGCGATCCGGCTCACGTCGCGTCCCACCACGTGGTGGACAAGTGGCTGCAGTACACCGCCTCACGCGACCGCAACGGATCCTGATCCCGCGCACGCCGTTACGGGACAAGCTTCAAGAGATCGTCCGGTTCAGGTCCCACAGCGCTGGCGTCATGCTCGGTGATCACCTTGGTGGGCTGCCCCGCCCTGTCACTGCCCCGGTTCCGCACTACGGCACCGCAGGTGTTTCGATGTCCGTCACTTTGGTGGTGTGAAACCGCGCCCGGAAGGCTCCCGGGGTCACCTTGAGATTGCGCACGAACGACCTGCGCAGCGACTCGGGGGAGCCGAACCCGCTGCGGCGGGCGATCACGGCCATGGGATCGTCGCCGGTCTCCAGCATGGCCTGCGCCGCCTCCAGCCGGATCTGCTCCACGTACCGGGCCGGTGTCATGCCCAGTTCGTCACAGAAGACCCTGGTCACGTGGCGGGTGCTCATGCCCGCCCTGCGCGCCATGGCGGACAGGGTGTGGTTGGCGCCGGGGTCTTCCGCGACGGCGTCCAGTACCCGGCGGAGCGTCTCATGGCGCGTGCGCGGAGCACGGGCCCGGACGCTGAACTGAGACTGCCCCCCAGGCCGTTGCATGAAGACCACCATGTCCTTGGCCACCGCGCGGGCCACCTCGGCCCCGCACTGCTCTTCCACAAGAGCCAGTGAGAGGTCGATGCCCGCGGTGACTCCGGCCGAGGTCATCACCTTGCCGTCCCGGACGAAGATCGCGTCGGGCTTGACCTGGACCGCGGGAAAGCGCAGGGCGAGCTCTCGTGAGTAGCGCCAGTGGGTGGCGGCCCGACGGCCGTCCAGTAGGCCGGCGGCGGCCAGCAGGAAGGCGCCGGTGCAAACGGAAGCCGTGCAACGGGACCTGGCGTCGAGCCTGCGCACCATGTCCAGCAGCGCGTCGTCCTTGATCACCTGGTCCCAGTCCGGGCCCCCTGGAATCATCAGGACGTCGCTGATCTCTTGCGCATCCTCGACCCCCATGTCGACGCCGAGACGGGTACCCGCTGCGGTCGTGACCTCGCTGCCGTCGGGCGAGACCAGGTTCAACCTGTAGCGGCCGCCGAAATCGTTGGCCGAAGTGAACACCTCGATCGGACCGGTCACGTCCAGCAACCGGACTCCAGGAAAGACCAAGATCGTCACGAGGAGTGAGCCGGTTCCCACCTGCTTGTGGTTCATCGAATGCCTCCGGACCCGCCAGCACGTATCCTCGATGCTAGACAGAGTAGGTTTGAAACACAAACCAACTAGGATCGCAGCATGACCGCTGTCCAGCCACGTGCCTGCCCCATCGCGGGGACCCTCGATCTCGTAGGAGAGCGGTGGTCGCTGCTGGCATTGCGTGAGGTATTCATGGGAGTCCGGCGCTACGCCGACATCCACGCCAACACCGGAGCGCCACGGGACGTCCTCACCAAGCGGCTGAGGTCCCTGGAGGCTGCGGGGATCCTGGAGCGCCGCCAGTACCAGGACCGCCCTCCCCGCTTCGAGTACCACTTGACGGCGTCCGGGCAGGCGCTGGAGCCGGTGCTGATCGGGCTTCGGGAATGGGGTCTCCGGCATCTGAAGGACCCACCGGCCGCGCCGCGTTTCCTGCACACGTGCGGCGCCGACGTACGGACGCGGGTCGTCTGCGCGGAGTGCGCCGAACCCCTTGAGGGAGGCGGACTGGTGACCGTGGTGGAGGAGGTCGACCGTTCCGGGCCCGATGGAGGTTCCCGTGTGCCCCAGCGGTCCGGGCAGTCATGATCGTCGGATGACCACGGCCTCAGTGGTGGGCGACGGCCGGCTTCAGCACGGCCAGGAGAGCGTCGTCCGCTGCTCGAGGATCTCGTCGGTCTCGGTGGGGGCATGCCGGATGTCACCCGACTGTTCGTCCCTCACACACCTCGAGCGCGGCCCGGACACCCGGGGGCCGGGTGTCCAGGGCACGTACGTCGCAAAAAAAGGGGCGCCGGGCGGGAGTTCACGCTCGTCGTGCCGGAGCCGCTCGCAGAGGCTGTCGCCGTGTCGCCTCCGAGGCCGCAGAACGCCGTCGCGGGCGAGGCGTACAACGCCGCCCAGGCGCCGCCTCTGGTGGAGACGCTGCCGTGCCCGGCGCCGCCCTACTGTCGTGATGGGGCCGACCGCCAGTGGGGGACGTCCTCGAAGTGGACGTCGTAGCGGTCCTGCTCGGTGAGAAGTGACGCGAATTCCGCCTCACCGCGGCTGATGGCGGCCAGTTGCTCGAAGTAGCCGAACCGTTCGATACCAGGGCTGAGTACGACGACCGTGTCGGCCACCTCGCCCTCTGCTGCCCCGAAGACGTGCGGCAGGCCGGGCGGTATGACGACGAGGCCGCCCTTTCCCACCGTGGTCAGAGTGTCACCGAGGCGGAAGAGCATCGTCCCGTCGAGTACGTAGAAGAGCTCATGGGAGAGCTTGTGGTGGTGCGGGGGTGCCCCGTCTGCGCCGGTTGTGAGGGTGAGCCGGCTGGCGCTGACCGCGCCCCCGTCGGCGAGCAGCTCGAACGCGCCGTCCGCGAGCGGTACTCCGGCCGCGTCGCCGGGTTGCACCACCAGCGCGGTGGTCATGGCATCCATTGTCACTCCTTCGGTTTGGGTCCGGGCCGGATGGTCGAACACGGCATGTCCGCCCGGGCGATTGATCAGACCCGGCTCGTCGTCCGGTCCGCGTGCGCGGCGGCGTGGCGCAGTGAGTGACAGGCCACCACGGCCCAGGCGCCGACGAGCACCACGTAGAGAATGACGGCGGCCCACACGAACACTTCCGAGCCGGTTCGGGTGGCGAGGGCGCCGGTGCCCGTGACACAGGCGCCGAGCGGGAAAATGAAGGACCACCAGGTGGGCGCGAAGGGCAGCCCTCTCCGGAACTCCCTTATGGTCAGTGCCGTGGCCAGTGCCAGCCACAGCATCGCGAAGCCCCACATCCCGATCCCGCCGAGCAGCGCCAGGACCGCGGCGCCGTGCGCGTACGGCGCGCGCAGCGCGCTCGGCGCCACTGCGGCCAGCGCGCCGAGGCCCGTGACCATCTGACCGAGCGCCCCCAGGCCGATCCACACCGTGGGCACCATGGCGCCCGTGGGCGTGTCGTGGTGTACGAGGCGGCTGTAGACCATGGCCAGCACCAGCATCGCCGCCACCATGCCGACCCCGAACATCGCGTAGCAGCCCAGCAGAAGGGCCAGCCGCCCCTGCCCGGCAGGCATGTGCGGAACGAGCAGCGCGCCCGTCGTGGCGGAGACCAACGGCGGTACCACCGGCATCAGCCAGCCGCCGAACGCCGCGTCCGGTGCGAAGCGATGCCGGGTGATCATCAGGTACGGCACCGTGGCGGCCGTGACGAGACCGAGTGCGGTACCGAGCGACCACAGGACGCAGTCCACGTCCAGCGCGACGCGCGTCCCGATCACCTGCGGACCGAGTTGCAGCGCCCCGGCACCCACCGTGAGGAGCGCCACCGCCGGCGCGCCGAAGAACTGAGCGTGCATCGGATCGGCGGCGTGCAAGAGCAGCGCCCTCTGCCGCACATAGCCGACCGCCAGTACGACGAGCAGCAGCGCGGCCCCCGCCCAGACCACCGTGGCGGCATCCCGCAGCCCGGGCAAGCTTCGGGGCAGGGTGACCGCCGCGTTGGCGACGATGCCGGTGCCCATGACCGCCGCGAACCAGCTCGGCCCGAATACCCGAACACCGGCTACGTCCGCCGTGGGCAGCCGCGAACTGGCAGGGATCGCAGGCCCCGGATCCACGTCGTCCTCGGTGAGAACGGCTCCGTCACTGCTGGGGTGGGCTGACACGGCGTGGATTTCCTCTTTCCTCTTCTCGACACCACGCTCGACAACCGGCCGTCCATGCCCAAGGCCCCTATGGCCCGGGTTCGGCCAAGTCGGTCGAGTCGTTGCGCCCACGACGGTATGGCGGCATCTCACCCCGGCCGCATAGGAGCGTGCGCCACAACACCCTCACATCGGGACTCGACGGGGACACCGCCCGTACCCCGGCACTCTCGTACGGAGATGCTCGAGCGGATGCCCATAGGGGCGATCCAACGTCCCCCTGGATCAACTGCCGGGACGAGCGGAGCCGCCCGGCCATCCAGCACCCGTCAGGCCGCCGAGCGCGCCATCGCCGCGAGGCGCGCCAACTGCTCGCCCATGCCCCGCGTTCCGCTCAGCGGGGTCAGGGCATGTGGCCACACACTCCTGGCGAGAGTGACATGCCGGGCACCACCGAGGACGACGACGGGGTCGAGGGCGACAATGCCGCGCGTCCTCGCCTGGTCGCGAAGAAGTCCGACCGTCACCGCGCCGACGGCCCCGTGCGGCGTGTCGTAAGGCTCGATCTCGTCGTCGAGGTCGAGCAGACCGTAGCGGGCCGAGAGGATCACCAGCCGATCCGGTCGGAGTGCCTCGGCGGCCCTTCGGCACGCACGGTGGTACGAACCGATGTACATGTCCGCGGCTCGGGCGCGGTGGTCCAGCTTGCGCGCGCCGCAGGGGATGACGACCAGTTCTGGCGCGACGCCGTCGGTGTATTCGTTCGGAGTCATGCGGCTCTCCTCCAGGTCCATGTACGGTCGGACGCGAGGCGGGATGCGTCCTGCGGCCTCGCACGGCACCGGGTGGGCGCCGCGGGCGCCGTGTGCCCGTCAGGTCTGTCCTGCGGAGTGGACTTCGTCGGCTACGAGCGCGGCGCCCAGCATGGGCAACGCGGTTCGGGACGAGGCCGATGGCCGTACCGCGAGACATACGGCCCTCGTATCCGGACATCCCGCGGGCCCCGGACCCCGATGTCCTGATCTGCCCCGGTCCTGGCACGAAATCGTGCCCCGCACGGCCGGACAGCTCTCCTAACCTCGATGGGGCTGACGAGGCCGACGGTCCTCTTACCTCGGAATTCCGCCGGAATCTCCCGGACCGCCTCGGCCCAGGCGGCGGCTTGACCGGCCGGCCATGCCGCCCGTGATGATCTCCGTGAGTGGAAAGAGGGCGTTCTACGCCGTGGCGTCACCATCAGGCAGTGTTTCCTCGGTCTCGGACCAGGTGCAATTCGGCATCAACGAGTGGGTCGTCGACGAGTTTCGGGAGCGGTATCGCCGCGACCCCCAGTCCGTCGATCCGGTGTGGCGGGACTACTTCCGTGCGTCCACGCCCACGCACGTTGTGGTAGACCGTGACAGAGCGGCAGCGCACAGTGACGATGCCGACCTTGTGACCAAGGCGATCCGCGTCGCGGCGTTGATCCACTCATATCGCGTCCGTGGACACTTGGCGGCCGTTACCGATCCCCTCTCCGCGAAGTCGCCTTCCGGCCACCCTGACCTGGAGCCGTCGGGGCACGGCCTCGACGCCGCGGACCTCGCGCGGGCGTTCCCCGTCGACGGCTTTGCCGGACGCCAGGTGATGACACTTCGTGATGTAGTGAACACACTGCGCGACGCGTACTGTGGCACCACGGGTGTCGAGTACATGCACATTCAGGATCAACAGGAACGGCGCTGGATCCAGCAGCGCGTGGAAGGTCCGCAGCCCCGCCCGGAGCGCGCCGAGCAACTACGCATTCTGGAACGTCTGGGCGCCGCCGAGGCGTTCGAGACATTCCTGCACACCAAGTACGTCGGGCAGAAGCGGTACTCGCTGGAGGGCGGCGAGTCGGCGATCGTCCTGCTGGACGCACTGCTCGAGCGCGCGGCGCAGGTGGGCGTGCGCGAGGCGGTCATCGGGATGGCGCACCGCGGGCGGCTGAACGTACTCGCCAACATCGTGGGCAAGCCGTACGCCCAGATTTTCGACGAGTTCGAGGACACGGTCGACGTCCGGTCCGCCCAGGGCTCCGGCGACGTGAAGTACCACCTCGGGGCGTCCGGCACCTTTCACGCCGCGCACGGTCATGCGATCGCGGTCTCCGTGGTGGCGAATCCCTCTCACCTGGAGATCGTGGGGCCGGTGGCGGAGGGGGTCGTGCGGGGGCGCCAGGATCTCGCGGAGGGCGGCGACGGGCAGTTCTCGGTGCTGCCGCTGGTGGTCCACGGGGACGCCGCCCTCGCGGGGCAGGGAGTGGTCGCTGAGACGCTGAACATGTCACAGCTGCCGGGCTACAGCACCGGCGGAACGATCCATGTGGCGATCAACAACCAGGTGGGGTTCACCACCTCGCCCGCCGGCAGCCGGTCGAGCAGGTACGCGACCGATGTCGCGCGGACCTTCGAGGCCCCCGTGTTCCATGTCAACGGGGATGATCCCGAAGCGGTCGTCCGGGTGGCGCGGTTGGCCTTCGACTACCGTCAGGCGTTTTGCAAGGACGTTGTCATCGACCTGGTCTGTTACCGGCGTCACGGGCACAGCGAGGTCGACGATCCGTCGATCACGCAGCCGGCCATGTACGACCGCATCAGCGTGAGGCCGTCCGTGCGGAAACTGTACACGGAGTCGCTGCACAACGCAGGCGCCATCGACGCGCGGGAAGCCGAGCGTGCCCACCAGAGCTGCCGGGACCAGCTCCAGCGCGCCTTCGCCGAGACCGCCGGGGCACCCTCGCCCGCCCCCGAGTCGCTTCCGGCTCGTGCGGACACCGGTGCCACGGTCAGACGGGCCGTAACAGCCGTCACCGAAGCGACGCTGCGGCGTGTTCTGGGCACCCAGACCGACCTGCCGCAGGACTTCACCCCGCATCCGCGTGTACTTCCGCAATTGCAACGGCGTGCGGTCATGCTCGACGGCGGGAACGTCGACTGGGCCACCGCGGAAGCACTGGCGATCGGATCGCTGCTTCTGGACGGAGTGCCGGTACGGCTTTCCGGGCAGGATTCGCGCCGCGGCACCTTCGGTCAACGACACGCCGTCCTCACCGACCGCCGTACGGGGTCGCAGCACACTCCACTGAACTCGCTCGGCCCGGAAGCGGCACGTTTCGAACCGTACGACTCGCTCCTGTCAGAACTCGCCGTGCTCGCTTTCGAGTACGGCTACTCACTGGCCCGGCCGGATGCCCTGGTGCTGTGGGAAGCGCAGTTCGGAGACTTCGCCAACGGCGCGCAGACAGTCGTCGACGAGTACATCTCCTCCTCGGAGCAGAAGTGGGGGCAGCGCTCAGGCGTCGCGCTCTTGTTGCCGCATGGCCTGGAGGGGCAGGGGCCGGACCACTCCTCCGGCCGGATGGAGCGCTTCCTGCAGTTGTGCGCGGACGGCAACATGACCGTCGCCAACCCCTCCCTGCCGGCCAACTACTTCCACCTGCTCAGAGCACAGGGCCTCGACGCGCTACGCAGGCCGCTGGTGGTCTTCACGCCCAAGTCCATGCTGCGGTCGAAGGCCGCGACCTCGGCCGCGAAGGAGTTCACGGAGGGTGCCCTCCGCCCGGTCGTCCCGGACCCCACGCAGGACCCCGCCCGGATCGAACGGGTGCTGCTGTGCTCGGGCAAGGTCTTCTACGACCTGGACGCGCACCGGCGCGCATCGGGACAGGACGGGACCGCCATCGTCCGGGTGGAGCGGCTGTACCCGTTTCCGGTGGACGAGTTGCACTCGGAACTGTCGAGGTACCCGGCAGGCGTCGACGTGCGGTGGGTTCAGGAGGAGCCGGCCAACCAGGGTGCGTGGACCTTTGTCGATCCCCGGCTCGCTCCCCTGGTCCCTGGCCCAGTGGGATGTGTGAGCCGACCGGCCGCCTCCGCTCCGGCGACCGGATCCGCCCACCGGCACGCCGCCGAACAGCAAGATCTCGTACGGCGGGCGTTCGCCTGACCTCGATCTTGGACGACGGTCCGTCGGTTCTTCCGACGGACCGTTTCGCTGGTGCGAGCGGACCGTGGGATTGCTGGTGGCCCGGCTGATGCACCTAACCGTCGCCGACCACCAGTTCCGGGTCACGCATGCCCCGCCGGCTCCTGCGCGCGGCGCGTAGCCGGGCGCTGAGAACGGTGGATGCGATGACCGAGCGGGCGTAGAGCAGCGGGACTCACGGGAATCCCACTCCCCCGGGCCCAGGGGCAGGCGAGGCGTGTCCGGGTCGCCGGGGCGGGCCGGGACTGGTGGCCCCGATCGTGCGGCGTTTGGTCGGCGGGGGGTCGGTGGGCTCCGGCAGGTGCTCCGGCGAGTGAGGTTGGAGAGCCTGGCGCGCGCTCGTGTCATAGGATCATTTCGTCACTGGATGTGGATTCCGCAGTCGAGCATCTCAGGCGTTTTGCGCTGAGGGTTCCGATCACTTTCGGCTGTGTCACTGATGACGGCGGTCACGGTGGGGAAACGATGCTGGAGGACCGGCTGGGGCTAAGCCCGCTGAAGGGGATCCAGGAGAGCCAGGATGTGCTTCGCGGATATCCCTGGGTGACCGTGTGCTCCGCACGCATCGCCGGTCGCCTCGGCGGCGTCGCTCGACTGCGCGAGTCGGGTGCCTTTACGGAGGTAGAGGAACTACCCATGGGAAGCGTGTGGTTGAGAGCTACGGATCGCCTCGACGACTACACGGGGGAGGCGCTGCGCAGCGTCTTCCGGGTCGTCGCGCCAGTGCTTCCTCCGGGGCGGCCACGCCCGTATGTCGGCCGCGAGATCGGCCGGCTCGTCTATGAGGACCCGGTGGTTGACACAGCCTGAGGGACAATGCGGCTGTGTTTCCGGGTCGGTGTGACAACGACGGTGCACGGCGCCCCCTTGATACGGGAGCTCGCCGTCGTGCCCCCAGCCGCTGTATAACCGTGCCGCCATCGAACTCCCTGCCCCTGACAGAGGATCGGGACGTGCTGCCCGGAAGCGGAATACCCTTTCGTGCGAATCGGCGGCGCCGCGCCGTCGGGGTCTTGGCCGTAGCGGTTGCCGTGGCCGTGTCGTCGGGGTGCTCGGGACATGACGGCAAGCGGAAGCCGGCGGGACGGCAGTCCTCGGTGAAGGGCGCGCAGACCGCAGACCATGCGGGCGGAGAATCGAAGGGGTGGACGTTCGCGCTGTGGGGCAGCGAGTCCGCCGTCATGCAGGGGCAGGCGCCGTCCAGTGCGACGTACACCGCGACCGTGCACCGGACCACCGCTCCGGTCGCGCTCCAGTAGACCGGCACGGTCACCACCAGCAAGGGCGAGCGCAAGCCCGAGGTGGTGTACGTCGTCGGCGGGTTCGAGGTGTTCACCGGGCTGTACCCGTGGCAATGGACTCCTGCTGATGGCGAGGCGTTCATCATGCACCTGCGTAGCGGCGCCAATGCGATCCGGATGTCGACGGCACGGGCCGTACGAGGTCCCGCACCCTGGCCAAGCTGCCGACGCATCAGGCGACCCTGATTCGCCCGTTCGCCGAGTGGCACATCATCCGCGATGCCCGCCAGCGCTCGGCACGCGGTCGCTGCACCTACACCGCCCACAAGGGCGACTGCGGGAACATCCGCGCTGCCATCGACTTCCTCACCTAGCTGGACACCCGGCAACACACCCTCCGTGCGCTGCTTCGTCAGCTCAGCCATGGCGGGGGAACGTCCCAGGCCGGCCGGTCCGCCCAGTCCGTTTAGGCTTCTGTCTGGGTCGGCCCTTCGGCCGGTCGGAGATCAGGGGGACGACAGTTCGATGAGCAGCGGCATCGCCGAGGTGTTCCAGCCTCTCCAGGCGGGTGACCCTTCCGTCGTGGCCGGTTACCGGCTCGTGGCCCGGCTCGGCGCGGGGGGCATGGGCCGGGTGTACCTGTCGCACACCCCGGGCGGCCGCCCGGTGGCGATCAAGGTGGTGCGGCCGGAGCTGGCCGACGATCCGGCCTTCCGCCGGCGGTTTCGCAGGGAGGTGGAGGCCGCCCGCCGGGTCAGGGGCGCCTACACCGCGGAACTGGTCGACGCCGACACCGACGGCGTACCCCCCTGGCTCGCCACGCTGTACGTGCCCGGACCGTCCCTCACGGCGGCCGTCGCCCGGCGTGGCCCGTTGCCGGTGTCCGCCGTACTGTGGTTGATGGCCGGCGTGGCCGAGGCGCTTCAGGCGATCCACAGCGTGGGGGTCGTGCACCGGGACCTCAAGCCGTCCAACGTGCTGCTGGCCGCTGACGGGCCACGGGTGATCGACTTCGGTATCTCGGTCACCGCCGACCTCTCCTCGCACACCGCTACTGGCTCCACTGTCGGCACACCTCACTTCATGGCCCCCGAGCAGGCGACCGCCGGTGAAGTCTCCCCGGCTACCGACGTCTTCGCACTGGCCCAGACGGCGGCCTTCGCGGCTCTGGGCGAACCGCTGTACGGGGACGGCATAGCGCCAGTCGTGCTGTACCGGATCGTGCACGAGGAACCCGACCTGTCCCGGCTGCCGGAGCCGTTGCGCCCGCTGTTCGCCCGGTGCCTGGCGTCTGATCCGCGGGAGCGGGCCACGCCGGCGGAGGTCGTACAGTGGTGCCGGGGGCGGCTGGGAGTGGACGGCGACTCGGACGCGGGGCCAGCCGTCTGGAACGAGGTCACGGGACCCGAGGCGACCGTTCCGGGCCCGGCGCGCACTCCCGTGGCTCCGTCGACCGCGGCCGCGACGCTGTCGCTGAGGCCCGCCCGGCGCCGGGCGACCGGGCGGCGAACCGCTCTGGTCACAGCCGTGACCGTGACGGCGGGTGCTCTGATATGGACGGGTCTGACGTGGTTCGGCGGCGACCGGTCCGGCGTCGGCAAGCGGGCCGCGGGCACACCCACCTCGACGCCCGCACGGTCCACGGCTTCGCCGTCACGCACCTCGCCGTCCGCCGACGCCTCCCCCCGGGCCTCGCAGCCTGTCCCGAACGCCTCCCTGGCGACGGGAGCCGTCGCGTGGTCACCCATGTGGCTGAACCGGACGAACTCCCTGAGCTTCAGCGAACCGCTGCTCCGCGCCGATCGCGGGGGCGACATCCGCCTCGAGTGCGAGGACGACATCGACTGCGCGCTGCACAGCGGTACCAGCCGGTTCGTGCAGCTGTTCAACGGAAAGGCCGCCTCCCCCGCCGTCTGCCGTCACCTTCTCAGCGGCGCCACCGGCTCCGCATACCGCACCTGGTCGCTCGCGGCGGCCGACACCGGCACCCAGCTCTGCGTCGGGAACGACTCGGGCGACATCGCGGCGCTCACGATCCAGGTCAAGCAGACGGCTCTGCAGGAGGACGCCTTCCTGCAACTGGGCATGACCGTCTGGAGGAAGGCGTAGTTCGTAGCCCTTGTCACCGTGGAGCTTGCCAGGCGCTGAAGCGCCGGTGAGCCGTCGCTCCCGACGGGCCGAACGAAGCGGACGGCAGCTGCCGCCAAGTGCAGCCCGAAGTCGCCACGAACACGATCGCGGCCAGCACTTCCCGGGTCACCATGCCGACGCCTTCCGCCGCCTTGAGGACGGGTCGGCGCCTCCGGCACCACCCGCTGGAACAACTCCCACAGCTCATCCGGCACCAGCCGCTCAACGATCCCCACCGCGGCAGGTATCGAACACGCACAACGACATGACCTGTTAGGGGCCGGCCCGGTTCTTCTCCGCTGCTGCCACCGCAGGCGATGCCATCGCCCTCATGCTGGCCCGATAGGGCGCCCACCCTGTCTGATCGGTTCATCTGTCCAGATGGCGGTAGCAGATGAGGGCTGCGGCGATGCCGAGGACGGTGGTCGGCCCTGTGTGGTCCACGCCGGCGACTGTCACATCACCGGCAGACGCCGCCGCCCCATCGGCCGCGACGAAGCCCGCCGACTGCCGGCCGCAGGGCTGCCCGCCTGCTGTTCGACCGCAAGGCGGTCCGGAAGGACCGGAACGGATCCGGCCACGGCCGAGCGTCACGATCCGGTCGGCGGCGAGGCCGTGCTGCAGCGCTGTGACGGAGGGAGGAGGAGCACCTCCAGGGCCCGCGCACAGGCCCGGGCCTGTTCCAGGAACCAGTCCGTGCGCTCCGTCGTGATCAGTTCGGGTGTGCCGCGGACCGCCAGAGCGAACCGCGCCGCCTGCAGGTGGTCGCGCACCGGCACGGCCAGGGTGCGGACACCGGGCGCGGACTCGCCGTCGTTGAGGGCGTACTGCTGTGCGCGCACACGGGCCAGTTCGGCCGCGAGAAGTTCCCGATCGACGATCGCGCGGTCGGTGAAAGCCCGCAGCGGCGGCAGTGACTTGGCGCCACCCTCGCCGGGGCGGGGCCAGGCGAGCAACACCTTGCCCAAGGCCGTGGAGTGCAGTGGCCGGCGCAGCCCCACCTTCGGGGTCACCGAACCGCCCGCCACGATCACCACGTGCGGCCCGCTCCGCAGTGCCAGGTCGGCAGTCGCACCGGTGCGGTCCGCGAGGTCGGCCAGTTCGGGCGAGGCGAGGTGCAGTCCCCGCTGGTGGTACGACAGCCGCCCCAGTTCGGTCACCGCCCAGCCGAGACGGTAACGGACGGTCTGGCATCCTGTTCGAGGAAGCCGGCCTCCTCCAGCGTCCGGGCCAGGCGGTGCGCCGTCGAAGTGGGCAGGGACAGTCTGCGGGCCATCTCCGACGCGCTGGGGTCCGGGCCGTTGTCGTGGAAGCAGTGCAGCATGTCCAGGGCTCGGCGGACCGCCTGCGCCCCCGCCACCGGAGTCCTGGCCACCACGTGTCGTCTCCTCTGATCCGTCGGCGCGTGGAGCTCCACGGGCGCCTGGGTACGGGCTGAGATTCCCACATCGCGGGATGCTCGCCGCGCCCTCACAGCCTGCTGCAACGGACTGTTCACATCGGTTCCCACATGATGGGAAGCTGCTTGCCGGGCGCTCTGTGCCCGTGTCAGGCTGCGGTCGTCCCGCCGGAACAGGTCCGACGGGAACCACAGGAAGGGGCCAGCGATGCACCACTGTGCCGCCGCGCTCCTTCTCACCGCGCGCCGCCACATCGACTTGGCCCGCGTCTGTAGCGCCGCCTGTCGCTGACCCCTCCCCCACAGCCGTCCGGTACCGCCACGACGGCCCGAGCGCAGCTTCCGCCTGCCGCCGTACGGCCCTGACGCCCGCGACCCGTTCGCCGGCCTCCCCCTGCGCACGCCTGCCCGCGGCGCACCGCCTTCAGGGAAGACTCCATGACGCACACCCCCCTGCCCGAAACCCTGTGGTTCACCCGCTGTCCCGTGCCCACGGCGACCGGCATCGCCGCCGATCGCCACTGGCTCGCCGAGGAGTTCGCTCCCGACGGCATCGCCGTCCGCTCGTTGCAGGACACCGCGTCCGACGTGACGGGCTCCGTCCGCGCCGCCCACTACACGCACGCCCTGCCCGCGCTGTTCCGGGAAGGCGGCAACGTGCCCGCCCTCTGGGCCCGTTCCCGGGGCGAGCCGACCCGGTTGATCGGCTTGACCTGGATCGAGGAACGGCAGACGATCCTGGTGGCGCCCGGCTCCGATATCCGCAGCGCTGCCGCGCTGCGCGGCCTGCGGCTCGCCCTGCCACGCCACCGGGCGCCCATCGACTTCTGGCGGGCCATGGCGGTACGGGGCTTCGAAGGCGCCCTCGCCTCTGCCGGATACACCCTGTCCGACGCCACAGCGGTCGACGTGCCGGCCGACGGCCATCACGGCCAGTGGGCGGCCGAACTCGCCGCCCTGGCACGCGGTGACGTCGACGCGGTCTACGTCAAGGGCGCCGTCGCCGTCGAGGCCGCGCGACGCGCCGGTGCCGAGGTCGCCGTGGAACTGGACGAACTGCCCGACCGCGCCCACCGGGTGAACAACGGCACCCCACGGCCCATCACCGTTCACCAGCGTCTGCTGGACGACCATCCGGAGCTCGTCGAACGGTTCCTCGCGGTGCTGTTGCGGGCCTCCGACTGGGCGGCGTCGCAGCCTGCCGAGGTGGCCCGGATCCTGGGCTCCGAGACCGGCGCCGGAGCAGAGGGCGTGCAAGGCGCCTACCGGCCGGACACCCACCGCACCCTGCGTCCCGACCTGTCGGACGAGCGGCTCGGTCTCCTCGCCCGGCAGGAGGCGGCGCTGCGGGCCCACGGCTTCCTGCCCTCGCCCGTCGACATAGAGACCTGGGCCGACCCCGAACCCCCAAGGGTGGCGTCGTGCACCTGGCCATCGGCTCCTGGCAGACCCACCTGGTCGCCAAAGCCCTGGACGACGCCGACCTGTCCTACACGGCCGACATCACTCCCGTCCGTGCCGGTGCGGACAGCGAACGGCAACTGCGCTCCGGAGACATCGCGGCCTGGGTGGCCCAGGGGCCACAGCTGGGCGCCGCCCTGCGCGCCGGTGGCGTCCGTGTGCTGGTGCGCACCGCGGACGTCATCACCGACCGCTCCGTGTTCTTCACCCGGAGGGAGCTGGCCGAGCGCCGCCCCGAGATCGTCGACGCCCTCGTCAGGGCCTTGCGACGGGCCGAAGCCTGGGCGGAGGCACATCCCCGGGAAGCAGCGGCGATCGCCGCCGACCACCAAGGCGGCAGCGTCGAGGACTGGGAGACCGCGCTGCGCACCCTGCCCTGGCGGATCGAGCAGGTGAGCGAGGAATTCCTCGCCGAACAGCAGCAGGCCGCCGACATCTTCCTCCGCACCGGCTTCGTCGACCGCCCGGTCACGGTCGCCGACGCCGTCGCCCGCCAGAGCTGAGGGGCAGACACCATGGCCACCGAAATCCTGTGGTACATCATCCCCCGCGAAGGCGCCTACCCCTGGGAGCCCGAGGGCCGGCGCCCCGTCGACCTCGGCTACCTCCAGCGCCTGGCCGGAGCCGTCGAGCGCCTCGGCTTCAGCGGCGCGTTGCTGGCGACGGACCTGTACGACGTGTGGCCGCTGGGCAGCGCGCTCTCCGCCGTCACCAGCCCGCGCTTCCAGCCCCTGCTCGCCGTCCACCCCGGCCTCATCTCGCCGACCCTGCTCGCGAAGATGGCCCTCACCTTCGACACGCTCTTCGGTGGCCGGCTGCGCTTCAATGTCGTCAACGGGTCCACGACGACGCTGCGCGAGTACGGTCTGAACGTCGAGCACGACGAACGGTATGCGCTGAGTGCCGAGTACTGGTCGATCGTCAAGCGGCTCACCGCCGGTGAGGTCTTCGACCACAAGGGCCGCTTCTACGACCTCAAGGACGCCGGCGCCTCCTTCGGTGACCTCAGACCGGTGCAGGCGCCACACGTCCCGCTGTGGTTCGGCGGCTCGTCGGCGCCGGGCATCGAGATGGCGGCCGAACATGTGGACGTCTACCTGACCTGGGGCGAACCTCCGCACCTGCTGAAGGAGAAGCTCGACCGGGTGCGCGAGCGCGCGGCGGCACACGGGCGCAGCCTCCGCATCGGGCTGCGGCTGCACCTGATCATGCGGGACACCGAGGACGAGGCATGGGCGGCCGCCGACCGGCTGCTCGACGTCACCAGTGAGACCACGTACGCACGGCAGCTCGGCGGCCGGGCGGGCGAGGACGGCGTCGGATGGCAGCGCCAGTTCCGCCAGCACGGAGGCAAGGTACCGGCTCGCGCCCGTGAGCTCGAGGTCCATCCGAACCTCTGGCCGGGCATGAGCCTGTTCCGCCCCGGGCCGGGGACGGCGGTGGTCGGCTCCACGGCGCAGGTGGTGGAACGGCTGCGGGAGTACGAGGAGTTGGGCGTCGACACGTTCATCCTCTCGGGCAACCCGCTGCTCGAAGAGGCGTACCGGGTGGCGGAAACAGTCCTTCCGCAACTCGGGATCCCGTCCTGAGTCCGCCGGACACGTCAGCGCCGGTACCCGCCCCCGCCGGCGGTCGACGGTGCGGTCGGTCTCGCCGCGCGGGATGTCGCCATCGCGTTCACGCCCAGCATCTGACCGGTGATGAAGCCGGCCTCATCGCCGATGAGGGGGATCTTTGAAAACGGCTCTGGCCGCAGTTCCGTGATCCGCTTGATCGTCAGAGTCTGGGCGGAGGCACGGGCCAGGGGTTTCCATCCGGTGAGCTGTTTTGCCGGCCGTCCGGCCACCACGTGGTCGTGATACTCGTCCTGAACCAGGCCGGCGTTGACCCACCTTCCGCGTGCCGCTCCGGTGATGCGTTGGCGGATGCGGGTGGAGACAACCTCGCTCAAGACGTTTCCCTCGTGCTCGGACGGGTGGTGAGGGAACGGGTGCCGGTCAGCTCGTCACAGACCGACAGCGGCCGGGGGCCGACCTCGATGCGGGTGGCCGCGGCCCGGTTCAGCAGGGCCTGCAACGGTCCGGTCTCCTTGCCCAGAGGACGCTCCTGGCGGGGCCGGGGCGGGACATCGCCGGTGGTGGTGCGGCGTCCCTTGCCCGTGGGCAGGCCGTCCCAGTGGGCCTCTTCGACGACGCGTACCCCGCGGCCGATCGCCCGCGGTGGATGGCCGGCAGCGTCTCGCCACTTGAGTCAGCGACGGTGGAGTGCAGCATGATCTGCGGGTCAGGAAGTGGGGGTGTCCGCGCCCCGATGGTGGCGGTCGGCCAGGAAGACGAAACTGCTGAGTAGCAGAATCCAGACCGGGAAGATCAGTTCGGACCAGGGGATGTCGATGAACAGCAGCACCACCGCGACCAGGTAGCCGAGCCAGATGAGCCAACGCGGAAAGGTATCCAGGCCGTGCCCGATGGTCGTGGTCGCCAGGGTCAACACCGCGGCCATGCGTGTGCAGTAGGTGGACAGCAGGGCGGTGACGAACTGACGCACGTACCGCCACAGTTGGAGTTGGGAAGAGTCCTGCGACGTGTCTGCCGAGGCCAAAAGCCCGTAGGTCGCTGCGGAGAGAACGAAGAGCATCGCTACGAACAGCAGGCCACCGCCCAGGAAGAGGGTGGCGAAGAACTTGTCTTCCGCCTTCCCGAAGTAGTCCCGCACCGCGCCCATGAACCACAGGAAGAAGATCCCCGCAAACGGCACCAGGCCCAGGGCTACATGCAGGACATCGCGGTGTGACGGGTCGGTCAACCAGACGGTATTACCTGACCGGGTCCCACGGAACTCTGCCGCGACCCAGGCGGCAGGTTCGAAGGCCCGCTGTCGAGCCCTATCGTCGTTGCAGCTCCCTGGGGCGCGCCCTCGGACACGCCCCAGAGCGGGCAATCACCTTCATGGATCACTGAGGCGAGATGGGACTCACTGACGTTTTCTCAGCGATCTCTCGATGGATTCTCAATCGGTCAGGCGGGCTGTGGCGAGGTCAGCGAGGATCTGGTCCACGGTCTGGTCCGGCGTCTGGCACGAGGTGTCCAGCCAGAGCCCGCGACGCGGAGTCTCGCGACGTAGGGCGTCGTCGAGGATGTCGACCGTCCAGGGACCGCCATAGCCGTTCTTGGAGCGGTCGGCCTCGCGTGCCGCAACCGCTTCGGGTGTCGGTGCGAGGACGATCAGGTACAAGGGCCTGGACGTCACGACGTTGAGGTAGGGGTCGAGGTGCTCACCGAGAACGACGTCCTGGACGACGACGGTCCATCCCGCCTGTGCGTATAGGTCCGCGACCGCGGCGGATGCCTGGTAGCGCAGTCGCAACTGCGCCGTTGCCTCAGCGGTCGGCTCCGGAGTGAACTCCTCGCGACCGGACACGATCATCCGCCGGAAGCCGTCGCCGCGCAGGTGCACAGAGCGAGGGAGCCGCTCGGCCAACAGTTGAGCAACGGTGGACTTCCCGGACGCCATGACGCCCGTGACGAGCATGACTGCGGAACCGAGCTCCTGCACTGTTGGCCCCTATCGTGATGCACTTGCGTCAGACCGTGTCACCGGCGTCCGCGACAACGGCAACGGCAACGGCGTGTGGTTCAGCCAAAAACACAAGGCGTTCGGCGACAACATACAGTTCCTGTCTGCCCCGGACGGCACCCCGCTGTGGGTCTCCGATGTCGAGCCGGGATCCACCCCTGACATTACGGCAGCCCGCTGGCTGCGAATCCTCCATCACCCCGGCAACGCTTCTGCCATCGGCAGGAACCGGCGGCTGGGTTCGTCGACGACGCCCCACCAAAGGCAATGGCCGACACCGCGCACGTCACGCCACGTTCGCTCCGTTCACGGCCTCGCGTAGCCGCTCATTGGCGGCGCACGGGACCGATCTCGACCACGCAACGCCCCTGTGTGACGAGCACGTCCCAGACGCGTCATCCGGACGGCACGGACCCGATGGGACCATATTCGGCCATCATTCCCAGTCGCACATTCTTCCGGTCGCATTCTCTGAGTGCTCGGAAATTGTCGCGGATCCGATGGATGCGAGAGGTTCTGCTGGTGACGGCGAGACTCCAGGGGATAGGATATTGCGCGCTGCTCGCGATGGCGGTCGGCGAGGTCGGGGGTGGGGGCGAAGGCACTGTGATTGAGCTGCAAAAACACGCAACCAAGGGCGGTCCCGCCCGGGGTCGTGAACGCGCGTTTGCTTTTCCTGGCCTGCGGCGCTTACAACTCACCCACAATATCCTCGTATGATCACCACAAAGCGGTCCACGCAACAGCAGTGGGCCCTTTTTTCTTCCGTGACGTTCGCGACCTGCGTCCGCGTCCGGGGTCACGAAGTCGGCGTGCAGCGAGAAGCGAGTGCTTCGTTCTCACGACAAGAGAAGTGTGGAGTGTGATGCCATGAACCGACTCGGCAGAGACTCGCGCCGGTTACCCTGGAGGCTGGTGGAGCCACCGGCGCGCGTCGCGTTATCTGTTCTTCTGCTGGCAGGCGGCGCCGTGGGAGCGACGGCTGGACCGGCCGCCGCTTCGACCGCCGACGGCACTCTGACGGTCGAGGTACTGCGCGACTTCTTCGGCACCGGCGTGATCAACACGACGATGGACGTACCGCAGCGGGGCATGAAGGTAGAGGTCTCCGACCCCGCTGGGCACGTTGTCACCGGCGTCACGGATGCCACCGGAAAGGTCGTGGTGTCGCCGTCGACCGTGCTGAGCGGCGGCCGGTACCGCGTCGACGTCAGCATCCCGGCGCCGTACAACGGTTATCTGCGGGCGGCGCCCGCGTCGACGAGCGAGAACCACTTCGACAGTTTCACGTCGTTCGTGGACGTGTCGGACGGAGAGAACGCCTCGGTGGTGACGGGGGTGTGGGATCCGGCCGACTACGCGCTGCCGGACTCGCGGTACTTCGTGCCGGTCCACAGCGGCGCCAACAGCACCGACAACCGGGCATTGGTGGCGTTCGGGACGCAGACCCGGGGAACGTGTCCCACCGATGTGGCGTGCCCGACCACGCTGGCCACGCAGGACCAGGTGGGCACGACGTTCGGGTTGGCGTACGACACGTACCGGACCCGGCTGTTCCAGAGCGCGTTCGCCCGCCGGTACGCCCCGTACGGGCCGCAGGGCGGGGGCGCGATCTACACGGTGCCGGTCAACGGCTCGGGTGCGCCGGAGCTGTTCGCGCGGGTGCCGGACGCCGCGGTGACGCGGCACGACACCGGCAACATGATCAAGGATCCCGGGTTCACCGACGCGCCGGGCAAGGAGAGCATCGGTGGCCTGGCCCTGTCGGAGGACGGCTCCACGCTGTACGCGGTGAACCTGCGGACCCGCAGCCTGGTGAGCTTCGACGCGACAGGCGCCACCGCCGCGGCACCCAAGTCGACGGTCCCGATCCCGGACCCGGGGTGCGCAAGCCCCGACGACTGGCGGCCGTTCGGTCTCCAGGCTCACGACAACACGCTGTACGTCGGCGGCGTGTGCAGCGCGGAGAGCACGCAGCGGCGTACGGACCTGAAGGCCTTCGTCTCCACCTACGACGGCAAGCGGTTCACCACGGTGCTGAGCCACCCGCTCACGTACGAGCGCGGCAGCGTCTTCGGTTCCGGCGACAAGGCCACCCACTGGAACCCGTGGAACACCAGCCTGGACACGTGGGACGAGCGGAAGGCGGGCAACGTCTTCATCGATCCGCAGCCGGAACTGGCCTCCCTCGCCTTCGCCCGCGACGGCTCGATGATCCTGGGTTTCCGCGACCGGTTCATGGACGTGCTCAGTTGGGGAGGGCTGGACCCCCGCCCGGGGAACGACACGGCGGAAAACGGCATGTCCGGTGGTGACATCACCATGGTCTGTGCCACTCCCACCGGTGAATACCAGTGGGAAGGCACCGGGAGCTGCCCCAACCACGCCACCCCCGCCAACAACGGCGGCCAGGCCGCCGATGTCGTCGAATACTTCCCGGGCGACTCTTACGCCAACGCGCACCAGGAGACCGCGCTGGGGTCGGTGGCCTTCATCCCGCAGCAGCAGTGGGTCGTCAGCACGGAGTTCGACCCGGTCGTCAACGTCGCGACCTCAGGGACCGGGTACCACCACATCACGACCGGTCAGGGCCCGGGCAACAACCCGACCGCCAACGGGTTCCAGTTCGTCAGCCGGGAACAAGGCGGGTTCGGCAAGGCCGGCGGACTCGGTGACATCGCGTACGCGGCGGCGAACGCGCCGATCCAGATCGGCAACGTCGTGTGGTTCGACGGCGACCACAACGGGATCCAGGACCCGGGGCACGTGCTGCTGCCGGGAGCGACGATCAACCTGCTGGACGCGGACGGCAAACAGGTCGCCACGACCAGGACCGATGCCGCCGGCGAGTACTACTTCGGTGGTGTCGGCGCCGCGTACGAGCTCACGCCGGGCGCGAAGTACACGGTGCAGTTCGACGTGTGCACCGCGGACACCAGCCAGGTGCCCGAGCAGCCCCCGGCGAGCGAGCTGAGGTTCACGCTCCCGCAGGCCGGTGCCAACCGTGCGCACGACTCCAATGTGACCCCGCCGACCACCGGACCGTTGTGCAACGGCTACGCGCCTGTCACGGCGCCGGACAAGCCGGGCGGCGTGGATCACACGATCGACGCCGGGGTGTACATCCCGAAGGAAGAACCGACCCCGACCCCGACTCCCACACCGACGCCGACTCCCACACCGGCTCCGACACCGCCCGCGGGCTCCTCGCCGCCGTCGCCCGCGCCGCCTGCCAACCACCCGGCCCCGGCCGGTGGAGGCGGGGGTGCGCTGGCGAACACCGGTACGCCCGGGCTGGCGGAGATGATCGGCCTCGTCGGTCTGCTGGTGGGTGCGGGCCTGGTCATCGCATTCGTGACCCGGAACCGTCGCGCCCGGCACCACTGAGCGAACCGCACAACGGTGATCTGCCCGTCCGCGCCGTCCGGGCGGCGCGGTCGGGCAGATCATGTCTTGGCCGGTCCACGAGGGCCGCCCTTGGCGTGGTCTGCCACTGGACTGCCCAGTGCCGTCGCGAGCCCGCGGCGGCCGTACGGTGTGGTGATCGAAAGGATGAATCGGAGAGTGTCGGCGTCGAACCGCGTGCGGAGCGTGAGAATCCGGCAAGCCCCACCGGGTCGTCCGGCTGACCGGCGCCGATGGCCGAGGTCGCGCCGAGCCGCGGCCGTCATCGGCATCGCGGCCGTCGCGGTGGTCGCGGTGGCCGCGTTGCTGCTCGCCGACGGCGACTCCGGCGCCGGCGGTCCGCGCCCGCTGACGACGGATGAGGCGAGCCGGCTGGCGATCACGCGATTCCGCAACTACCAGGCGCAGGGCCGCGCGGTGACGATCACCGTGCCGGGCACTACCGGTGGGCTGACCGTCACCGGGTCCGTCGACTTTCGGCGCAAGGTCGGTTACGGCGTGGCGCACGGCACCGGGCGCGACAAGTCCAGCGACGGGCTGATCCAGTGGACGCCCACCTCGGTGCGCGTCCGCCCGATGACGCAGGCCCCGGCGCACGCACCCGCGTCGCCGCCCCGCCAGGGCTGGTACGACCGTCCGCTGCTGTCGTCCGGCAGCGCGCTGGACACCTCCCTGTTCATCGCGCTCGGTCTCGGCGGCGACCGGCCGGACAACGCCCAACTGCTGGCGCAGAACGGCGCCGCCTGGAGGGGGCGGGAGCAGGTGGACGGGCGCTGGGCGGACGTCATGACCGGACCGTCCTCCCGCGACCGCTCCGGTACGACGGGAAACGTGCGCTACTGGATCGGCTCCGACGGCACCATGTACCGGGTCCGCGTCAGCGTGGGTTCACAGCCGGAGCCGGTAGTCATCGAGTTCGACACCCACAAGTACGTTCCGGTCGAGCCGGTACCTGGAACCACCCGGACCCGGTAGCGCTGTTCAGGACGTCTGCACCCGCGCGTTCGCGGCGAGCAGGGACACCGGCGGCAGCCGGATGCCCTCCGTCTTCGGGAGGGCCGGGACGGGCGGGACAGCGGTGGCGCCCGTGGTGGCGGCGTCGGGGAACTGCGGTTGCGGAGCAGGCGCCGCGACCTCGGTGAACGGGATGCCACCGGGTGCCGTCGGCGCCGCCCACGTGCCGGCCGGCGAGGACGACCCGGCCGGAAGCGGGCAGGCCGCGGTCGTCGCGAGCCGGGCAGGCACGGTGGTACGCAGATCATTGCCCCGCAGGCAGTTGCCCCGTCCCCGCGTGGCGGTGGGGAACGTCCAGCCGACGTCGACGCCGTTGCCGGAGAACGTGTTGTCCACGATCTGGTTGCCGACCGGAGGTATGTCGGTGGTCGCGGTGATCATCAGCCCGGCGTCGCGGTTGCCGGCGATGCGGTTGCGGATGAACCGGTTGTCGCTGCCGCCGTCGATGCCGACGCCGATGCCCCACCCGCCGTCGGCCTGCTCCGGGGTGGCCGTCTGCTGGTTGGCGGCGATGAGATTGCCCGCGATGACGGAGCCCTTCTGCGGGAGCAGTTTCTCCTGGTGATCAGAGTTGGTGGTGAGTCCGACCCGGTTGCCGACCAGGCGGTTGCCGACCACGTACATGTCCTCGCTGGCGTTGGTGCCCTCGTAACCGACCGCGTTGAGTTCGGCGACGTTGTCCCGCACCACGATGTTGCAGGGCTTGCACTGGCCGACATAGATCCCCGAGTCGGCGCCGCCCGACGCGTACGAGTGCTCGATGACACCGTTCTGGGCGGAGAACGCGTAGATGCCGTACAGACCGTTGCGGGTCGCGGTCACGTGGGAGACCAGGAACGACTTCAGGAAGGTGACGGGCTCGTCGCCGGTGTCGTAGCCGCCGCTTCCTCCCGGCAGGCCGGCGGCCGCCTTCGCCGAACCGGTGACCAGGACCCCGTTCTGCGTGTTGTTCTTTACGGTCAGGTTCTCCACGGCCACCCCGGGCGCCGAGACGACGACGCCGTTCGGCTGCTGCAACCGCCCGTCGATGACGACCTTGTCCCGGGACAGACCGCGAAGAGTGATGCGCGCCGTGTCGATCTTCACCGACTCGTGGTACACGCCCGGCGCGACCAGCACCAGGTCACCGGGCCGGGCCAAGGACACCGCATCCGAGATCGTCGGGGCGTCGGCAGGTACTCGGATCGTCACATGCGCACCGACCGGACGCCGGCCTTTGCCCGATCCGCCATCGCCGCCGCAGCCTGCCACCAGTGTCAGCGTGCCCACTACCGTCGCCAACACGCGAAGAGCTAATCGAGGCATGATCCCAGTCTGGCATGACGCCCAATTCCACACCAGAATCCCGAGGTTGACCGGCACGCGCGAGTCGGGTGTGGCACTCTGCACCCCATGCGCCGAGCCGACCCCCACCCGTCACGCCGCACGTTCCTCGATGTCGTCGGCGCCATGGTGGCCGCCGGTCTGACCGCCGGGTGCACATCGGACTCCGCCCAGGCGGGCCGGCACTCCCCTGCCCCAGGGGCCACGCCCATGCCGGTCCCTGCGACGGGCCGCCACCAGGCAGGCATCACGCTCCCCCAGCCGGCCCAGCCCAACCTGCTCGCCGTGGTGGCCGACCTCGGTGCCACCGTGGCTCCCGGCCCGTTACTGGCCGAACTCGGCCGGGCCATCCGCACACTCACAGCGGGGACCGACACGCGGCTGCTGGGCCTGCCGCCGGGCGACCTCACCGTGACCGTCGGCGTGGGCCCCCGGCTGGTGCGCACGGCCGGTGCCTCGCTGCCCGGCGCGGCCGACCTCCCGCGATTCTCCCGGGAGCGGATCGCCCCGCATGCACGCGGCGGTGACCTGCTGATACAGATCTGCGCCAGCGACGCGCTGCTTTTACCGATCGTCGCCGCCGCGCTTCTGGACCAGGCCGGTGACCGCATCCGCGAACGCTGGCGCCAGTCCGCACGCCGCGGTACGAACGTGTCCGTCGGCAACGGCCTCACCGCGCCACGCAACCCGCTCGGTTTCATCGATGGCATCGTGGGCCCGCACACGAGCGCCGAACAACGACGCGACCTGTGGCTGGCCGGGCCCCCCGCGGTCGCCGGCGGCACCCTTGCCGTACTGCGGCGTATGGAACTCGACCTGTCGCGGTTCGCAGCCCTGTCCGTAGCCGAACAGGAAGCGGTCTTCGGACGGCGCCGGGCCAGCGGCGTCCCCCTCTCCGGCGGCACCGCCGCCTCGGGCCCGGAACTCGGAGCCAAGACACCGGACGGACGCTATCTCGTCCCCGCGGACGCCCACGTGCGCAGAGCGCACGCCACCGTGGTCGGTGTGGGGCTCATGCTCCGCCGCTCCTACAGCACCGACGAGCCCGCCCCCGGTCTGCTCTTCATCAGCTTCCAGAACGACCTGCGGACCTTCACCGCCACCCTCACCCACATGGAGACCTCCGACGCGCTGCTGCCCTTCACCACCACAACCGCGAGCGCGACATTCCTGATCCTCCCCGGCTTCGACCGGCAACACCCGCTCGGGTCCCAGCTGTTCCGCTGATCACGATCAACTCGAGGGTGGGGAGACCGCGATGCCTCACGCTGCCTGTCGATGTGCACGCGTCGATGCACGGCTGACTGTCCTGGCATCGCCGGTGGGCTACTTGACCAGCCGGAAGGCGGGGTGCCCAACCCAGGCTCGCAGGAACTCCGCCGTCCCCAGCGCCATCCAGTCGTCGTCCGTGATCCCCAGCACCCCCGGAAGACCAGCGACGACCGACGCCTGTCCGTCCAGCAGCTCGGCTTTGGCCACGCCCCCGATGACGTCCATGACAGCGGCGGTCAGCAGGGCCGTGGCCACGTGGTCGATCTCGCGATTGCAGCCGGCGCTGACATTGACGGCGTGGGTCGGCTTGAAGCCGAGGATGGCCTCCGCCTCGAGTTCGTCCGCGTGCTCAGCCTCGAAGGTGCTCTCGTCGCCGACACCCGGCCCCATCAAGTAGACCAGGAAGGGCCGACGCCAGTCCTCGCGCTGCGGATTGAACCCCATCAGCGCCGTGAACTCCTCGTCCGCGGGGGTGCTGCCGAACAGGGCAAGCGGGAACGGCTTTCGCCAGTCCTCCTCTCGCCTGTCCTCGACGCCCAGTCGCTCTGCGGGCACGTTGACGTCGAAGAACCCGGGCCGCCTCTCGTCGAAGCGGGAGGAGAGCCCCGCCATCAACGCGCGGAACTCCCGCAGCGCAGCCGTGGAGAGCGGCTCCGCCAACTCGATCACCAACGTCGGACCAGACATGCCGGGAGCTTACTGATCGTTTCAGAATGAGTCGATCTGCAGGCCTTGCACTTGTCGATCTTGCTCGGCAAGGTGTTCCGGATGCCGCTGCGGGACTGGACCGAAGCCGGCATCTGGCCCCGCCTGCACGCCGTTTCGCTGACCGAGTGCGTCGTGCGGGCCTCCTGGACCTGGACGGCTGCGCCACGGACGGTCCCACATCAGGGCTCTCAAAGGGGGGACCATGTCCGCCGGTAGCCGGACGCCCTGGCCATCCGCGTAAGCGCCCTGAGGCCGTCCTGGGCGACAAGGCCTACGACTTGAAGGCGGTACGAGGTGTGCGCTACGAGGGCCTGGGCAAGCTGCGCTACGTCGTGGAGCAGACTTGCGCCCTGCTTCACCAGTTCAAACCCCTGGCTGTGCACTGGGAGAGGCGCCTTGAACTTCACGACGCTCTCATCTCACTGGCCTGCAGCCCGATCTGCTGGAGGCGCCTCAAGAAGGCCGCATCGTGATCCATCGGTGGGGGCCTCAAAGGCCGCGGGCCATGGCTATGCCGAGGCGAGGAAGTCCCGGACCGCGTCCGCGAAGCCGACCGGGTCGTTGGCGTACAAGAAGTGGTCCGTCTCCAGTTCGACGAGACGGGTGCCGGGCCGCCGAGCGACCATCTGCGCTGCCTGCTCCGCCGACAGCACACCGCCTTCGGCGCCGCGTATCAGCAGTGCCGGGCAGGCGGAGCCGGTCCAGTCTGCCCAGTGGTCACCGTGGACCTGATCCTCGGATTCGTAGATGTCCTTGGGGTGGAAGTGCAGGCCCCAAGATCCGTCCGGCCGCCGGCGAACAGCGGATTCAAGGAAGGGGGCGAACGGGCCCAGTTGCGCCACGAACGCCTGCCGGCTGGGGCGGGTGTCCTCCGGAAGGTTCAGCACGAACGCCAGCGGGTTGCTGCCGTCCAGGCCGAGCTCGGCACAGCCCTCCCCGTTGACCAGCGCGGTCACGCGCTCGGGATGCCGGGCGGCGAACTGGTAGGCGTTGATCGCGCCGAGCGAGTGGCCGAGGAGGGCCGCGCGGTCCAGTCCCAGGTGGTCCATGAGGGCTTCCAGATCGGCGAGGTAGCCCTCCCGGCTGTAGTCGGCCGCCCGGTCGGAGTCGCCGTGGCCGCGCTGGTCGGGCGCTATGACCCGCCAGTCCGGGGCGAGGCGGGCGGCGAGATCGGCGTACGACATGCCCTCGGACATGTGCCCGTGCAGGGCGAGCAGCGGGCGGCCGGGTCCGCCGAAGTCCACGTAGGACAGGGTGCGGCCGTCGATGGTGAGCGCGGAACGCTTGGCGTTGTCGGTGTTCATGGGTCCACCGTAGCCAACATCTATACGCACGTACAATACGTCCGTCTAGGACGGCTGTATGAACGTCGGTGCCGTGCGATCGCCTAACCCGACTGACCGCCGGCACGCCGTTGAGTGGATCTTCGGCCTGTTTCGGAAGCTCAAGGGCCTGGCCGTCTACAGAGAGCGGCACTTCGAACGCCACGAAGCCTTGCTCTCGTTGAGCTGCAACCTCATCTGCCGGAGGTGCCTCAAAGAGGCCGGATCGTGATCGTGTTACGAGCCCTTACAACGGCTGACACCATGAGTCGAGTGGTCAGTGGCTGACGGAGCGGAAGCCACGTCGAGGGCCATGCGCTCAGCGTTCGACAGAAGCATCCGTGGGCGAATCTCTGTGTGTTCAGGACCGCTCGTTGCCGTCAGGCCCGACGAGGCGTGCCCCTACTGCCAGGACCATGAGCACTGCGGTGCAACCGCCTAGCAGCATGACCGCGGACGGAGAGGTGCGGTCCAGGATGACTCCCCCTACGAGTGCACCAATCGAGATCGTTGCCTGAAAAGCCGCGGTGAACAGGACGGATGCCGCTTCCGGTGCGTGCGGTGCCGCCTTGGAGAACCAGGTCTGCGACGCGACTGGCACGGCGCCATACGCGATGCCCCACACGATCAGCAGCATCACTGCGCCGGTCTCCCAGCGGCCCAACACTGGAAGCAGGAGGGTCACCGTGGCGATCAGGGCGGCCGCGAGCCCGAGGACGGTCCGCGGATACCGGGACACCCAGGCGCCGCCCAGGAAGTTGCCGAGGATGCCGGCGGCACCATAGAGCAGCAAGAATGTAGTGATCAGACCACCGCTGACGTGGGTGACCTGTTCCAGAAATGGTGTCACGTAGGTGTAGGTGCCGAAGTGAGCCAGCACAACGAGGAACGTCAGCAGGAGTGCGAAGCGAGTGTTGATGCTGCGGAGCATGCCGTTGAGCACGCTCAGCCGCGTGGTCTGGACCGGACGAAGCGGCGGAACGAACAAGAGCAGCATGATCAGTACGCCGACCGTCAGAGCTCCCATGACGGTGAAGGCCGTTCGCCATCCAGCGAGATCTCCGATGAGGGTGCCCGTCGGCACGCCGAGGACGGATCCCAGCGGGACGGCAGAGAAGATCACAGCAGTTGCCCTGCCGACCGAGGCCGGCGGCACCAGTCGTTCCGCCAACCCGGCTCCGATCGACCAGAAGCCGCCAATCGTGATCCCGACCAGGATCCGGGAGGTCAGTACGAGCCAGTAGTCGGGTGCCGCGGCGGCAAGGAAGTTCGCCAGTGCCAGCAAGAGCATGAAGACGCACAGCATCAGTCGGCGGTCGAAGCGCGCCGTGGCCACGGTGACCAGTGGAGCCGCGATCGCTGCCAGAAAGCCCGGCATGGTCATCATCAGTCCAGCCATCCCGTCCGAGACGGTGAAACTGGATCCGATCGAGGTCAGCAGACCGATCGGCAGGATCTCGGTGGTAACGATGACGAAGATTCCCAGCATCACCGAGACCACGGCCAGCCACCCCCTCAGCGGGGACCGAGGGGGTAAACGTTTGCTGTTGACTGAAGCGGTGGTGGTTGCCTGCATGGCGTTCCGTCCTGTGAAGGCAGTGCGTTTCGCGATCAGTCCAGCAGGTCTCATCGAGAGGTGGCTGGCAGATCCGCGACTGCACCCTTGCTCTTCACGGGTGATGTCGCATTCCGGCTGACAACGGTCAACGCAGTGACGTGCCTTGGCCCTGGCTGTGGTGTCCGCAAGGCGGGCTGAGGATTCTGATCACATGGGGGCTTCACCCCTTGCCGAGCTCAATGCCGCATCGCGGCTCGACTGGTCGCGCTGCCTTGTCGATTCCAGCCATGTGCGAGCGCTGAAAGGGGGGATCCACACAGGCCCGTCGCCGGTCGACCGGGGCCGGGTCGGCTCCGAACACCATCTGATCACCGACGGGCGCGGCACTCCTCTCGCGGTCATCCTCACCGGAGGCAACCGCAACGACGTTACGCAACTACTGCCGCTACTCGACGCCATCCCGCCGGTCCGCGGCCAGGTCGGCCGTCCCCGCCGCAAGCCTGACTCACGGCAACTCAGCTCAGGTGTTAGCCGTTGTCAGCCTCCGTCAAATGCGTTGGATGACCACCGTTCCCTGAGACTTCCCACTGAACTTGCGGTCGGCTGATCGTTTTTCGTCAGGGAACCAAGGAAGTGGGCTGAATGTCGAGGCGTATGAGGCCCAGCGAGGTGGAGGCGAACTCATACGTCAGTCGTACGGCGGGGCCGGACACCATCAACGCCACCGGTTCCAGTGGCGCGTTGCCGCAGAGCCTGGCAGCCTGGAAATGGAATGCCACATAGGCCCCCGCGCATCGGGGAGACACCATGCCTGCATCCGACGATATGATCGCTGTCAAAGAGTCCCTTGAGGCGGTAATATTCGGTCTGGACGGAGTGACAGGACTCGACATAGGAATGCGTGACGAGGAATCCCTCGATCCCGAGGACCTGGCAGTCCGCATTTTCGTTCAGGATGTCTCACAGATACCCCAGGAAATCAATTTCATGCTCGAGCAGTCGTCCGTCCCGGCGGTCGTCCTGCAGCGCAGATTCGAGCCCACGGCCACGCTTCCCGACACCGAGCCGCACCGGCCGGTGGCCGGCGGGACCTCGGTCGGCGCCGCTCGCTTCGCCAACAGTCCGTCAGGTTTCCCCGCCGGGACGCTCGGGGCCATCGGGCAGACCACACAAACCCCCTCCCCCATCACGGTGGGGCTGTCCAACCACCATGTCCTCGCCCACGACAGCCTTCGCGACTTCGGCCAGGAGATCATCCAGCCAGAGCCGGGCGTTCTCGGCCGGTTCCCGGGCGACAGGATAGGCAGCCTTCTCAGCTGGGATTTCCCGGAAATCGTCTTTTCCGGAACGGCCGATGCGGCGATCTGTTCGATTGAAGTGGATACAGCCGCGGAGATCCGCGACGTCGGCGCAGTCGCCGGGACGAGGTCGGAATTCCCTGGAATGCTGGTGCGCAAGCGAGGCAGGACCACCGGTCTCACTTTCGGCATCGTCACCACCGACAACAGCCACCCCTCGACGCGCGGCACCTACATGTCCACGTGCGCGCACCTCCCGCCGGTGAACAATCCCCTTACCGGACAGCCCACTATCAGGCGCCAGCTGACCGGCCAGTTCCAGGTAAAGGTCGATTTCCCACAGTCGATCTTCTTCTCGGACCAGGGCGATTCCGGCTCCGTGGTCCTGGACGGAGACAACAACATCGTCGGACTGCTCCACGGCAGTGGATATGTCGACAACGACGGCGCCCTGGGCCCCGCGCGATTTGCGGTGGTGACTCCGATCCAAGTCGTCGAGCAGAATCTCGGCATCTCGATGACGGCGACATTCTAGGCGTTCGGCCTGGGCTCGAAAGAGACCTTCGTGCTGGGCCTCCGAGAGCGTTTGACACCGCTGCACGCCAGGAGCTCGGTCCCGGTGGCGTCGAAGTACAGAGTGAAGAACCAGAGCCGGTCTGCTGCGTCGATGCTCCCGGTACGCAGTTGCTCGCCGCGGTGCCGCGCGAGGATCTCAACGGTCTCGTCGAGGCCGATGATCTCCTGCAGGCCGCGGGCCAACGACCGTTTCAACCTCGTTGCGGCTATGCCGGCGACCATCCACTGGGGCACCTTCCTATCCAAAACCCTTACCTCGGCGCCGGCGGCGATGGCCTCGCGTGCTGGCTTGCACGCGCTCGTCTGGTCGGTGAGCATCGCGGCGATGTCGGGCTGGCTTGGAGGCTCGTCTTCGGTGGCCATGCGATGACTGTAGAGACTGAACGTGGGCGTTGCTACGAGAGGGACCTCGGGGCGAGCGGGGAAGCCCTTGGCCCAGGCGGTGAAGAGCGGCCGCTTCCTCCTCCTGGCGCGGGTAGTCGTCGGCGGCCTGACGGTTCGCCTCATGTTCGGCGTGGCTATTCGGGTCCGGGTACGGGTGGGCCGAAGCACGGAAGTTGTCGCCGCTGGCACAGGGTGAGCTGCCTGTTTCGGTTTCCTCCCATGGTAGGAGAGCGGGGCGCGTCTGATCCGGGGCCCTCGAACGCAGGGCCGGAGGGCTCGGTCCTCTCGAAGGCCGGCCGGGATCGGCTTGACCCTGACGTGCGGGTCAAGGGTTAACGTCACCGCACCCCGCGGCGGACACGTGCCGAGCCGCTGCCCGCAACCCGTCCAGGAGCCCCCGCATGAGTGCAGCCCTGCCCCGTACCGGCCGTGAAGTTCGGCTCGCCGCCATCCCCGAAGGGCTGCCCAAGCAGGAAGACTTCGTCGTCGTCGAGACGCCGTTGCCCGAACCTGGAGCAGGTCACGTACTGGTCAGGAACCGACACTTCCTGGTCTTCCCCGGCCTGCGCACCTTGATCGGTGGGGAGGCCGACGGAGTGCCGCTGCCTCCACTGCGCAGCGGTGACACTCTGTTCGGCCCCTGCGTCGGCGAAGTCGTTGCCGCCCCGGCCGACAGCCCCTTGCGCACGGGCGACGTCGTGGCACACATGCGCGGCTGGCGGGAGTACGCACTGGTGTCGGCCGTCGAGTGCACTCCCTTGTTCGATGCGTTGCCCGATCCGGTCGCGTACCTTGCCCAGGGATCGGCGGCCTATGGTGCGCTGACCCGCCTTGTCGACGTCCGTACCAATGACGTGGTCTTCGTCACCGGAGCTGCGGGAGCGGTGGGTTCCCTGGCGGGGCAGATCGCCCGGCTGCTGGGTGCCAGCAGGGTGATCGGCAGCACCGGCTCGCCGCAGAAGGCGGAGCGGCTGGTGTCCGAGCTGGGCTACGACGCGGTCGTGCTACGAGGGGCCGGGTCCATCGCGGACCAGCTCGCCGAGGCGGCCCCGGAGGGCATCGACGTTCTGGTGGACACCGTCGCGGGCGAGCAACTGACCGCGGCGCTCGGTGTGGCGCGGCAGGGAGCGCGCTTCGCCTTGGTGGGGGCTCTGTCGGGGCAGCTGTCGGCGCAGCGGGCCGGCGGTAGCGCGCCGGTGGAGATCGACGCCTACCGCCTCGTGGTCAAGGGCATCTCGCTGCGCGGATACAGCGGCGCGGACCACCCCGACGTGGAGAAGGAGTGGATCGGCCGCTTCGGCGAGTGGCTGCGCTCCGGCAAGATCAGATTCCCTCACACTCGGATCTCGGGCATTGCTCGCGCACCGCTGGCGTTGCAGGAATTGATCGAAGGCCGGCACTTCGGAGCTGTCGTCGTGGAGTTGTAGCTGATGACGCGGCGGCGGCTCGGCAGCCGTGGGCGAGCAGCGACAGGGAGTGGGAGACAGTGCGGATCGGCGAAGCGGCAGCATCAGCCGGCACCACGGCCAGGGCACTGCGGTTCTACGAGCAGCGCGGCTTGTTGCCCCCACCAGTCCGCACGGCCTCAGGCCAGCGGGAGTACGGGCCCGGCGAAGTCGCACGAGTCCGCATCATCCGCGACCTGCTGGCCCTCGGACTCACCGTCGAGGATCTGCGCAGCTGCGCCGACCGCCTCCATCTGCTCGCCGAGGACCCGCCCCCGCGCTGTGGCTCTGTCGAACCCGGCGAAGCCGCCTCCGGGATCGTCGGCCGGAGGCTCGCCGCCCTCGATGCCGAGATCAGCCGACTGGCCGGACTTCGCGAGAACCTCGCGCGGCGGGCAGCCGGAGACTGACGTCGGCTGTTCTCCGCGTCACCCGAGGAGAACCATGGGCAGAGCGCCACGGCCACTCGGCTACAACAAGCCTGCCTTTGTGACAACCATCGTGCCTCGGCTCAACGGGTAATTGATGCTCGCCACGAAGGCAGGGCCTCGGCGAAGTCGCGTGATGCCCGGTTTGTGTTCGTGAGATCCCGAGGGGGTGAGGCGCGCCGAACGTCGCGGGCCCCACGAACTCGCGT
Source organism: Streptomyces sp. NPDC048521 (assembly GCF_043199855.1). NCBI lineage: Bacteria > Bacillati > Actinomycetota > Actinomycetes > Kitasatosporales > Streptomycetaceae > Streptomyces > Streptomyces sp. NPDC048521. The sequence continues at coordinate 119,985 of NZ_JBICWR010000018.1, forward strand.
GCTGGTAGCTTCGCGTCGTGATCGTGTATCCGCTGTGGCATGTCGGCCACCAGAACGAAGCCGGCGACGACGGCTCGACAGTGCACGTCGATGACAGCGGCGTGTTCTGCGACGAGGCGGACGGCGACGACGTAAAGCTGCTCGGTATCTACTCAACCCTCGAACGGGTTGAAGAGCGTGTGCGTCAGGCTCGACTTCTACCAGGCTTCCGTGATGAACCCGAGTGCTTCTACTTCGACGCCTGCGAGCTCGATGAGGACGATTGGACCGAGGGCTTCGTTAGGGTTGCGCCGGGCGAGTAGGCCGGTCGGCGGAGTCCCGGTGGGATGCCCTTCCCTGGTCCCGTGAGCCCCAGGGAGCTTCGGCGTAGTTGCATGACGTGCGGTTCGTGATCACCCGAGGCCGAGGAGTGCGAGGGGGCGGCGAGGCCGCGGGCGTTGCGGCGGAGGCCGGCCGCGATGTTCTTCGCTCCGGCCGTGCGGAGGGCTCCGATGGCGACGTTGCGCCAGGTGGCCATCGCGCGGGGTGCGTTCAGCCACATCCTCTCTCTCCAATGACGCAGCCCGCGATCACTCTGTCCCCTCCCCATCGCCGCTGTGTCAGCCACCACCGTAGGCATCAAAACCCAGCGGCACGAGGGGAGTTCCACATGATCCGCCGGAGGACAGGACCTAGTAGCTGTCGTAGCTGGGCTTACCGTCCGGCCGGTAGACGCCGAGGACGGTGCCGCCCTTCGTCGTCGAGACACTGACCGGCTCCAGCGCAGTGGGGATCGCTCCGTCGGCGAACAGCCTCTTGCCGGTGCCGATGATCACCGGATGGATGGTCAGCCGGTACTCGTCGACGAGGCCGTGCTGCATGAGGGTCTGGGCGAGGTCGCCGCTGCCGACGACGTTGATGTCGCCGCCGTCGGACGCCTTCAGCTTGCGTACGGCCTCGACGATGTCGCCCTCCAGCAGCGTGGAGTTCTGCCACTCGACGGACGTCAGGGTCCGGGACGCCACGTACTTGTGCATGGTGTTCATCCGATGGGTGAACGGGTTGTCGGGATCGGCGGTCGGCCAGTACGACGCGAAGATGTCGTACGTCTTGCGGCCGAGCAGCATCGCGTCGGAGTGCTCGTACCAACCGGCGATGGCCGTGCCGACCTCGTCGTCGGACACCGGTTTCTGCCAGCCGCCGTGCTCGAAGCCGCTCTCAGCGTCCTCGTCCGGACCGCCCGGCGCCTGCATGACGCCGTCCAGTGTCAGGAACGTACAAACGATGATCTCGCGCATGGTGCGCTCCCTTCGTCGACGGGTAGACCGCACAACCCCCGGAAACTCATCGGCGGAAGGCCGCTACGACAGCGCGGACCCCGGATGGCGGGCCGAAGCCCAGTGGATGCTGCTGTGGATCGAGAACACCGCCGGCCAGTTGACCGAGAGCCGGTCGTAGGAGGCAGGGCGACGCCTGGTGGAAAGGGGCCGGTGCGGCGTGGACGCTGTCGGAGCCGGTGCTGAGCATTCCCGTACCCACGCCGGATCTACGACCGGGCTGGGCGGGCAAGCCCAAGTGATGGCGGGGGTTGGCGGTTGTCCGTTTGTCCGCCAGCTCTGCGGTATCGGCCCTGCTCTCGCCATAGCTACGGCGAAGTGATGCCTAACGCTGTGTAACCGTCTTGGTTCGTTTGACCTTGTGATCGCCTCGTTGAGCAGAACGAGTGGGAGCCGGGGGACCTGAGCCGTCCGCGTACCTCCCGGGCAACCGTGGCTCCGGCGTGAAGGAAGCGGCGCACTGACGGCTGCGGAGGCGACCTATCAGGTCAGCTGGGCGGATTGCGGGTTTGTTCCGGCGTGGGCGCGGCCGTGGTGGTGCTGGTCCAGCTGGCGAGTATGCCGAGTGCTTCGGCGGAGGGTGAGGCGGGTTCGGGGGTGTAGATGGCGAGGCTCTGCTCGGGATCGTCTTCGGCGGCGAGGACGACGTAGTCGAGGGTGAGGTCGCCGACGAGGGGGTGGTGCAGGCGTTTGGTCCCGGTGGTGTGGGCGCGGACATCGTGGTCGGCCCAGAGCCGGCGGAAAGTGTCGCTGTGCAGGGACAGCTCGCCGATCAGTTCGGTGAGCTGTGGGTCGTCGGCGTGGCGTCCGGCGTACAGGCGCAGGCCGGCCACGGTGTCCCGGGCGGCTTTTTCCCAGTCGCTGTAGAGGCTGAGGGCGGCCTGGTCGAGGAAGACGAAGCGGGCGAAGTTCCGGTCGCGGTGCGGGCGGGAGGCGAAGTCCGCGAACAGGGCGTAGCCGAGCGGGTTGGCGGCCAGGATGTCCAGGCGCCGGCCCTGGACGACGGCGGGGACACTGAGTGCGTCCAGGGCCCGGTAGAGGGCGGGGCGGACTCTTTGTGGGGCGAGCAGGCGCTTGCTTCGGGACCGAGCGGCTGCGGTGGTGGGCTGGGCGAGGTCGAAGAGGTGAGCGCGTTCGGTGTCGTCCAGGTGCAGGGCGCGGGCGACGGCATCAAGGACGGCTTGGGAGACGCCTTGGGTGCGGCCTCGTTCCAGGCGGATGTAGTAGTCGACGCTGACTCCGGCGAGCTGAGCGACTTCCTCTCGGCGCAGCCCCGGAACGCGGCGGGGCCCCGCGTGGGGGGTGAGGCCGGCCTGTTCGGGGGTGATCCGGGCCCGGCGGGTGCGCAGGAACTCGCGGATCTCGCTGCTGCGGTCCATGCATCCACCGTACGGCGGGCCCATCGGCCTGACGGGCAGCGAAAGGGGTACTGCCGGACCCCCGGACGAACGCGCCCCCGTACGGGCCTCCACGGCAGCTTGGCGGGTGGTTGCCTGGATATCGAGCCTGCTGCACCGCACCGTTCATGGCACTGGCAGGCCGACGGCCCTCTCACCTGCTGTGACCGGACGTAGGTGACACCACCTGCCCCGCAGAAAAGGGAAGATCCATGGCTTCGAAACTGACCGGCACCGTCGCCCTCGTCACCGGCGCGAGCAGCGGCATCGGCGCCGGCACCGCCCGCCGGCTCGCCGACCAGGGCGCCACGGTCGCTCTGGTGGCCCGCCGCAAGGACCGCCTTGAGACGCTGGCCGCCGAGATCACCGAGGCCGGCGGCACCGCGCTGGCGGTGGAGTCGGACATCACCGGCCGCGACCAGGCCGAAACAGCCGTACGGCAAACGGTCGAGCGGTTCGGGCGGCTGGACATCCTGGTCAACAACGCCGGGCTGATGCTGCTGGGACCGGTCGTCGGCGCGGATCCCCAGGAATGGGAGCGCATGATCGCCGTCAACGTCCAGGGACTGCTTCACACCACCCACGCCGCCCTGCCGCACCTGCTCAAGGCCGCCGAAGAGGGCCCGCGGCAGGTCGCCGACATCGTCAACATCAGCTCGATCGCCGGCCGCCAGGCGTGGGCGAACTACGGGGTCTACAACCTCACCAAGTTCGGCGTGAACGGGTTCACCGAGTCGCTGCGCCAGGAGCTGGCCGGCCGCCATGTGCGGGTGGGCGTTCTGGAGCCGGGCGCCGTCGACACCGAGCTGGGCTCGCACAACAACGACACGATCCACGCCGAGATCCTCGACCCGTTCAACGCACAGCACGAACGTCTCGTCCCCGCGGACATCGCCGACGCGATCACCTACATGGTGACCCGGCCCCGGCACACGGCGATCGCCGAACTGTGGGTCATGCCCACCGACCAAGCCTGATCACCGCACACCGCTCGCCGCACCACCACGACGAAGGAGTACCTGATGAAGCACGTATCACTGGGCGGGCTGGACGTCTCCCGCATCGGCCTGGGCGCCATGACCATGGCCGGCACCTACACCACGGGCGGCGGACTCGACGACGTCGAGTCGATCCGCACCATCCACCGGGCACTGGACCTCGGCGTCACGCACATCGACACCGCCGAGATCTACGGCCCCTTCCACAGCGAAGAAGTCGTCGGCAAGGCCATCAAGGGCCGCCGCGACCAAGTCGTCGTGGCGACCAAGTTCGGTCTCGTCTCCCATGCCGGCGACGGCCCCGGTGTCATCGACAGCAGCGCCGCCAACGTCAAGGCCGCGGTCGAAGGCTCGCTCAAGCGGCTCGGCACCGACCACATCGACCTGTACTACCAGCACCGCGTCGACCCGAACACACCCATCGAGGAGACCGTCGGCGCCCTGGCCGAGCTGGTCGCCGCAGGTAAGGTCCGCCACATCGGGCTCTCCGAGGCCGGCCCCGCCACGATCCGCCGCGCGCACGCCGTGCATCCGGTCGCCGCGCTGCAGACCGAGTACTCGCTGTGGACCCGCGACGTCGAGGACGAGATCCTGCCGCTGCTGCGCGAGCTCGGCATCGGCTTCGTCCCCTACTCGCCGCTCGGACACGGCCTGCTGACCGGACAGATCCGCAGCGTCGACGACTTCCCCGACGACGACTGGCGCAAGACCAACCCGCGCTTCACCGGCGAGAACTTCCAGCGCAACCTGGCCATCGTCGACGAAGTGCAGGCGATCGGCGCCGAGATCGGCGCAACCCCCGCGCAGACCGCACTGGCGTGGCTGCTGACCCGGGGCGATGACATCGCCCCCATCCCCGGAACCCGGCGAGTCGCACGCGTCGAGGAGAACACCGCCGCCGATGGCATCGAACTCAGCGCCGCTCAGCTCGACCGCCTGAACAACCTCACTCCGGCAGCGGGCCAGCGCCACGACGAGGCAAACATGGCCGGCATCGACTGGTGATCGGACGCCGCGGCGACTTGCTGACCCGTCGCACCCGACCAACCCGCATCCATTCACTCACTTCCCTGATCACTGAAAAGGTGCCTCATCATGTCCCAGGTTCTCCTCGTCTTGGGCCACCCCGACCTGGCCCAGTCGAAGGCCAACAAGGCCCTGGTGGACGCCGTCCGTGGCCTGGCCCATGTCACCGTGCACGACCTCTACGCCGCCTACCCGACTTCCAGATCGACGCCGCCGCCGAGCAGGCACTGCTGGCCGAACACGACGTGATCGTCTTCCAGCACCCGGTGTTCTGGTACAACACCACTCCCCTGTTCAAGCAGTGGTATCGGACGGGCACAGATCAGGACCGTGATCCCGGGGTCTGTCGGGCGCGTGCGGGCAGAGGCAGGACGGCGGCGCCCTCGCGCAGGGGACGGCGACAGCGCGGGCAACCGAAGCGGTGACGATCCAGGCCGCTGCCACACCGTGGGCCCTCCTCGCCCTTGCCCGGCTGCCCACTGCCCGGCGTCCCGCCGCTGCAGGTCCTCGCGCAGGGCGTCTGTCAGCCCCAGCAGAGCGGGCAGATGCCGCCCCAGTACCAGGACATTTGGACAGCCGAAGCAGGCTAAGAACGACTCCCGGCACCGGCCGCCGGCGGCGAGCGTGTCCAGCTCACCGGCCGCGGCCGGCTGGCACACATCTTCAGCCACGGTGCCGGCATCCATGCCGCCCAGGCGCAGCAGGACCGCGCGGGCGTGCTGTTCGGCGTTCGTGATCGCCTCGGTCAGGACCTCGGCGGGCCACTCGGTGATGAACGGATCCCCGCGCAGATAGTGGGCGAAGGACGTCTCCGCCGTGTTCGTCAGCCGTAGGGGCGGCAGATGTCCGCCGACCTCCTTGGCCGTGCGGGCCTCGACCGTCCTCTTGATCCGGGTCAGCTTCATCTGCAACGGCGCCCCGTCGTCCCCGGCCAAACGGTGCTCCTGGGCCCAGTGGCCCAGCCCGCATCTGCCGGAGGCGGCACGGCTCCGCGAACCGGCCGACGCGCGACCGGCTGAGCGGCGCCCCGGTCCCTGGCCGCGGCCGCGCCACCGATCCTGCCCGTCCCTTCCTCACACTCCAGCCGAGGGAAATGGGCGAAAGTGGCCGCAACGGGGATGTCAGCACCCCGACCAGGCCGAAACCGCGTGCGCCCGCGAGTTGACGTCCCGGCCGCATCGCCGCCGACAATCGATCTTGACTCCCCTCTGGCGTAAGTGGTGCGACAGCCTCCCGGTCGACGCGGTATCGGTGTGCCGTTAGCTGCGGGGATGGCAGGCTGGAGCCGTCGGCGAGTGGCGAGGGCACGGTCGACGGAGTCCGGCTCGTATGTCCGACGTCTCCTGCGTCTCGCCCCGCCACCGTTTCGCCGACGAAGGGGCCTTCAGCGGCCGCGGCATGCTCTTGCTCGAAGGACTTGCCGGCACCTGGGGCGTCCTCCCCCGCGGCACCGGCAAGACCGTGTGGGTCGACCTGGACACCGATTGCCGTCTGACGCGCCCCTTCCAGCGCACCGGAAGTGCGGGCTACTCGTCCGGCCGAGCCGTGATGGCAGAGCGGCCCGGGTTCGGGAAGGGTGGGGTGTGCTCGACATCCTTGTCGGCTCTGCCCTGTTCCCCCTCCTGAAGGAGCACCGTCATGTCCGAACGCAACACCCTCATCCGCAGCCTGCACGATGTGGGTCTGGCCGCTTGGTTCGGCGGTTCGCTGATGGGCGCGATCGGCCTCAACGGCGCGGCCAAGGACGAAGGCGGGACCGAAGCGACCAAGGACCGGATCTCTTCCTCGGGGTGGGCGAAGTGGGCGCCGGTCAACGCCGCCGCGATCGGCGCCCACCTGTTCGGTGGCGGCGGGCTGCTCGCCGTGAACGCGCACCGTGTCGCTGCCCAGCAGGGCGTGGCCGCCTCCACCACCGCTAAGACCGTCGTGACCGCAGCGGCCCTGGCCGCCACCGCCTACGCCCGCGTACTGGGCAAGAAGGTCGAACTCTCCTCCGACCCCGCTGACGCCGAGAAGGCGCAGAAGCATCCCATCGACCTGCACAAAGCACGGCGACAGCTGGCCTACGCGCAGTGGGCGGTGCCCGCCCTGACCGGATGCCTGGTGGTCCTCAACGCCCTGCACGGCGAACAGCAGCGCCCCACCGAGCAGATTCCCGGCCTGTGGGAGCGGGCCCGCTCCGCGACCCACCTCATGTCATAGGCGCGCGAGAACACATCGGCTGTCGCCATCAGCCGGAAGGCTCTGGGGCGCGCGTGATTCGCGCATGGCGCTACGTCGGCATGTTCTGGACGTCTGAGATTCCCGGCGCGAGGACCTGGCCGACGACACTCGCGGCTGCGCGGAGCTCACAGCATGGAAGTGCATCGACCAGCTGCTCGCCGCCCCGGCGCTGGGCACCATCTACGACCCGGACACCGACGACGTCATTGCCCGGCGGGCGTCCCACCATGCTCCGGGCCTTGCGGGCGATAAGCGCAGCTCTCGCATGTCCGCATGCGGATGCCACGTCGGGGTCTTGCGAGTATCCGCTCAGCATGTAGGGGCGCCGCTCTTGACGACCATGTGCCGGACAGCCCACTACGATCTCGACCTCGCCGAGACCTCGGGAGTGCACGCGCTCCGCTACAGCCGCCATCCTCGTCTCTCCTTCTGGGCGGTCCGGCCGCAGCCGGGTCCCCGGCGCCGCCCGGAGTTCCGGGGTCGGTGGCTTGCCGGGCCGGGCCGTGCGTGAGGTCAAGGCCGTGGGTGCGCCCTGATCAGCGCAGGCCGTCGTACAACCGCGTCCCCCTCCCGCGCTAACGTGTCCTGACCACCGGGGATGACGGTGTGTCCGCAGGTGACCAGGGCGAACCCGGAGGGGACGAGGTCAGGTGTCGGAGGAGGAGAATCGGCTCATCGGGCGGCAAGAGGAGCTCGCGCGGTTGGAGCAGGTGCTAGCGGCTCCCCCGCACTCCGCGTTCGCCGTGCTGCGCTGTGAGGCCGGCACGGGCAAGAGCGCGCTGCTTCAGGCGATCGTGGCCCTGGCCGGCGAGGCGGGACTGCGGGTCGTGAGCGCCTCTGGTGTCGAGGCGGAGTCCGCACTGCCGTTCGCGGGTCTGCACCAGCTGCTCCTCCCGCTTCTCCCCTACGACGCCCGACTGCCCGACGCGTCACGGTCGGTCCTGGAACAGGTCACGGGTCTGCGCGCCGGCTCGGCTCCGGGCATGGCGGAGGTTGCCGGCGCGATGCTCTCGCTCATCGCCGCGGCCGCGGACGATCGCCACCTGTTCTTCGCGATCGACGACGCGCACTGGTTCGACGGCGAGAGTGCCCGTGTCTGCGCCTTCGTGATGCGACGGGCCGGGGCAGTCGGCGGTCGGGGCGTCGTCACCGTACGGGCGGACATGCCGTCCGCGTTCGATGACGTCGCGCTGGAGGAGATCGAGGTCGGACCCCTGGCGGTCAGGATGCGGCGGCACTGCTGGAGCGCACCGGCGGCCATCTGGACCCGCACGCCCGTGAGCGCGTGCTGCACTGGGCCGAGGGCAACCCGCTCGCGCTCGTCGAACTGCCGAAGACGGCCGAGCACTTGCCTGCTTCCCCGGTCGAGCAGGCGTCTTTGCTGCCCCTTACGCGTCGCTCGGAGAACCTGTACCGGCACCGGATCTCCGAACTGGCGCCTTCCACACAGGAGGCGCTGCTGCTCGCGGCCCTCGACGGCCTGTCCTCCGTGGCCGGGCCCCGCCGTCCGGCATTGGAACGGCGGCTGGGAGACGTCGACGAGGCCATCGGCCGCGGACTCCTGCTGGTCAACCCGGTCACCGGCCAGCTCGGTTTCCGGCATCCGCTGGTGCGTTCCGCGGTCGTCCAGCTCGCCACGCCCAACCGCCGACGGACGGCGCACGCCGAACTCGCCGAGCTCTACCCGGACGACCAGGAGCGGCGTGCTCACCACCTCGCCGAGGCGACAGTGGACCCCGACGAGAAGGTCGCCGCGCTGCTGGAACGTGCTGCCGCGGCAGCGACCAGGCGAGGAGCCTCCTCCGTCGCGGTGAATTGGCTGGAGCGGTCCGCGCAGCTCAGCGAGAGGCCGGACGAGCGCTCCCGGCGGCTGGCGGAGGCGGCCTTCGTCGCCGGGCAGTCGGCCCAGCTCGAACGGGCGCAAGAGCTGTCGGAGATCGCGGACGCGGGCACAGCGGGGACCGGCACGATCATCGCAGAGAGCTACGCAGCCCTGTACCGGGACGGCGAAGTACGCACCACGCATCGGAAGGTCGTCGCCACCTTGGAACGGCTCGACCCCGTGCGGGACAAGCCCGCGGTGGAGCGACTGATCAATCTCTTGCTGGTGATCTCCTCTTCGCGGCCGACACCGCGACCTGGACGATCACCGAGTCGTGTGTGGACCGCTTCTGCGACCCTGCCGATCCGGAAGGTTCCGCCAGCCGTCTTTATCGCGACGCGTGGGGCGACGTCGTCCGCCGGGGCACAGGCGGTGTGGAACGTCTGCGGCAGGATTTCGTCCGCACCACCGCCGATCGGCCGTGGGATGCCATGCGACTGCTGGTCACCGCCTACTACCTGGATGCACTCGACGAGTTCCGCGCACTGCTGGCCCGCCTCGTTGCCCGGGAGCAGGATGCGGGCGCCGCCGGAAACGCCATGACGTTGCTCCAGCTTCTGATGCTGGACCACATGGGGGCGGGCCGCTGGGACGAGGCCGAGCAGACGGGCCGCCGTGGTCTGGAACTGACCACCCGCCACGGCTACGCGCTGTTCGCCCACCAGTTCCGCGCGTTTCTCGCAATGCTCGCCGCCTACCGCGGCGACACCGACTCCGCGGACGGTCATCGCAGGGCGGTGGAGGCCTGGGCCGGGCCACGCCGAATCGGGTACCTGACCCAGTACGCGAACGCCGTCGGCGTGATGACGGCACTGGCTCGCTCCGACCATGCGACCGCGTATCGCTTCGCGACGGCCATCACCGCACCCGGCGAGTTCGCTCCCCACTCCCAGCAGGCGCCGCGCACCCTGCTGGACTTCGTCGAAGCGGCCGTACGCAGCGGACACCTCGGTGAGGCCCGCCGCCACGCGCAGGCGGCCCTCGCCGCCGGACTGCCCGCTCTCTCCCCCCGACTGGCGCTCGTCACGGCGGGGGCACAGGCCATGACAGCACAGGAGGAGGACGCATCCGGTCTGTACGAGCACGCCCTCGCACTGCCGGGTGCGGCTCTGTTCCCGTTCGAGGCCGCCCGCATCCGCCTCGCCCACGGTGAGCGACTGCGCCGCGACCACGAAACGACAGCTGCGCGCGAGCAACTCGAGGTCGCCCTGCGGATCCTCACCGACCTCGGCGGCCATCCCTGGGCCGAACGGGCCCGGGCGGAGCTCACTGCCACCGGGGTCGGCATAGGCACGCGGGGCGGCGGATGGCAGTCGCTGACCGTGCAGGAGCGGCAGATCGCACAGCTCGCGGCCACCGGACTGACGAACAAGGAGATCGGCGCGAAGCTGTTCCTGTCACCCCGTACGGTCAGCTCCCACCTGTACCGCATCTTCCCCAAACTGGGGATCACCAGCCGCGCCGCGCTACGAGACGCCCTCGACGCCGGTACCGTCCCGCCCGACGAGGGCTGACCTGGCCCGACGCCCTGCCGCGCACCATTCCTCGCATCCGCCGGGGGCAGGCGGAAGTCGCGGGCACACCGGGCAGGGTCCCCCCGTCATGGCCCAACCTCACGGTTTGGGTCATCTGACTGAGCCGACCGGGATGACGCTGACGGCACCTTGAAGAGCACCAAGAGGAGGGCCGCATCAGGCGGTCCTGCGTCCCAAGGAGGCTCTCATGACGGACCAGCGCACCCCCGTCGTCCTGATCCACGGGCTGTGGCTGCACTCGTCCTCCTGGCACCCCTGGATGGAGCTGCTGGACGCCGAAGGGTTCGCTCCCCTCGCCCCCGGCTGGCCCGGCGAACCGGCCGGTCTGCTCGACGCGCGGTCGCATCCGCAAGCCGTGGCGGGAGTAGGCATCGCCGATGTCACCGAGCACTACGCGGCCGTCATCAAGGCGCTGCCTGCCGAGCCCGTGCTCATCGGGCACTCCTTCGGCGGTCTGATCGCCCAGAAGCTGCTCGGTCTCGGCCTGGGGCGAGCCGCTGTGGCGATCGACCCCGCGCCGGTCAAGGGCGTCAAGCCCCTGCCGTTCACGCAGGTGCGCTCAGCCTTCCCCGTTCTGCGCGACCCGGCCAACCGTTCGCGGGCTGTCTCCCTCACGGCGGCGCAGTTCCGCTATGCGTTCGGCAACGCCATCCCCCAGGAGGAGGCCGACGCCCTGTTCGAGGCGTACACCATCCCCTCCCCCGGCGGGCCGCTGTTCGAAGCGGCGTTCGCCACCTTCTCCCGCAGGTCACCGGTTGCCGTCGACACCGGCAACAACCACCGTGGGCCTCTGTTGCTGATGTCCGGCCGGCGCGATCACACCGTGCCGGACGTCGTCACGCGCGCCGCCTACAAGTTGTACGGCGAGTCGACCGCGACCACCGACCTCAAGCAGTTCCCTGACCGCGGCCATTCCCTGGTCATCGACCGCGGCCGACGGGCCGTCGCCGACTGCGCGCTGGGCTGGCTGGCGCGCCAGGGCATCACCGGCCGGTCCGACACCGCCGGCTCCTGACCGTCGGGATTGTCCCGTTCGTCCACACTTCTGTGCACCACCCCGCACATCTGACAAGCAAGGAAGACCACCATGGATCTGCACCTCAAGGGCAAGACCGTCGTCGTCACCGGCGCGAGCCGCGGCATCGGACTGGCCGTCACCCGGGCCTTCGTCGCGGAAGGCGCGCGCGTCGTGGCCGGCGCCCGCACCACCACTTCGGAACTCGCCGAACTGGCGGTCACCGGAACCGTGGTCCCCGTGACCGCCGACCTGGCGACCGCGGTCGGCGTGGAGACGCTCATCGAGACGGCGATGGAACGGTTCAACGGCATCGACGTCCTGGTCAACAACGTGGGCAAGGCCGAGCCGCGACTCGGCGGCTTCGCCTCCGTCACCGACGAACAGTGGCTCGAGACCCTGACCGTCAACCTGCTGAGCGCGGTGCGCGCCTCACGCGCGGCTCTTCCCGCGCTGCTCGCCTCGCAAGGGTCGATCGTCACGATCAGCTCGGTCAACGCCTTCCTGCCCGATCCCGGCGTCATCGACTACACGGCGTCCAAGGCCGCTCTGACCAACTTCTCCAAGGCTCTGTCCAAGGAGGTGTCCCCGCAGGGCGTACGCGTCAACACCATCGCGCCCGGTCCGGTGAGCACCGACCTGTGGATCGGGCCCGGGGGCATGGCCGAGACCATCGCGGCCGCCATGGACGTCGAGCCGCAGGAAGCCGTGGACCAGACGATCAACAGCCTGGGGGGCTTCGCAACCGGTCGCTTCACCAGGCCCGACGAGGTCGCCGACCTCGTCCTGATGCTCGCCAGCGACCGCACGGCCAACATCACCGGCGCCGACTTCACCATCGACGGCGGCCTCATCAAGACCCTCTGACCAACCCCTCGGACTGCCTGCGTCCGCTCCCGTCGCTGCTCGGGGAGCGGACGCAGGCGTGGCTTCGGCTCCCTGGCCGCCGGCGCTCGTCTGCAGAGGAGACCCACCGCCGGCGGACCCGGCGGTAGTGTGACCAGCAGTCGCGGAACGCCTTGACGCGCTCGTCCTGCGACAGGTTGATGATCTTTGTCAGCTGCTCCCCCACCTGCTCGAATGCGCGCTGTTCAACGCCGGATGGAAGTGATCTTCCCTCTCCCCTGCCGGCGGGGTGCTGCCGAGCCGGCCGGTCAGCCGCTTGACGCGACGCACGCAAGGACGGGTCCGCAAACGCCGGCGGCGCCGGATGCCCGGAGCCGGAGTACGACCTGCTGGGGCTGCGACCCGCGATGCCGGTGATCGCCGCGACGCTCAGGGCCGGGGCTCCAGCACCTCCAGTGCGCCGGTCCGGGTGTCGTAGCTGCGCAGGGTGGTGAGCCGGAGCGACAGCGGTGGCGCCGGCAGCAGTTCAGGGACCCGCCGGTCGGCGAAGGCGCCGGCTCGCCGGGTCCGGCCGAGGGTGATGTGCGGGCTCCAGCGGCCAGGTTCGTGGAAGGGGTTGAGGGTCTCGGGCGGGCTGTCCGAGGCCACCGCCTCCCACACCCGGCGGTGCAACCCGGCCAGCGCGGAGTCGAGGTCCAGCGCCCAGGCCAGCACCGAGGTGGGCCGCTCGAAGCGGACCACGCCGGTGCACCGCACCGGCAGCGGCAGGGCGGCAGCCACCTCGGCCAGCTCCCAGCGGATCGCAGCGGTCAGCTCCGGGCAGGCGGCCAGAGTCAGGTGCGGGCTGTTGGTCGGTGAGCGGTGGCGCGCCTGACTGGGCAGCCCCGCGTGTGCCAGCCGCCGCCAGGCCTCCCGGACCGCCAGGTCCGCCGCCTCGTCCAACAGGAGCTCGACCGTGCGCACCGCCGCAGCCTACCGGCGATCGCCGCCGTTCCGTCGCCGGGCACCTGCCCATGCCTTCGTGCCAACGCGCAGCACGCGGCGCCCTCCCCGACCGGTCCGCAATCCGTGTGAGGGCCGCCAGGACGGCGCAGGACGCTGTTCAGGCGGTCCGCTTGCGGTCCGTGGCCGCGGTCGGAAGCGGTCGGCCCGGGCGTACGTGCTCGGCGCGGGCAGCCTCCAGCAGCAGGCGCCAGGAGGTCACCGTCGGGCGGCGCCGCAGAAGACCGCGGCGTTCCCGCTCGGTCATGCCTCCCCGGATGCCGTGTTCGATGCGCTGGTCGAGAGCGTGGGCGAGGCATTCGGTTCTGACCGGACAGCGGCCGCACAGAGCCTTCGCCCGGTTCTGGGCCGCGCCCTCGACGAACAAGTCCTCAGGGTCCGCGGTGCGGCACTTCGCCTGCGTCTCCCACTCCCGATCGCCTGTTGCCATGGCCGACTGCCCCTCCCCTATTGGTTGCCCCCGCCTGCGGGGGCTGGTGCAGACCGTATGCCCATGACAAGGAAAGAACCGGCCGACGCCGCGGTAGGGCCAGTCGATTTCGGAGCGCCGTGTGGTGGTGACAGCGGACATGGACCGTTGTTACTCGTCCGAGGCACTGCTGGGGCTGACCGGCGGGACGAGCGCGACCACGGCTTCGGCGACCTGCCGTACCCGCCCGGGTGTCCCAAAATGCCAGGGATCCTGAGCGGGTACGGCCGAGCCGCGCGAGGAGACCGGGGTCTACAGCTTTCTGATCAGGACAGTTCCATGATCCGGACGTCCCGGAAGGAGACGACGTCCGTCGTGCTGTGGACCTGGAGTCCGATGTAGCCGGAGGCGAACCGCCGCCCGTCCGTGCCCGGGTCGTCCGAGCGCGGCGGGGAGAAGACCTGACCGCCGGTGTTGTCGAACTCGTTGATCAGCTTGCCGTTGCGGTAGACCGAGTAGTGCTGGTCGACCACCCGGATCTCGTAGTCGTTCCACGTGCCCTTCTGGGTGACGCCCGCACCGGCGAGCCCCACCCGGTCGAAGCCGTAGACCGACCCGGTCTTGTACGCGTCACCGGTGGGTGAGTCGAATACCTGTACCTCGTGCCCGTACTTGATGGCGACCCACTCCGGCCGCGGCTCCTCCGGGTGGTCGTGGACGTCAGGGAACCGCACGAAGACGCCGGAGTTGGCGTTGCCGGTGCCCGGCGCGTCGTCCCGCCACTGGAGCTTCAGCGAGAAGTCGCCGTACTTGCGCTGCGGGAACCACAGCATCCCGAGGCCGTCCCTGGTGGTGCCGCTCGTCATCGACCCGTCGGCGTTCAGCGCGAACGAACCGCCGCCCACGTGCTGCCACTTGGCGAAGGACTCCGCGGTGCCGTCGAACAGCGGGTGGTAGCCCTCCGTCTGGCCGGGCGTGCCGATGCCGGACTGGCGGGCGGCCCTGGTGATGGCCGTGCGCTCCCGCTTGTCGATCACGCCGTCGGCGTGCAGCTGGTCGAGGACGGCCTTGACGTGCTTGAGGAACAGCGCCTGGGACGTCCACTCCTTCTCGTCCTCGATCAGCTCGTTGATCCGGCACCGGTTGTCGGTGAGCCGGTTCGGCACGCCCGAGTCGACCGTGCCGACGATCACCGTCTCCCGCTCGTCGTACTCCGGGCACGGCGGGGCCGGCACTCCGCCCGCCACGACCGTGAAACTGACGGTCCGCGCCGCGGAGGTGTTGCCCGCCTCGTCGGTCGCCCGGTACGCCACCGTGTGGGCGCCCGCCCGGTCGACGACGACCGGGCCGGAGTACGCGAGGTACGGCCCGGCGTCGAGCGAGTACTGCACGCTCGCGACCCCGCCCTCGTCGGTCGCGCTGACGACGACCTTCGCGGAGGCGACGTAGGCCCCGTCGGAATTGCGGCTGCCCTCGACGGTCACGCCCGTCACCGGCGGCGTCTTGTCCTGCGGCGGCGCGGCGGCCACCGTGAACTCGACGCTCTTCTCCGCCGCCACGTTGCCCGCCTTGTCGGTGGCGCGGTAGCGGACGGTGTGGGTGCCCACCTGGTGCACCATCACCGGCTGCGTGTAGGCCTGCCAGGCCCCGGACGCGCCGATCGCGTACTCGATGGTGTTGACCCCGGACCCGGTGTCGGACGCGGTGACGGTGACCGTCGCCATGTCGATGTAGGTGCCGTCGGGGTTCCGCTCGCCGCTCACCGTCGCCGAGGTCTCCGGCGCCGTGCTGTCGTCGGTCGGCGGGGGCACCACCGTGAACGTGGCCCTCTTCTCGGCGGACACGTTGCCCGCCTTGTCGAACGCCCGGTAGCGGACCGTGTGATCACCGACCTGGTCGACGACGATCGGGGCGGTGTACGGCTGCCAGGCGCCGTCGTCCCCGATCGCGTACTCGATCCGGTCGACGCCGGAGCCGCCCGTCTCGTCCGTCGCCTGGACGGCCACGCTCGCCGAGCCGACGTACTCGCCCTGCTGGTTCTGGACGCCGCTGACGTGCGCCGAGGCCTCCGGCGCCGTGGTGTCCTCGCCGCTGCCCTCGGTCACCGTCAGGATGCCCTGCATCATGCCGTGGCCGGGGATCGTGCAGTGGTAGAAGTACCGGCCCGGGGTGAGCGTCACCTCGGCGGTGTGCTTGCCGCCCTGGTCGTCGTTGGGGTTGGCCAGGATGTTGAGTTGGACGTCGCTGTTGAACTCCGGGTCGCTCGTGACGAACGTCAGCGTGTGCGGCATGCCGGTCGTGTTGCCGGTCGCCTCACTGTTCTCGAAGACGATCGTCGCCGGCCCGGCCACCGCGGTCGTCGGAGCGGACAGGTACTTGTCGATGTTGTTGCCGGCCGTCCAGGTGAGTACCTGGGCGGCGGCCGTCCCGGCCGGTTGGGACTGCTGTCCGGTGGCCGCCGTGGCCTGCAGGCCGAGGACCATCAGCAGTGCGGCCACCAGGGCCGCCCACACTCTTCGTCGGTTCGTCATCGCTGTGCCCCCCTCGCCAGTCGGTCGGCGGCGGGCGTCGGGTCGCCGCCCCGGTAGGTCACGCGCCACAGCGCCGACTTGGCGTCCGAGGTGAAGAAGCCGCGCCCGTAGTCGAGGACGTACAGCGCGCCGTCCGGACCGAACTTCCAGTCCATCAGGTTCTTGATGCCGTCGTTGCCGATCGGCACGATCTTCTTCAGGGACTCCGCGTGCACCGGCAGTCCGCCGTCACCCAGGGTCTTCGGATCCATCAGTACCGCGTTGCGCGGCTGGTCGGCGTCGTAGAAGTCGCCGACGAACCACTTGCCGTCCCAGTACGCGGGCCACTTGACGTCGCTGGTGGCCGACACGTCCTCGGACCGGTACACCGGGCCGTTCATCGCGGCCTGCCCGCCGCCCTTGAGCCAGGACAGCCCGTAGACGGCCTCGTCCTGCTTGTAGGACGGGACGCCGTTCGCGTCGCGCGGGAAGTCCGGGGCGCCGCCCTGGGGCGAGTACCAGATGTTGTTCCCGGTGACCGGCGGCAGGTTGACCAGTCCGTCGTTGTTCGGCGACTCGTTCTTCGGGTGGTCGCAGTCGTACCAGCCGAGCGGCTGCGACGGGTCCGGCAGGTTGCGGTCCCGGTAGGGTTGCTTGTTGCCCATGCAGTACGGCCAGCCGCGGTTGCTCGCCCGGGTGATGGCGGCGAAGGTGTCGTACTTGGCCGGTCCCCAGGTCGTCGACGGTGCGGAGGCGTCCGGGCCGACCCAGCCCGCGTACAGGACGTCCGTCTTGCGGTCGACGAAGATGCGGGCCGGGTTGCGGACCCCCATCACATAGATCTCACCGCGCGTCTTGCCGCCGCCCTCGGCGGTCTCCTTGCCGGTGAAGAGGTTGCCGTCCGGGATCGTGTAGGTCCCGTCGGGCTCCGGGTGGATGCGCAGGATCTTGCCGTTGAGGTTGTTGGTGTTGCCGGCAGTGCGGCGGGCGTCGGCGAAGGAGACGCCCTTGTAGTTCGGCTGCGGGTTGTTGCCGGAGTAACCGCCGCTGAAGCCGCTGGAGTTGTTGTCGCCGGTGGCGATGTACAGGTTGCCCTTGGAGTCCCAGGCCATCCCGCCGCCCGCGTGGCAGCAGCTGTGGATCTGCACCGGCCACTTCAGCAGCACCTTCTCACTGCCCAGGTCCAGCTTGTTGGTGGCGAGGTCCAGCGTGAAGCGGGAGACGCGCCGCTCGGCCATGTGGGTGTCGCGGTCGATCCCCGCGTGCGGGGTGTAGTGCAGGTACACCCACCCGTTCTGCTCGAAGCGCGGGTCCAGCTCGATTCCGAGCAGGCCCTCCTCGACCTTGACCAGCTCGTCGCCGCCGCCCTTGTTGCCGAAGACGGTCAGTGCTCCGGCGAGGGTGACCTGCTTGGTCTTCGGGTCGTAGACGTGGATCTCGCCCTTGCCCTTGCCGATGTCCGGGTTGTTCCAGTCTGTGATCACCGGCTGGGAGGAGTCCGCACCGCCGCGGCCGATGTAGAGGACGCGACCGTCGGGTGCGGTGACCAGTCCGTGCGGCTCGCCGATCTGGTCGTTCTGACCCGGCTGGTTGGGCTTGGTCAGCCGCTCGGCCTTGTAGTTGCCGTTGATGGTCGCCTTGCAGTCGGCCTGTACGAGCCGCGTGGTCCACAGCAGGGCGCCGCGCAGATGGGCGCGGAAGTCGGCCTCGTCGTACGACGACACCGTGCCGCCCATGCCGGTGTAGAAGGAGCGCCCGCCGTCGTAGTCGCGGCACCAGCTGATCGGGTGGTCCCAGCCGTTGGCGCCCGCGCCCGGCTGGTACGACGCCTCGCGCACCCGGGCCACCGTGTGCACCTCGCCGGAGGGGTTCTTCACCCAGTTCAGCCACTTGTCCGGGCGCTTCCACAGGACCGGCAGGTCTTTGGTGGCCGGATGCCCGCGGTCGCCCACCTCGACGGTCGCCCGCTGGACGGACGTCGGGCTGTTCGGCGCCGGACGGGCGCCGATGAGGCCCGTGAACCAGTCCGAGTACGGCTCAGCGCGGGCCGCGTCGTGGAGACCGACGAAACCGCCGCCCGCCTCCATGTACGCCTCCAGGCCCGCCTCCTGCTCCGGGTCCAGGACGTCACCGCCGCCGGTCAGGAAGACGATCGCGTTGTAACGGCCCAGCTTGGTCTCGTTGGTGAAGACCGCGGCGTCGTTGGTGGCCTCCACCTTGAAGCGCTGGTCGGTGGGGCCGGTCAGGCCGATCCGCTCGACCGCCTCGATGCCGGCGTTCACCACCGGTGATTCGTCTCCGGCGGCCGCCGACCCGTAGAAGATCAGCACGCGTACGTTCGCGCCGCCCGGCGGCGACTTGATGGACATCGTTGTCAGCGACGGTTCCGGGGCCGGGAGCGCGCCCGCAGCGGGTCCGGAGAGAAGCCCGGCGGTCACCAGTCCGGCCGTCAAGGCGGCCGTCAGCGCCCGTTTTCCAGTCCTCTTCCGCCATAACTCTTGTGAGCCAGTGGGTCGGTGGTGCGATGTGGACCGCATGTGGTCATCCACCCCTCGTCGGTCACAGCAACAGCGCCTAGGAAGCTAGACCTCTTTGCTCGGTTCGCCAATAGGTATGACCGGGCTCGGACGAACTTTGTCCTGGGTGTGGATAAACGCCTTCCATCCCGCTACCGTCTCGAATCCCTTACCACAGTGGGGAGTTCGGCATGGACAGGCGTGGGTTCAACCGGCGGGTCCTCCTGGGTGGCGCCGCCGTCGCGACATCGTTGTCGCTCAGTTCGGAGGCGACCGGAGCAGGCGAGCCGACGGCGCGGACCGCACCGGCCGGGGGGGCCGTCAGACACCTCAAGCTCTACGCCGAGAAGCTCGCCGACGGACAGCTCGGTTACGGATTCGAGAAGGGCAAGGCGACCATCCCGGGACCGTTGATCGAGGTCAACGAGGGCGACACCGTGCACATCGAGTTCGAGAACACCACGGACATCGCGGTGAGCCTGCATGTGCACGGCCTGGACTACGAGATCACCAGTGACGGCACCAGGCTGAACAAGAGCCACGTGGAGCCAGGCGCCACCCGCACCTACACCTGGCGCACCCATGTCCCCGGCCGCCGCAAGGACGGCACCTGGCGGGCGGGCAGCGCCGGTTACTGGCACTACCACGACCACGTCGTGGGCACGGACCACGGCACCGGAGGCATCCGGAAGGGCCTGTACGGCCCGGTGATCGTCCGCAGGACGGGCGACGTGCTGCCGGACGCCACCCACACGATCGTCTTCAACGACCTGCTCATCAACAACCGGCCACCCCACACCGGCCCCGACTTCGAGGCCACGGTGGGCGACCGCGTCGAGTTCGCCGTGATCACCCACGGCGAGTACTACCACACCTTCCACATGCACGGTCACCGCTGGGCCGACAACCGCACCGGCATGCTGACCGGCCCCGACGACCCCAGCCAGATCATCGACAACAAGATCGTCGGGCCGGCCGACTCCTTCGGCTTCCAGGTGATCGCCGGGGAGGGGGTCGGCGCCGGGGCGTGGATGTACCACTGCCACGTCCAGAGTCACTCGGACATGGGCATGGCAGGCCTCTTCCTGGTGAAGAAGCCGGACGGCACGATCCCTGGGTACGAGCCTCACCACCCGCACGAAGCAAACGGGACCACCGGCGCGGCCCCTGATCCCGCGAAGGCCCAGGGAGCGAAGGGGATCGCGACGGACGGGGCGCAGCGGGCGGAGACCGGGCACCAGGCGCCGGGAGCACACGGGGGGCACCACCACTGAGGGCCGCAAGGGGGTGCGCGCCGCGTGTGCCCGGCGGCGTCGGCGTGCAGGGCGCCGAGCCGGCACAGCTGGACGGTGCCACCGCGCTGGGCAAAGGCAGGGGTGAAGGGGTGACCGAAGGGCCCCAGCCCGCCGAGCTGCGTTTCGGCGTCGGCGACATGCTCGTCCAGCGGCGGCCTGGCCGATATGTTCCCCGGCCGGTCGTGGGATTTGCGTCCACTGCCTCAACAATGGGCCATGGGCGCGGCATCATGCCCTCATGGCGACTTTCGACCAACAAGGCCAGAACGTCTACGGGGACCAGAACAACGCCGACACGATCAACGTCAACAAGGTCGATCGGCAGGTGGTGGCCCGGGAGCTGGGTCTGGCCCTGGACCGAGTGCAGTCGATGGACCTGGACGAGGTGACGCGCCGCCAGGTGACCGCGGAGTTGGAAGCGACAGGTGCAGACCTCCAGGCCGGCGAAACCGGCCGTGCACAGGAACGTATGGGCCGGCTACGCGCCATGGGCGGCACACTGGCCGAGATGGCGGGCGCTTTCCTGCGTGGCACCGGAATGCTCGGTGGCTGACGGGCACGGCTGGGGGTCTTACACCGACCAGCGCGGTCAGCACGTCTACGGGCCCCAGAACAACGCCGACACAATCTACCTGGGCCAACACCACCACGCTCACTACCTCCTTACCCCGTCGGTACTCGAGGAAGCAGCCGACGAGCTCGCCAAGGCGGTCAAGGCGCAGTGGCGGGACGAGGCGGGGCTGCGGCGCCTACTGAACCCGGCGCCGCTTCCAGTGCGCTGGAAGCTGAGCGAACGCAAGGTCGCCGGCCGGGTCTCCGCGGCGGTCGCCGAGAATCCCCTGTTCCCGCCGTTGCCGGGTCTGACAGCCGTCACGGACAAGCAGTTGGTGGCTAGCGGCGGCATCGCCGAACTGCACGCCGTGTACGGGGGGCTGGCCTCGGGCCGGCTCCTGCTGGTCGGGCCTCCGGCGGTCGGCAAGACCGCGGCCGCCGTACTGCTGCTGCTCCACGCGATCAGCTACCGAGAGTCGGCCCCTCCGGACCAGCGTGCGCGTATCCCGGTGCCCGTGCTGTTTACGCTGGAGGGATGGAATCCGGGCCCCGAGGAAAGCGCAATCGACTGGGCGGTGGAACGGTTGTCCCGTGACTACACCGCGTTCCGGGGCCGCGAGGGTCAGGAGCTGGCCCGGGAGCTGTTACGAGAGGGACGGGTATCGCTGTTCCTGGATGGGTTCGACGAGGTTGACCGCGCGCGACGCAAGGACATCCTGCGATTCTTGGAGCCCGCGCAATGCCGAGTTGTGCTCGTCTCGCGCTCCAAGGAGGCCACGATCACGGCCAGGAAGGCCTTACTGAGCGGGGCGGTGGGGTTGGAGGTCTGTCCCGTGGATCCCGCCGACGCGGCGGAGTACCTGCTGCGCCCACTGCCGAACCCGACCCCGCCCGCCTGGCAGGCGGTCACCGACCTGCTCCGGGAGGAGCCCACCAGCGTGCTCGCCAAGGCTCTGGCCAAGCCACTCGCCATCAGTCTGTTACGGGACGTCTATGGCCCCGACGACCCGGTGGACGAACTTCTCGACCCCTCCCGGTTCCCCACCTCCCGCGCTGTGGAGGACCATCTGCTCGATCACGTGGTGACGGCCGCGTACACACCCCGTCCGGCAGACCCGCGTCCCCCCTGGTCCCCCGAGACGGCCGAACGGACGCTGCGCTACGTCGCCGCACAGCTGACGGCGGCGGGAACCCGGGAACTACGGTGGTGGGACATCCCCAACTGGGCGGAGCCGAAGGCCCGGTCCAAGGTCACCGGACTTGCGGTCGCCGGCACTCTCCTGGTCGTCGTCATCGGCGTGCTGACACCGGCCTTGGGCTTCTCGATCGCTCTCGTGGTCGGCTCGGCGACGTTGTGCACGGTCTCCCTGGACGCAGGCCGTCGGGTGGCACAGCTCAGAGAGCCAAGGCCGCTGCCAAGCACTGAGTGGCGTGATCTGTTTCCCCGCGGGGCAATACTGGCCGGCACCATCCGCTGGGTCGTCATGGCAGCCGTGATCTGGCTCCTCCTGCAACTCCTGGGCCACGCAATGCCCGTGCCGCTGTGCTTTCTGGCCACTCTTCCCTTCGGGTTCAGCACAGCGCTGGTCCGAGGGCGTGGCGCTACGCTCGTGGGCCGCACCCTGCTCGCCATGGGTACGAAGGCCCCGTACGAGGGCCCGCTCCGGCCGGGACAGCCAGACACCGAGAGCCGACCCGTCGGACCCGTCGATGTATGGCGCCACCACACTCGTGTCTGGCTTCCGCTGGCCGTCATGACCGGCGTCGGCCTGGGGCTGTTCGTCGGCATGGTGACGACGTGGACATTGGACTTCCGGTTCGGTGTGGGCCTGGGCGTCACAGTGGGCATCTGGCCCGTCCTGGCCAACGGAGTCATCAGCAATCTCGCCACGGCCACCGTCATCACCACCGTCCAACTCTCCGCGCGAGAAGGTACTCCCGTACGGCTGTTGTCCTTCCTGGAGGACGCCCGCCGACGCAACCTGCTGCGGGCAGTGGGCCCCGTCTACCAGTTCCGGCACGCCCGTTTCCAGGAGCGTCTCGCAATGCGCCGCTGAGCGGAGGCCGATCGCTGCGGAAGATCAGGGCATGCCCAACAGCGCCATTCACTGCCGTCAGCTTTTCGGGGGATGGCCACGACACCGTGCACAACCGCTATGACGCATTGCAAGGGCCGCGCCGTGAGCGGCCTGCCGGACTGGCGCGAATGCCTGTGTGAAATTCAGTGCGGTGCCGAACGGCCGCGCGGCAGCTGAGCAGTAGCCACTGGGTGGATACGCGTTGCCTCCGAGTGGCAACGGTTGGATACGGCCGTGGCCACGACCCCTGGAATGCGCCCCGACTGGCGACACAAGTGGAATATCGCAGCCACCGCTGCACACCCGCCAGGGTGCTGAAGGGGGTCGCACAGCTGCTGCGGGGCAAGCGGTGGCGGTTTCTCCCCGCCCGATCACGCGGGGAACATCACAGCTACACTCGTGACCCAATCGTGATCATCGGGTGAACAACCCTTCACGGCCCCTACGGATCTAATGGTCCGGACCACGGCCAAGGACGGCGTCGGAGCGCGGCGCCTGGATGGGAAAACACACAGTGAAGATCGCATTCCTGGTTCGCGACCTCTGCCACATGGGCGGCGTGGTGAGCGCTACCCAGAACCTCGCGGGAGCGCTTGCCGACCGGCACGAGGTGGAGATCGTCGCCCTGCGCAAGGTGCGCGACGAGTCGTACTTCCCCCTCGATCCCCGGGTGACCGTCCGGGTGCTGAGCGATCTGCGGCCGCACTCGCCGGTCTGCGACCTGGACGACCCGCTCGTGGAGAAGTGGCCGCTGATCTACCCGCCCAACGTCGGGGCGGAGAAGCCGGTCGTCAGCCGGCTCGCCGAACTGCGTCTGCTGAAGTACCTCGCCACCACCGACGCCGACGTGGTGGTCAGCTCCAGCCCCCGCAACACCATCATGCTGGCCCACGCCCGGGGCACCTACCTCAAGGTCGCCCAGGAGCACTCCATGCCGTCGATCTACGCTGACGACATCAAGGAGCGGCTCTTCCCGGCGTACCTGTCACTGGACGCGCTGACGGCTCTCACGCCCGAGGAGGTCGCCAGCATCGGCGAGCAGGTGCCCGCCGTCCGGGACCGGCTCGCTGTCATGCCCAACTGCGTGCCCGCCGCGCCGGTCCGCTCCCGGGGCACCAACAAGGTCGTCATCTCCGCCGGTCACCTCAGTGACAACAAGAACCACGCGCTCCTCGTCGAGGCCTTCGCCAAGGTGCACGCCCAGGCGCCGGACTGGACCCTGCGCCTGTACGGGCACGGCACGGAGAAGGCGAAGCTGAAGGCCCGCATCCACGAACTGGGGCTGTCCGACAGCATTCTGCTGATGGGTCAGGTCGCCCCGGTCACACCCGAATTCGGCAAGGGGTCGGTCTTCGTCCTGCCCTCCAAGCGGGAGGCGTTCGGCAACGTCCTCGTGGAGGCCATGGCAGCCGGGATGCCCGTCGTCAGTACGGACGCCGACCACGGCCCGCGTAACATCCTCACCCCCGGGGAGGATGGGTTGATCGTCCCGCGCGGTGACGCGGAGGCGATGGCCGGGGCGATCCTGAGCCTGATACGGGACGACGAGCTGCGGGCGAAGATGTCCGAGAACGCCGTACGCAACGCCGAGCGGTTCCACGAGACGGCCAGCCGCGAGCGGTTCGAGGCGATCCTTGAGCGGGCCTTCGCCCGCAAGGCACTGCCCCGGCACGCCACCGCCCGGGTCGACACCAGCGGCAGCGTGCACATCGGCGTCGGCCGGCTGCCCGAGGAGGCGCTCGGTGCCGACCTGGTGCTGCGCCGGGACGGCAAGGACACGGAGGAGCACCGCTTCGCGCTGTCCGCGGACGGCGAGGCCCTGGTGCCCTGGGACGCTCCTGTGCCGAACGGTACCTGGGAGACGTTCCTGGCCACCCCGTCCGGTATCGAGGTGCCGCTGACCACCGACGGCTACGGTTGCGACACCCGCGACCTGCTCGCGGTCGAACTGCCCCGGACCGGAACCCATCCGCTGGCGCTACTGCTGCCCCACCGGCATGAGGACGGCCGGCTGCGGATCCGCAGCGCGCGGCGCGAGGTGCACGCCGAGGTCGGCCCCGTCCAGGTGGACCAGGAGGCCATCCGGGTCCGGGCGGAGCTGTGGGGGGCCACACCGGGACCGGGCGCGGTGGTGGAGGCCATTCACCGTCGGAACAAGAAGCGCGTGCTGACCTTCCCGCTGAAGGCGGAGGGGGACGGCACGGTGGTCGCGGTGATCGATTGCAGGACCCTGGTGGACCAGCACACCGATCAGGAGGGCAAGGAGGTCATCTGGGACCTCTGGATCCGCCCGGTCGGCGGGTCGCCCCGGGTCGCCCTGGCCAAACTCGCCACCGACGTGCTCAAGCCGGCCGACGTGTTCACCTTCCCCCGGCTCGTGATCACCACGGAGGAAACAGAGGCGCCGTCCGTGGCGCGCACAGGGTGGGCCGGGCGCAAGGCCCGGCGCACTCCGGCGGCTACACCCCCGGCGCCCACCCTCACGAAGACCGAACTACGGCCGTACTTCACGGTCCTGCACAGGTTCGCGGTGAAGACCGTCCGTGAAGCTTCCCGTTGATCGCGGACTCCTGGAGACTGGGATCTTGAGGTTCCAGGGGAAGTATCACCAGGTGTGAAGCAAGTACACGAAACGGTAGACCGAGGAGTTCAAGCGGGACGCGATCGCGCTCATCGATTCCTCGGGCAGGACGGTCACCGTCGCCCGGTAGCTCGGCACCAGCTTCCATTCCCTGGCGGCTGGTGCCGGCGGGCGAGGCGAACCGGGGCAGAGGGCGAGTCCGGTGAGCTGACCAGCGCCGAGCGCGAGGGGCTCAAGCGGCTGCGCAAGGAGGTCCGCGCTCCGCAGACCCCGACGGAATCCCAGGCCGCACGCACGAGACCGGGCTGCGCGCCGACGCCGAACGCAACCGCGACCGCATCCTCGCCGCCGCCCGCCGCCTCTTCGCCCGCGAAGGGCTCGGCGTCTCCATGGCCTCCGTCGCCCGCGAAGCCGGCGTCGGCAAAGCCACCCTCTCCCGCCGCTTCGCCACCCGCGACGACCTGATCAACGCCGTCTTCGCCGACCGCATGGACGCCTACGCCGACGCCGTCAGCGAAGCCCTCGCCGACCCCGACCCCTGGCACGGCTTCACCTGCTACATCCACGCCGTATGCGTCATGCAGGCCGCCGACCGTGGCTTCGCCGACGTCCTCACCATGACCTTCCCCGCCGCCAAAGCCCTGGAGAAGCGCCGCGCGGAGGCGTACAACGGATTCCTCGAAGTCATCGCCCGCGCCAAGGCCGGCGGCCACCTGCGCGACGACTTCACCAGCCAGGACCTCGTCATCCTGCTCATGGCCAACGCAGGCGTCATCAACGCCACCGGCGACGCCGCCCCCGACACCTGGCGCCGACTGGCCGCGCACATGCTCCGCTCCTACGCCACCCCCAGCGCACCCCTGCCCCCGCTGCCCGACGCGCCCGCCCCCACCGCCCTCTACCGCGCCATGGTCCGCATCACCCGCCTGACCCCAGGTAACGCATGACCCCGCTTTACGCGGCCTTCGACTTGGTGCACGCCAGCGCGGACCTGACCGGCCGGCCGTACGAACGGCGGCCTACGGTCTTGGAGCGCTGTTCGCGGGCCACGGTCCGGAGGCGCCACTGACGTCGTGCCCGTCGACCACGTCCCCGGCGGCCGCACGCGGCCGACCGACGGGGGCTGGAGGAACTCTACGAGCGGTCGGTGCGTGGAGGCGTACGCGGTGCCGGTGCGTGGAGGTGTACAAAGTGCGGGGCACCACCGAGGCGATCGTCGGAGCCGTCACCGGAGCGCTGCGTTCTGCGAGTGTGATGGTGAGACCGCGGAGCCGTCCACAAGCCGGCGAGGGCCTGACGCACGTACGTCCCGTTGCCCCGGTTCCGTCGATGAGCCAGGGCAACAGGACGTCTGGATCTGCACCATGTTCGTTCAGCGGAGCTGGTGCCGCTCGTCACTGGGCGCAGGAGTGGAGGATTGCAGCCTTCCTGAGAACCCTCACCGATGGTGCGGGGAGCTTCGCGGAAGCCCGGGAACGGCTAGAGAGGACCGATGACGAGTTCGGTGATGCCCGCGCCGTCGAGTGTGAAGGCGAAGTCGAGGTCGGCGACGCCGCCAGGGAAGTCTCCCTCCAGACGCTGGGTCACGTTGCAGTGTGTGCGGTCATGCCGGACGGCGGTCATGAGGGTGGTCGTGTAGGTGTACTCGGTCGACGAACGGCTGAGCCAGCGGCGGATCGCCTCGTGGCCGCGATAGGTGCTGCCGTCGTCCACGACCACCGCGGACGGGGTGAAGCACTCGGCTGCCGCAGGCCTGTCGTCCCGGGCGCGCGCGTCGAGATAGGCCCGGACGGCGCCTGGCAGGTGATCAAGGGAGGTCAGGGGCATGGTCGTCGTTCTCCAAGGCAGTGGGGGCTTCGTCGGGGTCGGTGGGCCTAGAGGGTGGGAACAGTGCCGCCGTCGATCGTGTGTTCGGCGCCGATGATGGCACCGGCCCGGTCGGAGACGAGGAAGGCGACGAGCTCGGCAACCTCTCCGGGTTGTGCGGGGCGGCCCAGGGGGATCCCGCCGAGAGACGCCACGATCTGTTCCCAGGCCGCGGCATGGTCGATGCCCTGCGACCGGGCGATGCGGGTGACGAGGGCCGTGGCCGCTTCCGTCTCGATCGCTCCCGGGGAGACCACATTGACCCGCACTCCGGACGGCGCCAACTCACGGGAGAGGCCCTTGCTGTAAGCGGTCAACGCGGCCTTGGCGGCGGCGTAGCCGAGCGTGGCGTCGAAGAGCGGCAGCCGGCGCTGGATGGACGAGACGTGGACGACGGCGCCGCGGCCCGCCTGGCGCATCGCCGGCAGCAGCGCGCGGTCCAACCTGACCGCGGACAGCAGGTTCAGGGCGATCTCGTCGTGCCAGTGCTCCTCGGTGAGGGCGGCGAACCCGCCGGCGGGCGAGTGGGATCCGCCGAGGGTGTGCACGAGGACGTCGAGGGTGCCGAGCCGCTCGCGCACAGCCGAGACGACGCGGTCGATGCCTTCGGGCGACGTCAGATCGGCGGTGACGAAGAAGCGCTCGTCTGCGGTCGGGGGCGCCGTACGCGCCGTGGCGAGCACTGTGGCGCCCGCCGCGCGCAGACGTGACGCGATCGCGGCGCCGGTGCCTCTGCCTGCGCCGGTGACGAGGGCGAGGCGCCCCTCAAGATCTAGGGCTGGAGATGTCGTGCTGGTCATGCATGTGACGCTGCGGCCTCCCCCGGCGACCGGGTCAAGCCCTCCACCCTCCCCCAGGGGGAGAGTGCACAGTAGGAGGCGTGCTGACCATCGGCGAGTTCTCCCAGATGACCCACTTGACCATCCGGACGCTGCGTCGCTACCACGAGTCGGGACTGCTGGAGCCCGCCCGCGTGGACCCGACGAGTGGCTACCGGTACTACGACGCCGGCCAGATCGCCACCGCTCAGGTGATCGCCAGGCTGCGGGATCTCGACGTGCCGCTCGCGGACGTCCGGCGAGTGCTTCTGGCGCAGGACCCGGCCGCGCGTGCGGCACTCGTGACCGAACACCTGCAGCGGCTGGAGGAGCAGTTGTCGCGCACCCAGGCGGCTGTCGCGTCTCTGCAGCGCCTGCTGCACCCCCAGTCGGCCGGCTTCGATGTCGAGCTGCGCCAGGTGCCCGCACAGCTCGTGGCCGCGGTGGAAGCCACTGTCGCGCACGCCGACGTGCTCGACTGGTACGCGGGCGCGATGGCCGAACTCGAAGCGGTCGTCCGCAGGCCGTCGGGTCCCCCGGGCGGGCTCTACGACAACGCGCTGTTCACCGAAGGGCGAGGGCACCTCCTCGTTCATGTGCCGGTCGACGCGCGCGTACCGACCGTAGGACGGGTCCGGACCATGGAACTGCCGGGCGCGGAACTCGCCGTCGCCGTGCATTCAGGCGCCCACGACACGATCGACGTGACCTACGGCGAGCTCGGCAGGTGGGTGGCGGACCACTCCCTCGCCGTAGCAGGGCCGGTACGCGAAACCTACGTCGTCGGCCCGCGCGACACCCCCGCCGCCGCTCAGTGGCGCACGGAGATCGGCTGGCCGGTATTCCATGTCACCAGCACAGGCTGATCAGCAGTCGCTGCGGCTTCCTCGTCGGCGCGCTCGTCACCCCTGGCAGGCATCACCCCCGGCGCCTTCCCCATGGCCGTCAGCACAGGGACCCCTGTGGGGCCTACGCCTTCGACTGGTGGCTACGCCTTCGATTGGTGCTTACCGAATTCGGCTGGTGCCTACGGATCCGATTGGTGCCTACGGGTTCAGCGCCCGCGTGCTACCAAAAGGCCCCTTCTTCATGCGCGCTCAGCCGCCAACTCTGCCCCCATGCATCCGCCGTGCGAGCACCAGCGGCCACCCGACCCGACAGAGGACGGCTGCTGAGCCTCAGTCGACGCGGGTCAGGTCCATGGTCCAGTTGGTGCGCCAAGTGGAGCCGTCATCGTAGGAGAACGCCTGCTCCCAGCGCGGGGTGTCCGGGCTCGGAGTCGTCCATTCGAACCGGACCTTCACCGCACGGCCGCCCAGAACGTCGTCGCAGAAGAACCGACCGCGGCCGTCGATGAAGGACCCTTCGACGGGCGGGTCCAGGTGCCCGGGCCTGTTGCTGGAGGCCCACCAGATGCGCCAGACTCCGGCTTCCGGATCGAACTGGCGCAGGGTGAATCCCTCAAAGGCGTCGGCCCGGATCCGGTCGATGTGCCCGAGACCTCCCAGGATCGGTTCGGCCTCGGCCGTCGCGTCGAACTCGATCCACTGCTGGCAGGCCGGGTCGGTGACGTCCACGAGCTTGCGGTTGCGTACCCGCCAGCGGCCGAAGATGAAATCGAAGTCAGAGCGCCCGTCGGTGGGTGTAGCAGTACTCATGTCAAGTCCTCGGTAGAAGGTGGCCGCGACCACTCGCCGGCAGCGAACAGTGCGCGGGTGTGCATACCGCACGGCCCCGCACTGACACTCGTTCCGCTGTTGTCAACGCCGCCGCTCGTTGGTGAGAGACGCGTCCATGTGCGTCATGCGGCGGGGCCCGGGGCGGAGGCTCGCTTGGCGGTGTCCCGTCGGGTGATGGCCTCGGCCACCTGCTCGATCGCGGCACGCAGCATGGCACCGTAAGCGTCCTGGGGCAGGCTGGGGGCATGCGCTCTGGCCACGTCGATGTGCTCGGTGGCAGCGTCGAACGACCCGAGTCGGCGGTAGTCGTCAGCGAGGTTGAGGTGCAGGGACGGGTAGAAGCCTGCGATGTGAAGACCGGCGTGATGTTCTCGGACGCGCTGCTCGGTCAAGGCGTCAGCCGCGTCCAGGGCACGGATGTCCCAGGCCAGGGCCAGGGCAGGGTCCTCGTGGAGGTCTGCCAGATGGTGCGCGAGGGTGCATCGGTGCAGCGGGTCGCCGGTGACACCGATCGTGGACCAGAGGGCCAGTAGTTTGCGGCGGGCGGCCTCGACGTCGCCGGATCCTTCGGTGACTGCTCGGCCGATGGCTTCCATGGTCGGGTCGGGGCTGGTGGGGGTGGCGGTCATGGGAGTGCTCCTCGTCATTCTGCTCAGGCGGAGTGGTCGGGTTTGACGGGCATGGCCAGGGTGGTGAGGTCGCCGCGGTCGGCCGAGCGGATGGTGACGGGTTGGTCGGGGCCTCGCAGGTCGAGCATCACGTCGGGGCCGATGGCGGTGCTCACGGCTGGATAGAGCGTGGTCAGTTCGAAGGAGATCCTTAGGTCCTGACCTGTCATGGTGGCCGGGAGCAGGGAGTCGGCGTGCTTGCCGTCGGACGCCAGGACGTTCAGGCCGCGGTGGGTCAGGCACAGCGAGAACCGCTCACCCGGGTGTTCCTCCAGAGCTCGCAGGAGTACATCCTTCGAGACCGTCACCCGGGTGGTGACTTCGGGCAGTGCCGCGAGCATCAGCCGGTAGTCGGGGAACCGTTCCCCCAGCAGCCGGCAGTGCCGGTCCTCTCGGTCCGCCATGCGCAACCAGATTCCGTGCGATGTCGCTTCGACTCGTACCAGCGCGCTGCGGCGGATCTCGGCGACCGCGGTGCGCAGTTCGTCACCGTCGACCGTGGCGGCCCAAGTCGAGGTCGTCGGTTCGGCGGGGACCAGGGTTCGTGTCGAGAGCCGGTACCGGTCGGTCGCGGTCAGCGTGACCGCTTCTTCGGTCGCCTCCACGCGCAGTCCACCGAGTACCGGCATCCCTGGATCAGGTGCGCTCGCGGTCAGGACCTGCTCGATCGCGTCAGCCAGCACCGGTCCTTTCAGCGCGGCGATCGGCCGACGTGGCGCGTCGGTGAGTGATGCCTTGATCAGAGCCGCCTTGTGCCGCACCACTTCCGCGTCTTCGAGGACCTTCGCGACGTGCTCGTCGATCAGCCGGGACGCTGCTTCGGTCTCAGCGTCCAGCACCGCCTCCACAGCAGTGAGGGGCATGGCGATCTCACGGAGCCGACGCAGCATGGCCGCCCGGGCTACCTGGTCGGCGCCGTAGTAGCGATAGCCCGAGGCGGGGTCGACCACGGCGGGAGCAAGCAGCCCGGAGTCGGCGTAGAACCGCAACGCGCTGGACGTCAGTCCACTGCGCTCGGCGAAGACCCCGATCGGCATCAATTCAGAGTTCGGCACCCGGCTATCCTCGAGCTTCAACCAACTCGAAGGTCAACACCGACCAGGTGTCGTGCCCGAGGAAGCCTTCGCTGCTCTCAGACCAGAACCCGGAACATCGCGCGGTGCACCGGATGGACGATGCTTCATGCGACGCCGTTCGAGGGCAGGAGTCGGGCGAGCCAGTCGGTGCGGGTTCGGCGGGCTGGGACCGAGATGTTCGCCTGCGGATACAGGGCGTCGAAACCGTGGAAGCCGCCCGCCCAGACGTGGAGTTCGACCTGGCCGCCGGCCGCCCAGATGCGGGTGGCGTAGTCGGTGTCCTCGTCTCGGAAGAAGCGTGGTCCGCTGGAAACGCCTCAGTCGGTGAGGGGATCTTCGAGCGTCGGGATACGCGGAGACAGCAGTGTCTCCGCGTGCTGCGTGACCATGCCCCCGCACGAGCCTGAGCACGCGTACCTCGTTCTCAAGGCCCGGGTCCTCGTCATCGCGAACGTGGCGGAGCCCGTAGGAACCAGGGGCAACCACCGCCACATGCCCGAATGCGTCAGCCGTCACTCCACGCGTGCTTTTCGCGGACGTTGAGCCAAGGAGCGGCCAGCAGATGTTCAGCGGTTCGGGCCGGGTCTGGTCGAATCGCAGCAGGCGCGGCGCTGCCGGTACGGCCGGGGCAAGAGCCTGTGCGGCGCGGGGTCAGGTCACGCCGCACAGGCGGTCAGGAGGTCAGTTCGACCGTGCGCGGCCGGTCTGAGGGAGTGCGCAGGATTCCGGCCGCCGCGGAGGCGGTGGCGCAGAACAGGGCGGGCAGCAGAAAAGTGTGGTTGAGGGCCATGAGGTGGGTCATCCAACCGATGACGGCGGGGCCTGCGAGCATGCCGATGTAACCGAGTCCGGCGACCCGGGAGACGTTGGTGCCGGCGGCTGCCGGGTCGGCGTGTCCTGCAGCGCTGAACAGTTGCGGGATGCAGCCGGACAGGCCCAGGCCGAACAGCCCCCAGCCAGCCAGTGCCGCCCAGATCCAGGGCGAGAGAGCCACGAGCGTGATGCCTGCGGTGGCCAGAGCCGCACCGTAGCGCAGGACTGCGATCGGCCCGAACCGTGCGGAGACCCGGTCCGCCAGGAGTCTGCCGATGGTCATCGTCGCCGCGAAGGTCCCATAGGCGAAGGCGGCCGTGCTCTCCGGCGCGCCCAGGACGGTCTTGAGGTGCAGGACGCTCCAGTCGTTGGCGGCTCCCTCGCACAGCATGATCAGCAGCGCGACGCCCGCCAGGAGCCAGATCCGTGCGGGAACAGCGCTTTTGTGCACCTCAGGCTCACCATTGGCATCGGTCGCGGGGGTGGTCGGCACGGCGCGCAGGAGGCCACGGGCTGACACCAAGGCGACGATGACGCCGATGCCTGCGGCCGTAGCCAGTGTCGTGGCCGGGCCCCAGCCGATGTCGATGGCCGCGGCGCCGGCGAACGCGGCCAGGACACCGCCGACGGAGAACGTGGCGTGGAAGGCCGACATGACAGGCCGCTGGTACGCCTTCTCCACCTGCACGGCGTGCGCGTTCATGCTGACGTCGAGGGTGCCGTTGCCGAATCCGAAGACCAGCAGGGCTGCTCCGAGGGCCCACGGTTCTTGGGCGAGACCGGGCATTACCAGGGTCACGCTGCACAGTACGCCAGCCAGGGGGACGACGGTGCGTGTGCCGAGCCGGTCGGACAGGCGGCCGCCGACCTGCATGCCGGCAAAGGCCCCAGCCCCCAGCAGCACGAGGAATCCTCCCAGGGCCGCGTGACTGATGCCCACGTGTTCCTCGATGGCCGGGATCTGAACCACCCACATGCCCAGCAGCGTGCCATTGAGGACGAAGTAGACGAATGTCACGGCACGGGCCAGGCGCAGCGCTCTTTCCATGCCGAACACCGTAACGAACAACCGATCTGTTTGATAGCCGGCCTTTCGAACATCTTCACTGTTCGGGGAGAGTAGTGTTGAATCACGGTATGAGCACCGCGGAACGCCACCGTCTGATCGCCCAGGCCGTCCAGGAGGCAGGAACGGCCACGGTCGCCGAACTCACCGGCCTGACGGGCGCCTCGGAGATGACCATCCGCCGCGATCTCGACCATCTGGCCGCGCAAGGCGTCCTCGAACGGTTCCGCGGCGGCGCCCGCACCCTGCTCCTGCGAGGAGACGAACCCCCCTTCGCGCTGCGCGCCCATGAAGCCGTCGACGCCAAGCGACGGATCGCGGCCGAGGTGGCCTCTCTCATCACCGACGGCGAGACCGTCCTGCTGGACAGCGGCACGACCTGCCTGGAAGTCGCACGCCTGCTGCGCGGACGGCAGGTCACCGTGATGCCCCTGTCGCTGCAGGCCATCGCCGTCCTCAGCGACGCCCCCGAACCGACCGAACTCCTGGTTCCCGGGGGCCGGCCCCGCTCCGGCGAGGGGGCCCTCACCGGACCCCTCACCCTCGCCTCCTTGTCGGCGCTGCGCTTCGACACCGCCGTCCTGGGCTGCTGCGGCCTGACCGCCGCCGACGGCATGACCGCCTACGACCTCGACGAAGCAGCGGTGAAGAAGGCGGTGATCGCCTCAGCGCGCCGCATCATCGCCGCCGCCGACGGCACCAAACTCGGCCGCACCGCCCACGCCTACGTCGGACCCTCCAGCCTCGTGCACATCCTTGTCACCGACACCACCGCACCCGCCGACGAGACCACCGCACTCGAAGGCAGCGGCACCACTCTGAAGATCGTCTGAATCGTCCGACTGATCGTCCAGAACGAGGTCCGTAGCCGCCCCGGGCAGCGGATGCTGCAGGCCAGTTCCGGCAGGCCCTGGTGCGTGTCAACACGCTGGTGGTGCAGGGGTCCTGGCCGATTCGAAGTGGGCGGACAGGCTCACCGGCGCGGACCGCCGGGCGCTGTCGCCGCTGTTGTGGGCCCGTATGAGTCCTTACGGCCGGTTCGAGCGGGACATGAGCAGCCGTCTCGAGCTGGATATGCCCGTCCGGGCGGCGGTGCCCGGCCCACGTGCCCCGCAGGCGAACGCAGCGGGGCACTAGCGTGACCATCAGGCTGCGGGCCTGGCCGGAAGCACGACGAGACGCCATTGCCCGGGCTCAGCCCGCGTGCCGAGGTGCTTCGGGCCCTTGCCTGGACCTGTTCGGTTATGGCACGGGGGTCTCCGTGGGCGCGCCAGGCTTTCCCGGGTGCCGGACGGCGTCACAGGCGGGGCCTGCCTCGTCGACAGGTCGGTGTCCACCTGTGGAAATGCGGTCGAGCAGTTCGACGAGCAGGCCGCGCTCAATGACACCGCTGCCGGCGTCAGACCCGATCGCCGCACCCCCGAGCATGTGCGCGGTCTGCGGGATGTCGCCGAAGGCCTCGAACACGCTGCTGAGTGCGACCCCGCCGGTCATCTCCGCGACCCGCGAAGCGGCCCGATGGCCGACCTCGAGGTAAGTCGGTGCCGGACGCTCCGGGTCGGTCTGTGTGACGAGCCGATACCCGCCGGAGCGGCGCTTCTTCGCGCGGAACCGAATCGCGTT
Organism: Streptomyces sp. NPDC048521; assembly: GCF_043199855.1. NCBI lineage: Bacteria > Bacillati > Actinomycetota > Actinomycetes > Kitasatosporales > Streptomycetaceae > Streptomyces > Streptomyces sp. NPDC048521. Next base: position 154,775 of record NZ_JBICWR010000018.1, read on the forward strand.
GTCTCGCGGTTGCATGACGAGCATCTGCAGGGTGCGCGCACTCGATCCGGACCTTTGGAGCGTCATGCGCCAATCGCGCGGGCTGCTCATGACGTTGCTCAGCCACTTGGCCAAGCGCACGGGGACGCTGCCCTTGCCGGTGAGCATGGTGAACAGGGCGAGCTGCGAGTCGGCGTGAGGCCCGCTCGTCAGGAGCTCGACCTGCGTGTCCCCGTCGAGGAGGAGCCGGCTGCTCGCCGTGACGTCGCGCCACGTCTCGATGTCCTTGGGGAACACCACGCCCAGTACCGTCTCGATGTCCTTGGGGAACACCACGCCCAGTACCGTCTCGCTGTTCGTGCGGACCAGGTCGCCGAGTCGGTTGCTGATCCCAGGCAGTGAGCCACGCTGTTTGCAGTCGGCGAGCAGCTCGTTCGTCGCGACGGTACCGCCTGCGAAGACGACGCCGCGCGCGGAAAAGGTCGACTGCTTGCCGTGGTTGCCTGGCGCGCGGCGGGCGGCGACGATCCGGTATCCCCCGCTGCCGTCCGCAGCGCCGAACGGCGCGACGTCCACGACCTCCTGTTCGGCGATGATCCGGACGCCACGCTTCTCGGCGAACCACAGGTAGTTCTTCGTCAGGCGATTCGCGGCGCCTGTCCGGCAGCCGACCATGCACTCACCGCCGTGTCCAACCTCACGCACGCCTTCTTGCGTCGGACCATCGACGATCCCCTGCACCGAGAGCTGATGGCCCGGGCGCCCTCGATCCTGGGGGAGCAGTACCGGCACATCAACGACAGCGCCGCCCAGCCGCCGAGCGAACGGCTGCTCACCGTCCTGCACTGACAAGGACATTCCGTGCGATCACCCTGCTGATACCGGGCCTGGCGGCGGACGGCGTCAGCGCCCACGGTTGCCGTCGGCCGTGGGCCGGCGGACAGAACCGCACAGCAGCCCTCCTCGGCCGCCTACATGGCGTGTCGCTATGGTGCTGCCGCGGTCTCGATGTCATGGACCAGGTCGATGGCCCGGCCCAGGGTGGTGAGTCGGGCATCGAGAGTCTCGCCGGCGGGGTAGAACCGAACGGTGTCAACACCGGCATCGCGCCACACGCGCAGGCGTTCACGGACCATGTCCTCGGTTCCGATCAGCGTGGTCGCCAGCACCATCTCGTCGGTGACCAGACCGGCCGCGCCGTCCCGGTCCCCGGCCTGCCAGCGGGTCCGGACCTCGGCCGCCACCTCCGCCCAACCCTGGCGGCTGTAGGCGTTGTTGTAGAAGTTCGTGGTCGCGGAGCCCATGCCGCCGAGGCTGAAGGCCAACTCCTTCTTGCGTCCGGCCACCATCGCGCGCAGCGCGTCCTCGTCATCCGCGAAAGCGACCTCTGCGCCCTGGCAGACGTCGAGGTCGGAGCGGGCGCGGCCGGCGGCGGCCAGGCCCTGGTGCAGATGGTCGAAGTACGCCTCCTTGGCGCCCTCGGGCACGAAGCTGGTGCCCAGCCAACCATCGGCGATCTCACCGGTCAGGTGCAGCATTTTCGGCGAGAGGGTCGCCAGGTAGACGGGGATGTCGTACTCGGCACGCATCGACAGCCGCATGGGTTTCGTCTCACCCGGCAGCGGGATCTGGAACTCCCGCCCGGAATAGGAGACCTTGTCGCCGGAGGCGGCCTGTCGCACGATCTCGACGGTCTCGCGCATCCGTGACAGCGGACGGTCGAAGGGCACACCGTGCAGCCCTTCGATCACCTGCGGCCCGGAGGGACCCAGTCCGAGAAGGAAGCGCCCCTGGGAGATCTGCGACAGCGTGATCGCGGCGCGAGCGATGGCCATCGGTGTGCGGGTGCCGAGCTGGATGATTCCGGATCCGAGTAGCATGCGCTCGGTCTTCGCCGCCAGGTAGCCCAACGGCGAGGGGGCCTCGGAGCCCCACGCCTCCGCCACCCAGGTTATGTCCAGGCCGAGTTTCTCCGCCTCGGTGACATAGTCGACGATCTCCCGCCAGTCGCCCCCGGAGGCTTCGATCGTGGTGGAGGTACGCATCAGAGACTCGCCTCGCCCGGGGTCCGGTCCCGCTCGGCCAGCTTCTTGATCTCTTCGAGTGTGACGGTCATGTTGGCCTCGAACTCCCGCATGCGGACGAAGACGATTTTCTGCTCTTTCTCCGGCATGCGATCGATGGCGAAGGAGAGGCCCGAGCGGGCCGGCCCCATCTGCATCCACTCCCGGAGCAGGGTGCCGCCGTCCTGTGGCTCCAACGTGAACCGCCAGATCGCCGTCGGGTTCTGCGGATCCTCGACCGCCCAGGCGAGGACCCTTGGCGGCTCGTACTCGACGATGTGCGACGTAGTGGCCCACTCCCCCAATGCCTCATGCTTGCTCCGGCCGATGAATCGGGCTCCCGGAGCAGGGGCGGTCCTGCCGTCCAGCCATTCGACGGACTGCAGCTCGGAGCTCATGCGCGGCATCAGCTCGATGTCGGACACCAGCGTCCACACTCGGGCCGGCGGGGCTGCGATCCAGGTGCGGACCTCGACCGTCGGCTTGTCCTCGTAGCGCGCGCCCGTCCACTCCATGATGCCGCGTCCTCCCTGCCCATCCGACTCCCCTGACAGCGCCTGAACAGTAAAGTTGCGTAGATAGACTCACTTGTCAAGGGCAGACAGAGGCCCGGCGGAGCCACTGGGTCAGCCCGCGAAACGCTCCTGCACATCCGACCGCTCGGCCAGATGCGATGGATAGCCGGGACCCATCCGGGGGCGGGTGTTGTCCGCGGTCATCGGTTCGCCGCAGGCGGCACACACGACCTCGGCGTGGGCCACCTGCCCGCACGTCTCGTGACGCATGACCACCGGCGGGCCCGCTTCACCGGCCAGCCAGCGGTCCCCCCACCGGCTCATCACCAGCAGGACGCCGTAGAAGTCCCGCCCCTTCGCGCTGAGCACGTAGTCGTACCGAACCGGCTCCGTCTGGTACGGCCGCTTTTCCAGCAGGCCCTCATCCACCAGCCGCCGCAGCCGGTCCGCCAGCGTGGTGCGGGCGATCCCCAGCGACTCCTGGAACGCATCGAACCGCCGGATTCCGTAGAACGCCTCACGCAGCACCAACGGCGTCCACCAGTCTCCGAGCAGATCCATGGTCCGCGCGATGGAGCAGGGCCACTGTGCAAAGGATGTCCGCTTCATGGCAGCCAGCATAGGTTCATCCGGTCGTGAGACTCAGCAGATGGAGAGACGGCAGTCAAGGCGCACGACACCTTGCGCTCCCGGTAATAACGAAGCTATGGAGCGGCCCGCGGCATAGGCGAGAAGGTGGCACGCCTGGCCGCCGCCCGGGGTGCCCGGGTGACCCTGATCGGCCTGGAGCCCGGTCGGCTGCGTGACGTCGCCGATGACCTGGGCCCCGCCGCTTCCTGGCGTGAGGCCGATGTGCGCGACGGCACCGCTCTGCGGTCGGCGATCGATGAGGCCGCGGAGATCATGGGCGGCATCGACCTCGCCGTCGCCAATGCCGGCGTAGTGGCGTACGGAACGGTGCGACAGACGGACGAGGCGTCGTTCGAGCGAGTGCTCGACATCAATCTGAACGGCGTCTTCCGCACCCTCAAGTACGCGACACCCCATCTCGAGCGAAGCCGGGGCCACGTGGTGGTCGTGGCGTCCGCGCTGTCCTTCACGCCGCTGGCCTCGATGGCCGCTTACGGCGCGAGCAAGGCCGCGACCGAGCTGCTCGCCCTCACCTACCGCCAGGAGGTGGCGCACCTCGGGGTCACGGTCGGCCTTGTACATCCCTCCTGGATCGAAACGGACCTCGTCCGGTGCGCCGAGGTTGACCTTCCCTCGTTCCAGGGCCTGCGCAGGCGACTGCCGTACCCGGGCAACGTCACCACGAGCCCCGAACGGGCGGCCGCCGCGATCGTCGACGGGCTCGTGCGTCGCCGCAGCCGCGTGTACGTCCCGCGCGCAGTCGTCGTGACCAACTGGGCCAAGGCGGCGCTGAACTCACCGCTGGTCTGGCCCTGGACGAGACGCTTCGCGGCCCGGGCGGTTCCGCCCCTCGAACGGGAGGTCGCGGCACTGGGCAGGCATGACCAACTCACTCCAGGTAGCAGTGCCCACGCGGCGGAGACCAGGTCGCCCTAGCCGCGCACGGGGCGGCGCCCAGCCACCCGGCTTTCACCGGCCGTGAACGATCGAGTCGTAAAGGCGCGCGCCGGCCTGGTGCGAGGCTTCCGCACGCGATCATCGATCTCTTCACCGATGTTGCCGAGCATCGCGGGACCGCAGTCACCACCGAGGCCATCGAGTTGGTGCGGGCCCTGTACGGATCGGCCGTGGACGCCGCTTCTTCGCCCAAGCATGCGGTGGAGATCCTGGAGCAGCAGCTGGCCGACGCCGACCATGTCTCCCGGCGGTCCAGTGTCCGCGGGGACGTCCTGGGCGATGCGCTGCTGGACCGGACGCAGCGCATCGCTGACCTGGAGACGCGACTCAATCAGCTGGAGGCTGACCGGATTGCGGAGCAGAAGCGGGCGGACGAGCTCGCGGAGGCGCATCCGGATGTCTATGGCCTCATCCAGGAGCGCGACGAGCTTCAGCTGGAGGTAGAGCGGCTCGGTGCGGCTCTTCGAGAGGCACAGGAACAGCGTGCTGCGGCGGAAGGCCGCTGCGATCTACTCGAACGCCAGCTGGACGCCGTCGAGCAGGCCACAACGGCTGCTCTGCCGCCGGGGCGCCGGAGCATGCCCAAGATCCTCATCGTCGATGACCAGCCGGACAACCTGCTGGCGATGACCGCGGTTCTGGCGACGCTCGAACAGGAACTCGTCACCGTCTCCTCCGGCCGAGAGGCTCTCAAAGCTCTGCTCGACCAGGACGACTTCGCCGTCATCATCATGGACGTGCAGATGCCGGAGATGGACGGCTACGAGACCTGCGCTCACATCAAACGCCGCTCAAGGACCCGGGACATCCCCATCATCTTCCTGACTGCGATGGGCGTGGGATCCGAGCACTCCGCCCGTGGATACGCGGCCGGCGCGGTCGACTACATCAGCAAGCCTTTCGACCCATGGGCCCTGCGTGCCAAGGTCGCCGTGTTCACCTCCATCTACCTGGAGCGACACGGGCAGTAGGCCCCCGGACAGACACAGCACTGCCCGATCCCGTACCCGAAGAAGGCACGGGTTCGGGCAGTGCTTGTCGCGGCGCCGGTTGCGGACTCGGCCCGGCTGCCGGGCGCGGCCGGCCCTGACCCTCAACAAGACCGGATCATGATCGCGTCACGCGCTCGTAGGAAAGGGTTTGAGCGATGCGGCGGCCCGTTGCTACTTTCGTGGTGGACCGTGAAGTCGTCTTAGGGAGGTGAGCCCCGTGAACACAGTTACCCGTGGGTGCTCCCTCAACCCGTCACGGTCCGGCGGCTGACGTTCGGTGTCGCCAGGAGCGCCTGAGATCGAGGCACTCCTGGAGGGAGACTCCGATGAACACGAAGCCTTTCACCTCTGGCCTGAGCGAGGACGCGGTGTTGATCACGCGTGTCGCGGACAGGCAGTGGCATGCACTGGATGACGACCTGGTGGTCGGCCGCGGGTATGCGCATCACCGGCCCGACGGACGCTTGTTCGTCGGCATCGACGCCTGGCACGACGTCGCCTTCGACGGGCTCGCCGAGGCGATGCTGGCGGAACTGCCGGCGCCGCTGTACACGGTGGTCGACGAAGCCGACGTCGAGCTGACGGCCGGCTGGCAGCGGGCCGGTTTCACGATCGGGCGCCGCGAGTCGGAGTACGTCGTGCCGACCGACCCGCGGGTCACAGGACTCGAAGCAGTCCTGCCGCCTCCGGGCGTGACGATCGTGCCCGCCGGTCAGGCGGACGAGAGTCTGCTGCGGGCCGTGGACCGCGCGATCCGTGACGAAGTGGAGGCGACCGTCGGGTGGCAGTCGATGCCCGCGGAGGTGATTCCCCGCCCCGAAGGCGACACCATCGTCGACCCGTCGAAGTACGCGGTGGCCGCGGCGCCGGACCGCTACCTGGGTCTGATCCGGGTGGTGAGGGTGAAGCGGCCGCGCATCGGGCTGGTCGCGGTCCGGGCCGGCGAGCAGCGCCGCGGCATCGCGCGGGCGCTGCTGGCCCACGCGCTGGGGACGCTGCACCGCTCCGGGTCCGCTGCGGCCTGGGCCGAGGTCGACGAGTCCAACCGAGCGGCCTCGGCGCTGTTCGAGGGCATCGGCGCCCGGTCGATGGGCAGCAACCTGGAGCTGGTGCGATGACGAAGAACAAGAACGTCATCGAAGTCGTGGGCAAGGTCGTCGAGTGCCTGCGCAGCGCCATGTTCACCGTGGAGCTCGAGAACGGCCACCAGGTGCTCGCGCACATCAGCGGGAAGATCCGCAAGAACTACATCAAGATCATGCTGGAGGACCGGGTGCTGGTAGAGCTCCCGCCGTACGACCTGACGCGCGGCCGGATCGTGTTCCGGTACCGGAACTAGCGGCGGTCGGCACCCGGGCGCCCCCGTCCGGACACACCGGAATCGGGGGCGCCCTGCCGGGCAGGAGGGTCTGGCTAGCGATACATGACGGTCGCTGCCTTCCGGATGCTCTGTGAGGGCACCGTGACGCGGAGGGTGTGCGTGTCGGCGTCCCATCGCCAGGTGGATGGGGCCGTCCCGGTGCCGTTCAGGGCTACGCGGGTCGGCGCGTGTTCCACGCCGAGGAAGGACACCGTCCACTCGCGCCGGGTCACCTGACTCTTGAAGGAGCCCTTGGCAGGGGCGATCTTCAGCAGGTGGGAGCCGTTGTGCTCGGTGAACCGCAGCTGTGTGGTCGCCGCCCGCTGCGACACGGGGCCCACGCCGTCGTCCTCATAGAGGGAGAAGGAGCCGGAGGCCCCCGCGGCGACGGTGACGCCGACCTTGTTCAGCGGGTGCTGCGCGTCGTTGGCCACGTTCTCGGAGCGCGTGGTGACGACGCCGCCCGCACGGACGAAGACCGGCATGGTGTCCAGGCTCGTCGTGACGTCGTAGGTGGTGCCGCCGGCGGGCGCGGTGTAGGTGCGTCCGGTGAAGTAGTCCGTCCACTGTCCCGGCGGGAACCAGACCGATGTCGTGGTGCTGGTGCCGGGCGTGGTGACCGGTGCGACCAGCATGTCGGGCCCGTACAGGTACTCGGTGCCCGCCTTGGTGTAGGCGGTCTCCTCCTCCGGGTACTGCAGGTACAGCGGCCGGACGATCGGGACTCCGCTGACAGCGGCTTCCCGAGCCAGGGTGTAGGTGTAGGGCACCAGCGCCTCACGCAGCCTGAGGAACTTCTCGGCGGACTTCCTCGCTTCGGGGCCGTACTGCCAGGGCAGTCGGTCGCTGTGGTTGCTGTGCAGACGGTCGATCGGCTGGAACGTCCCGAACTGCACCCACCGTGCGTACAGGTCGTCGGGCAGCTTGGTGGTGCGATGGGTTTGGCCGTCGGAGGTGTACGTCTCCGCTCCGGGAATGCCGTAGCCGTCGTTGTGGCCGCCGATGTCGTGGCTGACGGCGGCCATGCCGGTGGCGGCGGACTCTCCTGGCGTGTAGCCGATCTCGGCGCGCAGGGTGCCCCAGTCGGACGTCGTGTCACCCGAGAAGTGGAGCGTGGTCCGCTTGTCGGCCCAGGGTCCGGTGGGCAGGCCCACTCCCCCGCTGTAGCCGCCGGCCTGGAGGGAGCCGTAGGCGCGGGAGAGGACGAAGCCCCGCTCGCTGGTCTCGGCGGTGAGATCGGCGTACTGCTGGTTGATCCACGCGTCCGGGGTGACACCGGCCTGCGAGGACCGTGAGGTGTCGCAGCACCAGTCCAGCCACCAGAAGTCGTTGCCGGCCCGGTCCATCGGCCGGTGCAGGTCGAGGTAGGCCTTGAGTTGGCCGGGATCGCCGAAGTCGAAGGTGTAGCAGTCCGCGCCGCCCGCGGGCGCGCATCCGCCCTTGCGCAGCTTGCCGTTGGCCGTGGCCTGCGCCGTGGCGAACTGCGGGTCGGATCCGAGGATGCTCGGGTGCACGTTCAGGGTGTTGTGCAGTCCCTGGTCCGTGGACCAGTCGAAGAACGACTTGGGATCGGGGAACTTGGCCGGGTCGAAGTTCCAACCGCTCCACGTGTTCGGGTACTTGAAGTCGGTGTCGGTGACGAGCACGTCGAGCGGCACGCCGGCGGCGCGGAACGCGGGCAGGACGGTGTTCTCGTAGTCGCTCGCCGTGCGGTCGATGTACTCGGAGTACCACACGCCGTAGGCCCAGCGGGGCAGCAGCTGCGGTGGGCCGGTCAGGGTGGCGAGATCGGACAGACCCTGCTGGTAGTCGTGGCCGAAGCCGAAGAGGTAGCCGTCCTGGTAGGGCCGGCCGTTGTGGCTGGGACGAGCGGACGCCTTCCTGGAGTCGGGGTCGTAGACCGCGGAAGGCGTGTCGTCGAGCAGGTACCAGCCGTCACGGTGCAGCAGGCCGGGTGTGGTCCAGGGGGTGGGGTCGTTGTCGCCGTCGAGTCCGTCGAGGCTACGCCGGTAGCCGCCCAGGGCGAGGTGCGGCGCGGGGGCCGGGTCCTGCTGGGGGGCCAGTGCGAGGGTGTCCACGTTGACGTGGCAGCTGGTGGCGTCGGGGCATCCCAGGGTGATCTCGTCCGTACCGGCCTTCAGGCTGACCGGGATGGACGCCGACGCCCAGGTGTCCCAGTTGTCCGTCGGTGGCAGGGACAGGGTGCTGTCGGGTCCGCCCTCGGTGCTGACCCGCATGCTCCGCGTCTGGTGCAGGCCGTCGCCGCCCGTGCCGTTGGCGTAGCGCAGATGGAGCAGGTAGGTGCCGTCCTTGGGCACCCCCGCGATCCGGTCGGTGATGCGGGCTCCCTGGTCGAGCTCGCCGGCGAAACCGTAGCCCGCATGGCCCTTGTGGTCGGTGGCGACGACCGCGGAGCCCGACAGGAGCGCGTCCTCGGCCTCACAGCTCGTACCGAACCGGCAGCCCGGGACCGCGCTTTCGGCTCGGGAGGGATAGGCCGCTCCCGGCGTGAGGAGGGCGACGCTGTCGATGTTGACGTTCCCGGAGTCGGCGGCGGCACGGTGAAGTCGGACCGTGTGGTGACCGGCGCCGAGAGACAACGGCAGCCGGGCCACCCCCCAGGTGTTCCAGTCGCCCGTCTCGGGGAGGCTGAACGTCCGGTCCACGCCGCCGTCCACGCTGAGGCTGAGCGTCCGGGTCTCGTGGCGGCCGTCACCGCCGACGGAGTTGGCGTAGCGCACGGCGAAGTCGTACGTGCCGGTCGTCCTGGCCTGGACGTCCGTGGAGAGGGAGTTGTTGTCGACCTCGAACCCGGCCAGGAAGCCCTTGCCGGTGAACCCGCCGTGGTCCGTGGCGAGTCCGGGGCCGTCGTACCTCTGGTCCTCTGCCTCGCACAGGGCGTCGGGGGCGCAGACCGGGTGCTGCCAGGGAGCCGCCAGCACCGGCTGCTGTCCCGCCTGGAGCCTCACGGTCAGGTTGTCCGCGGTGAAGGGGCCGGAGCCGACCCGGTAGCGCAGGGTCATCGCGTCGGTGGTGATGGTCAGGACGCCATCGCGCACCGACGAGGTGTAGTGGGGCGGTGTGAAGGAACCCCGGCCGATCACGTTGAAGGTGGACCGGTCCTCGAAGCGGCCGTCCCCGGAGTACTCGGTACGGATCAGGGTCGGTGACAGGACCTCGAACCGGGCGTCCGACACGGACACCGTCGCGGTGCGGACCGGCGGACTCGGGGTGTCCGCGGCCACGACACCTGGGGCGGCCAGGCCGAGCCCCAACGACACACAGGCCACGAGGTGGCCGAGCACGGGCGTGCGCCACTTGCGAAGCAATCTCGAAGGCGTCGGTCGCACAGCACACTCCATCCAGCACAGCTCCCTTCCGGGACGGCAGCACTCCGGCGAACGCGCGACGGGTATGCGCCGGCGCCCGAACCGGCCGGCCCGGCACGGCGATTACAACGTTGTCATCGCGGTTCCCAGGCATGAGACCATGCCGCTTTTCCAACTGTCCACACCCGTACCGGACATCGTTGTCAACGCTCTCCCAGAAGCAGGCCCCGCACAGGCACTCGTGCTCGGCGACGCTGTTACGGCGTGGGTGGGGTGGTCCTGAGGCCGGGGAGGTTCTTGCGGAGGGATTTGGTCCAGGTGCCGTCCTCGGTCATCTTCTGCAGTGCGGTGTTGATGCGTTGTCTGAGCGGGCTGTTGCGGGGGATGCCGATGCCGTACCGTTCGTCGGACATCTGGAGGCCGCCGAGTGTGAACCTGCCCGGTTCCCGGGCGGCGTAGCCGGCGAGGATGGTGTCGTCGCCGGTGACGGCGTCCACGGAGCCGCGTGCGAGGTCGTTCAGGCAGAGCATGTACGTCTCGCGGGGCAGGAGCTGTGCCTCGGGAGCGTACTTGGTCTGGATGTTGAGGGCGGAGACCGAGCCTGTGATCGCGCATACCTTCTTGTCGTTCAGGTTCTGGGGCACCTCGATCGACGTGTCGTCCGCGCGCAGCAGGACGTCCTGATGGGCCGCGAGGTAGGGGCCCGCGAAATCGATGCGCTTCTCCCGTTCGTCGGTGATCGTGTACGAGCCCACGATGAAGTCGACATCGCCATGCTCGAGTTGGGTCTCGCGCAGGCTGCTGGCCACCTCCTTCCACACGATGTGGGCGGAGTCGTAGCCCAGGGACGCGGCGACGTATTGCGCCACGTCGATGTCGAAGCCCGCATACGTACCGTTTGTTGCCCGGAACCCGAGGCCGGGCTGGTCCGGCCTGATGCCGATGGTGATCTTCTTGCCGTCGGCCGTGCCGCTGCCCCCGGTGCCGCCTGCGGCGGCGGGCGCGGTGCTGCCCGGTGTGCCGGTTGTGGTCCCCGGGGAGTTGACGTCGGCCTTGTCGTCGCCGTTGCCGTTGCCACCGGATAGCAAGGCCCACAGGAGGACGCCGGCCAGGGCCAGGGAGCCTGCGGCGTACGCGTAGGCGCGGCCGTGCATGCCGGATGCGGTCGGTCGCGTGATGGTCGGTGCCGGTGGCTGTGCCGCCTGCGGGTCTGCCGGGCGGGGCGGGGCGATCCGGTACGAGGTCGGGTCGGTGGCGGGGCGTTCGGAGGCAGCGGACGGTGCCTGTGCCCGGGGTGCTGCGGCCGCCTCCGCTTCGGCCTCAGCTTCCGCTTCCGCTTCCGCTTCCGCGAGCATCCGGGTCAGTATCTCGGCGTCAGGTCGTGCGGCAGCGTCGCGCACCAGGACGGCGGTCAACGCCTCGGCCAGCGGGCCGGCCCGACGCGGGGGCGGCACGTCCTCGCTGAGGACCGCCGCGAGCGTGGCGAGGGTGTTGGCGCGGCGCAGCGGGTGGTGGCCCTCGACGGCGACGTAGAGCGTCATGGCCAGGGACCACAGGTCTGCCGCGGGGCCGCCGTCGTGGCCGGCGACGCGCTCGGGGGCCATGTAGTCGGGAGTGCCGATGACCGACCCGGCAGGGGTCAGCACGGTGGTGCCCAAGACGGTCGCGATGCCGAAGTCGGTGAGGACGGGGTGGCCGTCTGGGCGCAGCAGGTGTTGGGGGGTTTGATGTCGCGGTGCTGGATGCCCGCCGCGTGGGCCGCGCGCAGGCCGGCCAGCACCTCTCGGCCCAGGACGGCGGCCTCGTAGGGGGTGAGGGTGCCGCCGTCGAGGCGGTCGTGTAGCGAACCGCCGGGGACCAGTTCCATGACCAGCCAGGGGTAGGGGTGCTCTGCGCCGTCCACGATGTGATGGATGGTCACCACGTTGGGGTGGACGATACGGGCGAGCGCCCTGGCCTCGCGCAGGACGCGGCCCCGCAGCGCGGCGGCGGCCTCGGGATCGTACTCGGCGAGTGCCGGATCGGGCGGGCGTACCTCCTTGAGTGCCACCTCGCGGTGCAGCGCGAGGTCACGCGCCCGCCACACCAGCCCCATGCCGCCACCGCCGAGCCGTTCCACCAGCTCGAAACGGCCGTCGATCACCCTCGCCACGCCGCCCCCTGTGCCTTAACGAGGGTCCGTCCACGGTCGTCGTGCGGTTACCGGGCCCTCTACCGAAGCCGTGGCCGACTCTGCCACACAAGTGAGGAGCCGGGCAGCGGGATGAGACCGGTGATCACCATTGGGGTCCCGTCCACGCGCAACCTGCGGCGGGCAGGCCGTTCACTCCGCTCAGCCACTTCGTGATCTGGTCCTGAGGAATGTGCTTGTCGCCTTTTGCCGAGACAATCGAGCACGTGCACCGCGAGATGGTCGCTCGCCCCTTGCACTCTGTTCGATCATGCTGGCAGGGCAGGCGAATCCTGCCGTTCGCGCCGCGGTTGGGCGTTGTGTCCACGGACCCCCTTGGGGCAAGAGGAAGACTGTGTCGGTTCTGACTCGCCGTCGAGGAGGCCAGCCGGCGCAGCCTGTTGGCTCGGTGGTCCTCCTGTGCGAGTGCGGGGTCGCCCCGGCCGATAGGTGCAGTGGTCGGTGTGTCAGCGAGGCGGGAGGTTCGGGTCTTGTTCGAGGACTTCGAGGCCAAGCGGGTCCAGGTCGACGAAGCGTCGATTTTCGTTCGTCACGGCGGGGAAGGGCCGCCTGTGGTGCTGCTGCACGGCCATCCCCGGACATCCGCGACCTGGCATCGTGTCGCCCCGCTCCTCGTCCGGCGCGGTTTCACCGTGGTCTGTCCCGATCTCCGGGGATACGGCGGGTCCACCGGCCCGGCGCCCACCGCAGACCACGCCGCGTACTCCAAGCGGGCCGTCGCCGGTGACGTGGTCGAGGTGATGCGCTCGCTCGGCCATGACCGGTTCGCGCTCGCCGGGCACGACCGGGGAGGCGCTGCCGCGCTGCGTCTCGCGCTCGATCACCCCGACGCGGTCTCGCGGGTGGCGCTGATCGACTGTCTGCCCCTCACCGAGCACCTGTCCCGCATCACGACCGAGTTCGCCACGCAGTGGTGGCACTGGTTCTTCTTCGCCCAGCCGGACATCCCCGAGCGGGTCATCAACGCCGATCCGGACAGCTGGTACAGCGGCGATCCGCAGAGCATGGGTCAGGAGAATTACGACGAGTGGCGTGCGGCCACGAGGAACCCCGACGTGGTGCGCGCGATGCTGGAGGACTACCGGGCCGGCCTCACCGTCGACCGGCGGCACGAGGAGGACGATCGCGCCGCCGGGGTACGGATCCGGTGTCCGGCACTGATCCTGTGGTCGCTGCGGGACGACCTCGAGGACCTGTACGGGGACCCGGTCGAGATCTGGCGCCAGTGGGCACCGGACGTACGGGGCCACGGCATCGACTCCGGGCACCACGTGGCCGAAGAGGCTCCGGAAGCGCTCGCGTCCTCCCTTGCCGACTTCTTCGCCGGACGGCCTGAGTAACTGATCGTTTCAACATGACGTCCTGAGGCGGCGGAGGCAGATAACGCTGCAGGCCAGTTCGAGCAGGCCCTGATGGAGGTCGGCGCGGCGCTCACAGCGGATGCCGAGCCGCTTGAACTGGTGCAGCCAGCCGAAGGCGGGCCCTGCCCAGTGCGGATCCGTGGGCGACGCAGCGTCGGGCGATCACCGGTGTGATGCCGCGCTTGCACAGCAGGCGCCGGTACTTGTCGAAGTCGTAGCCGCGGTCGTGGATCGCTGGAGCCCGAAAGACCCTTCGTATACGGTACCCGGATGGCTTCTCAGCGCACCCTGCTGCCGCGCTCGACACCGGCCGCCTCGGGGATGTCGTCCCGTTCGATCACCGCGCTGCTGGATCGGCTCGAAGCACTATCCGTCGAATGTCACTCCATCATGATCGTACGCCACGGTCGCGTCGTCGCCGAAGGCTGGTGGGCGCCGTACTCGGCCGAACGCCCGCACCTTCTCTACTCGCTGACCAAGTCGTTCACCTCGATCGCCGTGGGGCTCGCGATCGCCGACGGGATGCTCTCACTGGACGATCGGGTGGCGGACGTGCTGCCCGACCACGTTCCGGACGACATCTCGGAGCAGGGACGCCGCCTCACCGTTCACCACCTGCTGTCCATGACGACCGGACACCGCACGGACAGCCTTGCCGAGGCCTGGCAACGGGAACCGGGCGACCTGGTGAAGGGCTTCCTGCGCGTACCGTTTTTCGATGCCGAGGGAACGCGGCACGCCTACGACAATCCGACCACCTTCGTCCTGGCTCGGATGGTGGAACGGGCCACGGGCCGCAGCCTCCCGGAACTGCTCGAGGAGCGCCCCTTCGAGCCGATGGGCGTCGATCACGCCGAATGGGACCGTGTGGCGAGCGGTACCGCCTTCGGATTCCACGGACTGCACCTCACGACCGAGCCCGTTGCCGCCTTCGGTGAGTTGCTTCTGCGCGGAGGCATGTGGGGCGACCGTCGGCTCGTCCCGCGCGAATGGGTGGAGCTCGCGACCGGACGGCACACCGCTACCCTGCAACTCGAGGACGGATCGGGGGACGCCGACTACCTTCACGGTTACGGTTACCAGTTCTGGATGTCGCGTCACGGCTACCACGGCGACGGCTCATTCGGCCAACAATGCGTGGTCGTCCCCTCGCACGATCTGTGGTCGCCGTGACCGGCGGCCATACGCAGGCACAGGCAGTGCTCGACGCCCTATGGGAGTGTCTGCTGCCCGGCGTGGAGGACGCGGGAAGCACCTCGGACGACGAGGTTCTCGCCGCTCGGCTGCGGCGGTTGTCCTTGGCACCGGTGCTGGGTTCGGCCGCCCGGGAGCGTTTCGCCAAGGCGAGACTAGACGCCTCCGCCGAGGGTTCGGCTCTACCCGACGGAACCACGGTGATCGTGGATCCCGTGGACGGTGGATGGCTCGTTCGACTCGGGCCGTTCCTCAACGTCGAGGTCAGTCAGGGCGAATGGCGGGAAAGTTCGCCGCTCGGCCGCCCTGTCGTCGCGGCCGGCGCCTGGCAGGGCGACACGTTCGTCGCCGAGCTTTACGTCATCACCACGCCGCACCGGGTTCGGCTGTCGGTCGACGCCGACGCGGGGACAGCTACGGCGACGTGGAACAACGTGCCCCTGACCAGCCCAAGTCTGGTGTTGCATGTGCGGTCGCCGCTGATGACACGGCCCGACGTCGCCTAGGTGATGCGCTTTCCTCCGTAATGCACCTGTTGGAACTTCAGTCCGGGTGTACCAGGGCAAGACGGCTGCGGGGGACGATGCCCGCCAGGGCGCCGCGGTGGAGCCCGGCGAGCCGAACGAACCGCGCGGTGTCGAACCAGTGGTCGGAGGAACGCGTCAGGGGGCCCGGCTGGTGCCGGGCCCCCTGTTGCTCGTAGCGGGGACGAAGTTCCCGTAACTCGCGCTGGAAGCGGTGGACGATCGCCTTCGACCGGCCGCCCGGCGGTTGTGCGGGACTGCCGGGCGGCTTCGTTCAGGCCGAGGTCATCCGGCGATTCCCGCGGCGCGTACGACGGTCTGCGTCACGGTGTTCCCGCGGCTGTCACCGGCCTGAACGCGCAGCGTGAGGTACTGCGCCGAGGCGGGTGCGTGCAGGCGCAGGCTCACCTTGCCGTTGCCCCTGCCGCTGAGGCGTGCCGTCGTCCAGGTGGCGCCGTCGTCGTAGGACAGTTCCACCTTGCTGGTGTGCAGCGCGGCGTTGGATCCGCCCTCCAGGTGCAGCGGAGTGACGAGCAGGGTGGCGTCGGCGGCTGCCTTGCCGTCGTCGGACGTCGGCAGGGTGTAGTCCACCTGGACGAGCGGGAGTTGCTCGCTGCCGTCGGCGTCCTTGGGTGCTGCTGAGGTGAACGTCCACTCGGTGCGCGTGGCGGTCGAGTAGGGGAAGGCGGTCGTGGCAGCACGGGTCGCCGTGTGCACCAGGCGGTAGGTGCCCTTGTGCGCCGGAACGGTCGCGCTCACTCCGGAGCCGCCCTCGGCGACCAGGGTGTCGCCCCGGTACAGCGAGGTCTCCTGGGTGGTGTCGGTGCTGCCGAAGGCGGCGTAGTTGGCGTGCCCTCCGCCGGAGTCGCCCCAGGACGGGATGACGACGTCCAGCTGGTCACCGGTGCGCACGGGCGGCTGGACGGTGCCGTTGATGCGGGGCCGCACGACGGGGCCGAACCACTCCACGTCCGTCGTACTGCCCGCCGGATAGGTGACGGGTCCGGACGCGCTGTAGGACAGGGACTGGAGCTCGCCCTCCTCGGTCCACGAGAACGTGCTGTCGGTGCTGACGTAGTCGGTGCGGTGCGCACCGGCCGTGCTCAGCCGGTTGGTGCCGACCTGGTAGGCGGTCCAGGGGTGGATGTCGTAGCGGTTCTCGTACACCTCACGGCCGGTGGGGTTGCGGAAGGAGGTCTCGATCCGGGCCAGTTGCCCGGTCGTGGGTGCGTAGACGGGGTTGGCGGGGATGCGGTTCTTCCAGGTGCGGACCAGGTCGTACAGGTAGTCGGTGTCAGGTCGGGAGACGGCCCGCAGCGGCACGCCGCCGGTCGTGCTCGCGTCCACGCTCGCCATGAGCTTGTCGCCGTTCGTGCGGGACAGGCCCGCCACCTCTATGGAGGACTTGATGATGGGCTCGCGCAGTCGCCCGTCGAGGTCGTTGACGAACAGCAGCAGCTTCACGCCCGCTGCCTGCGCGGCCCTGATCTGGTCGTCCGCCGTGTCCTCGTCACCGGAGTCCCAGGGCACCACGGCGGCTTTGCCGGCGGCGTCGACGCCTTCGTAGTCCTCCGCGAGACCGTCGCCCGGGTGGATCAGGTCGAGGGTGTATTCGTCCTTGGGCAGCTTCGCCGAGCCGGGCATGATCCACAGGTCGTCGAACTTCTGCCCGCCGGCGGTCACCTCCAGCAGCGGCTCCTGGTTGCGCCAGCGGGCGGTGAGGTACTGCTCACCGTCGCCGGGCGCGGCCGTTGGCGCCGTCCAGAGGCTGTCGTAGCCGTCGCCGATCAACGAGCTGTCGGCGACGGAGGAGCCGTCCTCGAACTCGCGGTAGTAGTCCAGCCGCCGGGTGAAGTTCTCGGTCTTCTTCGGCGTGACCTCCTTGATCTCCTTGAGCTTGGTGCCGTCCAGCACGAGGTCGGTGGTGCCGGTGACCTTCACCTCGGGGATGACCATGCGGGCGTATCCGGCCGAGGCGGCGCCGTGCGTGCCCTGCACCCGGAAGTCGGCGTAGACGGTGTAGACGCCCGGCGGCAGCAGTTCGTCGGACTGGCCGTTGCCGTAGAGGTAGGTGCCCGCGTACTCGTCGCCCTTGCGGTAGAAGGTGAGGACGCCGTCCGTGGCCTCGCCGGAACGGCCGGTGACCTTGGTGCGGACGTGGAACAACTGCTGACGGGTGCTGACGCCGAGCAGGGTGCGGGTCACCGCGGTGCCCCCTGCGGACGCCGTCAGCCGTCCGGTCCAGCGCTGGAGGTCGCCCGCCTTCTCCAGGTCGGTGGTGACCGTGGCGGTCGCGGTGCCGTGCGCGGGGACCTCGACGCGGGCGGGGGAGACGCTGAAGACACCGCTCGGAACGCCCGGGGCGTCGACGGCGAGGTCCACGGTGACGGCCTGGTCGCCGGTGTTGGTCCAGGTCGCGGTGGAGTGGACCGCGCCCTTGTCGGTGCCGGGCGAGTGGATGCCGGCGTCGATCTTGCCGGTGGCGGTGAGCGTCGCCGTGGCCGCTGCGGCGGCGTCCACCCGGCCGTTGCCGCCGTCGTCCGCGCTGATGCCGGGGGTGGCCTTGGCGGTGCTGATCAGGGCGTCCTTGATGCGGCTGCCGGTCCAGTCGGGATGCGCGGCGGCGACCAGCGCGGCCACGCCGGCCACATGCGGGGTGGCCATGGAGGTGCCGCTGGCGGTCATGTAGTAGCCGCTGCCGGTGGCTATGTACTGGGACCTGGCGGCCAGGATGCCGACGCCGGGTGCGGTGATCTCGGGCTTGAGGGCGTCGTCGCCGTAGCGGGGACCACGGCTGGAGAAGTCGGCGATGGTGTCGGAGGAGTCGACCGCGCCGACGGTGAGGGCCGCGTCGGCGGTGCCGGGCGACCGGACCGTCTGGGCGCCGGGACCGTCGTTGCCGGCGGCGATGGTGAACAGGGCGCCGGTCTCGGCGCTCAGTTCGTCCACGGCTTGGGCGAGCACGGTTTGTCCGTCGGCGTTCTCGCTGTTGCCCAGGCTCATGCTGATGACGCGGGCGTGGGCGTCGCGGGCGGCCCACTCCATGCCCGCCAGGATCCAGGAGTCGTAGCCGTAGCCCTCGTTGGCGAGGACCTTGCCGACGTGCAGGTCGACGCCGGGTGCGACGCCCTTCTCCTTGCCGTCGGAGGCGGCGCCGCTGCCGGCGATGGTGGAGGCGACGTGCGTGCCGTGGCCGTTGCGGTCGGTGACGTCCTGGCCGGGGACGAAGCTGGCGCTGTCCTCGACCACGTTCTTCAGGTCGGGGTGGCCCGGGTCGTAGCCGGTGTCGAGGACGGCAACGTCGACGCCGTCGCCGGTGTTGCCACCGGCCCAGACCTCGGGGGCGCCGATCTGGGCGACCGAGTCGCTGAGGGTGGCTTCGGCCCGGCCGTCGAGCCAGACCTTGGCGACGCCGCCGTGGAATACCGCGTCGGTGTCGGTGGCCGGTGTCTTCGCAGCCTTGGACCCGGTGCCGGTGAGCGCGCTCCACAGGGCGTCGGTGTCCTCGCGGCCTGCGGCGAGGGCCACCCCGTTGACGCTGGTGAGGGGACGTACGCCCGTGACGTCGCCCGGCATGGCGACAGCGCGTTTGCGCAAGGTGGCGGCGGACGCCTCCTTGCCGCCGTACGTGACGATGAGCGGCAGGTGTTCGAGCGCCGCGTCGTCGTAGCCGTCGGCCACGAGGCGGGAGACGTTGAAGAGTTGGTCGTCCAGGACGCCGGACGCCAGGTAGGGGCGGGCGGAATCGGGATAGACGTAGGTGTCGCCGCCCACGGTCAGCACACGGGCGCCGGTGGGCTCCCCGTCGGGGCCCTGGACGGTGAGCGTGCCGGGGCCGTCGCCCGTACCGGGGGCGACGGTGACCTTGTCACCGGTGATCAGGGTGACGACAGCGGCGGCAACGTTGTCAGAGGTGCGGGCGGCGCCGACCGTACCGGCCGGCGAGGTGTCTGCGGAGGAGGCCACGTGCGGGGTCGCCGCGGTGGCCAGGAGAGCGGCCGCGACCACGAACAGGCGGCGCCGTCTTCCGGAAGGGTGCTGCGTCAAAGGATTCCCTCGACTTGAACGGGTGTACAGGCCGACGGGAATGTATGCCACCGGTGACGATCTTCGGAAGAGACGAACGCAGATTCATCGCATCGGCAACAGGCTGGAAACACAGACCAGTTGGGCCCTTGCATGCAATCGTGACCGTTCTCCCCGGCCGGCCGACGGGGTGAAGCGCCCTGAACCCGTCGGATGCGACCTGTTTGAACGGCGAACCCTCCGTCGCCTTGTTTCCGGGCCGGAACACGACCGCGGCCGGAGGGGATGCGCGCGGCCGAACCGCGTCCCGGTCGCAGCGCAGTCCGCCCGCAGATGCCGTTGCAAAGACGGGCACAACCCGCGGCCGGTTGGCTACTGCCGACCTTGCTGGTCGGCGTCGTCTTGCCGCTTCGTAGAGTCACACGTGGCGTAGCTCAGGGCACCAGCACAACCCTGCCGAACACCTCCCCCGCGTCCATCGCGCGGTGGGCCGGCGCCGCCTGGTCCAGAGGCAACACCTCGTGTACGACCGTGCGCAGGTCCCCGTGCGCAGCATCGGCGAACTGGGACGACCGCACGGCCTGCCGATCGGGGCCGGGCACGGTGTCAGAGCTGAAGGTGGCGAACGACAACGACCTGCGGAAGGCATCCATCAGCCGCATGCCGAAGTCCGCCGGCGGCTGCCCACCGACCACACCGACAGCCACATACCGCCCGTTGGGGTTCAACTTGTCCAGGAAGAGGGGAAGCTGGGGACCCCCCACGACATCGATCACCACGTCGAAGCCCGCCGGCGCGCCCGGGCCGCCCTCGCCGGAGCGGTCAAGGACATGGGTCGCGCCCAGGTCTCGCAGGCGGGCGCCACGCTCCACCGACGAGGTGGTGATCGCCACCGCGCTCGCGCCGTCCCTGGCGGCGAGTTGGACCGCCGTGATCCCGATGCTGCCCGCCGCACCGCGCACGAGCAGCGTCTCGCCACGTGTGAGACGGGCCCGCTCCAGGGCGAAGTGGGCGACCACGCCGGAACCGCCGAGGGTCACCGCGTCGGCGCCGGTCAGGCCGTCGGGCAGCGCAAGGACGTTCTCGACCGCGGCGACGGCCTGCTCGGCATAGCCACCGGACAGGCCGGTGAACGCCCACACCCGCCGCCCGATCCACGAGGCGTCCACGCCCTCTCCCACCGCGGTGATCCTTCCCGCGACCTCGCTGCCGAGGAGATGGCCCTCCCGGAAGCCGTAGGCGGCAAGCGTTCCCCGGCGGATCACGGCGTCCACGCCGCCTACCCCGATCGCCTCCGTGGCGATCTGCACCTGCCCCGGGGCAGGAACGGGCGCGGGCACATCGACGACCTCCAGGCCATCGGGGTCTCCGAACGTCCTGATCACGACGGCTTTCATCTCTGCTCCTCGGGTCGGTGGAGGGACGGATCTCAACTGCTGCTGCCGCGGGCGTCGAGCCGGCCCGGACAGCCGGGGCATCACCGGCGAAGTGCCGGGACGGGGCGGCGGCACCGCCATCGGACCGTAACGGACGCCCCCGTCCGTTTGGCTAAAGTGAGAAACGATGACGAACCATTTGCCTCAGCCTGTGCGCTCCGACGCCCGCGACAACCGGGCCCGCATCCTGGACGCCGCCCGCGCGGTGTTCGGCGAGGAGGGCCTGAGTGCGCCCATGCGCGAGGTCGCCCGGCGTGCGAGCGTCGGCCCCGCCACGCTGTACCGGCACTTCCCGACCAAGCAGGCACTGATCGTGGAGACCTTCGCCGAGCAGCGGCGGGCCTGCCATGCCGCCGTCCGCGACGCCCTTGCGGACTCGGACCCGTGGCACGGATTCCGGAGCTTGGTCGAGCGGATCTGCGAACTCCACGCGCACAGCCGGGGATTCGCCGACGCCTTCATGACGGCCTTCCCTGATGCCATGGACTTCGCCGCCGACCGGGAGCGGACTCTGCGCGCGGTCGGCGAACTGGCTCGCCGCGCCCAGGGGACCGGCCGGCTGCGGCCCGGCTTCGTCGTCGACGACCTGATCCTCATGCTCATGGCCCACCGGGGCCTCCAAGACTCACCGCGAGCCGCCCGGATCACGGCCTCCCGCCGCTTCGCCGCCTACGTGATCGAGGCGTTCCGCGCCGCACCAGAGACGGAAGCGCCTACGCCGTTGCCACCGGCACCACGCCTGCAGCTCACGCAGTCGCCCAGCACGCCTTGAATCCCGCGCAGCCCGTGTCCGAGCTGAACGACGAGGTCGAGCAGGGCGGCCCGGACGGTGGTGCCGTCCAGGGTGTGGTGGGCGAAGAGGTGGCGTACGGCAGCGCAGGCGGGCAGGGTTCTCGGGACGGCGGGGCGGGCGCGGTCGGCGGCGAGGCGGCCGGCCTTCTTGTCGAGGAGGCGCTGCACGGTGGATCGAGGAGGCCGACGGAGTGGACGCCGTAGGCGCGCAGGACTGCGGCCTGGCGGGCTTCGACACCGTGCAGGGCCTCCATCGGGAGCGGCCCGAGTACTCGGTTACCTGGGGGGCGACGGGAAGAACACCACCGGTGCTGGTGATCTGGGCGGAGGCGGTCGCGGCGACCGTGATCGTGGGGCACGTGCCGACCCGAGCTCGAGTCCGAGGCGGGAAAGGGTGGTCCGCGTCGGTGCCGTGGGTAGCGCAGCGGCGCCGCCAGTTCTGCCCGGCGCTCGCTGCTCGCCGAACGGTCAGCGGCACCGCTGCGATCCCAGGGCGATCTCGGCTGCCGGTTGGTGTGCCCGGGTGACCGGCCGCCGGGTGACTGGCGGACCCCACCGTGCAGGACCGGCTGGCCGACTTTCACCGTGATGGGGTCGGGGTGGCGGGTGATTGGTACTGGCGGTCCTCGCGTCGGTGACCTGCGCAAGCGATCAAGAGGGAACACCGCGTCCCCTGACTGGGTCACCCATCAGGCGATCCGTCGTGTTGCGGAACTGACGGACTGTCGGTTGTCTCGTGAGCGGAACACAGGAGAGGCGCCGCGCAGACAGGCCGGACACTGTTCCGTTGGAGGATTCGCATGCGTTACACACACATGGGTGCAGGTATCGGCCTGGCTCTCGGTGCCCTCGGACTGCAGATCCCGGTCGCTGCCGCCGCCGATGACTCCGATGTCCGTGTCGAGCCGTGGAATGCCTCCCCGGGCTCCACGGTCACGGTCAGTACGACGGCCTGCGACCCTGACGCGGACTACGGCAAGGGCTGGTCGGAGGTGGGCGGGGAGTTCCACCTCTTCGAAGGGGATGAGGAGGGGGTACTCACCGGCCGGTTCCAGATCCCGGAGGAAGCCAAGCCGGGCAGCGACACAGTCACCCTGAAGTGTCCGCCGCTGACCAAGGTCACGGAAACGTACCAGGTCACCGGCCGCCCTCCGAGCGGCTCAGTCAACGCCGGCTTCGGACCGGCCGAGGACACGGGCATGGGGCTCGCCCTGGGCGGTGGGCTGCTCGTCACGGCCGCGGCCGGGGGCGTGGTCTGGGTGTGCCGCCGCCCGAACGGCAACCGGACCTGACCGTCCGACTCCGTCGGCCGGGCCCGTCCACTTCGGCCCGTGACCGGTTCGGGAACAGAATGGTTCCGTTGGCCGTGCACCCCGCCCACCGCGAGGCCCACCCACCCGCCACCACGCACCCGACGTGAAGCAAAGGCTCGACCGCCATGGCGCCCAGACACCACACCAGTGCTTCCCGAGGCCCGTCGGTCCCCGCATTGCTCGTGCTGGTCTGCGCAATGACGGCGGGTGCCGTGCTGGTGGTCAGCAGCATGCACGACGAGCAGCCACCGCGGCCCTCTGCGGCGCAGGCCTTGTCAACCTCTGCAGACCCCACCCGCCTCATGGTCCATCCGCTGCCCCCCGCGGATCCCGTCCGGATCCGGATCGCCGCCATCGGAGTGAACGCCCCGATGACACGCGTGGGCCTCGATGCGGCGGGGGCGCTACGGACGCCACCACCCACCGAACCCCGCCTCGCCGGCTGGTACGGCGACGGCACGGCTCCCGGCTCGGCAGGCACCGCCATCGCCACCGGGCATGTGGACACGCCCACCGGCGGCCCCGGTGTCTTCTACGACCTGGGCACCCTGGCCAAGGGCGCCACCATCGAGATCAGCCGGGCGGACCGGCGCACAGCGGTGTTCACCGTCCGCGCCGTCGAGCTCTACGACAGGGAGGAGTTTCCCAGCAAGAAGGTCTACGGCAGTTCCGGCCGGCCCGAACTCCGGCTGATCACCTGCGGTGGCGGCTACAGCAAGCGCACCGGCTACCTGAGCAACGTCGTGGTGTACGCGACGCTGACCGCGGTGAGGTAGCCGACGAACGGGCCGACTGCTGCCACCTGCACCGCCGCGGCCCACTCCTTCCAGCGGTGGCCCCGCGTGGGTCGAACGCGGACCGCGGGCTCTGAACTCGAGCGGCCCCGAATCGCCGGCGCGGCTGACTGACGAGCGGTTCGCCCGGTTGGAGCGGGAGCGCGCCAGCGGGCCGGCCGCGCACGGCTCGGAGGACCGGCGCCGTCCCCCGGGCCGGATCCAGACCTTGACCGGCCGGCGCTTCGGCGTCTGGTCCCTACTGCGGCGCGGCCGGCTCTCCGACGTCGCCTTCACCACCCCCGAGCACCTGATGCAGCGCGTCTGCAGTAGACGGCGGCTATAGGTCGAGGACGACTTCGGTGGTGGGTTGGCTGCAGCAGACGAGGATGGTGCCTGCTTCGGGGGGTTCGAGGGGTGGGGTGGTGTAGGTGATGTCGCCTGTCACGAGGTGGGTGATGCAGGTGTGGCAGACGCCGGTGCGGCAGGACCAGCGGGTGGGGATGTCGCAGGCTTCGGCGAGGTCGAGGAGTGAGGCGTGTACGGGTGACCAGGGGGTGGTGATGCCGCTGCGTGCGAAGATGATGAGCGGTCCGGTGCCGGTGGGACCGGGCGGTTGGTGCGGCCGGATGGCGACCGTGGGCGTCATGCCCGGGTTGATGGCGGGGAGGGCGCTGAACTGCTCCGTGTGGATCCGCTCGGGGCTCAGGCCGTGGTCACGCAGGAAGCTTCCGAAGTCGTCCATGAAGGCCGCTGGTCCACAGAGGTAGGCGTCGGCGTCGGTGGGAAGGCGCATGGCCGTGAGTGACTGGGCGGCCGGACGCCCCTGGGTGATGTAGGGCTCGTCGCGGTGTGCCGTGGCTTCGGCGGTGTAGTAGACGTACTCGTGAGCGCAGGGAAGTTGCGCCAGAAGGGTGTGGGTCTCGTCGGCGAAGGCGTGGTGGGCGCGGTCGTGGGCGATGTGGACCCACCACACGGGGCGTGGGTCTCGTGTGGCGGCGAGTCGGTGAAGCATGGCGAGCACGGGTGTGGCGCCGATCCCGGCGGAGATGAGGGCGATCGGGCGGGTGCCTTCTTGGAGTACGAAGGCTCCGCGGGGGCCGGCGATGTCCACGAGGTCTCCGGGGTGGAGCGTGGCATGGATGTAGCTGCTGACTTTCCCGTGGGGCTCGTGCTTGACGCTGATGCGGTACGTGCCTGCCGTGGGGACGGAGGAGAGGGAGTAGCTGCGAACTGCCGGGGTGGCATCGCCGACGGCCAGGCGCAGGGAGAGGTACTGGCCCGGGCGGGCCTCGGGCAGGGGTGTGCCGTCGGTGGTCTCGAGGTAGATCGACGAGATGGTGGGGGCCTCGGGGACGATGCGGGCGACGCGCATGGTTTTGAAGCCCGGCCATCCCGCTTCTTCCCTGGGCTGCTGGGTGGCGGCGCGTTCGCCCGGCCATCCCGGCTCCTGTTTGGGCTGCCCGGCGGCGGCGAGTTCACGGAAGGACTGCTGCCAACCGGGACTCAGGGCAGGGACGTTCAGCGCTTTGCGCAACTTAGCCGGATCGCGGTCGGGGAGGTAGAGCAGTGCGTCGGTGTCGGCGACGCTGAGTTCTTCAGGGCCCTTGCGGGTCAGGGTGATCTCGTCGCCGGCTTGGACATGTCCTTCGGTGATCACGCGCAGGTAGAAGCCGGGGCGGTGGTGGGCGACCAGCAGGGAGGCCATGGTGGGTTCGCCCAGGCGCATGCCGACGCGGTAGCAGGTGACGCGGGGCTGGGTGACCTCGAATTCGGCTTCGCCGATGCGGTACCGGTCGCCGATGCACACTTCGTCGTCGGGCAGGCCGTCTACGGTGAAGTTCTCCCCGAAGATCCCGAAGGTCAGGTCGTCGCGACCGAAATGTTTTTCCCAGTACCGGTAGGACTGCAGCTGGTAGACGAGAACGGCTCGAATTTCACCGCCGTGTCCGGCCAGGTCACCTTGGCCGTCTCCCTCGACGTTCAGCCGCCGCACCATTCGTCTGCCGTGGACGGGGGCTTTCCACGCCCCGGTGTGGACGGTCCTTCCCTGCCAGGGGACGTCCTTGGGCTTTCCTACGTTGACCGACAGCAGCGTCGCCATTGCGGACCTCCTGCGGGTAGCCGACCGGGCAGCCCCTCATGGCGCTGTGATCTGTGCGCTGAGGCCGATCCTAGTTCTTGTGCTCGGGCCGCCGCGATTCCGTGATCACGAATTTTGGCGTATTCGCTGAGGTGCTACGAACAGCGGGGGGGGTGCGGAATGCCTGTCCGTGTCTGGAATTCAGCCTGGACGTGGATTACCGGCCCGGCCCCGATTTCCGCGTCGTGCAGCTGACGCCTCCCGGCTCGGCGTGCTCGGTGCGGATCGGAATCGGTCTCACCGACGCCGAGCCCGGCTCGGTGCAGGGCCTGTACCTGGTGGTCCCTGATCTGGAAGCGGCGCGGGCCGAGCCGATGGAGCGCGGCGTCGAGGTCGGGGAGATCAGGCACAAGGCACCTCTCGACGCGTGACAGGGCGACTTCGAGGCCGGCGTCGACCCGGAGCGTCGTGACCACGCGAGCTTCGCCGAGTTCTCCGACCCCGACGGCAACGCGTGGACGCCGCAGGAACGCGGTTCCAGCCGCGCATGAGGGGAGCCGCCGCCCCGAACGGGATGACGGCAGCCATCGACAGATCCGATAGCGGCTTCGAGCCGACGACGGACGGCGATCTGCGGTCCTCGAACGGCATCGCCGACGTGGCAGCCATCAGCCGGCGCTTCCAGCTCGCCCTTGTCCGGCTCGCCACCGGAACCCTGCTCGGTGCCCTGCTTCCCCCGCTCGGCGTCGCCGTGATCGCTGCTTTCACCCTCTACTACTGGCTTCCCATGCCGGGCGAGATCACCGAGGCCAGGCGTCGGCGTCAAGGTGGCCACCGGACGTGACCGCCGATGGCCCCCCGCGCGGCGTCTGGGAGGAGGCGGGTCAGCCCGATTGTTCACCGGCACGGGGAGGACGGTCGGAGGCGTTACTCGGCTGCGACACGGGTGCGCTGGTGGTGGCGCCTTGCCTTCATACGGTTGCCGCAGACGGCCATCGAACACCAGCGGGCCTTGTTGGCCTTGCTCCGGTCGATGAGGAAGCGACGGCACTCCGGGTTGGCACACGGCCGCAGCCGGCCGGACATCGTCTGCTGTACCGCGCTCCACGCCAGCACCGCTTCTACCGCCAACCGGCGCTCCGCGGGGACTTCCACCTCCCACGACACCCCCGCAGGCGAGACGTGCGGGTGGGAGATGACCCCGTTCAGGAGCGGGGCCAGCGACGGGGCGGGTCGGCTGCCGCGCACCACGTCCTGGAGGGCGTCGCGCGCCCGCACGAGACTGCGGAGTTCGTCCACGGTGCCACTGCCGCCGTGGGCCTGCTGCCAGGACCTGGCCGCTTCGGGATCCGCCAGTCGGTCCTGGACGACGCCATTGACCACCGGCGTGCTGTTGAGGAGCTCCAGCAGTACGCCGTGCTGTTCTCGGTCGACCATCATCACACCTCCTAACCGTATAGATCCGCTTGACAGGTTACTCGGCCGACTGCGGCGGGATTCCGGGACACCCACGTCGGACAGGCGCGCACCGACCGCCTGAGCGGGCCCGAGGCGGGCGGTGCGACTGGCTGGTGACCGTTCACGGACGGAGGCATGAGGAAGGCCCATGTTGCGCCGCCGGACGCGGCGCCCCGACCACCATCGCGATCTAACCATCAAATAGCACTTGACGGGTTAGGTCGCGCATGCTCGACTGGAGATGTAACCACTAAAGCTCGATAGAGAGGTTAGATGCATGGCTTTCGCAGTCCACCACCGCACGGCAACCGTCAACGGTCTCGAGGTCTTCTACCGGCAGGCCGGCGACCCGACCGCACCCGTAGTCGTGCTCCTGCACGGCTTTCCGACGAGCTCGCACATGTTCCGCCACCTGATCCCGGCGCTCGCCGACCGCTACCACGTGATCGCCCCCGACCACATCGGCTTCGGCCAGTCCGCGATGCCCACCCTGCAGGACTTCCCCTACACCTTCGACGCCCTCACCGACGTCACCTCCGGCCTGCTCCAGCAGCTGGGCGTCGACCGGTTCGCGATGTACGTGCAGGACTACGGCGCCCCCATCGGCTGGCGTCTCGCCCTCCAGGCCCCGGACCGCATCATCGCGATCATCACCCAGAACGGCAACGCCTACGAGGAGGGCTTCGTCAAGCCCTTCTGGGACGGCGTCTTCGCCTACGCCAAGGCCCCGGGACCGGACACCGAAGCCCCCATGCGGGGCGCCCTCACCCCGGAGATCACTCGCTGGCAGTACGTGAACGGCGTCGCCGACCCCAGCCTGGTCAGTCCCGACAACTGGGTCCACGACCAGGCGCTGCTGGACCGACCTGGCAACGACGAGATCCAGCTCAGGCTCTTCCGCGACTATCCCACCAACGTGGACCTCTACCCGCAGGTCCACCGGTACTTCCGCGACTCCCGGGTCCCGCTGCTGGCGGTCTGGGGAGCCAACGACGAGATCTTCGGCCCCGCAGGCGCGGAAGCGTTCCGCCAGGACCTGCCCGATGCCGAGATCCACCTGCTCGAGTCCGGGCACTTCGCCCTGGAGAGCCACCTCGAGACCATCACCAAGCACATCCGCGACTTCCTCGGCCGCGTCCTCGTCTGACGCGCAGGGCGTCGAGGCGGCTGCGGACCAACTCCCCCGCTCCCGCCGCAGCCGGCGAAGGACCCGCTATGCGACATCTCGCCCAACACGCCTTCAGCACCACCCCGCAGACCGTGCGCGCCGCCCGTGACTTCGCGATACAGACCCTCGACGATTGGGGAAACCGGCCGGCAACGCCGTCCGGCACGGAAGCCCGCACACCCATACCTACCTGGTCCGCCTCATCCGGCACCCGGACTACCTGCACGTCGAAGTCCACGACAGCGCACGCCACTCCCGCCTGCGCATCCCGCCCGCCTCACTGCGACTGGGTCCGCACCCTCACCACCAGTGCGGGTAAGGCCGTTTGGACCTGCTTTTCGCCGGCCCGAGGCTCACACCTCCCGCTGCTCCTGCGCACCCTGACCGTCGACCACGAATCACCTACCGGGGTGCTGCCACCCGCGCACCCCGCACCCGGAAGGAAGCCACCATGGGACTCTCCTGGCAGCAAGGCCCCCTCTCCACCGGCGCCATCGGGCACTTCCTCACACCCGAACCCCTGCCCGAACGCCTCTTGTTCGCCGAGCGGCTGCGCCGCCGTATGCGCGTGAAGTTCAACGACACCTTCATCGCCGACAGCGAGAACGTGGTCCTGCTCCACGAACCGGGCCGCTACCCCGTCGCCTACCTCCCCCGCGAGGACATCGACGCGCAGGCCCTGGTCGCCCGCGAGAAAGTCACCCACCACAAGGACCTGGGCGACACCGCCTGGTACGCGGTGCACGCCGGCGACCGCACCACCGAACGCGCCGCCTGGGAATTCACCGCGCTGCCCGGGTATGCCGCCGACCTGCAGGGCCGCATCGCCTTCGCCTGGCGAGCGATGGACGCCTTCTACGAGGAGGACGAACGCATCCTCGGGCACGCGGCTGACCCGTACCACCGCATCGACATCCGCAACACCTCCCGCGCCCTGGAAGTCCGACTCGGTGACACCGTGATCGCACACTCCGAACACCCCGTCGTGCTCTACGAGTCCGGATTCGCCCCGCGCTGGTACGTCCCGCGCGCCGACATCGACGAATCCCGACTGCACCCGGTCGAAGGCCAGACCTTCTGCCCCTACAAGGGCCTGTGCGACTACTACGACATCGGTGAGGCACACCGCGCAGCCTGGTCGTACCGCAACGCCTACCGGGCAGTCGACAAGATCAACGACCTGGTGTCGTTCGAAGCGGACAAGGTCCAGGGGTATCTGGACGGCGCGCGCCTGCACGTGAAACCCGGGCAGAACGTCATCCCACACGGTGTCGACCGCGGCCTGGACGTCGAAGAGGTCAAAGCACACTGACGCGTGCCGGAACTGTCCCGAACCCGGGTCGCCGTCGCCGTCGCCGAAGGGGAACTCGCCGCGCTCCTGCGGTCGTTCCCCACACCAAGGCCGCCCGCCCTGATCGCGCTCGCCGAGGACTTCGCACGTTCGATGCCCGGAGGCGTCTCCGTCGTCCAGATCTTCGTCTGCGATGCGAACTCGACGCGCAGGTCGCCGAGGGAGCCGACCCGGACAGCGTCGCCCACAAGTGGCTTGCCGCCAACGGACTGGCGTGACGCGGCTCGTATCCCCGACAGCCCGCCACAGGTGCCGGTTGTGCCTCGGCCAGGCGCGCGTGAAGGAGCCCCGCCGTCCTCCTCGACGCATCACCGCCTACCGTGCGCGAGCCCGGAAGGGCCGATCCGCGAATGCTCCGCAGGCTCTCCTGGCATGATCACGTCGTGACCAGTGAGCTTGTACGGCAAGGCCCCAGGAAGTACGTCCTCTTCGATGTCGACGGCACGTTGATCGACGCCGTGGACAACCAGCGCCGGGTCTGGGCCACGTGGGCGGGGCGATACGGACTGGGCGCGGAGGAGGTCTATCGGGTGGCGCTGCGGACGCGGCCGACGGAAACCTTCGCGGAGGTTGCTCCGGACCAGGATCCACGGGAGTGCCTGGCCGCGCTGCACGAACTGGAGGACGAGGATGTCCGGTCCGGCGTCTACGCGGCCTTCGACGGTGCATCGGAGCTGCTGGGCAACCTGCCGTCGGGGGCGTGGGCGCTGGTGACCTCGAACTATGAACACCGGGTGCGTGGGCGTTTCGCTCGGACGGGGCTGCCGGTTCCGCGCGTCATTGTGGACGCCGCCGCGGTGGCGGAAGGCAAGCCCTCGCCCGTGCCCTACCTGCTGGCCGCCGAGCGGCTCGGTGCTCAGCCGGAGAACTGCCTCGTCATCGAAGACGCCCAGTCGGGAGTGGAGGCAGGGCTGCGGGCCGGCATGACGGTGTGGGGGGTCAACGCCGCGGCTGCGGTGGCCGGCGTGCACCGGCACTTCGCGAGCCTGCGCGAAGCAGTCCCCGACATTCTCGCCTTCGCCCGGCTGGAGGGATCAGCCGGAGTGTGTTGATCACGGTGTGGCTGGTGTTCGGGGTGTCGAATTCGGCGGCCGACCGCAGCATCAACGACCTCGGGCCCAAGTGGTCGGCCGACCCGCGCGCGGCTACCGCCAGGACGGCAAGGTGTCGGAGGAATCCGCGCCAAGGACGCTGTCGGTGCCACGACGATGGCCGATGGCCGCTGCCCCGGAACCTGCCTGGTGATGCCACACCGCCGCCGCAAGGCCAAGGACCAGCCCGCAAAAAGAGGAGCCCAACAAGTCTCACAGACAAGTCCGCGCCCACGTCGAGCATGTCTTTCGCACGCATGAGGGGCTGGAAGGCACTGCGCGACTGCTGTCTCAAGGGTGACAGCGTCCACCACGCTTTGCGCGGCATCGCCCGCCTGCCCAACCTCGCCCTCCCTGGATGGGGAACGGTTCGCCACGATCGGCCGATCGCGCTCCTCCGCGCTGAAGATCGGCAGTGGGACACTGACCTCGTCCGAGATCGCGTCGGCATGCGCTGCGGGCCGTGCACACGGCGGAGGGTGAGACGAACGGATCTCTTCTTCGGTCTGATCCGCACCAGAGTGGAATCGGGGGATGAAAATGCGACGTGTGGTGATGACGGCCACCATCCTGGCCTGCGTGCTCGGGCTTGCGGCCTGCGACGACAACGAGTAGGGCTCGGACAGGCCGACCAGCGGCGCCAGTGGGAGCTCGGCCGCGCAAGGCGGAAGTGCCGGTGACGGCAAAGTGGGTACACCCCTCGCCGACGTCGATCCGTGCACCCTGCTGAAACCCGCGGACGTGCCACAGCTCGAGCAGGACGGCGTCACCCGGCCCACGATGCAGGCCATCCCCGGCAAGCCGACGTGCAGCGGTTACGACTACGCGGTCGAGATCAACGACGGCGGTGCGGATGTCCACGATATGGAGTTTCACAGCTCGGAGGCCCAAGCGCTGTCCGATATCGCCGGACACAGGGCGGTGATGACGCAGACCAAGGCCGGTGCAGCGACGACCTGCGCGGTGTCGCTCGAGGTGACCACCCAGGAGTTCGTGCGCGTCACCGTGACGGCAGGCGACAACCCCGCGCAGACATGCGACATCGCCAAGAAGGCTGCCGGGGTCGTCGGGGGCAGGCTGTCCTCCTGACAAGGCGCGTGGTCATCGCCCCCACGTCTAACTGATCATTTCAGAATGAGGTTCGGAGTCGTCTCAAGCAGATGACGCTGCAGGCGAGTTGGAGTAGTCCGAGGTGGAGGTCGCCTCGTATCTCGTAGCGGATCCGTAGGCGATTGAACTGGTGGAGCCAGGCGAAGGTGCGCTCGACGACCCACCTGGTTCTGCCCAGGCCGGATCCGTGGGCGGTGCCCTTTCGGGCGATCTTCGGCGTGATGCCGCGAGTACGGAGGAGCCGCCGGTACTTGTCGTAGTCGTAGCCGCGGTCGGCGAACAGCCGCCGTGGCCGGTGACGTGGCCTGCCCACCAGGCCGCGGATGC